>CADAKX010000005.1 GCA_902788605.1 uncultured Prevotellaceae bacterium | reverse complement strand
ATAAACGTTGGCCTCGCGAGCACGATAGTCACCACCCTTTACGGTATCGTAGAACAGACGATAGACAGAGTCACCATCGTTCTGATAGCACTTGGCAGCGTTGATACCACCCTGAGCGGCGATAGAGTGAGCGCGACGGGGAGAGTCCTGAATGCACAGGTTAATTACGTTGAAGCCCATCTCACCGAGTGATGCAGCAGCTGAGGCACCAGCCAGACCGGTACCTACCACAATTACGTCGAGCTTCAGCTTGTTCTTGGGGTTAACCAAGCGCTGGTGAGCCTTATATTCCTTCCATTTCTCAGGTACTGGACCTGCGGGAATCTTTGAATCTAATACTTTAGCCATAATTTCTTTTAATGCTTAATTCTTAATTCATAATGCACAATTAGCAGCACAAACTGCAGCAGTTGCCATCACAGAGTGAAGGGGCACAACCGAAAGCGAATGCCAGCACTACTACGAGGAAGCCCAGCATCAGCAGGGTAACGTAGATAAAACCAATGGTCTTCCAACGGCAGAACCATGTCTTTCCGCTCAAGCCCAGAGTCTGCAGAGAGCTCCAGAAACCGTGAGTCAGGTGTAACCAGATAGCTACAAACCAGATGATGTAGAGACCTGCCAAGTAAGGATTACTAAAGGTGTCCTGCATGAAGGCAAAGCCATCAGCGGGGCTGTGAGCAACGCTCATACCTGTCAGCTCAGCAAACATCATGTTGTACCAGAAGTTCTGCAGGTGAACAAGCAGACCAATGGCGATAATGATACCCAGCACGAGCATGTTCTTTGATGCCCACTCCACTTTACCAGGATTAACCGTTGTGGCAACCTCGTAGCGATTCTCACCACGAGCCTTACGGTTCTGTGCTGTCAGAATGAAAGCATACACGATGTGGAGCACGGCCAAAGCAGCCAAGCCCATTGTTGCCACTACAGCATACCAGTTGGCACCGAGCATCTCACAAATAGCATTGTAAGCCTCGCCCGAGAACAGCGCAACCAAGTTCATGCAGCAGTGGAACGTCAAAAACAGAATCAGCGCAATGCCAGTGAGTGACATCACCACCTTTCTACCAATTGATGAATTAAATAACCACATAAATGATTGAAAATTAATGAATTAATATTGATTTTAGATTTATTGTCAGCATTTGGACTACCCTCGCGGGCAAAGCAATAATACTTAAGATTAAGTACGCACACACGTGTTGCGGCCACAAAATTACTATAAAATAATGAGATTTCAAACTTTTTAAGTCAGAAATCTCAATTATTATTCAATATTTTTTTATTTCAAGCCTTTCTGGCAGCACTAATAACTCGTGATAGACATGAAATATTTGCTCCAATCAGAGTCGTAGAAACGCTCCAAGGCGTCTTCCGGAACCTGCAGCTGGTAGGCCTTTTTGTTGTCGCTGAATGCAAAGACCGATGGGTCTACGGCAGAGGGATTGTCGAATGCCACCTTGACATAAGAACCCTGCTGGGCCAGGCCATCGCAATTGCGGAAGGCACCCGCACCAATGGTGACGCCTTGGGGCAGCTCCACCTGGGTGAGACTTTTACAGCCATAGAAAGCCGCCTTGCCTACAGAGCCTGTTTCTTCAGGGATGGCAACAGTCTCAAGCGAGATACAGCCCATGAAAGCGTGGTCCCCGATAGACACCAGCGAGGTGGGCAGACTGATGGTCTTCAAACGGGTGCAGTTGTAGAAGGCGCAGGGACTGATGGCAGTCACCTCGTCGGGAATAACGGTGTTGTCGCATCCCTGCAACAGCAGGTTGCTTTCTGTATCGATGATGGCATTACAGTCTTTGCGCGAATCAAAAAACTCATTGTCTTTGTCGACATTGATCGATGTCAGGTCGTTGTCGGCAAAGGCATAGAAACCTATCTCGTAGACGTCGGCAGGAATGGTGATCTCCTTCAGGTGATTGCCAAAGAAGGCGCCATTGCCGATGACCTGCAACGACGAGGGAAGGGTGACATTGGTCAGCGCACACTGCTGGAAAGCGGAATAACCGATATCAACAAGGCCGTCGGGCAACTTGCAGTTTCTGTCCAACGAAGTGCAGCCAACAAAGGCACAGGGGGCAATCTCCTTGATGGCAGGCGGAACCTTGGCATCGGTACCAGCAACGACCACTCGGCCTGAGGCAAAATGTATCAGGCAGTTGCTCCCCTCGCGGGCATCATAAGCAGGATTTCCACCTCTCACCACGATGGTCTGGAGGGGATAGCGACGTTTCAGCGGCGCGCACAAGGCGAGAGACGGCAGATAGACGTCCTCTTTCGTTGGCGTCACCTCGGCCACCTCGTAGAAAATGTCTTTCTGGACCACAGCCTGAATCGTGGTTACATTGGGGCCCAGTTGCAATGATGAAAGTCCTGTGTTGGCAGTCACGCCATACATGCCATAGTCATCGGGGTTCTTAAAGATGCCGAGGTTTTTGACACGCGACAGTGAATAGGTCACCTCGTTGATCTCAATGGCATCGGGGATAACTACCTCGGAAGCGCCTCCATCCGTACCCACCACGCTGGCGGCGGTCTGCTCTATGTCATAATACAACTTTCCGTCGGTATAATAACCATCTTTCATGTAGGGGTGAGAGATATAGCCACCACCGCCACCGCTGTGATCATTCATACACGATCCCAACGCAAAGACAGTCATCACACCCAGCAACAAGGCTTTATTTCTCGCTCCTAACTTTCTTGATATTTGCAACATACAACATCAGGCTTACAGGTTTAACGCGTGCAAAATTAATGTATTTTTCTGAAAGTGTGGGTCTTTTTGCAGAACTTTTTGTAATTTTGCAACGGAAAAATAAAGTACTGGAACGAATGATACTTAATTATGATGTAGTGGTCGTAGGCGGCGGACATGCTGGATGCGAGGCTGCTTGTGCGGCTGCCAACATGGGCGCAAAGACGCTGCTGGTGACGATGGATATGAACAAGATTGCACAGATGTCGTGCAATCCTGCCGTGGGTGGCATTGCCAAGGGACAGATTGTACGCGAGATTGATGCCCTTGGCGGACAAATGGGACGCGTGACCGACGCCACCTCCATCCAGTTTCGCATGCTGAACGTAGGCAAAGGACCCGCCGTATGGAGTCCCCGCGCCCAGTGCGATCGCGGAAAATTCATCTGGGAATGGCGCCGCGTCATCGATGAAACCGGGAATCTTGACGTGTGGCAGGACCAGGTCGACGAGCTCATCATCGAGCCTTCCCAGTGTGCTGCGACAACGTCGCAGCCTACAAAGCAAGTGGTGGGCGTGCGCACCATCTGGGGCGCGGAGATTCGCGCCAAGAGCGTGGTGATCACCGCAGGTACCTTCCTCAACGGCCTGATGCACATTGGCAGAAAGATGGTGAAGGGCGGACGCATAGCAGAACCTGCCGCAGAGCGCCTAACAGAAAGCATCACACGTCACGGCATCCGCTCTGCTCGTATGAAGACAGGCACTCCCGTACGCATCGACAAGCGTAGCGTGGACTTCTCGAAGATGCGCCAGCAGGATGGCGAGCAGCGCGCCTATCGTTTCTCATATTTCCCCGATTCTATCGAGAAGAACGGAGGGGCAGCATCAGCCAGTACCCTACCCCAACTGCCTTGTTGGGAATGCTATACCAACCCCAGTGTTCACGAGATGCTGCGCTCTGGATTGGCAGACTCGCCCCTCTACAACGGTCAGATACAGTCCATCGGAC
This sequence comes from uncultured Prevotellaceae bacterium, assembly GCA_902788605.1. GTDB lineage: Bacteria > Bacteroidota > Bacteroidia > Bacteroidales > Bacteroidaceae > Prevotella. Next base: position 119,688 of record CADAKX010000005.1, on the reverse strand, counting down.
CACGCTATTGTCCATCGATAGAAACGAAACTTGTGACGTTCCCCGACCGCGAACAGCATCTGCTCTTCCTGGAACCAGAAGGCAGCGAAACCAACGAGATGTACCTCAACGGCTTCTCGTCATCGCTACCAATGGACGTACAGATAGCTGCACTCCGATTAATTCCCGGATTAGAGCATGCCAAGGTCTATCGCCCTGGTTATGCAATAGAATACGATTTCTTCGACCCCACCCAGTTGAAACATACGTTGGAATCGAAGAAAATTGAGGGACTGTTCTTCGCGGGACAGGTGAACGGCACTACTGGCTATGAAGAAGCTGCCGGACAAGGTCTTGTGGCTGGTATCAATGCTGCGCTGAAATGCGATGGAACCAAGGAATTTGTGATGCATCGAGACGAATCGTATATCGGTGTATTGATTGACGACCTGGTGACGAAGGGCGTGGATGAACCTTACCGTATGTTTACCTCGCGCGCCGAATACCGCATACTGTTGCGACAGGATGACGCTGATGCACGTCTGACGGAGCGCTCGTATGAGATAGGACTGGCCAAAAAAGACCGATTTGACTGGTGGATGGAGAAAAAGGCGAAAATCGAAGAAATCATCGATTTCTGCAAGACATTCCCGATAAAAGCGAAGGAAATTAATGGCGCACTTGAGAAGTTAGGCACTACCCCACTCCAGTTTGGCGTGAAGTTGGAAGACCTGATTGCACGTCCACAACTGAACTTTAACAATTTGATGGAAATTGTACCAGAATTGCGCGAATTCATCGACAAACTGCCCAACAGAAAGGCCGAAATCAGCGAAGCCGCCGAGATTCGCATCAAATACAAAGGATATATCGAGCGCGAGCGCTTGGTGGCCGACAAGATGCATCGTTTGGAGAACATCCGCATCAAGGGATACTTCGATTACGAGAAGTTGCATGGCCTTTCCACCGAATGCCGCCAGAAACTCACCGCCATCGATCCAGAGACACTGGCACAGGCCAGCAGAATCCCTGGCGTTTCTCCCAGCGACATCAACGTACTTTTAGTGCTGATGGGGCGTTGAGCGGTTGGCAACAAGAGCTAAGATTTTTGCCGTTGTACAAAGAAATAAAACAATGTTTCATGTGAAACAATTGCATATGTGTAACAAATATAACTCACTGAAAATGAACAACAAAGTACTGATGGACAATCTGCGTTGCATTCCAGATTTCCCAAAGAAGGGCATCAACTTCAGAGATGTGACTACCCTCTACAAAAATGCCGAATGTATGAAAATCATGACCGACGAACTGTATGAGCTTTACAAGGACAAAGGCATCACCAAGATCGTTGGCATAGAAAGTCGTGGTTTCGTGATGGCAGCCGCCCTCGCCGTCAAACTAGGTGCCGGTGTCGTTTTGGCTCGCAAACCAGGAAAACTCCCCTCCACCGTCATCAAAGAATCGTTTTCTAAGGAATATGGTGTGGACACTATCGAGATGCACCTCGATTCCATTAACGAAAACGATGTGGTGCTGATTCACGACGATTTGTTGGCCACCGGTGGAACAGCAAAGGCTGCCTATAAACTCGTACAGCACTTTCACCCCAAGAAGGTCTATATGAACTTCATCATCGAGATTACCGACGAGGGACTGCACGGACGCGACGAGTTTAAAGACATCGACCTGACAACGTTGATGACCATCTAAACACGGCGACAGCCCTTTATACAAAGGGGAATACAAGATTTCTGTTTCACGTGAAACAAAGAGTAAGATGACGAAGGAAGAGAACGAGAAGCGCTTGGCGTATCTGAAGAGCATCGTTGCACGACTGCCAGAAAAACCTGGCAGTTACCAGTTTTATGATGATGAGCATACCATTATATACGTAGGTAAGGCAAAAAGTCTGAAAGCGCGCGTCTCGTCCTATTTTCACACCGAAGTGGACCGTTTTAAGACCAAAGTACTGGTTTCCAAGATCCACGACATCAGCTACACGGTGGTCAACACAGAGGAGGACGCCCTCTTGCTGGAGAATTCGCTCATCAAGAAGTACAATCCGCGCTACAACGTGCTACTGAAGGACGGCAAGACGTATCCAAGCATCTGTGTGACCAACGAACCCTTCCCGCGCATCTTCAAAACACGCACCATCAACAAGAAATGGGGCACATATTACGGCCCCTACTCTCACGCAGCGTCCATGAATGCTATTTTGGAGCTCATCAACAAGCTTTATAAGCCCCGTACATGTCGTCAACCGATGACAAAAGAGGGCGTGAAGGCAGGTAAATACCAGATGTGCTTGGAGTATCATATCAAGAACTGTCAAGGCCCCTGCGTGGCGCGACAGACCTACGAGGACTACCAAAAGAACATTGCCCAGGCACGCGAGATACTGAAAGGCAATACGCGTCAAATTCTGCGCGAGATGCGGACCGAGATGGAGCAACTGGCCGAGGATTTACGGTTTGAAGAGGCCGAAGAAGTAAAGCGCAAATACCTGCTAATAGACTCGTTTGCCAGCAGGAGTGAGGTGGTGAGCCACACTATCGACAATGTGGACGTCTTCTCGATTACCAACGACGACAATGTAGCCTATATCAACTACATACACGTGTCCAACGGGAGTATCAATCAGAGCTTTACGTTCGAGTATAAGAAGCGCCTGAACGAGACCGAACAGGAGTTGTTGCAGTTGGGAATCGTTGAGATGCGCGAGCGTTTCAACAGTCATTCCAAGGAGATTGTGGTGCCTTTTGAGCCCGAAATGGAACTGGAAAATGTGACGTTTACCATCCCTCAGAGGGGCGACAAGAAGACGCTCCTCGACCTCTCGCAGATGAACGGCAAGCAGTATAAAGTTGACCGTCTGAAGCAGGCCGAGAAGCTGAATCCAGAGCAAAAACAGGTACGCCTGATGAAGGAGCTGCAGGAGAAATTAGGGCTTCCAAAACTGCCTTATCAGATAGAATGTTTCGACAACTCCAACATCTCCGGCACGGACGCTGTGGCCGCCTGCGTGGTCTTTAAAAGCATGAAGCCCAGCAAGAAGGACTACAAGAAATACAATATCAAAACGGTGGTGGGACCCGACGATTATGCGTCGATGAAGGAGGTAGTTTCAAGGCGTTACCAGCGCCTCATACAGGAGGAGCAGCCCCTACCCGACCTCATCATTGCCGATGGCGGAAAGGGTCAGATGGGCGTCATCCGAGAGGTGATTCAGGACGAGCTTAACCTGGACATTCCCATCGCTGGCCTGGCCAAGAACGATCGTCACCGCACCAACGAACTGCTCTACGGCTTCCCGCCCCTATCCGTCCAATTGAAGACCGACTCAGAACTCTTCCACGTGCTCACCCAGATACAGGATGAGGTGCATCGCTTCGCCATCACTTTTCATCGAGAGAAGCGCTCTAAGCGCGCTCTGGAGTCGGAGCTTGACAGCATCAAGGGTATAGGTCCTAAAACGCGTGACGGGCTTCTAAATGCCCTTAAATCGGTTAAGAGAATCAGCGAGGCAAACCTCGACACGCTCACCCACCTCGTAGGCGCAGCGAAAGCCCAAATTGTCTATGACTATTTCCACGAAGAGAAAGGCCGAGTTACTGATAGCAAATAGGCCTTTCTCTGATAGCAAATAGGCCTTTCTCTGATAGCAAACGGGCAATTCGCCAAGATGCGGTCAAAATGGTCAAGGTCAAAATGGTCAAAATCGAAAACAGACTGAAAAATTACTCCACTACATATAAATAATATAAATATTATTTATATGTAGTGAACAATATCCTTGTTCCCGAAATCGATTTTGACCATTTTGACCTTGACCACTTTGACCAAAAAATGGATTTATCAAAATTTGGAGATACCAACTAATTATTGTATCTTTGCCGAAAAATCAAAGAAATGCGAGCAGTCATACAACGAGTTAGCCACGCCAGCGTCACCATCAACGGCACCGTGAAATCAGCCATCCAGCAGGGCTTCCTGATCCTGTTGGGCGTCTGTGATGAGGACACTATGGAGGATGTGGATTGGCTAGTGAAGAAGATAGCCAATCTGAGGGTGTTTGGCGACGGGAACAACGTGATGAACCGCTCTATCCTGGACGTACAGGGAGAGGCGCTGGTGGTCAGTCAGTTCACGCTCTTTGCCAGTTACAAGAAGGGAAACCGTCCCTCGTGGTTCCGTGCCGGCTCTCACGAGCACTCTATCCCACTCTACGAGGCCTTCTGCCACGATTTATCAGAGGCCATAGGCAAACCTGTAGGCACAGGTGAATTCGGCGCTGACATGAAGGTAGAATTGCTCAACGACGGACCCGTGACCATCTGTATGGACACCAAGAACAAGGAGTAATGAAGCTGAAACTAACTAAGAAAGACAAATGGCAACTACGCATGTTGCCCATCGTCTGGTCGCTTGTGGTTGCCGAAATCTACTTCTGCAAAGAAAAGATGCTGATTCCTGCTTGCATTGGTGCGATAATCATTTTCATATTAGATATATACAGAATATTAAGGGATTAAGAATGACAATACAAGAAGCACAAAATACTGTAGATGAATGGATTAAGTCGTACGGCGTGCGCTATTTCTCTGAGTTAACCAACATGGCCGTGCTGACCGAGGAAGTGGGCGAGTTGGCCCGCGTAATCAGTCGTCGCTATGGCGAGCAGTCATGGAAAGACTCAGACCCCAGAAAGGCCGACAACGGCAAGGCAGCCCTGGGCGAAGAGATGGCCGACGTGCTGTGGGTATTGCTCTGTCTGGCCAATCAGACAGGTGTCGATTTGACCGAAGAACTACAGAAATCCATCGATAAAAAGACAAAAAGAGACGCAGAAAGACATATCTCCAACCCCAAATTAAAGTAACTTTAAAGCATAATAACTATGGCAGAAATGAGTAAGATTGAGCAGGTGCTCAGCAAGTACAACCTCGACATCACCGACGAGGAAGTGAAGGAAGCAGTGAAGAAGATCATTGCCGAGAAAGTGCACGAAAATGACACCCCCGAGGTCAAGAAATTCCTGATGGGCAGCGTGGAACTCACCACCCTGAAGACAACTGATAGTGATACATCTGTGCTGGCTTTCACCGAGAAGGTCAACCAGTTTGAAGAGGCCTACCCCAACCTACCCCACGTAGCCACCATCTGCGTCTATCCTAAGTTCGCCAAGGTGGTCAGCGAGACCCTGGAGGTAGAAGGCGTGGAAGTGGCCTGTGTATCAGGCAGTTTCCCCTCTTCTCAGAGCCTGATTGAAGTGAAGACCGTAGAGACCTCGATGGCCATCAAAGACGGCGCCACAGAGATTGATATCGTGATGCCTGTAGGACAGTTCCTGGAGGGCGACTACGAGACCGTAGTTGACGAAATTCAGCAACAGAAAGAGGCTTGCGGCGAGCACGATATGAAGGTGATTCTGGAGACAGGTTGCCTAAAGACCGCCAAGAACATCAAGATTGCATCTATTCTGTCGATGTACGCCGGTGGCGACTATATCAAGACCTCTACGGGTAAGCTCGAGCCAGCAGCTACTCCCGAGGCAGCCTACGTGATGTGTCAGGCCATCAAGGAATACTACGAGCAGACGGGCATTCAGATTGGTTTCAAGCCCGCTGGAGGCCTGAACAGCGTAATGGACGCCCTGATCTATTACACCATTGTGAAGGAGGTTCTGGGCGAGAAATGGTTGACCAACAAGTGGTTCCGCATGGGCACATCAAGACTGGCCAACCTGCTGTTGAGCGAGGTGGTCGGTGAGGAAGTGAAGTTCTTCTAAGAACTACAAATTACGCTTAATCACATAGTCAATATAGGCGGTAAGCGACGTACGAAGAGCCTCGTCGTTTACCGCTTTATCTATGAATGACTTAGCTTTCAGATAGTAGTCATTCATACGCTTTTCGGCATATTCAATACCGCCGCACTCTTTTGTAAACTCCACCAAAACAGCGATTTCATCGGCATTCACCGTACCTGCCTTCACCTTGCGAGCCAAGGTCATCATCGACTCGTACTGGGGATTCTTGTTCAGGGCATAGATTATAGGAAGAGTTAGTTTTCCCTCGGCCATATCGTTGCCGGTGGGCTTACCGATCTCTTTCGAGTCGTAATAATCGAAGATATCATCACGAATCTGGAACATGATGCCCAGATTACGGCCAAACTCAGCCGCCTGCGCCACTTCCTCGTCAGAAGCCCCTGCAGACATGGCACCAATAGAGGCACAAGACTCGAACAAAACGGCCGTTTTCTGCTTGATGACATCATAGTAAACCTCCTCGGAAATCTCCTGATTACTAATGTTTTGCAGCTGTAACAACTCTCCAGAAGCCAGCGTTCTGCCCAACTGTGCCAGGTTCTCGATGATACGCTGATTGTTGGTATACGACACATGGAGCAAGGCAGTAGAAAGGATAAAATCGCCCGTTAAAACGGCCACCTTATTATTATAGGAAGCGTTGACAGAAGCCTGTCCGCGGCGCTCCTCACTCTCGTCCACCACGTCATCGTGGACCAATGAAGCCGTGTGAAGCAGCTCCAAACCAATAGCAGAATGTTGTGTCACTTTGGTCACATTACCAAAGTTCTTGGCGACAAGCAACATCAGGATAGGACGCATTCGCTTACCACCCCGCTGGCGGATATGGCTGAGAACATCAGATACGAGTCCGTCGCCATAGGTCAGCGACTGACTGAAAAGTTCTGTAAACTCATTAAATTCCTGAGCAATTGGTTGTTTGATAAGCGATAAATAGTCCATTTTTTCGAATTTTGCCACAAAATTACAGAAAATATCTCGATATTGATAATTTTTTTAGTAATTTTACACGAAATTTCGAAATATCATATGGATAAACTCTTTTTGCTTGATGCTTATGCCCTGATTTACAGGTCATACTACGCATTTATCAAGAACCCACGTATCAACTCCAAGGGACTCAACACCTCGGCGATTATTGGTTTTGTGAACACCCTGCAGGAGGTCATCGAAAAGGAGCAACCCAAGTATCTTGGTGTGGCTTTCGACCCGCATGGCCCTACCTTCCGCAGCGATAAATTTCCTGCCTACAAAGCCCAGCGCGAGGCCACTCCCGAGGACATCAAAAAGGCCGTTCCCATCATCAAGGAACTGCTAGCTGCCTATCGCATACCTGTTCTCCAAGTCGATGGTTACGAGGCCGACGATGTTGTGGGAACACTGGCAAAAAAGGCCGATTCCATCGAAGGATTAGAGACCTTCATGCTCACTCCCGACAAGGACTACGGACAGTTGGTCACACCAAAGGTAAAGATCTATCGTCCACGTCATGGTGGTGGATACGAGGTGATGGGACCATCGGAGGTGTGCGAGAAATATGGTATCACTACCCCACTCCAGGTCATCGACCTCCTGGCGCTGATGGGCGACTCGGCCGACAACTTCCCTGGGTGTCCGGGCGTAGGCGAGAAGACTGCCACCAAACTCATCAACGACTTCAACTCCGTCGATGAACTGCTTCAGCGCACGGAGGAGTTGAAGGGTGCCTTAAAGAAAAAAGTGGAGGAACATGTGGAAGACATCCGCATGTCATACTTCCTTGCCACCATCTGCACCGAGGTACCCATCGACCTCAACCTCGCCGACTTGGAGATGAAGTCGCCCGATGAGGAAAAACTGAGTGCGCTCTTCGCCGAACTCGAATTCAAGTCGCTCACTAACCGAGTAAGCCAAAAACTGATAATACACAGCTCGATTTGTTTGCAGAATTTGCGCCCAACGATGCAGGCGACTCAAAATTTTCGAGTTTTGAGACCCTTAAAACGACCTCTCACGACTACAAACTCGTTGAAAATGAGGAAGAAATGCGCAAATTATGTGACGCTTTTCTTACAAAAGATTTTCTCGTTCTAGACACGGAGACCACTTCTACGTCGGCAATTGACGCCGAATTAGTGGGTTTGAGCTTCTCGGTGGAGGAACACAAGGCATTTTATGTGCCCATTCCTGCCAAACGTGAAGAAGCGTTGCGAATTGTTAATCTCTTCAAACCGCTATATGAAGACCCCAAAATCTTGAAGGTCGGTCAGAATTTGAAGTACGACCTCGAGGTGTTGAGAAACTACGACATCGAGTTGAAAGGTAAAATGTGGGACACGATGATCGCCCACTACCTCATCCAACCCGAGTTGCGTCACAACATGGACTACATGGCCGAGATCTATCTGAACTATCAGACCATCCACATCGATGAGCTCATCGGTCCGAAGGGTAAGAACCAGAAATCGATGCGCGACCTCCCACCCTCTCAGGTATACGAATATGCGTGCGAGGATGCCGACATCACCCTGCAACTGAAAAACAAGTTGGAGCCCGAGTTGAAGAAGTACGACTGCGAACAGCTCTTCTATGACATCGAGATGCCCCTGATGCCCGTACTGGCCGAGATGGAGATGAACGGCGTGTGTCTCGACACCGAATCGCTGAGCGAAACGTCAAGGATTCTGACTGATCGTATGAACGAGATTGAGAAGCGCATCTACGAACTCGCTGGAGAATCGTTCAACATCGCCTCACCCAAGCAAGTGGGCGAAATCCTCTTCGATAAATTGAAGATTGTCGAGAAGGCCAAGAAGACCAAGACAGGTCAGTATGTAACCAGCGAGGAAGTGCTTCAGCAACTGAAGAATAAGCACGAGATTGTGGCGGACATATTGGAACACAGAGGATTAAAGAAGCTCATCGGCACCTATATCGATGCCCTGCCCAAGTTGATTAACCCCCGCACAGGTCACATCCATACCTCGTTCAATCAGACCATCACCGCCACAGGCCGCCTGTCATCAAGCGACCCCAACCTTCAAAACATCCCCATCCGCGGTGAGGACGGCAAGGAGATTCGCAAGGCTTTTGTGCCCGAGCCAGGTTGTCTGTTCTTTTCAGCAGACTACAGCCAGATTGAACTGCGCGTGATGGCCCATCTGTCGCAAGATGAGAACATGATTCGCGTGTTCACCGAAGGCAAGGACCTGCATGCGGCCACCGCTGCCAACATCTATAAGAAACCTATTGAAGAGGTAACGCGCGACGAGCGCACCAAGTCCAAGCGTGCCAACTTCGGCATCATCTACGGCATCACCGTCTTCGGTCTGGCCGAGCGTCTCGACATCGCTCGCGACGAGGCTAAGATGCTGATTGACGGCTATTTCGAGACATTCCCACAGGTACGCGACTACATGGAAAAATCAAAAGAGGTGGCCCGCCAGCAAGGCTATGTCACTACCCTCTTCGGACGTCGTCGCTATCTGCCCGATATCAACTCGCAGAACGCCACCGTGCGTGGCTTTGCCGAGCGCAACGCCATCAACGCCCCGATTCAGGGAACCGCTGCCGATATCATCAAGGTGGCTATGATACGCATCTTCAACCGTTTCAAGGCCGAGGGCATCCGTTCGAAGATGATCCTGCAGGTGCACGACGAACTCAACTTCTCGGTCTATCCCGAGGAGAAGGAGCTGGTAGAGCGCATCGTTCTGGAAGAGATGCAGTCAGCCTTCGACATGAAAGTACCCCTTGTTGCCGACTCCGGATTTGGCAAAAACTGGCTCGAAGCGCATTAATTGCTTAAAAATTATCAATTATCAATTGTCAATTATCAATTAATTAGTACCTTTGCACCCAGTTTATAAACGTTTATAGAAGAAAATGGCATTAAAATGTGGTATTGTGGGACTGCCTAACGTCGGCAAGTCCACACTTTTCAACTGTCTGTCAAGCGCTAAGGCACAGGCAGCAAACTTCCCTTTCTGTACGATTGAGCCCAACGTGGGCGTCATCACCGTACCCGATGAACGACTGACCAAACTGGCCGAGATAGTACACCCAGGACGCATCGTTCCTGCCACCTGTGAAATCGTGGATATCGCAGGTCTGGTAAAGGGCGCATCAAAGGGTGAGGGTCTTGGCAATAAGTTCCTTGGCAACATCCGCGAGACGGATGCTATCATCCACGTGCTGCGTTGCTTCGAGGATGAGAATATCACCCACGTAGATGGTACCATCGACCCCATTCGCGACAAGGAAATCATCGATACCGAGCTCCAGTTGAAGGACCTCGAGACCATCGATTCTCGTCTGGCAAAGACCGAGAAAGCCGCTGCTGCCGGCAACAAGGACGCTAAGGTAGAGGTAACTGTCCTGAAGGCCTATAAAGAGGTGCTGGAACAGGGTAAGAACGCCCGTATCGTGGAGTTCGAGAGTAAGGACGAGCAGGACTGCGCACGCAACCTCTTCCTCCTGACCTCAAAGCCCGTACTTTATGTCTGCAACGTAGGCGAGGCTGACGCAAAATCAGGCAACGACTTCACCAAGAAGGTCGAGGCGCTGGCTAAGGAAGAAGGCGCCGAGGCTATGGTCATCGCTGCCAAGACAGAGGAGGATATCGCCGAGCTCGAAAGCTACGAGGACAAGCAACTGTTCCTTGAGGAACTCGGTCTGGAGGAGAGCGGCGTTAACCGCCTGATCAAGAAGGCCTATGCCCTGCTGAACCTCGAGACCTTTATCACCGCTGGCGAGATGGAGGTGAAGGCCTGGACCTACAAGAAGGGATGGAAGGCTCCCCAGTGTGCTGGCGTCATCCACACCGACTTCGAGAAAGGCTTCATCCGTGCCGAGGTCATCAAGTACGACGACTATATCAAATACGGCTCAGAGGCTGCCGTTCGCGAGGCAGGAAAGATGGGCGTAGAGGGTAAGGACTACGTGGTGCAGGACGGTGATATCATGCACTTCCGTTTTAACGTCTAGACTAGGTTATACTAGTCAGACTAGTCGAACTAGTTAAAACTAGAATGATTATGAATATCCTCAGTTATATTCTCTGGAACCCATCACTTGAGGTCTTCAGCATCGGCTCGTATAGCATGCGCTGGTACTCGCTGATGTGGCTCATCGGACTGGCTTTGGCCTATCTGATGGTGCGCTGGCTGTATCAGAAGCAGAACATCCCCAACGAGAAGTTCGAACCCCTCTTTATTTATTGCTTCTTGGGCATCCTCGTTGGTGCTCGTCTAGGACATTGCATCTTCTATCAGCCCGACTATTTCCTCACCTCGTGGAAGGGCGTCGTAGAGATGTTCCTGCCCATCAAGATTGATACGACGGGTGGATGGCACATGACTGGCTATCAGGGACTTGCGTCGCATGGCGGTACGCTGGGACTGATCATCACGCTCCTACTCTATGTGCGCCGTTTCAAGGTACCCGTATGGACCGTGCTCGACAATATCGCCATTGCCACAGGTATCACAGCCTGCTGCATCCGCATTGGCAACCTGATGAACTCAGAGATTGTGGGAAAAATTACCGACGAGAGTCTGCCATGGGCCTTCTATTTCGTCCAGAACGATGGTCCTCAGAACGTTGTTCTGCGTCATCCTGGTCAGCTCTACGAGGCCATCGCCTATGCCCTACTCTTCGTGCTGATGTTCTGGCTCTACAAGAAGATGCCGCAGCGCGTAGGCACCGGCTTTTACTTCGGCCTCTGTCTGGCTTATATCTTCACCTTCCGCTTCTTCATCGAGTACTTCAAGGAGGTGCAGGAAGCCTTCGAACAAGGACTCCCCTTCGATATGGGACAGATACTCTCTATACCCTTTATTATCATCGGTGTTTGGTGCATGGTGAAAGGGTTAAAAAGGGATTCCAGCATTTAGGAATAACGGAATTCCGGAATAACGGAATAACGACATTCACCACAAAAAAATCGCCTCACTTTCCTGAGACGATTTTTTTGATATCATTGAGTTTGTTGAGCGCCTCGAGCGGCGTGAGGTTGTTGACGTCGAGACCAAGGATCTCGTCACGCACCTGACAGAGCACGGGGTCGTCCAATTGGAAGAACGAGAGCTGCATGCCCTCACGGCTGTTGGCTATTTCCGCTGTAGGCTTCCCTGCCCCACCCACCTGGGCATTCTCACTCTCCAGTTGCTTCAGAATCACGTTGGCTCGCTTCACAATTGAGCGAGGCATACCCGCAATCTCAGCCACATGGATACCAAACGAGTGCTCACTACCACCACGCTCCAGTTTGCGGAGGAAGATCACCTTGCCATCCACCTCCTTCACAGAGACGTTGTAGTTCTTGATGCGAGAGAAGTTCTTCTCCATCTCGTTGAGCTCGTGATAGTGCGTAGCAAAGAGTGTGCGCGGATGACCTTTGGCATTCTCGTGGAGATACTCCACAATAGCCCAGGCAATCGAGATACCGTCATAGGTTGATGTTCCCCTACCCAACTCGTCGAAGAGCACCAGCGAGCGCGAAGAGATGTTATTCAGGATGTTTGAGGCCTCAGTCATCTCGACCATAAATGTGGATTCACCCAAAGAAATATTATCGCTGGCACCCACGCGGGTAAAGATTTTGTCCACCAGACCAATTCTCGCGGCCTCTGCGGGCACGAAACATCCCATTTGGGCCATCAGTACTATGAGAGCCGTTTGACGCAACAGCGCCGATTTACCGGCCATATTCGGACCCGTGATGATGATAATCTGCTGACGCTCGTTGTCCAGCAGGATATCGTTGGGCACATAGTGTTCCTCGATGGGCAGTTCCTTCTCGATGACTGGATGGCGTCCTTGCTTGATGTCGATAACCTCTGTGGTGTCGATAACCGGACGGATATAATGGTTCTCCTCGGCCGCCTTGGCAAACGACAGCAGACAGTCGAGATGAGCAATGATATTCGCGTTGATCTGAATCTGCGGAATAAACTCCTGCATACCCAGAATCAGGTCGTTGAAGAGCTTCGCCTCGAGCGACAGGATGCGGTCTTCTGCACCCAGGATCTTCTCCTCATACTCCTTCAACTCCTGTGTGATATAGCGCTCGGCCTGTGCCAGCGTCTGCTTGCGCACCCATTCTGCCGGCACCTGGTCCTTATACGTGTTGCGCACCTCGAGATAATAGCCAAACACGTTGTTATAGCCAATCTTCAGCGACGAGATGCCCGTCTCCTGAGCCTCACGCTCCTGAATCTTCAGCAGGTAGTCCTTACCACTATAGGCAATCTGTCGCAGTTCGTCAAGTTCGGCATTCACCCCGTCGCGAATCACGCCCCCCTTTGCCACCAGCTGTGGCGGGTCGTTCTGAATCTCCCTCTCAATCCTGTCGCGCAGACTCTCGCAGAGGTTCAACTGTTCCCCTACCCTTTTCAGCGCCTCGTTGTCGGCATAGAGACACGCCGTCTTAATGGGCTGAATGGCCTGCAGAGCTGTCTTCAGCTGCACCACTTCACGTGGAGACACACGACCTACAGCCACCTTAGAGATGATGCGCTCCAGGTCGCCAATGCGATGAATTTGCTCGTCGATACACTCGCGGAAATCAGGCTCGCGATAATAGTAGTCCACGATATCGAGACGCTCGTTGATGGGCTTCTCGTCCTTAAGAGGAAAGACCACCCAGCGACGCAGCAAACGGCCACCCATCGGCGATACCGTCTTGTCTATCACATCCAGCAGACTCTTACCATCTTCCTGCATCGGATAGACCAGCTCCAGCGAGCGGATGGTGAACTTATCCAGTCGTACGTATTTATCCTCCTCGATGCGCGAGATAGACGTGATATGACCTATCTGCGTGTGTTGTGTCTGCTCCAGATATTGCAGAATGGCACCAGCGGCAATCACACCGCTCTGCAGGTGCTCCACACCAAAGCCCTTCAGGTTCTTTACGCGGAAGTGCTTCAACAGCTTCTGACGTGCCGTCTGATCGGTATACACCCAGTCGTCCAACTGAAACGTGAAGAACTTCGTGCCAAACTTCTGGTCGAAATCCTGCTTGCGACCACGCTCAAAGAGCACCTCCTTGGGTGAGAAGTTGCCTAACAACTTCTCCACATAGTCGGCTGTACCCTCGCCCGTGAGAAACTCGCCCGTCGAGATATCAAGGAAGGCCACACCCATGGACGACTTACCAAAATGCACGCTGGCCAGGAAGTTGTTCTCCTTGTAATTCAGCACATTGTCTGAGAGTGCCACACCAGGCGTCACCAACTCTGTGATACCTCGCTTCACCAGTTTCTTCGTCAGCTTGGGGTCTTCCAACTGGTCGCAGATGGCCACGCGCTTTCCAGCACGGATGAGCTTAGGCAGATAGGTGTCCAACGCATGATGCGGAAAGCCCGCCATCTCGTCGCCCATACCCCCTGCCCCATTGTTACGATGAGTCAGCGTGATACCCAGGATTCGCGAGGCCGTAATGGCATCCTCACAGTAGGTCTCATAGAAGTCGCCACACCTGAACAGCATGACTGCATCCGGGTGTTTCGCCTTCAAATCGAAAAACTGTTTCATCATCGGGGTCAGTTCCCCATCTTTCTTTGCCATTACTTCAAAAATTTAAAAACCGAATGCAAAGATACAAAAAAAACGAGACACTCCAAAGAGAAGCGTCTCGTTTTTCTATTTTGGTTCAAAAATTACTTCACAACCTTCTTGCCATTCACGATGAACAGACCCTTGGCAGCGTTGTTCACACGCTGACCCTGCAGGTTGTAGATAGCATTCTTGGCAGCGTCGGTCTTCACATTGCTGATACCAGCGCTTGTGTTCACGAAGCTGATGAGGTTGAGCTGATAGTTCTCCTTGTAAACAGAACCCATACCCTCGATGGTGTACTTCTCGCCAACCTCAAGACCCTCAAGGTCAACACTGAACTGGTTGTAGACAGCGATTTCTGTCTCGCCCTGCTTCAGCTTAATGTTCTTGTTTTCTACGCTAACCACTTCCATGTTCTCGAGCTTCACATAGGCGTTCACATTCTCACCCAGCTGATCTGCGGTGATGGTCTTAGGAGCCACAGCTATGCTGTCCTGAACCTTCACCTCCATCTCATCAAACGAGAACTCAGGCAGTTTGTTATAGCGATAGAGCTTGCCCCAAACAGCACCCAGCACACCATTGCCCAGATCGCCATTGATCACGTGACCCTGAGCCAGATTCTGCTTGTTGTTACCGAAGAACAACAGGTTGTTGGTACCGTCGGTCACATAGATATACTTACCACTGACAAAAGTCACGGTGTTGTTAACGGGCTGCAGATTTTCATTTACAAACCAGTAAGAAGCATACTCGCCGCCGTTGTCCCATTTCTCGTTGGTGCTGTTAACATCCTCAACTAGGCTACTGAACAGCATATAGCCTTTATACACAGTCAGTGTGTAGCTCTTGGTGCTGGGCTTATACTCGTTGTCACCAGCGAACTCAGCCTTCACAGTAACCTGACCCTGAACACCGTTAAAAATCTTGATGTTCTTGCCATCCAACTGAGCGAGGTCCTCGCTTGACAGAGACCATGTTACGTCGCGGTCGTCCAGCTCCTCTGTACCAGCCATCACCATCGCAGAAGGCAGCTTAACGCTCTCGTCCTTACCACAGGTAGCGCGAGTCTCATAACCTTCAGCAAACTCGATGGTTGTAGCCTTGCGGTTATCAACGATGCCACCACCAACAGTCACAACAATCTGAGTGGCACGAACCTGATTCTTCTCTGCGGTGAAAACCACCTCAGTAGCAGAACCTTCCCAAGTACCAGTATATTCTGAGAAGCTGTAACCATCCTGAGCGTTGAAAGAACCAGGACCATACTTGGCATCATCCTTTGCGGTGCAAGTAAACTCAATCTTCGACATGTTGCCAACAGCACTAGAGATGGTAATTGTCTTACCCTTGTAAATGCGCATCTGATCTGAATTTACAGTACTAGCAACAACAGAAACCGTAATACCGTCCTTGGTAACTGAATAATCTGCATTATCAGCAGCTGCAAAGTCTGAAGGCAAAATAGTGATCTCATCTGCCCATCCGCAGACAGCCATCATCATCACTACAAGCAAAGTAAAAATTTTCTTCATAAGCGTTTTTGATTTAAAGATTAAATTGATATTTCTGTGCAAAATTACGAAAATAAATTGAATGCGCAAAACAATTAAATAAGATTTTCGGCTTTTTCTTTTGCTATCTCGCAGAATAATCGTAATTTTGCAGGTTAGGAAATAACAACAAAGACAAAATAAATGGAATACAACTTCAGAGACATTGAGAAAAAGTGGCAGAAGCGATGGGTCGAGAGCGGCATCTATCGCGTAGTTGAGGACGGCAAGAAGAAGAAGTTCTATGTGCTGAACATGTTCCCTTATCCCTCGGGAGCAGGTCTTCACGTAGGTCATCCTCTGGGCTATATCGCCAGTGATATCTATGCCCGTTACAAGCGCTTGCAGGGCTATAACGTACTGAATCCCATGGGTTACGACGCTTACGGTCTGCCCGCCGAGCAGTATGCCATCCAGACAGGCCAGCATCCTGCCATCACCACCGAGCAGAACATCAATCGCTATCGCGAGCAGTTGGACAAGATTGGTTTCTCTTTCGACTGGAGTAGGGAAGTGCGCACCTGCGAGCCTGGCTACTACCATTGGACACAGTGGGCCTTCCAGCGTATGTTCAAGAGCTACTACAGCACAGCTTCACATAAGGCTCAGCCCACTATCAAACTGATTGAGCACTTCGAGTTGATGGGTACAGAGGACTGTCACGCTCTTGGTTCTGAGGAGTTGCACTTCACCGCAGCCGAATGGAACGCCTTCTCCGAGAAGAAGAAGCAGGAGGTACTGATGAACTATCGTATTGCCTATCTGGCCGAGACGATGGTGAACTGGTGTCCTGCTCTGGGCACTGTGCTGGCCAACGACGAGGTGATCAACGGTGTTTCTGAGCGTGGTGGCTATCCCGTGGAGCAGAAGAAGATGCGCCAGTGGTGCTTGCGCACCTCGGCTTATGCTCAGCGTCTGCTCGACGGACTGGAGACCATCGACTGGACCGACTCCTTGAAGGAGGCTCAGCGCAACTGGATTGGTCGCTCTGAGGGTACCGAGATGGAGTTCCAGGTGGCCGACTCTGAGAAGCACTTTACTATCTTCACCACACGTGCTGACACCATCTTCGGTGTTACCTTCATGGTACTGGCTCCTGAGAGCGAGCTCGTGGCCGAGTTGACCACTGCCGACCAGAAGGCTGCTGTTGACGAATACCTGGCTTACGTGAAGAAGCGTACCGAGCGCGAGCGTCAGATGGACCATAGCGTCACAGGTGTCTTCTCTGGTTCATATGCCGTTAATCCATTTACAGGCGACAAGATTCCCGTGTGGATTTCTGAATACGTACTGGCCGGCTACGGCACAGGCGCCATCATGGCCGTACCTGCTCACGACTCTCGTGACTATGCCTTCGCCAAGCACTTCAACCTGCCCATCATCCCATTGATTGAGGGTGCCGACGTGTCTGAGGAGAGCTTTGACGCCAAGGAGGGTAGGGTGATGAACTCGCCTGCAGCAGGTAAGACCACACTCGATGGTTTCTCGCTCAACGGCTTGAGCGTGAAGGAGGCCATCGCCGCCACAAAGAAGTTTGTTACTGAGCACAATCTGGGTCGTGTAAAGGTGAACTATCGTCTGCGCGACGCCATCTTCAGTCGTCAGCGCTACTGGGGCGAGCCGTTCCCTGTTTACTACAAGGACGACATGCCCTATATGATTCCCAAGGAGTGCCTGCCCCTGCAGTTGCCCGAGATTGACGAATACAAACCCACAGAGACAGGCGAGCCACCATTGGGACGCGCTAAAAAATGGGCTTGGGACACCAAGACCGACACAGTGGTCGATTGTTCCGCAATCGACAACAAAACCGTCTTCCCCTTGGAGCTCAACACAATGCCTGGTTTCGCCGGCTCTTCGGCCTACTACCTGCGCTATATGGATCCCCAGAACGACAAAGCCCTCGTGGGCAAGGATGCCAACGAATACTGGCGCAACGTTGATCTCTACGTGGGTGGTTCTGAGCACGCCACAGGTCACCTCATCTACTCTCGTTTCTGGAATAAGTTCCTCTACGACTCTGGCTATACCTGCGAGGAAGAGCCCTTCAAGAAGCTCGTCAACCAGGGTATGATTCAGGGGCGCTCAAACTTCGTCTATCGTATCGAGGACGAGGGTGCCGACAAGGGAAAGTTCGTGAGCCTGAACCTGCGTAAGGACTACAAGGAGACCACACCTATCCACGTCGACGTGAACATCGTTTCGGCCGATGTGCTCGACATTGAGGCCTTCAAGGCTTGGCGTCCTGAGTACAACAACGCCGAATTCATCCTCGAAGACGGCAAGTACATCTGTGGCTGGGCTGTCGAGAAGATGTCGAAGTCGATGTTCAACGTGGTCAACCCCGATATGATTGTCGAGAAGTACGGTGCCGACACCCTGCGTCTCTATGAGATGTTCCTCGGCCCTGTGGAGCAGTCTAAGCCCTGGGATACCAACGGCATCGATGGCTGCCACCGTTTCCTCAAGAAGTTCTGGAACCTCTGTAGTTCAGTATGCTGCGACAATGTCGCAGCCAACGAAACGGCTACACCAGAGAACCTGAAGAGCGTGCACAAACTCATCAAGAAGGTGTCGCAGGACATCGAGCAGTTCTCTTACAACACCTCTATCTCTGCCTTCATGATCTGCGTCAACGAGTTGGGTCAGCAGAAGTGCAAGAGCAAGGAGATGATCAAGAACCTCGTCATCCTCATAGCACCCTTCGCTCCCCATATCGCCGAAGAACTGTGGGAGATGCTGGGCGAGCAGGGTAGTGTGTGCGATGCCCAATGGCCCACATGGGATGAGCAGTACCTCGTGGAGAGCAGCGTGAAGATGGGTGTGGCCTTCAACGGCAAGACCCGCTTCGAAATCCAGTTGGCTGCCGATGCCGACAATGCGGCTATCGAAGCGCTGGTTCGCGGCGACGAGCGTACGGCTAAGTATGTGGAAGACAAGCAGATAGTAAAGGTTATCATCGTCCCGAAGCGTATGGTGAACATCGTTATCAAATAAATGACAATAGATCACAAACTCATCCTCAAAGAGGTAGAAGACTATTTCTTCATCACCCTCGGCCTGGTGCTCTACACCATCGCCTTCACCGTGTTTCTGATGCCCTACCAGATTGTGGCAGGCGGCGTCACGGGTCTGTCGGCTATCATCTATTATGCCACAGGCTTCCACTTGGAGAACACCTACATCATGATCAATGGCGTGTTGCTGTTGGTGGCGCTGAAGATTCTGGGCTTCAAGTTCATGATGAAGACCATCTATGCCATCTTTGCGCTCTATTTCCTACTGGTGTTTGCCCAGGAACTCATTCCTGTGCAAGAGAACGGCCTGCCCATCAAAATTTTGGGCGAGGGCCAGGACTTCATGTCGATGATCATCGGCTGTGTCATCACAGGTATTGCGCTGGCCACAGTCTTCCTCCACAATGGCTCTACGGGTGGTACCGATATCATTGCAGCCTCGGTCAACAAGTATCACAACGTGTCTCTGGGCTCGGTACTGATTTCTGTTGACTTCTGCATCATCGGCTCGTGTATGTTCTTCCCCCAGTTTGGCGATTACATCGAGCGAGCCCACAAGGTGATGTTTGGTTTCTGCGTGATGGCCCTCGAGAACTTTGTGCTCGACTATGTGATGAACGCCCGTCGTGAGTCGGTGCAGTTTATGATCTTCACCCGCAAATGGCAGGAGATTGCCAACGCCATTGGCACAGAGACCAAGCACGGTGTCACTATCCTCGATGGTCACGGCTGGTACACAGGTCAGGAGGTGAAGGTGCTCTGTATCCTGGCCAGGAAAAACGAGAGCATCAGCATGTTCCGCCTCATCAAGATGATCGACCCCAACGCCTTTGTATCGCAGAGTTCGGTTATCGGTGTCTATGGTGAGGGCTTCGATGAGATGAAAGTGAAAATCAAGAAAGAAAAGGTTAAGAATGAAAATAGTATTCGCCACCAACAACCAGCACAAGTTGCAGGAAATACGCCAAATTCTGGGCGATAGGGTAGAGGTGCTCTCTCTCAAGGACATCGGCTGCGACGTGGATATCCCTGAGACGGGCAAGACCCTCGAAAAGAATGCCCTGCAGAAGGCACGCTATGTCTATGACCACTATCATCTGGACTGCTTTGCCGATGATACGGGTCTCGAGGTGGAAGCGCTGAATGGTGCCCCAGGCATCTACAGCGCCCGCTATGCCAGCATGGAGACCAATGCTGCCAGTCACGACAGCGAGGCCAATATGGCTCGCCTGTTGCGCGAACTCAACGACAAGGACAACCGCAAGGCACGTTTCCGCACCGTCATCGCCCTCATCCAGAAGAAGGATGTGTGTCCCTGTGGCTGCACCAGCATCAAGCAGGAACACCTCTTTGAAGGTATCGTTACTGGCGAGATAACAACAGAGCGGAGTGGGGCAGAGGGCTTCGGCTACGACCCTATTTTCCGTCCTGATGGCTTTGAGCACACCTTTGCCGAGATGACTGCCGAGCAGAAGAACGGCATCAGTCATCGCGGACGAGCCACAGCGAAACTCGCAGAATATCTCCTTAAATAAGTATATGGTATGAAGAGACTGGCCCTGATATTACTTCTTATTGCGCAACTATCAATTGTCAATTGTCAATTGTCAATTGCCCAGATAGGCACCTGGAAGGCTTATATGTCGTACTATGAGCCCCAGCAGATTGTCAAGGCAGGCGCCAACACCTTGTTTGTCCGTGCCTCCAACAGTCTCTACAGCTATAACCTCAACGACCATTCTATCACCACCTACGACAAGGTCAACACGCTCAACGACACCTATATCAACTTCATTGCCTGGAACCAGCAGGTGAAGCAGTTGATGGTGGTCTATCAGAATGGTAATATCGACCTGCTCGACCTCAACGACAACGTCACGAACATCAGTTCTTACTACAGCAAGACGATGACCAAAGACAAGACCATCAATAAGGTCTATATCTATCAGCAGTATGCCTATCTGTGTACTGGCTTCGGCATCGTGAAGATCAACATGCAGCGTGCCGAGATCAGCGAGTCGTATATCCTCGACCAGAATATCGTGGCTGTCAACATCAGTGGTAATCAGATCTATGCCAAAGCGAAGGATGGAAAGGTCTTTGTGGCAACGATGACTGCCAATCTCATTGACAAGTCCAACTGGCAGCAGACTGACACCTATCCATCGTTTACAGACGATACGGCCGACTGGGACAACTATATTGCCACCGTCAAGACCCTGCAGCCTGGAGGTCCCAAGAACAACACGCATGGCTATATGCGCTTTGAGAACCAGAAGCTCTATACCTGCGAGGGAAGTCTGATGGATGGCAGCAACACAACGCATATCCAGACCCTGAGCGATGGTGAATGGGTGTTTATGGACGACGAGAACGTCAAGCCAGAGAAAGGCATCAACTACTATAACGCCATGTGTCTGGATACCGACCCCAACGACGACACCCACATGTTTGTTGGTACACGCACAGGTCTTTTCGAGTTTAGAAACGGGAAGATTGCCAATGCCTACAACAGCACCAACAGTCCGATAGAGGCCTTCGACGGCAAGAGCGTCGACTACGAACTCATCACGGGTGTCAAATGTCTGAGCGATGGACGCGTGCTCTTCATGAACAGTCAGGCCCCCACACAGTCGCTCATCGAACTCAGCCAAGACGGTAAGTTCACCTCTCACAGCATCCCCGTGCTGATGAAACTCAATCAGAATGGCTATACCAACAAGAGCCTGGGCAACCTCTCAGACCTTCGCCTCGACAACAATGGCCATCTCTGGTTTGTCAATAACAACTGGTATATCCCCTCGCTCTATCGCTATGATATCGACACAAAGAAGATTCTCACGTTCACATCATTCAAGAATCAGGATGGTTTGTCGATAGAAAACATCAACTATGTGTCGTGTACCATGGAGGATAAGGACGGCAACGTCTGGGTGGGCACCCAGCAGGGACCGCTCCTGCTCGAGAAAGACCAGATAGAATCCAGCAGTCCTGTGTTTACGCAGGTCAAGGTTCCTCGCAACGATGGCACCAACTATGCCGACTATCTGCTCACGGGCATCGGCATCACCTCCATCTGTATCGACGGAGGCGGACGCAAGTGGTTTGGCACAGAGAACAACGGTGTCTATCTCATCAGCGAAGACAACCTGACGCAGATACATCATTTCACTACCGACAACAGCAAACTGCTCTCTAATCACGTCACATCTATTTCTGTCAACAACAAGACCGGCGAGGTGTTCTTTGGCACAGAGAGAGGTCTTTGCTCCTATATCAGCGACGCCACCTCGCCTGCCAGCGAGATGAACGAAGACGACGTCTATGCCTATCCCAACCCCGTGGAGCCAGGCTATACAGGCCTTATCACGGTCGTAGGACTGTCCTATGATGCCGATGTGAAGATTCTCACCAGCAGTGGTCGTCTGGTGGCTCAGGGACGCTCTAATGGCGGCACCTTCACCTGGAACGGTTGCGACCAGCAGGGTCGTCGTGTGGCCAGCGGAGTCTATATGGTGGCCACAGCCACAAGCAACGGCGACAAGGGCGTTGTCTGCAAGATTGCCGTCATCAACTAAAATATGAAAAGAATAGGATGAATAGTATGAACCGACTGCAGCATTTCATCCTGGACCCCGTCAGTAAGAGACCACTCATGTTTCTTTTGCTTACGTTGCTGTTCTCTGTGCCTGGATGGCTCTATTGCTGGAATATCTATGGCGAATACTATCCCTTGAGCCGACTTGTTGGCTGGCTGCTTTTCATCACGGCAATGCCGACACTCATGGCCTGGGCCTGCTGCTTCATCAAGTGGCGCATCGTCAGGGGCCTGATCTATATGGCAACCGTCTCGCTCTTTGCCATCAACATCTTTCTCACGCTGAATTTCGACACGATGATAAGTCCGTGGATACTGTTGCTGATCCACGAGACCAACAGCAACGAGAGCTCAGAATTCCTTTCCACCTACGCCCTCTCTACACCCAGCATCGTCACCTATGGTCTCACCCTGTTGTCCGTAGGCCTCATTGTGATAGGCGAGAAGATGGGTCGCAGCATCACCATCAAGCGACCACGACTCATGCTTTTCCCCTTCATCCTCTGGCTCGCTGTGGGTGTCTGGCAGGCGGTTCTGGTCATCATGATGTTCTTTGCGTCCACCCAGTCGCAACTGCAGGCGTGGTACGAGGGCAAGGCTTTCTATTGCATAGAGAATACACCCGCCAACCTGCTTTATTCCTGCTATCATCTGCACCTGACCAACCACGAGAACGATGCAGCATGGGAAGCATCCGAAAAGGTCTTTCAGTCTGTGGTCACCCGCGACGAAAAAGATACACTTGACGTGGTCCTCATCATTGGCGAGTCGTACAACAAATACCACGCCTCCATCTATGGCTATTATCTGGATACGACGCCCACGATGCGCGAACAGCAGAAACGGGGCAATCTCTTCGTCTTCCAGGACGCCATTTCGCCCTACAACATGACCACATTGGCCGTGAAAAACATGCTTTCCACCAACAGCATCAGCCTCCATCAGTCATGGGACGAACATCCTTTGGTGATGACTATCTTCCGAAAGGCTGGGTTCGACGTCGCCATGTGGGACAACCAGAAGTCCGAGAACAACGTGCTTTTCCACGATTTCTCCAACAATTCCCTGCTCTATGGCAAGAAGATGGTGGAGTCCACCTATCATCATCTGAACAACGCACCCTTCGACTACGACCAGCAGTTGGTCGATACAGCGCTCACAGTCAAGCGAAAGCCAGGCTCCACATTGACCGTCTTCCACCTCATGGGCCAGCACACAGCACCCATTTGGCGCTATCCTGAAAATGACGAGAACGCCATCTATACTGCCGACAGCATCCAGCGCAACGACCTGAACGACTATCAGCGACAGTATATTGCCGAATAC
Organism: uncultured Prevotellaceae bacterium; assembly: GCA_902788605.1. GTDB lineage: Bacteria > Bacteroidota > Bacteroidia > Bacteroidales > Bacteroidaceae > Prevotella. Next base: position 95,838 of record CADAKX010000005.1, on the reverse strand, counting down.
GACAATGCCACACGCTACAACGACCACGTCATCGGCAACATCATCCAGTATTACCGTCAGAGAAATGCGGTGATCCTTTACCTTTCTGACCACGGAGACGAGGTTTACGACTATCGCGACGTGGTGGGACGCACCCACGAACCTGTCAAGCAGAAGCAGGCGTTGAAATACCAATATGAGATTCCCATGGTGCTTTGGTGCTCAGACCAATTCATACAACGTCACCCCAACATCATGCAAAACATCCGCAGAGCCATTTTAAGGCCGTTCTCAAGCGACAACGTACCCCAACTGTTAATGGGCCTGTCCAACATCCATTCGTCGTTCTACGAGCCCAAAAAGGACGTTTTAAGCAATCAATACCATTGTGGCAAGCGAATCGTTCAGAACACCACCGACTATGATGAGGTTATGAAGCCATAAAATTTCTGTGTGATGGTGATTTCACCATTTTTCTGTAACACCTAACTCAATAGGCCTGAAACGCCCTGTAGCAAAGGGTTTGAGGCGAGGTAGGTGTTTACCAAACAGGTAACCAACAGGTACCTAACACCTACCTCACACCTACCTCTTGAATTATGCAACCTTTATCGGCACAACCTTATAGAAAGGCACGTTTCCACGCGTGGTGTGCTCATAGCCCAACTCCTTCAAAGCCAATCCCAGATGTATCTTGGTGCTCTGATTGAATTTCAGGGTGGGGTATTGGTTGCGCATCACCTGAATCATCTCCTTGCTATTCATGGATCTAGTGGACTCGCCTTCGTGAGGCTTGCGAAAACAGACTTCAACAATCTCGGCGATATCTTTCTGTTCCATATAACCCAGATTCAGCTCTTGGATGCGAGCCACCTCGTCGTTGTTAAACCAATAGGGCGCCTTCTGCTCCCTCAGTTCATAGACCACCTGTGCATAGAGCTGCTCGTAGTCAATCTCGCCTGAGTTGTCGATATACTGGCCCTGAGGAATCTGCAGGCAGATATAACGACGACTACCCGTGGTATCCGACAGCGGATGTGGATTGTTTGTCGTCGATACAAACGAGGCAAAGCGGGCACGGTCCTCCTGCGCACAGCCATAGATAGGTCTCCAACTCGTCCAGACACACCAGCAGGTTGTTCGTCAGGGCCATCTCCTTGTCGAACTTGTTCGATAGGTTCAGATGGTCCAGAAAATACTGGCGCAGGTGGACAGGCAACAGGCGCTTGAAGAACGTCGTCTTACCACATCCCTGGGCACCAATGAGCGTAGGCACAATCTCATTGCCATGCAGGGTGTCCATCTGGAGCCAGTGGGCCACCGTCGAGCGAATCCAGACGCAGAGGAACGCCAACTGCTCAGAGCTGATGCCAGGCAGGCGAGAGAAAAGCTGAGCCACATGGTTCTGTCCGTCCCACTGTGGCAGGTTGTCCAGGTATTCGCGGATAGGGTTATACGCGCATACCTCTTCTGAATGGATATATTCCACGATATCCGTCTTGGGATTGCTGCCCTCGCAGATATCCTCGCGCTTGGCACGCAGGATGATGCTGTTCAGGGCCTCCTGAGTCAGCGGACGATAGTCCGAGGTCTGACCATCAGACGACTTCGTGGCGAACTCCACCTTGCCGTTCAGCAGGTTGCGACGGAAGCTGTAGTTCTCGGTTAGAAACTGTTCTGCGGCGAGCGCAGAGAAGACAGGAGCATTGAGAGCCCCACCGTTAATGAGTAGTTCTTTCTTCATGTAATAGATATAGATTTGTAAAAAATTAAATGGTTAAAGGTCGCCTGTCTCAGGTTATCCTTTCTCATTGCACTTGAGTTTCAAAACTTGAGTTTCAAATGCAAGTGCAAAGATACAAAAAAAATGGCCGCTTTGCAAGACTTTCGCCAATTTATTTGCAATTTATTTTGGCTTTTAACACTTCATTTCGCAAAAAAATCCAGCGCCTTGTGGGGCAGTAAAAAGTCCGTCGTTAGCGAACTCGCAGTCCGACGCCTGCGGACTGTCAGTCCGTGGCCTACGGACGGGATTATTTTGTACAACAGGTAGGTGATAGGTAGGTGTTAGGTACCTGTTAGGTACCTGTTTAACAAACACCTACCTCGCCTCAAACCCATTGCCACAGGGCGTTTCCTGCGATTGGAGTTAGGTGTTACCCTCCGCGTCCATTTTTCCTTTTATCAGAGATACGTCGTTTTGCCACTAGAGATACGTCGTTTTACCACCAGAGAAACGTCGTTTCTCCATCAGTAATATGCCGTTTCGTGACCATAGATATGCCATTTCGTGGCCTTAAATATGCCGTTTCGCTACCTAAGATACGTCGTTTCTCTAAAAAAACAAATACAAATCTTATAATATTAAGGAATAAATATCACAGGCTTCGTAAAAAAATGCCCATTTCTTGCTATTATTGAAATCTTTTTGTATTACAATGTATAATCTTTAAAACCGAAATGCCTATGGGCTGAAGAAAGATATAATTGAAAAGGACATATAGGATGAATATCCACTTTTAGATTCTTGTTTCCAGAAATCGGCAAAATTTCAAAATATTGCAAGAACAGAAGTAGGAGTTCACGCCGTTTGGCGTGGGCATTTACTCGTTTAAGCAATATAGGTGTTTGCCGATACCTTGGAAACGTAGACGAAGTAAATTGTCCACGTTTTCTTTTTGTATATAATCTAAAACATCAATATTAACCTAATAATTACATTATGGCACGACATCATATTAGAGACAATGAAGGAAACCTACATATTTATAATGACGAGGAATACAAACAATATAAGTATAATAAAGGTTGTTTAGGCGTAGTTGCCCTTCTTATATTCCTGATTGGCGGAATTGTGAGCACATGTAATGATGATAAAAAAAACTCATCAACTTCACAAGAAAAAGTTGTTAATTCTGAGATTCAGAATCATAATGAAGAAGATGTCGATAACATCGATATGAATAAGTTGGTGAATAAATACTCACAACTAGAAGAATCAGAAGCAATAGAGACTCAGACCACAATTGATGAAAATGATGATAAATCCATAGTGCAAGAAGAAACACTAGAAGAAAGTTATTCTAATGAGGTAATCAATGATTACTATAACTCAGAAATAGACAATGAATTAACACCAGAAGATCAAAAACTACTAAAGAAACAACAGAAAGAAGAACGTAAACGCCAAAAACAAATGGAGAAAGATGCTAAACGTAAAGCTAAAGAAGCAGAAAAAGAAGCTAAACGTAAAGCTAAAGAGGCGGAAAAGGAAGCCAAACGTATAACTCGGGAAAATGATGAATGATTTGGAATTATTTGGCGTTTGTGACTATGAATATTCAAGAAGAACTTAAAGAATACAGGAACAGTCTTTAATTCCTCTATTTTGCCCCAAACAAAAAATCACTAATTTCTGAATATGGAGTAAACTATATAAACTTAAAACTATAAAGACATGAAAAAACAACTATTATTCCCCATTTTTATGATGCTACCACTATTGGCAAATGCGCACGACATTGAAGTTCCTAATGGTGATGGTGTTACCATTTACTATAATTACACTAATGATGGTACGGAGTTGGAAGTTACTTTCCGTGGAACTTCTTACCAATATTATAAGGATAGATATATTGGTAACGTAGTAATCCCTGAAGAAGTTACCTATATGAATAGAACACGTAAGGTGACGTGTATTGGTGATTATGCTTTCTCTGGTTGCGCTGACCTTACGTCTATTACTATCCCCAATAGTGTGACAAGTATTGGCAAGATTGCTTTCTATGAATGCAAAGGCCTAAAAAAAATATTTATTTCTGATATTGCTGCATGGTGTAATATAAATTTTTCTGATTCAAATGCTAATCCTCTGTATAATGCTAGACATCTCTATATTGATGAAAATACAGAGGTTCAGGACTTGGTTATCCCCAACAGTGTGACGAGCATTGGTGAATATACTTTTATTTATTGTCATAGCCTTACCTCCATAACCATCCCCAACAGCGTGACGAGCATAGGCAATTATGCTTTCGAAGGTTGCTCTAACATCAACTCCGTCACCATCCCCAACAGCGTGACGAGTATTGGTGAGTTCGCATTCTATTCCTGCCGAAGCCTTACGTCTATTACCATCCCCAACAGCGTGGAAAGTATTGGTGGATATGCTTTTGATGGCTGCTCTAACCTTACAACTGTAACCCTCAACAGCAACTCAGTAGTTTCTACGGAACAAACTGACGAGGGATTAAGTTGGATTTTTGGACGCCAAGTTACAAAATATGTTATTGGTGAAGGCGTGACGAGCATCGGCAATAATGCCTTTCATGGCTGCCGAAGCCTTACCACTATCACCATCCCCAACAGCGTGACGAGCATTGGTGAATATGCTTTCTCAGATTGTAGAGGACTTACCTCCATCACCATCCCACCCAGCGTGATGAGTATTGGTATGTGTGCTTTCGAAAGCTGTTATGGGCTAAGAAAAGTTATCGTTTCTGACCTTGCTGCATGGTGTAATATTAGATTCGGTAGTAACCCTCTGTATTATGCTCATCATCTCTATAGTGATGAAAATACAGAGATTCAAGACTTGGTTATTCCTAGCAGTGTGACGGGCATTGGTGGATACGCTTTTTCTGGTTGCTCTAGCCTTACCTCCGTCACCATACCCAACAATGTGACGAGTATTGGTAATGGAATTTTCGAGTATTGCTCTGGTCTGACCTCCGTCAATATTCCAAACAGCGTGACGACCATTGGCAATTATGCTTTTTCAGGTTGCTCTGGTCTGACCTCCGTCAATATTCCCAACAATGTGACGAGTATTGGTAATGGCGCTTTCCAGAATTGTTATAGCCTTACTTCCGTCACAATTCCCAACAGCGTGACGAGTCTTGGCGGATATGCTTTTCAATATTGTCATAGCCTTGCCTCCGTTACCATTCCACCCAGCGTGAAGAGTATTGGAGAAAATGCTTTCGAAAACTGCTCTGGGCTAAAAAAAGCTGTCGTTTCTGACCTTGCTACATGGTGTAGTATTAGATTCGAAGGTTCTTATGCGAATCCTCTGTTTAATGCGAAACATCTCTATAGTGATGAAAATACAGAGATTAAGGATCTTGTTATCCCAAATAGTGTGACGAGTATTGGTGGATATGCTTTCTCTGGTTGCTCTGACCTCACCTCCGTTACCATCCCCAACAATGTGACGAGTATTGGCGATGCAGCTTTTTCCAGCTGCAGCAATCTAACTTCCATTGAAATCCCCAGTAGTGTGACGTCCATTGGACAACAAGCTTTCTTGGATTGCGACATTCTAGAAGTCATTTCAAAAATTGAAAATCCATTTGTTATTGCAAACAATACTTTTTCTAGTAACACGTTTTACAATGCTACGTTATATGTTCCTAATGGAACATTTGATAAATATAAAAATAAAGATGGTTGGAATAATTTTGTTTTCATTGAGGAAAGTGCTCCAAGCGGTATGAAACAACCGTTTTCTGAGACAAGACAAATTAAGATTGAAGATGGCTTGTTAACTATACAAAACATAAAAAATGGATTTTATGTAAGCGTATATAATACAAATGGTACTTTTGTCGGTTCAACTATCAGTAAAAACGAACAGGCAGTAATTGACACCAACATGCAACCTAACTCTATTGCTATCGTCAAAATAGGAGAACAGAGTGTTAAAGTGATAATAAAGTAACAATATAAAGACTTAAGAATATGAGAGACATAAAGGTTTACACGCATTATAAATGCGAAAATGGTATAGATTATCGTTGGAGAACTATCATTCAAATTGGAGACTCATGGGATATTCGTGGAACCATTTTTATGAAAAATCCTGGTTCGTCAGATTCTATTGAGTCAAGTAATAAGTCAATTGAAGATAGTGTTGTACTCGAAAAACTAAGAACGTTTGATGATAGAAGGACTTCGTTATCTTGTGAATGGTATGAATTTTCAGTAGACAGAACTATGATCTCTGTAATCAATCTGTTTAAAGCATATTACGAAGCACATGGGAAACAATTGAGTGGAGTTATTCAAATATTTAACTTGTTTAATATTCGAGATGCAAATCTATGGAATGCAATAGATAGATTGAAGGGAAATATCGTTGAAGATTTAGCATTTACAACTAAATATGATATTGATCATATAGTTCCACCCGTTTATATTGGATGGGGATATATATGGAAGAATCCAACTTTAAGGAAGAACGCTGAAGAGATTTTTAAAGCTGTCAAGAATAATAATTCATATTTATGTGATGGCATTCAAAATAATAAATTCTATCATCCTCTGTATTTAATGGTTTATGGCAAGAATCGAGAGAAATGCAAGGAAGAAATGAATCGTTTCAAAAAGATAAAACTTTAAAAAGATAGATACATAGAGAGGTCGGAGAAGCTAATTACTTTCTCCGACTTCGTTCTTTATCAAATCATAATTATAATAGAGTAAAATTTTGAATCTTAAAAATTCTTCTTCTCCAGACGTAACATTATTGATATTTGCATACTATATTAGTAGAAAAGTATTAATTTTACTGCAGAATTAAGATTGTTATGAATGATAATCAGAAATTAAAGCACATCCAAAACATCTATGAAGATGAGGAATTGGAGAAGGAAGCAACATGTCGGAATCTCCGACAGGTTCGTCAGGAGGGCAAGCGTTTGGTTAATCGTACGATGACGTAGAGATTATGAGGATAGGTATATTTCTTGACAAGTAAGAAGAATCAAATGCCCGCTGAAACCCTGATTTTTCTAGGCTTAATATAGAATATTAGTAGTAAGTGTTCTTATGCCTCCGTTTCGTAATTCAGGTGTGTTAATGCGAATGTCGCAATCTACAACGAAGATGGAACCAGTTGCAGAACGGATAATATTCTCATCATGCATATCACTTAAATAAATGTCTGGTGTGGCATAGGTCCAATTACGAGGATTCTTTAATTCAAATCCCATTTGTTTCATATAATCTGCGATTTCGGCATCACAGACGGGCTGACCGTTGATAAATGGCTGTTCGACAATTATCTTGAACTCGTTATTTTTATCACGTCCAAACCCAATAACAAATAAACGTGTCTCTGGGAAATAGGTGTTATGAAGGGCAATGCGGTCAAGAGCATATATCGGCTGAATAAAATAGTCGAGACCGATGGACTTGATTAATGTAGCACCATGATCATATACTTTTGCCTCGCCACCTTCTGCTATCTGTTCGCCTAACGTCTGTGACAGTTGCTTGTCTACATTGTCCGTCCAAAGTCCTGTAGCCTTAGCCCATTCCTCTATGGCTATTTCCTGCTTCGCTCCGCATTCGCATTCTCTTTGGTAGTCGCTGAGTGCTGGCGAAGATTGGCACATTTGCATGACCTCCCGCTGCGCAGCCATACTGTTCCTGCGGTGAAAATCGTTGATATACCAACCGCCCGCTAATGAATTCTGCTGCATAAGTATCTAGTTTAAGCAGACCTTCGGAGGTAAAGCCCTTAGCAATAATGTCTCGGACTGAAGCCCAAAATTCTGCATTGTTCATCATATGTGAATTCTCAATTTGATTTAATTGTCGCTGCAAAGATAAGCAATATTTCTGAAAATACAAATATTATCAGATAATTAAAAATCACAGGTTATTGATTCTATAGGAAAATATCGTTAAATCAAGTAATTTCCTGCTGATTCTTCGAGTGCACAATAGAATGCGGTTCCGCTGTGCACACGGTTTCTGATGCACTATTTCAGCGCATTCTGCATACGTGTCGCTTCGGTGGTGATGTATTGACTGAGGCATTTAACAATTTCAGGATAATAGTCATTCAGCGTCTTGTACTTATCGCGATTGTTGGCGTAGTGGCGGAGACTGTTGACGAGTTCAGGAGTCCAACGGAAACCGTTGCGCCAGGTTTCGTTGAACATCTCGTTGAGTGTCTGCTTGGTGATAAGTCCGTTGTCCATCATATAGATAAATACGATTGCGCGAACGATGCTCTCGTTGATAACAATGCGCCAGTCGTTGTAGGCCTGGTTGTTCATCTCAGGCTGCGACCACATGTAGAGTCTCTGACCCACTTTCTCGATGAGTGCGGCGTTGTTGGCATTGTCGAGCAAGGGATTGACGACTCATATCTGTCCCGATTATTAACAAAATTATTATTTATTAATTGGTAAATTAACAAATAATCCTTATATTTGCATCGGATTTACGGCATAATTGCCAAAAATCTTTCATAGATACATTTATGAAACTATATGAAGCCATTATTTGAAAAAGATAGTACCTATTCACTTCGAGGTGTATGTATGCTGATGATTATAGCATCGCATATCCCATACACTATGGATGGTACTATCGTCTCAAAGTTGCTTCATATACTGCTGTTTGACTACTGGGGAGCCTTTGGCACAGCCTTATTCTTTTTGTTGTCTGGCTATGGTATGTTTCTTTCATTACATAAGACGAAAGACGTCAATACCAGCTATGTGACCAACAAACTGAAAAAGCTGTTTATGCCTTTCCTCTTTACATGGATGGTCTATCTGGTTTACTTCCTGTTGATGGACAGAAGTCAGCTCAATCAGCATCTCTTGATGGATTTTATGACCATCTCATTGCCCTATGGTATTGACATCTGGTTTTTCAAGGTCATCATAGGCCTGTATGTTGCTATTATATTACTGTTTAAACTACCTATTAGTGATATATTAAGGGTAATAGTGATGTTTATCATGGTATTGGGCTATTATATCATCATGCGAGGACTGTCGTTCGAACCTTGGTGGTATAACAGCGTTCTTTGTTTTCCTTTAGGTATGCTCTTTGCATCAAGAAAAGAACTGGTCAAAAACAACTCTCTATCAATCTTTATGATTGTAGGCTGCTTCATTTTATCTATGGTTACCACGATAGGCTTTTTCCCTTATATCACCTTCGCACTCTGTGCTGTATGGTTTGTAAGAGTCGTTAATATCAACGCTATTCCTGGCCTGAAGTTCATTGGCATTAATAGCCTGCTATACTATCTATTCGAATGTCCTTGCGTGAGTTGCCTGGAAAAAACATTTGCAAGTAATGCCGCTTTATACTATCTCATCACGTTAGTATTGACGACATTACTTGCAATTGTGTATCTTAATCTAAAAAGAATCGCAGGAAAATTAGCTTAACTGCAGCATTTTTTCGATAGGCTTCACAGCCTCTTTGGCTATTGCTGGATCTACTTCTACCTGTGGCCATTCATACTTTAATGTGTTGTAGATCTTAAGAAGGGTGTTCATCTTCATATACTGACATTCATTGCACGAACACTCAAGGCCGCTCTCGCTGATTTCTGGGGGTACAGGGATGAATTCCTTGTCAGGACAGGTACGTTGCATCTCGTGCAGGATTCCGGCCTCTGTGGCCACGATAAAACGCTTCTCTAAGGAATTCTGCGCATAGGTAAGCATCGTGGCTGTAGAACCCTTTACATCGGCCACAGCGAGTACAGGACCCTTACACTCAAGATGTGCCATCACCACAGCATCGGGATATTGCTTCTTTAACTCAAGGATTTTGTTCACAGAGAAACGTTCGTGGACATGACAGCCACCATTCCACAGAAGCATCTTACGGCCTGTCACCTCATTAATATAATTACCCAGATTATAGTCAGGACCAAAGATAAATTTTCCATCCTGAGGCAGCTGATCGACCACCTTCTTGGCATTGCCACTGGTCACTACTACATCAGTCAACGCCTTTACAGCTGCTGTCGTGTTGACATAAGAGATGACCTGGTAGCCAGGATGCTCGTCCTTGAACTTCTTCAGGTCCTCGGCCTTACAACTGTCGGCCAGCGAACAACCAGCATTCAGATCAGGACAGAGAACCACCTTATCGGGCGAAAGCAGCTTGCAGGTCTCTGCCATGAAGTGCACACCACACATCACCATCATCTTAGCATCTGTCTCGGCAGCCTTGCGAGCCAAAGCCAACGAGTCGCCAACGAAGTCGGCTACCTCTTGTATGTCGCCAATGGTATAGTAGTGCGCCAAAATGATGGCGCCTTTCTCCTCACACAGTCGACGTATCTCTTTCTTTAAATCAATACCTGCTTCTGCTGGTTCATTGATAAATCCCTGTTCTGTCCACTCGGTTTTCAACATTGCATTATTATCTTTTTATTTTTCTTTCTTTTTTTAAAAAATAGAAAATGAGTAGTATGATGTGGTGTGAATAAGTGCAAAACTCACAGCCAATATTCTTGCTCATTTAGTTATTCCATTGTAATATGTAGTTGTTAACACCTGTTGTTAATCCTTTCTTATTGAAAATGAGACAGGTGTGATAGTTTTCCACAATTTCCAATTTCGGTGCAAAATTACTAAGTTTATATCTTTTTTCAGCAAAAAAACGTGGAAAACTTCAAAAAAAGCCGTGAATAAAGGTGTGCATATCCACATCCTGATAGGGGGTGTGCATAGTCTATATGGTTATTCCATAGTTATTAACGGGGTTATCCACATAGTTATCAACAAAATAATGCTTAATTCATAATGCTTAATTCATAATAATTTCCTAATTTTGCAGTCGATATGAGAAAACTACGTACGATAGAGATGAACAGGCTGTCGGTAGAAGAGTTTCACCAGGCCGAGAAAACCCCGTTGATAGTGGTATTAGACGATGTGCGCTCGATGCATAATGTAGGTAGCGTATTTCGCACGGCTGATGCTTTCCGATTGGAAGCTGTTTATCTGTGTGGCATTACTGGTTGTCCGCCTCACAACGAAATTCACAAGACTGCTCTTGGTGCTGAGGATAGCGTGGAATGGCGCTATTTTAAGACTGCGCTGGAGGCTGTAGAAGCGTTGAAGGGTAGGGGAGTAACGGTGCTGAGTGTGGAACAGGCTGAGCATTCAACGAAACTTCCCCAGTTCCAACCGGAACCAGGGAAGTCGTATGCTATTGTTATGGGTAATGAAGTGAAGGGTGTTCACCAGGAGGTGATTGATGCCTCAGACGGTTGTCTGGAGATTCCGCAGTTTGGCACTAAGCACTCGATGAACGTGTCAGTAACTGCAGGCATCGTCATCTATCATTTCATGTTGAACTCACTTTTCAAGAATCGCTGATATCTTCTCGACAATCATTTCTGGCTTGATACCTGTCATACAACGGTAGTCGCCGTGAATACAGGGCTTCTGGCCATAGATGCTGCATGGACGACAGTCCATATCTATCTGTACAGCATTCTTTTCATTCTGATTCCAGCCCATAAAGCCAGCCATAGGATGAGTGGCACCCCATACAGAGACCACAGGTGTGCCTGTGAGCGAGGCCATATGCATATTGGCTGAGTCCATCGAGAGCATCACGTCCAGATGGCTCATCAGTATCAGTTCTTGTTCTATGCCATCTAAATGCCAACTCACACAAGTGCATTGTGGCATTTCTTGTGACCATTTTGGGAAAGTCTCTTCTTCTTCTTTTCCACGTCCAAAGAGGAAAATACGAACCTTGGGATATTTCTCCGTCAATAGGCGCACCACCTCGTGCATCTGCTCTTTCGGATAAATCTTTCCTTTATGAGCAGCAAAAGGTGCTATGCCTATCCACTTCTCGTTCTCACCCTTCATGCCAATCTGCTCAGGCAGACAATGCAGGTTACCACCCTCAGCAGTGAAGATAGACTTAAAGTTGTTTGTTGCGATGGGGAATCCCAGCTTGGCAAACACCTCGACGTAGTTCTCAAACGACGTGGGCAGTTGCTGGCGTATCTTGTTTTCCTTGCTCACCAACTGGCGACGCATCTTGCGATGTTTGTCAATGTGCTGCACCTTGAAATGACCCATATTGAAACGCATTCTCAGGTATTTTGAGCGCAACACAGAATGCAGGTCGGCCACATGGGTGAACTGCTTGGCTGTGAGTCGGCGATAAAGGGAGTTGAGACCTTTAATACCGTGATATTCGCCCTTCAGGTCAGCTTCCATGAAGTTGACGTTGGGAGCCAGATTCTCGAAGAAAGGACGAGCAAAGGCACGGCTCAGCACCGTGATTCTTACATCAGGATATTGATGTGCAACAGCCCAGACAATGGGTACCGTCATTGCGACGTCGCCCATAGCCGAGAACCTGATAACCAGAATATGCTGATGCTTCACTCTCTTTTATTTTTTTCCTTTTTACTCTTTTACTTTTTGTAAAGTACGGGGTTGGTGCTGGGATCGTTGTACATCTTCATCTGACGATATACCTTCATCACCTTACTTCCTTTGCTGTAATCCTCCAAAAGTTGATCGATGGCTGTTGACAGGTCAACACGCTGCTCCAACAGTACCTCCAACTTGGCTTGACAACGAGCCTTGTGATCGTCAGTAGCATCCTGACGCTCCACCTGCTCCTTCATGTGCCAGATCTTCAGCTCCAGAATTGACAGACGGTCCACAGCCCATGCAGGACTCTCAGTGTTCAGGCGTGCATCGGCCAGAGGCTTCACATCGCTGAACTGCTGGCGGAAATAGGTGTCAATCTCCTCGACCAAGTCCGTACGATCCTGATTCGAGTGGTCGATACGACGCTTCAACTGCAGCGCATCAGCCAGGTCGATGTGCGGATCGCGAATCAAGTCTTCCAAGTGCCATTGTACCGTGTCTATCCAGCATTTCAGATAAAGCTTGTATTCAATGCTGTCTCTGTCGTATGGATTGTTGACAGGTGTATCTACATTGTCTGTTAAGTGATAGTCACGAATAGCTTGTTGGAAAATCTTGTTTGCTTGTTCTGTAAAAGTCATATTTACTTGATATTCTTGTTTTTTCAATCTGCAAATATACGCAGACTTTCTGAGATATCCAACGTTTTTACTTAAAATTATTGATTTTTTGCACTCTTCGCCTTATATTTTCTTTAGTCTTATCACCCTGCTGGCAAACTGACGACCCAATGTGGCGTCGATACCTGTCTCCATGAGGAATTTGCCACTAAAGGTTTTTCCTTCAAAATAACGACTGCGCTCTGTACCTTCGAATTCGTTCAGACGATAGGTGGCGTTGGGGTCCAATCCGGCCATATGCCAACGGGGAGTCTCCAGGCCGATATAGTTCTCAAACTTATAGCAGAAGAACACGGCCTCACTCTTATCTTCTGTGACAAACATCTCGCTGCAGAAGCCATGATTATCGTAGGGAGAGAGCAGACGATACTGGTCGCCCAACTGGATGATAGGACGAATCTCCTTATAGAAGGCCACAGCCTTCTTGGCATAGGCGCGCTCCTGGTCGTTCAAGTCGCTGGGCTTCATCTCCATACCCAGTCGGCCCGTCATAGCCACATCGAAACGGAACTTCAAGGGAATGACGCGACCTGTCTGATGGTTGGGCGAAGCACTTACATGCTGGGCCATAGCCAGGGTGGGGAAGAAATGGCTGGTACCCCATTGTATAAAGAGGCGCTGCTGGGCATCGGTATCATCAGAGACCCAGAACTCATCGAAGTAGGGCAGGGCACCCCAGTTCACGCGTCCGCCACCACTTGAACAGAGTTGGATGACGAGGTCAGGATGAGCCTTGCGGATGCGCTCCAGAGCCTTTTGCAGTCCCCTGCTTGTCGGCTGTGAGGTAACTGCTGCCATAGTTCTGCATCGACATGTTGCAGTCCCATTTGATATAATGCAGCGTGGGGTTCTCCTTCACCAGGTTATCCACGATACCCACCACGAAATCCTGCACCTTGGGGTTTGACAGGTCGAGCACCAGCTGGGTGCCACCACGACCCATAGATAACTCGCGTGTGGGATGGGCCACCACCCAGTCGGGATGAGCCTCGAAGAGTTCACTCTTGCTGTTGGTCATCTCTGGCTCAATCCAGATGCCAAACTTCAATCCACGGTCTTCGGCAGCCTTCAGCAAGGCAGGCACACCGTTGGGCAGTTTCTGGGTGTCGGTCATCCAGTCGCCCAGGGCCTGAGAGTCATTGGTGCGACGATACTTGCGGCCAAACCAACCATCATCGACAACGAAGAGTTCGCCACCCAGTTCCTTGATGCCGTCCATCATCTTCTCGCACACCTCCTGGTTGACATCCATATAGACACCTTCCCATGAGTTCAGCAGAATCTCGCGAAGGGCCTTGCCATTGTGCAACTGTCCGTTGCGGCCCCAGCGATGGAAAGCGCGACTCACGCCGCCCTTGCCTTCTTCGCTATAGACCATAGCCAGTTTTGGGGTCTCAAACGTCGCATTGGGCTTTAATGTATAGGCTGTGTGCAGGTCGTCGATACCTGCCAACAGGGTGTGGCGATATTTTCCGCGTGTCTCGATGCGCAGTTTATAGTTGCCTGTCCAACACAGGGCAGCACCAATCACGCGTCCGCTGTTCTCCTGAGGTTTACCATCGAGAGATATCATCACCTCAGCACGGTCGTCCATTGCTGTGCGCACGCCATCGTGGTTGACAATCACCTTCAGACCTGCTGTCAAGGGCTCTTCTGTCATACCGGCCTCCTGTCCCCAGGCACCATGAAAATGCGTGAGCCAGGCTCCCTCCTGTCTGAGGGTCATCACACCACTGGCATACTGCTCCAGTTTGATGGCCTTCTTCTCGCCATTGCGAATCACCGTCCAGGTCTCAATCACATCGCTCTGGTTGTTGGCTTTATAATAGAGGTCCACGAAGAAGTCGTATTTCTTATCCTTCAGGGTGATGATGGTCAGGTCGCCCTCCTGTCGGCTACCCGTCACCACTAGTTCTGTAGACATGTTGCCATCGAAATGGGTCACACTCAATGCTGTCTCGTCAAAACTGTTGCGACCAAAGGCAGGATAGGCGTCGTAGTTGATGCTCATGGCATCATATACCTCGTGGGCCTGGTCGGCCTTGATGCGCGAGCCGTAGTAGTGAATACGTGGTGTCTGACCTTCGTTTGCGGCCAGCATCAATGTGGTCTTTGGGGTGTTTACAAACACGTCCTTGGCACTCATGGTCTGAGTCAGTGTCAAGGCCAAAACAGAGAGTAGTAATTGTTTCATAAAAGTTTTGATTTGTTATTTGCCCGCAAAGGTAGGAAACAATTTACGATAATAACGGTCTAATTCAGTTAAATGATATTAAATGGCATGATGATTGACAAAAAGAAAAACCCCTCACTCATCTCCTTAGGGTAGAGAATTGAGTGAGGGATTATTATTAATTTGGATTAAATTGAAATTATTCAATAGTAATCTTCGTCAAGTCGAATCCATGTCCTACTACCTGCAAATTACCATTATTCAGCAGTTCCATAGACTTCTTGGTCAACTTAAACTCAACCTTAGTATCTTCGAACGTAATGTCCACATCACCACGGTTAGGATCTGTACCACCATTCACGATGTCAGCCCAACCTACTGCAGCACAACCCTTGGCATACTCGGTATCGGTGCGCTTGACATAAAGACGGAGAATAGAACCAGGACCTGCTGACTGCTTTAACAGAGTGGTGATTGTTCCATCGTCTTCCCAAATGGTACCCCAGTCTACAGCATGATTACCTGACCACAATTCCTCTTCACTGGGCTGAATGAGAGTAATCTTCAGGAGGTCGAAACCATGACCTACAACCTGGAAGTTGTTCTGATCCAACAACTCCATAGACTTGGCAGTAAGTTTGAAGTCAATATACTTGTCTTCAAATGTAATGTCTACATCACCACGGTTAGGATCTGTGCCACCATTCACAATGTCAGCCCAGTTAACTGCAGCGCAACCTTTGGCATATTCACTATCAGTACGCTTCACATAGAGACGAAGGATGGCACGAGGCTTAGCAATTTCCTTCAGCTTAGCTGCCAATTCGTTCTTCTCGAAGATAGTACCCCAGTCTACTGAATGAGTGCCTTCCCACAGAACTTCCTCTGCAATAAGTGACACCTTGATAGATGCTGTTTCAACGAGATTGCCGTTCTGGAGGAATTTGATGGCGGCACCACTCTTCGTAGTGGCTTTTACATCATATACACCCTCTTCAAGAGCTGGCAACTTAATAACAATCTGATCATTTGTAATACTCTCAATAGAGCATTCCTGACCATTGACCGTTACTGACTTCGCGTCATTGAGTTTACGACCAGGCATTGTTACCAAACCTTCTGACTGTCCCATGAAATCACCCTTTGTAATAAGGGCATCACTAAAGACGGTTACCAAACCACCACCAAAGGACTGTCCCACTTCATCAAGAAGTGATAAGCGGTACTGGCCATCAGGCATGTCGGCAGGCATCGTAAACTGAATGCTAGTGTTGCTGACTGTTGTAACGTCAATGAGACGGTCGTTGATTCTGACCTTCTTGATATTCGTTAAATTAGAGCCATTCATGGTTACGGCATCTCCAGGAGCCTGAATACGTGCTTGCGCGTCGTCGTCAACTATTGGGTCACCATCAATAGGCTTAACGGTGAGACTCATGGTGCGTGATGTCTCCTTACCCATGTCGGTAGTAGCCACAATCTTCAGGGTATAGTTACCTGCCTCGAAAGCTTGGTTGATGGTGTCGCCTACGTAGACTACCTTTCCGTCGGCCAGCCATTTCACGGTGGTCAAATCGGCGGGTGTTACCAGAATCTCGAACTTAAGTTTCTCGTTGCGGTTAATATTGAAACCTCCGTCAGGGAAGTCGGTGTTCAGGATGCGGGGTGCGTCGTTCTCGCTGATAGTGAAGAACGCATCCTCATCACTTGAACAGCTTGTGAGGGCTAAGCCCGCAAGACAAGCTAAAAATATATTCTTGAGTTTCATTGTTGTTGTTCTTTTTGCGTTATTGCGTATTTATCGTTATAACGTTATATCGTTATTACGACGATATTTACTTCACGTTGATGTCGTTGACATCCCACCACATACGATGATGCCAATCGTCCTTACCACCCATGCGGCTAAGAGCTTCTTTATAGTTCTCACCATTGTACTTCTTCTCGAGGATGGGATAGCACAGACGAACGGGTGTCGTCAGGTTGTCATCGTCGTAGGTGAAGTCGCTGGTAAACTTATCCAGCTTGGTGCGGTCGGCCAGCACGGGATAGTCGGCACGACGCAGGTTAGCCCATCCCTCAGCAGGGTTCATCATGTGAAGAATCCAAGCCTGCAGGTTAATGGCCTCGCGAGCGCTGGCAGGTGTAGCCAGAGGACTGGTGGCCATGATGCTGGTGACATAAGCATCGATGTCGGCCTGCTGCATGATAGCCTCGTCGGTCAGATAGTGCTTGTTGAGCAGTTGCATGGCAGCCTTGATGCCTGCCTTGAAGTGGTCGTCGGCAGTACCTGTGGCATTCCAGCCCTTTGTGATAGCTTCAGCCAACAGGAAGTCCACCTCGGCAGAGGTCATCAGAATACCTGGGCGGTCGGGCTGACAGAAGTCGATAGAGAGGGCAGGACGCATCATACGAGCAGGGAAGTTGTTCTTCTCATAACCCACCTCAGGATACATCTTCACCAGTTTGGCCAGTGTAGGAACGTCTTCAAGGTTGTCTGGACCATTGATCCAGTTGTTCCACCAGGCAGCACCAGGCTTACAAGGAGCCTCGTCCTGACCTTTCTTCTTCAGATAAGCCAACACTTCGTCGGTCAGGTCAACATTACCCTCCTTATCAGGCTTGATCTCGCTGCGCTTCACGTTGTTGTAGTGACGGCAGATACTATAGAGACGGGGGTCGTTATTATCCTTCAGGTACTCGAACAACGTTGAGCAAACAAAGGTGGGCGATGTGGGATCCTGTCCATAGAGAATCTCGCCCAGGGCATTAACGCGGAAGTCGTAGTCACGAGCACCGTCATATAGGGTGAACGGGCTGTTGGTGTACTTGATGAAAGCATCATCGTCAGCCGAGGTGATATAGTTGGCAGCATCGGCAGAAACAGCCTCGAACTCAGCCTGAGCCTTTGTAGGATCTACATCGCTAATACGCATGGCGAAGCGCAGGCGCAGCGAATTAGCATATTTCTTCCACTTGTCAATGTCACCACTATAGTTGGTCACGTCGCCAGTTACGTTGTCATTACCTGTACCCAACTGGTTGACACAGTCCTTCAACTCAGTGAAGAAGAAGTCATAGATATCCTTCTGGCTGTCGTATTTCGGTGTGGATGTACCCTCTTCCAGACTGGTGTTAATAGAGAGGCATGGCACATCACCATAGGTATCGGTGAGAACTGACATCAGATAGACACGATGGATGCGCAATACGGCGTTCAGATTGGGTCTGTCGGCACTATGTGCAATGGCATCGCGCAGGTTCTTGATGGCGATAGAGTAATACTGGTCCCAGATGAGACGGGTCTGATCGTCAAAAGCGTGTACACTACCACCATAGTTCGTTACGTTCCAGCCACCAGCAAAGTGCTGGGTGAAGCCAGTGATATAACTACGATAGGTGTCCATCATGCCGAAGTCGCCATAGGTCTGAAGCAGACAAGTGGTCAACTGGGCATTGGGATCAATGGTGATGGTCTTCGTATCGTCTTCGTTCAGACCTTCCATATAGCTGTCGCTGCAGGCGGTGAACGCTACTGCAATACTGCAGCAAACGGAACAGGCAGCGATGGTATTCTTAAAAATCTTTGTAATCATAATAGTTCCTCCTTTTTAGAATTTGACGTTGACGTTGAAACCATAGCTGCGGCGTGAGGGCAGCGAACCGTACTCAAGACCAAGACCAGAGGTGTTGTAGCCAGAGTCGGGGTCGATATTAGGAATGTTCTTCCATACGATGAATGGGTTGCGGGCCACGAACGAAATGTTGAGGCTCTTCACAAACTTGCCAAGCATATTCTCTGGGAAGGTATAGCCGAAGGTAATCTCACGACACTTGATATATGAGTTGTCATAGACGAACATGCCAGGAGCATTGTCGGCAGCACTCTTCCAGTAACCCTCTGGGTTTACAGGAATATCGTTGGGACGATAGGTGCCGTCGCCATTGTCAATGACACCAGGAACAATATAGCCGCGAGCATTGCCAGATGCCAGCCATTCTGCTGAAGTCATGCCAGCAGCCTGACGAGCCTCCTCGGATGCATACCACTCTTCACGACCAGCCAGTGTGCCAGATGCCTTACCTGTCTGGTAGGCTGAGCGCATAGACATCGAGAAGATATCAGCACCCATCTTCACGTCGAAGCCTGCTGAGAGGCGGAAGTTCTTATATGTAAAGGTAGAATAGAAACCACCAGTCCAGTCCCAAGAGGCATTACCTAAGGTACGAATCTCGTCGTCAACCTCGGGCAGACCAGTCTTGGCGTTGATAATCACATCACCATCGGCGTTGCGCTTGAAGTCCTTACCCATGATAGAACCGTAGTTCTCGCCAACCTCAGCACCAACGCTGACGCCGCACCATGAGGCCTTCTCCAACTCGAAGTAATCCATACCATCGACGAGTGACTTTACCTTGTTGACATTCTTAGAGAAGTTCAGACCGGCATCCCATGCAAAGTCCTTGATTTGCAGCACGCGACCATTAACAGCTACCTCGATACCCTTGTTCTGAATCTCACCAGCGTTAATCAGGCGATGAGTGTAACCAGCTGCAGCTGATGAAGCCAAAGCGATAATCTGGTTCTCAGAAGACTGATTATAATAGGTTACATCCAGTCCTAAGCGACCATTGAAGAACTTCGTCTCCAGACCCAACTCAAATGAATTGGTCTTGGTGGGCTTCAGGTCGGGGTTGGGCTGTACGCTGTTGCTGATGAGGCCCATAGCATAGCCTGAATATGAATATTTGCTGTTGGTATAGCTGGTCACCAACTGATAGGGATCGGTATCGCTACCTACCTGTGCCCAAGAAGCACGTACCTTACCATAGTTGATGATTTGCTTGTTCTTGATAAACTCTGAGAAAACTACACTACCAGAAACAGAGGGGTAGATATAGATGTTATTGCTGGTGGGCAGTGTTGATGACTTATCGCCACGGATGGTGCCTTCCAGATAATAGGTGTGCTGATAGCCAACGCTAGCAGAACCGAAGAGCGAGTTGATCTGCTTCTTGTATGAGTTCTGCTGAATGCTCTGCTCACCATAGTTCATGATGCTGATGACATCCTTCATCTGCTGATTCAGACCAGTGAAGATGGTGGTCAGGTTGTCTACCTTGAAGATGTTTCCACCCAGGGTTGCATTTACGTCGAACTCGCCAAACTGGTTGTTATACAAAGCCAGCAACTCTGCGTTGAGTGTACGGTTCTTGAAAATCTGGTCCTGCAACTGACCAGCAGACTTACCAGGAGTGGTCTTGGCGATATATTCCTCGAAGGTCATGTTGTTGATATCCGTACCTACAGTACCCTGCAACTTCAGGTGCTCATCAATGTTCCAGATGGCCTTGGCTGTCAGACGGAAGATATCCTTTTCAGAGGTGTTACCATTCTTATACAGGTCCCAGTAGGGGTTCTTGTTGTACTGGTCGTTACCGTTCCAGTTGGCATAGTCGCCCTCGCTGGTCTCATAGTTCTTCAACCAAGCCTGGTTATAAGTGCCAGCCAGCGTCATGAGGTTCTTACCTACGTTGCTCTGAGAGTCGCCCAAAGCAGGACGGTTCTTCACATCCTCACGGGTGTAGTTGGCTGTGAAGTCCAGGTCAACGGGACCTGCCGATGTGTTGACACGCAGGTTGAAGTTGTCACGACTCATGTGGGTGTTAGGCAGAATGTCCTTGTTGCGCATGTCGGTCACAGAGAAACGCATGCCGGTCTTGCCAGAATTGACAGACAGAATAGCGGTGTTCTGTGAGGTCACACCTGTGCGGAAGAAGGTACTGGTGTTATCCTTGTACATCTGGAACGGACGCTGCACACCATCGAAATACTCCACCATCTGGTTGTCGGCTTTAGGACCCCAGCTGCTGTTGGTGCCCGAGGTGGCTGTCTTACTGAACTGACCGCCGTAACCCATACCGTAAACTTGCTGGATATCATCCCACATGGCATTCTGGACGTCAATGGTCAGCGAACCATTGTATTCTACGCTAATCTTATCCTTCTCAGCTTTCTTTGTGGTGATGAGGATGACACCGTGAGAGGCGCGGCTACCATAAAGGGCAGAGGCAGCAGGACCTTTCAGCACGGTCATGTTTTCAATATCATCGGGGTTGATGGCAGAGATACCGTCGCCCAGGTCATAACCACCTTCTGTGCCGGCACTGCCAAAGTTTGTATTGTCGAGGGGCACACCATCGATGACGTAGAGAGGCTGGTTGTTGCCTGTCATCTCTGTGTTACCACGAAGCATCACACGTGTAGAACCTGAGTTACCACCAGCGGTGTTCTGAACAACCAGACCAGCCACCTTACCAGAAAGTGAGTTGATGACGTTGGTCTCCTTGGCCTTGGTCAGGTCGGCACCTTTAATCTCGGCAACGCCATAACCCAGTGCCTTGCGGTCTCGCTTGATACCCAGAGCAGTAACCACCACTTCGCTTAACTCCGTTTTGTCTTCATCCAAGATAATCTTGATGCCAGGCTGTGCCTTAACGGTCTTGTTGATGTAGCCGATGTAGCTCACTTCGAGCGTAGTACCACGCTTACATCTCAGTTTGAAACGACCATTGGTGTCGGTTACTACACCGTTTGATGTGCCTGCCACTTTAACTGTGGCACCAATCAGCGGACCATCGGCATCTTCCACTGTACCAGTAATCTCCTGGTCATCGGGAGCTGCGGTCATTGAGGTTCGGCTTCCTTCTGTGGCATTGGCCATTGCTGGCGTCCACATCATGCCTGCACATAGCATGCAGAGAAGCAATTTGTTTTTCTTCATGTTAGTTTTGTTTTTTAAGTTTGATGTTTAGGGTTTATTTCTTTATTGGGTAGAGATAGAGCAGTCCCATCATGATACCTGCAATAATAGCAGGGAAGATGGAGAACAGTGCCCAAATCATCTTGTTCACGCTGTCGGCATCGGTGATGGTGATGATGGTCTGACCATCGGCATCGGTGCCAGAGATAAAACCGGCGATGCCCAACAGGAGGGCCACCAGTGAACCACTGATAGCGGTACCAAACTTCTGAGCCATCGTGCCTGATGAGAAGATGAGACCTGTTGACGAGGTGCCGTTCTTTTCGGTGGCATAGTCAGAGACATCTGCATACATCGACCACAGCAGTGGTGAATAGATGCCAATACCGATAGAGGTGACGATAACAATGGCCACCATCAGCCAGATATAGGCAGCATCCATAGGTACAAAGAAGAAGAGTACCGAGGTGGCCACACAGATAGCAGCAGCCCAGAGGAATGCTTTGCGCTTGGAGCCTACCCATTTGGTGAAGATGGGCGATACGCCGCCAAACACCATACAAGTGAGTTCGCCGAAGGTCATGAATACGGTGTAGTTGATGATGAGTCCGCTGACGGTGACGTCACCATGCATACAATATTCAAACATATAGCCGGCAACGGCATAGCGGAACCCATTGAAGAAGTTCATACAGATGCCGATAAGCGTCAGGATAATCCAAGGACGATTGCGGAACAGGTCGCCAAAGGGCTTCAACGAGAACTTCTCGGCACGTACTGGCTTCAGTCGCTCTTTGGTCAGCAGGCCACAGGCCAGGGTGCCTGCAGCGGCAAGCACGCCAAAGAAGGCGCCAAGAACCGCATACTGATGCTGGTCTGTGCCACCCACCAGCTTCTGCAGATAGGGGAACGACAGCAGGGTGATGAAGCCCATGGCATAGGCTCCCACCATGCGGTAGCTGGAGAACTGATTCTTTTCATTGTCGTCATTAGTCATCACACCCAGGAGTGAACCGTAAGGCACGTTGACTGCCGTATAGACCACCATCATCAGCAGATAGAGCGTATAGGCCCAGATGCGCTTGCCCACAGGACCAAACTCGGGTGTGTAGAGCAGGAGTGCGAAGATGAGGCCAAAGGGGATGGCTCCGAAGATGATCCACGGACGATAGGTGCCCCAGCGACTCTGTGTGCGGTCGGCCAGCGTACCCATCAGGGGGTCGGTCACCACGTCGAACATACGTGCGATGAGCATCAGTGTGGCTGTATCGGCTACGGTCAGTCCAAAGACATTGGTAAAGAACAGGGGGAACGCAATAGACATCACTTTCCATGTGATACCTCCTGCGGCGGCGTCGCCCAAGGCATAGCCTATCTTTTCTCTTAACTGTGCCATAGTCTTACATGATTACTTCTACGACATGCTTGCCAGGAGTGGCGGTAATCACATTTCCTTCGATAGTCGAGCCATCGAGAATAATCTTGTTGACGCCAGCCTCCTTGCCCTCTGGGTTCTTCACGGTGATATCGAATTCAGCATCGCGCAGCACACGATGCACATGATACTCTTTCAGAGATGAAGGAATACAGGGGTCAATCTCGATGCCGTCGTAGGTGGGACGGATGCCCAGAATATACTGTGTAATGGTGAGCCAGTTCCAGGCAGCAGTACCCGTGAGCCATGAGTTCTTACCCTCACCAGGTTTGGTAGCGTCTTTTCCTGCCACCATCTGACAATAGACGTAGGGCTCCACCTTGTGCAACTGCTGGTCCTCGATCCATGCAGGACAGATCTTGGTGTAGTGGTCCCAAGCATCATTACCACGACGTGCAACAGTCTCGCCGATAATTACCCAAGGGTTGTTGTGGCAGAAGATGCCAGCGTTCTCTTTATAGCCAGCAGGATAGCTGGAGATCTCACCCATCTCTACATAATAGCGGGTGAAGGCAGGATTGTTGAGCACCATACCGTGCTCGCAGTCAAGGTACTTTTTACAAGAGTCGAGGGCTTTGTCGACCATACCGTCTTCGAGTCCGATGCCGGCCATGGTGCAGAAACCCTGACTCTCGATGAAGATTTTACCTTCTTCGTTGTCCTTACTACCAATCTTGTTACCATAGAAATCATATGCGCGCAGATACCATTCGCCATCCCAGCCGTGTTTCTTCACAGCCTCGACCATTGAGTCGATGCACTTCTGGGCGCGGTCGGCCTCTGTTTTGTATGTGGCAATGCCATTGCCACAAACGGAACTGGCCAGATGGCGGCACAGCTCCACGTATTCCTTGCCTGTGAGCACAAAGAGGCCTGCAATCATCAGCGACTCGGCCTTTGAGCCCTCGCTGTTGTTCTCGGTGGTCTGGAAGCTCTCGTTGGGGTCCCACGAGAAGCAGTTCAGGTTCAGACAGTCGTTCCAGTCGGCACGACCGATGAGGGGCAGCATGTGGGGTCCAAGGTTCTCAACCACGTGGTTGAACGAGATGCGCAGGTGCTCGAAGAGCGTCACCTCTGTGCCGGGCTCATTGTCCCAGGGCACCATCTCGTCGAGGATAGAGAAGTCGCCAGTCTCTTTGATATAGGCCACGGTGCCGAAGATGAGCCAGCAGGGGTCATCGTTGAATCCACCACCGATATCATTGTTGCCACGCTTGGTGAGAGGCTGATACTGGTGATAGCAACCACCATCGGGGAATTGGGTTGAGGCGATGTCGATGATGCGCTGACGGGCACGACTGGGAATCTGATGGACGAAGCCCACGAGGTCCTGATTAGAGTCGCGGAAGCCCATGCCACGGCCCACGCCGCTCTCGAAGAACGAGGCTGAGCGTGAGAAGCAGAACGTAATCATGCACTGGTATTGGTTCCAGATGTTCACCATGCGGTCCAGACGTTCGTCATCGCTCTTCACGGTGAACTTGCTTAGCAAGCCGTCCCACATCTCTCGCAGCTCAGCGAAGGCAGCATCAACAGCCTCTATTGTTGAGAAGCGCTCGATGACAGCATGAGCCTTCTCCTTATTTATAATTGTATGATCTAAGTTGCCCAAAGAGGTGATGAGGCCCTCGGCGTTAGAACCGTTGGGCTCAAACTTCTTTTCCTGTTCGTTCTCGGCATAGCCCAGTACGAAGATGAAGTCTTTGCTTTCGCCAGGCTGCAGTTCTACCTCTACGTAGTGCGAAGCAATGGGGCTCCAGCCGTGGGCCACGCTCATGGCTGGCTTTCCTGCCATTACGCACTGAGGATTAGAGAAATCATTATAAAGACCGATGAACGACTCGCGATCGGTGTCATATCCGTCTGCCTTGGCGTTGGTCAGGGCATAGTAGGCATAGTGGTTGCGGCGCTCCTTGTATTCTGTCTTGTGGTAGATGGTGAGGCCCAACGAGGAATCGTTGGGAACGGCGGTGGCACCCTCAATCTCCACCTCGCCTGTAGACCAGTTGCGTTGGAAATTTTCCATATCGGTGGCAGCGTTCCACAGACACCACTCTGTGAAAGAGAAGAGCTTCAGGCGCTTCACTTCGTTGGTGGTGTTCTTGAGTGTCAACTTCTGCACCTCGGCCCATGTCTTCAGGGGTACGAAGAAGAGGGCAGATGCCTCGACGCCGTTCTTGCTACCCGTGATGCGGGTGTAGTTCATGCCGTGACGGCACTCATAGCTGTCGAGTGGGGTCTTGCAGGGCTTCCATCCTGGACTCCACACCGTGTTGCCGTCGTTGATATAGAAGTAACGGCCACCAGCATCCATGGGCACACCATTATAGCGATAGCGGGTGATGCGGCGGAACTTGGCATCCTTATAGAAGTCGTAGCCACCAGCGGTGTTAGAGATGAGGCCGAAGAAGTCTTCGTTGCCTAAATAGTTAATCCAGGGAAACGGCGTAGCAGGGTCGTTGATGACGTACTCGCGGTTTTTGTCGTCGAAATATCCAAATGTCTTCATTATGTATTTTTTTTCTTTTTGTCGGTATAGGGGAATTTCGGTATATCGGGATTCCGTGTTATTTCATCAGCAAGTCAACCAGCCCTTTATCCTTGAAGTCGTGCTTCTGCTGGTCCCAGAAACCGAAGTCAGCATCATAGCACCAAGTGGTCCAGGCGATATTGTTCTCCTTGAACACCGTCAGCATGTCTTGAGTCCACTTATAGGCCAGTTCGCGGTCAACGGGCTCATAGACGCCCCATTCGCCACAGAACAGCTGAAGGTCGTATTTCTTGGCCACCTCGATGGCATCCTTGAAGTCAGCACGAATCTTGTCAACGTTCCACTCCTGGGTGAGATAAGGCTCCAGCAGGGGTTTCAAGGTATCAGATGCAGCCTCGTAGTCCTCTTGTGACACCAAGATGCCAGGATAGTTCACCTTGCCAGTATAGCGACCGATGGGTGTCCACCAAGCGCCGTAGTGGGTGAGAATCATGGGGTTGTAGTAGTGGAACGAGAGGATGATGTTCTTGTCGCCCTCGGGTACCTTGAGATATTTCATGGTTTCGTAGCCCTGCCACATGTTGCTGCCAATGACCAGCGTGCGCTGAGGCTCCAGCTCGCGGAGAGCCTTGTGAACCTTGGCAATCAGCTGGTTCCACTGCTCGTGTTCGTCGGCCACAGGTTCGTTCATAAACTCATAAGCCACAGAGTCGTTGTTATAGCCCTTGAGTTCGTCGGACAGCTGATGCCACATGTTGATGAGATCCTGCTGAGCCTCTTCTGAGGTAAACAGCGTGTTGGAACTACTATCGCCCTCGTTGACAGCATTGAAATAATGAGAGCGGATGATGTGCAGGTCGACGATGGCGCGCAGATGATGCTTGCCGCACTGGTCGAGGGCGAAGGTGAGCAGGTTCCAGGCCTCTGGCAGTTTTTCTCCGTTCTCATCCCAGAACTGAACTTCATCGATGGGTATGCGTACGAAGTCGAAACCCAGGGAGTCGAGTCTTGCGAAGTCATCCTCCTGGATGTGCTTCAGACGCAGTTCGCCACGTTCTTCACTCTGCGACAGCCAGTGGCTCAGGTTGGTGCCACGCTGAATGCGGAAATCATTCACGCCGTCGTTCTTTTCACTCTTTGTTGTGCAGGCTGTCAGAGCCAGCATCATCAACACAGCAAGGCTGTAAAATAGTCTTTTCATTTTTTAGGTATGTCTTTTTTCGGTATTGCGGGATTTTGAGATTCCGATTTCGGGATTGCGAGGTTCTTTTATTTTGATTTTCCTTCCATGATGCCATTGAGGATCCAGTCGGCCTTGACTTTCATGTTGGCTCGACGGTCGAAGATGCCAAAATGTTCAGGACCGCTGCCAAAAGCGTTGTTGTCCCAAATAAAGGTCGAGAATCCGCGTTTCATGGTCTCGCTCACCAGGAACTTGCAGTAGTAGGTCATGTTTTCGTGGATGAGGTCGGTCTGACCACCCTTCTGACGGTCTGTGACGCCCCATTCGCCCATGACGATGCCCAGACCCTGATTGGCCCAGGTGCTCACTACCTTGTCGAAGAACTCGGTCATGGTCTTCTCGTCGCTCGATGAGGCCTCTCCCTTGCCCTTGTATGGCTCGCCCCAGAAGTTGTATTTGCACTCGCCGGCATAGTCCCAAGGTGTGTAGTAGTGGAACTCCACGCTCATATAATCCAGTCCGTTGCCCTCAGCGTCGGTAGGGATGATGAAGTCGCCATTGTTGATGCCGAAGTCGGGGTTGCAGACATAGGTCTGGACGATGAGGTGACGCTTGAGGTTGTTGCCACCCGTGGCGCGTACCACATCAATAAACGTCTGATTGTATGAGTTTTGCACAGCCAGGTTCTCGGCCGTGGGCTTGCCCCAGTTGTCGCGGATGTGCACCTCGTTGGTGCCGGCAAAGGCCACGCGATAGTCGTACTGTGAGAACTCGCTGGCGATATTCATCCAAAGAAGAGCCAGCTTCTGGTTGTTTTCCTCCTTAAACATATTGGTGGGACGGGCCTCGAGCCACTTGTCGTGATGCGTGTTGATGATGACCTTCAGGTCGTTGGACAGACACCAGTTGACCACCTCTTTGATGCGATTGATCCACGCCTTGTCGATGCTCATGGCTGTGGGATTGGTGATGTGGCACTGCCAGCGCACGGGAATGCGCACAGCGTTGAAGCCAGCCTCTTTGACTGCCTTAATCATTTTCTTGGTGACCACGGGGTTGCCCCATGCTGTCTCGGCATTGATGCTGCCGTCGGGATTGCCAATCAGGAGAGACTCGCCATCCTGACCTGGTGCTGAGCACTCGAACTGGTTGCCCAGATTCCAGCCCACTACGCCCTGGTTCCATTCCTTGGCTGTTGGTTCCTGCTTTGCTGATGTCTCGTTGCTTTCGTTGCTTTCATTGATAGCCTCACTTCCGCATGCCAGCATGTAGCATGATGTCAGGACTGAAAGCATAACTGTGGAAAGAAGTCGCTTCATATCATTTATAGTTTTAAAAGTTTTCATGGCACAAAAGTACGGTAATTATGGTTTCAGGGGGTTTTATAGCATACAAAAAAGGTTTCAAAACTGAAATGTGATAGTTTTGAAACCCTATTTTGATAGTTTTTATACCCTATTTCTGGTATTTCGAGGGCGAGACACCAAAGTATTTTTTGAAAACGGTGCTGAAATATTTGGGATTGTCGAAGCCAGTCATGGCAGCAGCATCGGCCACATTGCAGCCATTTCTCAGCATCGAGGCAGCACCTTCGAGTCGGATGATGCGGATGAAGTCCTGAGGCGACTTGCCCGTATATGACTTCAGTTTGACGTAGAACAGCGTGCGGCTCATGGCCATTTCGCGACACAGCTGGTCGATGGTGAACTCGCTGTCCGATAGGTTGTCGAGGATGAGTTGTGTGGCCTTGTCGACGAAGTTCTTGGCTTCCAGATTCTCGGCAGGTGCGGCAGTCTCTTTGGTGGTATCGGCAGAGATGGGCTGGGGGAGTGTATGCTGCAGATGGTCAATAGACAGTCGCAAGTATTTCTGGTGGAGCAGATAGACGCGCCAGGCCCCAAAGAAGGCCAGGATGACCAGGGCGATATAGATGCACCACATCCACCACGTGTTCCACCAGGGCTGTGCAATGATGATGGTCAGCATCTTGGTGTCGATAATGGTGCCGTTGGTGCGACTGACGCATAGCAGGGTGAGGTGATGCTCGCCAGGTTCCATGTTGACAAAACGGATATATTGCTCATCGAAGGGCACACTCCATTCGCCGTCGCCCACCTGATAGCGATAGACGATATCGAAGTGGTTGCGCATGTTGACGCTCTCAAACAGGATTTCAAAGGTGCGTTGGTCGTAGGTCAGCGACAGTTGTCCATCGGCCAGTTTCTGGGCTACCTCTTCGGTTTGCAGCGACTCCTGGTCTTCGGCACAGACCACGCCCGTGATATTGAGTTTGGCGGTATAGTTGAGTGATTGCACTTTTTCCGGATGAACGACGATGGCGCCCATGGTGGTGCCAAAGATGATGTTGCCGTTGGGCAGGTTGAGTGCCGCACCGCGAGAGTATTCGCGTTTGAGACCATAGCAATAGTTGGCGTTGACCACCGTCTTGGGATTGTCGGGCGAAACGAACGAGAGGCCCTGGTCGGTGGCTATCCAGATGCGCCCGTCGGCCCCTTTGATGAGGCTTCTCACATAGTTGGAGGGCAGTCCGTTGGCCGTGGTCAGCTGTCGGCTCTCGTGCTTAGCCTGGTGATAGACATAGACGCCGCCGCCATCGGTACCTATCCAGAGCTCCAGTCCTGAGGCCAGCAGATGGGTGACAAATGGGTTGACATCGGTGACGCCCGAGGGTGCATAGTTCAGGTCCTTGACCTCCTGACGGCCTGGCGTGATGAGTTTGAGTCCGAAGGCCGTACCAATGGCCATCTGACCCGTGGCCAGTTGACTGATGGCCTGCACGTCGTGCACGGGATAGCGCGTCATGGGTTGGTTTTTGGGCATGTGTAGCAGGTCGCCGTTGAGTGTGCCCACCCACAGTCCGCCGTCCTTGTCGTAGCAGGTGGCATAGACGTGGTCGTCGGTCAGCTGGCTGTTGTGTGTGGTATAGACGTGGCTCACGTTGGCCTTGCTGTCAACCTCATAGATGCCCTTGCCATAGGTTGACACCAATACGTTGCCGTCGGGCTTCCTGGTGGCGCTCAGCACCACGGTGCCCTGACAGCTGTGCTGCCATTCTTCGGTCTGGGTGTTGAGGATGCTGATGCCGTTGTCGGTGCCCATGAGCAGCAGGTTGTCGGTGAGTTGGGTCACCATGTTGACATGGTCGTTGCAGAGGCTCTGGGAGTCGTTTCTCAGATGGCGGTAGATGGCTGCCGTACTGCCAGTGGGTCGTGCGATGTCGATGCCGCCTGAATAGGAGCCGATGACGATGTTTTTCCAGGTGTCGACCACCATGCTATAGATGCCGTTGCCGTGCAGCACACCCTTGTTTGACTCGTTGGCGTTGAAGAGCAGGGTGCACTTGCCTCGCCCGTCGCGACTGATCTGATAGACGCCCTCGCCGTCAAAACCAATCAGCATGGTCTCGTCGTCGTAGGGGCAGATGCAGCGAATGGGGTTGAGCAGCGTGGTGTTGTAGGTCAACTCGATAAAAGCATCGGAAATGGTGTAGTTGTCGATGTTTTGCGTGACCACGTGCAGACCGTCCTCATAGCCTCCCAGCCACAGCTTGCCCGACATCTCATCATAGTAGCCGCTCTCGATGTTGTAGGGCAGTCGGCGATGGCCCTTCTCGTCGTAGACACCCTCGCGCGAGCAGAAGATCAGTTGTTTGCCCATCGGCACGATGCTGTTGACGTAGGGACCCTTGACGATGCAGCTCATGGTGGTGTCTTGCATCAGATAGACACCGTTGCTCATGGCCAGCCACAGGCGGTTGCCCACGAGGTGAACATCGTTGAGTCCGATGTCGTTTCCCATCCTCTCCGACAGGTTGACCATGAGTTCAAATCTATCGCGAATGGCACTATAGCGATACACCTTGCCGCGATTGTCGAAGGCCAGGATGCCGTTGTCGTCGGTGGTTGACAGATGAATCACTCGGCCGCCCAGAAGGCTGTAGGGGGTGTTCTCGTCCAGTTGATAGTTTCTGACCTTCGAACCGTTGTAGCGCCCGATGTCGGTCATCGACGACCACCAGATGGCGCCGCTCTGTGTCTCACAAATCGAGAAGATGCGCTGGCTGCCCATACCTTCGGCGCGACCAATATGGCTGAAGGTGAAGTCCTTTACCTGCAGGGCCATTGTGTGGGACGCCTGTAGGAGCAGGAGTGTTGAGCAAATCAGCGTGCGTATTGTTTTATATGTTGGGCTCATTATTATTGTGTAAACAAAGGATTTCAGGTATTTTGTGCACAAAGATAATGATTTATTTTATTTTCACCAAAAAGTTTTGGAATTTTTCTTTGGATATCGGGGGGTTGGGTGCTGACGCTTACAGTGATTACAGTTACAGTGGGCATTTATCAGAGAAACGACCTTTCTCTGTGAGAGAAACGACGTATCACTGTGAGCGAAACGACGTATTTCTACCATTAAATGTACCATTTGCTAGTATTAATCGTAGCAAGAGATAAGAGTATAAGTATATTAGTATTAATATAATTATATAAATATATACATATTTTAACTTTTAAATTAACATCTCTATCCAGCGATTACAAAATAAATGCCCGGTGTCACTGTCAGCACTGTCAGCATGTAATCACTCGGCAGCGTTGTATTGTGTGGAAATGGCTGTGGCAACAGCATAGGCGGTGGTCCATGCGGCCTGGAAATTAAAGCCACCGGTGACACCATCGATGTCGAGCACTTCGCCAGCAAAATAGAGGTGAGGCTGCGTGCGGCTTTCGAGGGTGGAAGGGTTGACGGCAGCGAGCGATACGCCACCACAGGTAACAAACTCGTCCTTGAACGGCGCACGGCCAGCAATCTGATAGGTGTCGTTGATGAGTGTGTTGGTCAGTCGGTTCATCTCCTTTTGGTTGAGGCTGCCCCAGGGTGCTTTGGCGCGCCCATCCAAGGCTTTCTCGGTGAGATACGTCCACAGGCGTTGAGGCAGGTCGAAGGGGCGGATGGTGGTGAGCTGCTTCTGGGCGTGCTGCTGGCGCAGCGCAGCCAATTGCTCTTGCACCTCGTTCTCCTTTCTGTTGGTCCAGTTGATGGCCAGAGGCTGCTTGTAGTCGTGCTCGCTGAGCCAGCGTGCGGCATAGCTGCTGAGGCGCAGGATGCAAGGTCCGCTCATGCCCCAATGGGTGACGAGCAGAGGACCCGATGCACGCATCTTGGTGCCAGGAATCATGGCCGTAGCATCGACCACGGTGCCCATCAGTTGGCGTAGCAGGGTGTCATTAATATTAAAGGTGAAGAGTGAGGGTACGGGCGACTCCAGAGGCTGATTCAGCCATCGCAGGCCGTCTGTTTGGGGCTTTCCGCCCATGGTGACAGCCACGAAGTCATAGTCGGCGAGTTCATCCAGGCTACTGACCTTGCAGCCAGTCTTGACGTTGATGCCCAGTCGGCGTGCCTCGCTGAGAAAGAGATTGATGATGGTGTGGGAGTCCTGAGACTGTGGAAAGACGCAGTGGTCTTCCTGAGTGGTGAGCTTGACACCGCGATGCTCAAACCATTGATAGGCATCGCGGTAGTCAAACTGCTTGAAAAGACGCTTCAGCAGGCGGTGGCCTCGCGGATAGACGCTCTGCAGGTCGTTGATATCCTCAAACGAGTTGGTGCAGTTGCAGCGTCCGCCGCCCGATATCTCTACCTTGGCCAATACGCGTTTAGAACCTTCCAGGATGGTGACGTCCATCTGGGGGCACATCTCTTTGAGGTTGATGGCCAGGAAAAAACCTGCGGCACCACCGCCAACGATAGCGGTCTTCATTCGTCGTAGGCTGCAGCCTCGGCAGCCGCAATAATCTCCTCGCGAGAGAGTTCAGAGGGAGCGTGAGTGATATCCGAGAGGTCAAACTCGTCGTTTTCCTCGGCTTCAGGGGCTTTCTGGGCCTGGGGCTTCTCGGCAACCAATGGCTCCGGCTGCTCTTCGTCGACAGTTGTTTCTGGCTTCTCAGCCTTGATGATAAACTCCTTTTCAGCCTCCAGATCGGGAGCTACGGCAGTGGGTTCCTCTTCCATCTTGGTACGCTCGCTCTTGGCACTGAAGATGGCATCGATGAACTGAGGTTCGCGACGCAGGCGCTGCAGGGTCTCCTTGGCAGCCAACTGCTGGGCTTCCTTCTTAGAATAGCCCTCGCCGCTACAGCCCTCTACGCCCTCAATCTTCACCACAAAACTGAAGACGGGCGAGCCTTGCTTGTCGGCTGTCTGCTGCTGCATCTCAAACTGCATCTTCACACGATTCTTCTGGGTCCACTCCAGGAGCTTAGACTTGAAGTTCACCTCCTTATAGGCCACCTTGTCAATATTGACCATCTGAGCCAGAATACGTTTCTTCATGAAGCGCATCACGGCATCGTAGCCCTGATCCAGATAGATGGCGCCAACGAGTGCCTCGAAGGCATTGCCGGCCATATAGCTGTTGTGCGACCGCTTGGAGGTGTTGCTCATAATAAGTTCGGTCAGTCCCATCTCCTCTGCCAACTTGCCCAGGGTCTCACGGCTCACCAGCTTTGAACGGGTGTTGGTCAGGAAACCCTCGCGCTTGCCACTGAAGTGTTCATAGACAATATGTCCCACCACGGCATCGAGTAGTGCATCGCCCAGAAATTCCAGTCGCTCGTTGTTCAGCGGACGACCTTTCTCATTGCGCTGGCCTGAACTCTTGTGGGTCAGGGCCACCTTGTAGTACTCAATGTTGTGGGGGTAGAACCCAATGATGTCGCGCAGAGAAGAAAAAAGCTCCTTCTCCTGACGGAAAGGGAGCTTTAATCTATTGATGATATCCTTAAGCCTCATACTTCTTGAATACCACACAGGCGTTGTGACCACCGAAGCCGAACGTGTTGCTCAGACCGGCACGCACAGTACGCTTCTGTGCCTTGTTGAAGGTGAAGTTCAGATTATAGTCAATCTCGGGATCCTCGTCACCCTCCTCGTGATTGATGGTGGGAGGAACGATGTCGTTCTGGACGGCCAGTATGGTGGCCATTGCCTCTACGGCACCAGCAGCACCCAGCAGGTGACCAGTCATTGACTTGGTTGACGAGATGTTCAGCTTGAAGGCTGCATCGCCAAACACTTCCTTGATGGCCTTGGCCTCTGAGATATCACCCACGTGGGTAGATGTACCGTGAACGTTGATGTAGTCAATCTCATCGGGCTGCATACCTGCATCCTCCAGAGCGTTCTGCATCACCAGCTTAGCGCCCAGACCCTCGGGGTGAGAGGCGGTGATGTGGTGAGCATCAGCACTCATGCCCGCACCAACCATCTCGGCGTAGATCTTAGCACCACGTGCCTTGGCGTGCTCCAGTTCCTCGAGAATCAAGCAACCAGCACCCTCGCCCATGATGAAACCATCGCGGCTGGCGCTGAAAGGACGGCTGGCCTTCTCGGGCTCATCGTTGCGGGTTGACAGGGCGTGCATGGCATTGAAACCGCCTACACCTGTCTCGCAGATGGCTGCCTCGGCACCACCAGCCACAATCACATTGGCCTTGCCCAGACGAATCAGGTTGAAGGCGTCTGCCAGCGCATTGCTTGATGAAGCACAGGCTGAAGAGGTGATATAGTTGGGGCCGTGGAAACCGTACTGGATAGAAATCTGGCCTGCAGCGATGTCGGCAATCATCTTGGGAATGAAGAAGGGGTTGAACTTTGGACCATCCTCACGATGAACACCATAGTATGTCACCTCGTCCTCAAATGTCTTGATGCCGCCAATGCCGACGCCAAAAACCACACCAACGCGGTTCTTATCAATCGTCTCAAGATCCATGGCACTATCCTTCACGGCCTGCTGGGCTGCAATCATGGCCAACTGGGTATAGCGGTCCATCTTGCGAGCTTCCTTGCGGTCCAGATAGTCGTTCACATTAAGGTTCTTCACCTCACAGGCAAACTGGGTCTTGAACTTGCTTGCGTCGAAAAGTGTAATAGGTGCTGCGCCGCTTACGCCTGCCAGCAGGTTATTCCACAACTCTTCAGGGGTGTTTCCCAGGGGAGTTACTGCGCCAAGACCTGTTACAACGACTCTTTTTAATTCCATAAAAATAGATTTAAGAAATGAGGTTTGAGATTTGAGATGCGGCTTATGCTTGGCATAAACCTCAATTCTCAATCCTCAAACCTCAAATGCTAAATAATTTATTTTGCGTTCTCCTCGATGTATGCGATAGCGTCGCCAACAGTACCGATCTTCTCAGCCTTGTCATCGGGAATAGAAATACCGAACTCCTTCTCGAATTCCATGATGAGCTCTACAGTATCCAGTGAATCTGCACCCAGATCATTGGTGAAACTTGCTTCGGGCTTAACTTCTGCTTCGTCAACACCGAGTTTGTCTACGATAATAGCCTTTACTTTGCTTTCAATTTCTGACATAATTTTACCTTTTAAATAGTTAATAATTTATTTCTTTCCTAGATATTATCTTGAAAATCGGGTGCAAAGTAACTCATTTTTATTCAATTACGCAAACTTTTTATTAAAAAACTGAGCATTGTGTGCACACACAGGGTGCTTTTGTGCAACTTTTTGACGAAAATTTTGGTATTTTTTGCACTTTACGTTATTTTTGCATACGAAATGCAGAACAATTTGAATCGAAAAAATACTGATTTTGGCCATCCTAAGTTTGATAATCAAGAAAATTGTTGTAACTTTGCCGCATGATACAAACCGAAAGCTCCATAGAACTATCCGACTTGAGCATTGGCTATAGCTCTAAACAGGGTGCCAGGATGGTGGCCTCGCATCTGACGGCCTCGCTCCAGCGTGGTCAGCTGACGTGCTTGCTGGGTGAAAACGGCGTGGGCAAGTCTACGCTGCTCAAGACGCTATCTGGCTTCCTGCCTAAGTTGGGTGGCAGCATCCGATTGGAGGGGCGTGAGTTGGATGACTATAGCGAAAACGAACTGGCACGCACCATTGGCATCGTATTGACCGAGAAACCTGACGTCCAGCAGATGACCGTGATGGAATTGGTGGAACTGGGACGGGCACCCTATACGGGATTCTGGGGTCGATTGTGTGAGGCTGACCGCGAGGCGTGCTGTGAGGCCATCAAATTGATAGGCATCGAGTCCTTGAAGAATCGTCAGGTCCAGACGCTGAGTGATGGCGAGCGACAGAAGGTGATGATTGCCAAGGCGCTGGCCCAGCATACACCTATTATATATTTAGACGAGCCCACGGCGTTTCTGGATTATCCCAGTAAGGTGGATATGCTGATGCTGTTGAGTCGCATCAGTCGAGAGGCTCAGAAAACGGTGTTCCTTTCAACACACGACCTGGAATTAGCCTTGCAGACGGCAGACACCATCTGGCTGATGAGTCGCGATGAAGGCCTGCAAATAGGAACGCCCCACGAACTGGCAGCGAGTGGGGCTCTGAGCCGTTTCGTGGAGCGAAGCAAGGATATCACGTTTGATACCCAGACGCTGAGCGTCCAAGTAAATAAGTCTTTTAAGTCTTAATCATCCATTCTCCATCCTAAAAGATGCCTCTTATCAGAATGTCCCACACGGCGACGATGTGGCAGATGCTGCCTGCCAGGACGCAGAAATGAAACACGGTGTGCATGTACCTCTTCTTATTGAACGAATAGAACACGGCGCCTGTGATATAGAAGACACCCTCCAACACAATCCATACAAACGCATTGGTTGATACCGTATCAACCAGTGGCTTGAAGGCTGCCAGCACGCTGAGTCCCATGATACAGAAACACAGGGTCTCAATGTTTGAATGCTCCTCCAGATGGATAAAACTGATAATGGTGCCAATGATGGCGCAGGTCCACACAAAAGTGAAGAGCATCCAGCCCCAATAGCCGTAGTCGCGCATGGCTATCAGGGTGATGGGAGAGTAGGAGCCGGCGATATGCCAATAGATGGCGGCGTGGTCCCATTTGCGCAGGTGGTTCTTCCATTTGCTTTTCTCGTTGAGACCATGATAGATGGTCGAGGCCAGATAACTGCCTGTCATCCCAATGAGGTAGAGGCCCACACCAATACCGGCCCACATGCGGTCCATATTGCCCAGACATACCACGATGATAAATGCGATACCCACTGCTCCGGCCATCATGGCGCCGCCGGCGTGGGTCCATGTATTCCAGACTTCTTCTTTCTTTGTATATTCTATTGCCACGGAAAAAATTCAAAAATGTAAAAAGGAAAAAATCATTCGACGAGGATAAAGTCGAGTTGACGCTTTTCGATGTTAGCACGGGCCACCTTGATACGGACGGCATCGCCCAGTTGGTATTTCTGATGGTGACGACGGCCCACAAGGCAGTAGTTGCGCTCGTCAAACTCATAATAGTCGCCATCAAGGTCGTGCATACCCACAAGACCCTCGCAGTGGTTCTCGTCAATCTCGCAGTAGATACCATAAGACTGCACGCCGCTGATGTGCGCATCAAACTCCATGCCTACCTTGTCGGCCATAAACTCCACCATCTTATATTTAATAGAGTCGCGTTCGGCGTTCTGGGCCGTCTGCTCCATCTGACTGCAATGCTCGCAGAGTTCCTCGTAGTGGTCCTGATTCACGCTGCGTCCGCCATCCTGATAGCGGGTCAGCAGACGATGCACCATCGTATCTGGGTAACGACGGATGGGCGAGGTGAAATGGGTATAATAGTCAAAGGCCAGTCCGTAGTGGCCGATGTTGTGCGTCGAGTATTTGGCTTTCATCATCGCGCGCAGGGTGAGGGTCTCCACCAACTTCTGTTCGCGCTCGCCTTGTGACTCCTCCATCAGTTTGTTGAGGTTCTTCGAGATGGCTCCCTTGGTGCCGCTGGTCTTCACCTTATAGCCAAAAGGTGCCAAGGCCGTGCGCAGGTTCTCGAGTTTCTGAGGGTCGGGTTGGTCGTGGATACGATAAACAAAGGTCTTTCCTTTGGATTTGCTGGGCTTTTCTGAGTCTTCTGACTTCTTGGCCTTTCCTGCCTTGCCAATAAACTCTGCTACGGTGCGGTTGGCCAGCAACATAAACTCCTCGATGAGTTGGGTGGCGTCTGTCGACTTTTTGAAGTAGCAGCGGGTGGGCTTGCCATCGTCATCGATATCAAAGTGCAGTTCTTCGCGATCGAACTTCACGGCACCGTTCTTGAAGCGGCGCTCGCGCAACTTCTTCGCCATCTTGTCAAGGATACGCAACTCTTCGGCATAGTCTCCGTCTTTTCCTTCCAGAATCTCCTGCACCTCCTCATAGGCATATCGGCGGTTACTCTTGATAACCGTATGGGCCAGATGCCAGTCTTTGATGTTGGCATCATCGTCCAAAACAAAGATAACACTATAGCACAGTTTCTCTTCATCAGGGCGCAGCGAACAAACGAAGTTACACAGGCGCTCAGGCAACATGGGAATGGTGCGGTCTACCAGATAGACGCTGGTGGCACGCTCCTCGGCTTCGCGGTCGATGATACTGCCTTCGGTGACATAGTGACTCACATCGGCAATATGAACGCCAATTTCCCAATACTTGTTTTGCTTGCGAATAGAGAGGGCATCGTCAAAGTCCTTGGCGTCCTTGGGGTCGATGGTGCAGGTGAAGACCTCACGGAAGTCCTCACGGCGGGCAATCTCTTCCTCAGAAATCTCTGCATTGATCTTCTGGGCAGCATCCTCCACACGTTTCGGATACTTATAGGGCAAGCCATACTGAGCCAGGATGGCGTGCATCTCAGTGTTGTTTTCACCCTGCTTACCAAGCACGTCAACGACCTCGCCGACAATCTTCTTCGACTCTGCTGAAGGCCATTGGATAATCTTTACGACGGCCTTCTCGCCAGTCTTGCCTCCCTTGAGTTTCTTTTTAGGAATCAGGATGTCGCTTGTGAAGAAGTTACCTTCGGCATTCAGGAAGGCAAAATCTTTTTCTACCTGCAAGATACCAACGGCCTGGTCGTGCTTGCGCTCCAGGATTTCTGTAACAACAGCTTCCTTGATATGGTTCTGACGACGAGCCATATAGGCCACCTTCACGCGGTCGCCATTGAGGGCAAACATCGAGTTGCGTTCGGCCACAAAGACTGGCTTGCCACCATCATCGGGTTGGAACGAGTTCTTTCCGTTGGCCTTGCGGATGAATGTACCCTCCTGCACCTGTGTCTTCAGGTTCAGTTTGTAGGCGCTGTCACCTACCTTCGAGAGGTAGTCATCCCATGCCATCTCTTCCATCACGTCGATGGCCAGCATCTTCACGGGATGGGTGTCAAACTTCAGGGCTTTGAAAATCTGTTTGAAACTAAGTGTCTCGCCAGGATGGGCCTGAAACAGAGCCTGTAAGGCCTCGGCTACGTCGCGCTTATTCAGTCGCTTACCTCCTTTTTTCTTTCCCATAATTGCAAAAGTGTTTGTATTACGAGGGCAAAGATACAAAAAATTCTTAATTGTTGAGTCTTAATGGGCAAAAATTACTATCTTTGCAACGCAATTTAATTCGAATTAAAATGAAAATAGCATTAATCGGCTATGGCAAGATGGGCAAGATGATTGAAGAAATAGCCCTCAGCCGTGGCCATGAGATTGTGAGTATCATCGATATCAACAATCAGGAGGACTTTGAGAGTGAGGCCTTCGCATCAGCAGATGTGGCCATCGAGTTTACGGCTCCACAGGCAGCCTACGGCAACTATCTGAAGGCATGGGCCAAGGGTGTCAAGGTGGTTTCTGGCTCTACGGGCTGGATGAAAGAGCATGGAGATGAGGTTC
The DNA here is from genome assembly GCA_902788605.1 of uncultured Prevotellaceae bacterium. Lineage (GTDB taxonomy): Bacteria > Bacteroidota > Bacteroidia > Bacteroidales > Bacteroidaceae > Prevotella. The sequence continues at coordinate 56,217 of CADAKX010000005.1, read as the reverse complement.
GTCAGGCTTGTGCGAACGGCAAGACGCTGTTCTGGGCTTCCAACTTCTCTATCGGCGTGGCCATCTTCTCTGCCGTCAACCGCTATCTGGCCAAGATTATGAATCAGTTCCCTCAGTATGACGTTGAGATGGAAGAGACACATCATGTTCACAAGCTCGACCATCCCAGTGGCACAGCTATCACGCTGGCCGAGGAGATTGTTGAGAATATCGACCGTAAGGAGGCTTGGGCCGAGGATACCACAGACCCCAAGCTGTTGCGCGTAGACCATATCCGTCGTGGTGAGGTGCCTGGCATCCATACCATCCGTTATGACTCTGATGCCGATATCATCACAATCACCCATGATGCCCATTCGCGTCGTGGCTTTGCCCTGGGTGCTGTGTTGGCAGCCGAGTATACCAAGGATAACAATGGTCTGTTGACCATCAGCGATATGTTTAAGTTCTAGAAAAAAACTAGGATAACTAGAATATCTAGGAAAAACAAGGAATCATGGAAAAAAGAGAAAAGAAAAAGCTGAATATGAAGAAGCAGTGGGCCAAGTTCATCATTGTGATGGTGTGCTATCTGCTGTTCCTATACTGGGTAAAGTCGTGGTTGGGACTGCTGATCATTCCTTTCATCTACGATGCCTATATCTCAAAGAAAATCAATTGGAAGTGGTGGCAGGACTATGAGGGTCCGATGCGCACGGTGATGTCATGGGTCGACGCTATCGTCTTTGCGCTGGTGGCCGTCTATTTCATCAACCAGTTCTTCTTCCAGAACTATGTCATCCCCTCTTCTTCGCTTGAGAAGTCGCTGTTGACAGGTGACTATCTCTTCGTGTCGAAGGTGAGCTATGGTCCTCGTATTCCTGAGACGCCGCTGACCATTCCCTTGACGCAGCACACGCTGCCCATTGGCGACATGAAATCATATATCGAATGGCCTCATTGGGACTATCGTCGTGTGCCTGGCTTTGGAAATGTGGAACTCAACGATATCGTGGTATTCAACTATCCCGCTGGCGACACCATCTGTCTGAATGTACCTTATCAGACCGAGTACTATCGCATCTGTTACGAGGCTGGTCGCAGCATCTATGAGCAGAACTATCCTCTGGCGCTTCCTATCGATTCGCTGTCGAAGGAAGAACAGAGAAAGCGTTTTGAGGAATACTATAATTTCGGCCGACGCTATATCTCTGCAAACATGCAGGAGTTTGGTGGCATTGGCTATCGTCCCACAGACCGTCGCGAGAACTATGTGAAGCGTTGTGTGGGTCTGCCTGGCGACACGCTTCAGATCATCAACCATATTGTCTATCTGAACGGCAAGGCCAATAAGGAACCAGACAATGTGCAGTATAGATACGATGTGCTGTTTAATGATGGCGTCATCTTGGATAATGACTTCCTGAAAGAGAATGGCATTACTTGCGAGGACCTAGGACTGAGTTCTGCTGATAGGGCTTATTTCAAGAGCGAAGGCCAGATACAGTTGACCCAGCAGTTCCGCAACAACCGTGTTTCTATGCCCATGACCAAGAAAACGGCTCAGGTGCTGAAAAGCAGAAAAGACCTGGTGCAGGCCATGTCTCTGGAGGCTGATAACGATACGTATGACCTCTATCCAAAGAATATGGTGAAGGACTGGACGCGCGATAACTATGGTCCTGTCTGGATTCCAAAGAAGGGCGAAAGCATCAAGTTGTCTCTTGATAATCTGCCCATCTACGAGCGTCCCATCAAGGTTTACGAGCACAACAACCTCGAGGTGCGTGATGGCAAGATCTTTATCAACGGCGAGCAGACAGATACCTACACCTTCAAGATGGACTACTACTGGATGATGGGTGACAACCGTCACAACTCGGCCGACTCTCGCTACTGGGGCTTCGTGCCCGAGGACCACATCGTGGGTAAGCCCATCTTCATCTGGTGGAGTAGTGATCCAGATCGTGGCCTCTTCAGCGGAGGCATCCGTTGGAACCGCCTGTTCAGCATTGTTGATAACATCAAGTAGCAGGTAAGCAGCGACATTGTTGCTGCCTACAACAAAAAAGAAAGAATGAAGAAGACACTCCGATTCCTACTCGCTTTCCTGATAGCCTTCTTGTTGATGATGGTCGTCAGGTTGGTAGGTTTCACCATCTATACCATCAACGGCGCTGGCCTGGAACCAACATTCCAGGCTGGCGACCGTGTTATGGTCAATCGATGGAGCTATGGCTTGCGCGTGGGAGGGAAAGGTAGTTTCTTCGACTATGGACGTATCGTTCGCCGTCCTGTCAGCAAAGGAGACCTCGTGGCCTTCGAGCATCCGCAGGATAATAGTCAGATTCTCATCTGTCGCTGCACGGCTCTTCCTGGCGATTCTGTCAATTATGACGGTCAGACCCTCCTTGTGCCAAGTCTTGAGGATTGTGCCGACAGCGACTATTATTGGTTGGAATCCATCAATCCTGTTAACGCGACAGATTCGCGCACATTGGGTTTTATTTCTGAGGAACAGATTATCGGACGTGCCTTTATGGTGGTCTACAGTCATGAACCGCAGTCGCCTGTGTGGAAAGGCTGGCAAACCAACCGAATACTTCTCCCGTTATGACCACTGCATTTTTGTCTACCACCTACTTCGGTCCCATCCAATGGTATCAGAAGCTTCATCGCTATGACCAGGCGGTCATTGACCGTCAGGAGGCTTTCATGAAGCAGACATTTCGCAATCGTTGTTTGATTGCCACGACACAGGGCACTCAGGCCCTCACCGTTCCCGTGGTCCACGATTCTAAGTCGACCATTGCCGATGTACTTATTTCCGATCACGGCAACTGGCGCCATCTGCATTGGCAGGCCTTGCAGTCGGCCTATGGCGAGTCGCCCTTCTTTGAATACTATGAGGACGACCTGCGTCCATTCTTTGCCGAAAACAATTGGGAACGCCTTCTGGATTATAATGATGCCATCTGTGCAAAGATGTGCGAACTCCTTGATATCCAACCAATGTTGATTGCAGCAACCAACCAGACACCTGCCGATTTTCGTGCTGTTATCAATCCCAAACATCCATTGCCAGATGCCGATTTCCAGCCGAAAGCCTATTATCAGGTCTATCAGCAGAAGCATGGATTCCTGCCAAACCTGAGTATTTTGGACCTTCTTTTCAACATGGGTCCAGAGAGTGTCTTTTATCTGTGACCCTATGCGCCAATACCTTCTTTTCCTGTTTCTGGTATGCTGTCTTTCAGTCTCTGCCCAGCAACAAAAGACGTGGGAGGAAGTATGGCATCAGATGATCAGCGAAGGAGATCTGGATGAAGAGTATTCAGAGGACAGCTATGAATACCTTCAACAGTTGTCCGAGAATCCCATCAACTTGAATCAAACCTCCCGCAAGGAATTAGAGCAGCTGCCATTCCTTTCCGAACAGCAGATAGACGACCTTTTGGGCTATCTCTATTTATATGGTCCCATGCTATCATTGGGTGAATTGCGTATGGTCAGGTCTATGGACTATCAGCAAATAGCACTGTTACCTTTCTTTGTGGTGGCAGGGGAGGCACCTGCTAAGAAAAAGACATTTCCCAGTTTGTCCACCATTGAGAAATACGGCAAACATACTATTACAGCCACAGCACGTATCCCTTTTTATTATCGAAAGGGCGATTACGATGGCGTCAAAGATGGGTATAAAGGCTATAAGTATCGCCATTCACTTCGATATCAGTTCTCTTATGGATCATATCTGAAGATTGGTCTCGTTGGCTCGCAAGATGCTGGTGAGCCTTTTTTGTCTTCTTCCAATCCGTGGGGCTATGATTCCTATTCATACTATTTGCAGATACAACAATTGGGACTACTGGAGAATATGGTTGTGGGTAAGTATAAGCTCTCTACTGGTATGGGACTTGTTCTCAACAGCAGTTTTTCGTTGGGCAAGCAAGTCATGTTGCAGAACATGGGACGACAGACCGTATCCTTGCGCCCCCATACTTCCCGTTCCGAGGCTGACTACATGCAGGGCGCCGCAGCTACTATCAGCCTCACTAAGCCTCTCTCCGCCACCGTCTTTGCGTCCTATCGTCCCATTGATGCCACCCTCAATACCGATGGCACAGTATCCACCCTTATTACCAGTGGTTATCATCGCACGCCGACAGAGCTTAAAAAGAAACACAACACCCACCAGACAGACCTTGGCGCTACCATCAACTATCGTAAAAACGGATTCCATATGGGAGCCAATGCCGTCTATACCGCTTTTGACCGTCCGTTGCATCCAGATACCCAACAGCCCTATCGCCAATATTACGTCCAGGGCAGCGACTTCTTGAATGCCAGTCTCAGTTATGGCTATAATCAATATCGCTTCTCGCTGAATGGAGAGACGGCAACCAATCGTAAGGGCGCTTTGGCTACTATCCACAGTCTGAGTTACCTGCCATCAGAGAACTTCCGTCTGATGGCCTTGCAGCGCCTCTATCGTTACGATTATACCAGCATTCACGCCCATAGCTTTGGCGAGACCTCACGTACCCAGAACGAGACCGGCTATTACCTTGGCTTCTCTTGTCAAGCCACTCCTCGTCTGTCTCTTCAGGGCTATGCCGACTATGCCTATTTCCCATGGGTTCGCTATCAGGTGTCACAACCTTCTCATGCATGGGACTTCATGTTGCAGGCCGACTATCAACTGGCGTATTGGAGCCTGATGGCTCGTCATCGCATCCGTCTCCGTCAAAAGGATAATGCCGATAAGACCACCCTGATAGCCGACAATGAGCATCGAGGACGCCTGACGTTGACCTATGCCCCTCTCTCAAACTGGAGTGCCAAGACAGAGTTTGACTATGCTCGTTCTGTTTATAAGACCACGAGTTTCGGCTATATGTTGGGCGAACATCTTTCTTATGCTTGCCCACGCTGGCAGATGAACATCGCAGCCAGTTATTTCCACACCGACGACTATAACAGTCGTATCTATATATACGAGCGCCAGATGCAGCACGACTTCTCGTTTCCCATGTTCTATGGGCAGGGCATCCACATGGCTTTCTTCGCCAAGGCCGATGTGACCAAGAGTTTGATGCTTTCAGTCAAACTTGGCTACACCAACTATTTCGACCGTGCTGTCATAGGGTCGGGCATGCAGCAGATTCTGCAATCTCATACCACCGACCTTGACCTGCAAGTGCGCTGGAAATTCTAGATTAGGATAAAGTGAAGAGAAAATGCAAAAAAAAGGTGCTGTAACAAACATAATTCATTTATTTTTTGTAATTTTGCGGCAGAAAAATCAATTGCTGATATGAAAGAATTACCCTTGAAGTACGGATGTAATCCGAATCAGAAGCCCTCGCGTGTTTTTATGGCTGATGGCTCTGAACTCCCCATCGAAGTCGTTAACGGCCGTCCTGGCTACATCAACCTGCTGGATGCACTCAACTCTTGGCAGTTGGTGAAGGAACTGAAGCAGGCCACTGGTCTGGCTTCTGCCGCCTCGTTCAAGCATGTTTCACCTGCTGGTGCAGCTGTGGGTCTGCCCCTGAGCGACACGTTGAAGCACATCTATTTCGTTGACGACATCCCTGGTTTGGACGACAGTCCCATTGCTTGTGCCTATGCCCGTGCCCGTGGTGCCGACCGCATGTCGTCGTATGGTGATTTTATTGCCCTGAGCGACACTTGCGACAAGACCACCGCTTTGATTATCAAGCGTGAGGTATCTGACGGTGTGATAGCACCTGACTACACCCCTGAGGCTCTTGAGATTCTGAAGGACAAGCGTAAGGGTACCTATAATGTGATTAAGATTGACGCCAACTACAAGCCCGCTCCCATTGAGACCAAGCAGGTCTTTGGCGTGACCTTTGAGCAGGGCCGCAACGAGATTCAGTTGGACGATCCCGCTTTGTTTGAGAACATCCCCACACAGAATAAGACATTCTCTGCTGAGGCCCGTCGCGACCTGATGATTGCCCTCATCACCCTGAAGTACACTCAGTCAAACTCTGTATGCTACGTCAAGGATGGTCAGGCCATCGGTATCGGTGCTGGTCAGCAGAGCCGCATCCACTGTACCCGCTTGGCTGGTCAGAAGGCCGACATCTGGTGGTTGCGTCAGCATCCCAAGGTGCTCAACCTGCCCTTCAAGGAGGGTATCCGCCGTGCCGATCGCGACAACACCATCGACGTTTATATCTCAGAAGACGAGCACGATGACGTATTGCGTGATGGCGCTTGGGAGCAGTTCTTCACCGAGAAGCCTGAGGTGCTGACTCTGGCAGAGAAAAAGGAATGGATTGCCAAGAACACAGAGGTGAGCCTGGGCAGTGATGCTTTCTTCCCCTTCGGCGACAATATCGAGCGTGCCCACAAGAGTGGTGTGCAGTACATTGCACAGGCTGGTGGCTCTGTACGCGATGATCATGTCATTATGACCTGCGACAAGTATGGCATTGCCATGACCTTCACAGGTGTGCGTCTGTTCCATCATTAATGGATAGTCCCATTAATTAAATGGCCCATTAACCCATAAAACTCATTTCTATGGTAGGCGAAGACGATTTTCAGAGCATTCTTGAGAATGGTATTTCCTTTGGCAGGGGCGGCGAGCGCAAAGACCCCAACGAGGGAAAGGTGAAAACCAAAGCCAAGAAAAAGAAGTATATTACGGGTGCCCACGGCAGCGGTTCGGCCAAACAAAAGGCTAAATACCGCGAGCAGCGTGCCAACCGTAAACACTAATGCAACATATAGAAAAGTTATTGAAACATCCGGTGCAGTCAATGCACCGGATTTTTTGTATTTTTGCGCTGTAATAACTAACCATAATTAAAAACAACAACATGAAAACAAAGTTAATGTTGGCTGCCTTGGCCATTACCATGGGTGCCACAAATGTAAAAGCGCAAGTAAAGTATGCCTGGCAAGACACTAGTCTGCCACGAACACAGCGCGTAGAAAACCTGTTGGGCATGCTGACGCCCGAAGAGAAAGTAGGCCTGATGATGAACAAGTCTATCTCTATCGAGCGTTTGGGTATCCCTTCCTACAACTGGTGGAGTGAGGCCTGTCATGGCGTTCGTCAGGGCGACTACACCGTTTATCCCCAGCCCATTGGCATGGCTGCTGCTTTCAATGCCCAATTGGTTCACGACGTCTTCTCGCAGGTGAGCGATGAGGCCCGTGCCAACTGGAACCGTTCTGACCACAGCGTGAAGCATGTGGGCATGGGCGAGACCTATTATCCTGGTAATCCCGAGTTGACCTTTTGGTGCCCCAACGTCAACATCTTCCGTGACCCCCGTTGGGGACGCGGTCAGGAGACTTGTGGCGAGGACCCCTATATGAATGCCGTTCTGGGTGTTCAGACCGTTCTCGGCATGCAAGGCAACAACGACCAGTACTTCAAGACCCACGCCTGTGCCAAACACTATGCCGTGCACAGCGGACCAGAGCCCTTGCGCCATTCGATGAACGTAGAGCCCACCAACCGCGACCTGTGGGAGACTTATCTGCCTGCTTTCAAGGCATTAGTTAAGAAGGCCAATGTGCGCGAGGTGATGTGTGCCTATCAGCGTTTTGAAGGCAAGCCCTGTTGTACTAGCGACCGTCTGCTCATCGACATCCTGCGCAACAAGTGGGGATACGATGGACTCGTGGTTACCGACTGTGATGCTATCAACAACTTCTTCAACCGTGGTCAGCACGAGACCCACAAGGACCCCCTCTCAGCTTCTGTTGATGCCGTTCTCAATGGCACCGACCTGGAGTGTGGTAAGGTGTTTATGAACCTCACCGAGGGTCTTCAGAAGGGACTCATCAAGGAGAGCGACCTCGACGGTCATCTGCGCAAGACTCTCATGGGCCGCTTCGAGTTGGGTATGTTTGACCCTGCAGAGAAACTGCCTTGGGCCAACCTCACCTCTGACGTCATCAGCTGCGAGAAGCACGACGAGTTGGCCACCCAGGCTGCACGCGAGTCGATGGTATTGCTCCACAACAATGGCATTCTCCCCCTATCAAAGAGCATCAAGACCCTCGCAGTACTTGGTCCCAATGCCGATGACGTGGAGTTGCTCAATGGTAACTACGGTGGCACGCCTACTAAGGCCCATCAGCACTCTTTGCTCGAAGGCATCAAGAATGCGCTGCCCAACACCAAGATTATCTACCACAAGGCTTGCGAGCTCAACGACGAATATACCACCGTTCACCACCTGCAGGAGTTTAACGACGGCAAGGGTGTGAAGGTGGAGTTCTGGAACGACCGTAACACCAACTTCGAGAACCCCGTCAAGAGCGGTTACTATACCGAGTTGAACTTTTCTACCTTTGGTGCCTGGGGGTTTGCCGAGGGTATCACCAACGACAACCTCGCTGTGCGCATCAGTGGTCAGTATAAGGCTACCTTCACAGGCGAGATGAAGTACACCCTCTCTACCGATAATGGCTATATACTGAAGATCAATGGCCAGGTGGTCGAGGAGAATAAAGGCGGCGGAAATCGTCGTGGCTTCGGTTTCGGACGCCGTGGTGGTGCCGACTATAAGTCATTCAATGTAGAGAAAGGCAAGACCTACGACGTCGTTATCGAATACCGTCGCGGCACAGGCAACTTCGCCATGCTTCGCGGCGACATCTGTGAGCGCAAGTTGGCCGACTTCACCGACCTGGCCAAGGAAGTGAGCGTTGCCGATGCTATCATCATCATCGGTGGTATCTCTGCCCGTATGGAGGGTGAGGGTGGCGACAAGCAGGACATCGAGTTGCCTAAGGTGCAGCAGATTCTGCTTCGCGATATGCATAAGACTGGCAAGCCCGTTATCTTCGTCAACTGCTCTGGTTCTGCCATCGCCTTTGGTAGTGTAGAGGGTGAGTATGATGCCCTGCTGCAGGCCTGGTATCCTGGTCAGGGTGGTGCCAAGGCATTGGCCGAGGTGCTCCTGGGCGACTACAACCCTGGTGGCAAGCTGCCTGTGACGTTCTATCGCTCTACACAGGATTTGCCCGACTTCATGGACTATTCTATGAAGAACCGCACCTATCGCTACTTCACTGGTGTGCCCCAGTATGCCTTCGGCTATGGTCTGAGCTACACCACCTTCGCCACTGGCAAGGGTAAGCTGAGTGCCAAGGCTATGAAGAAAAACGGCAAGGTGACTGTTACCGTGCCTGTGACCAACACAGGCAAACGTGAGGGTACAGAGACTGTTCAGGTCTATGTGAAGCGTCTCGACGACCCAGGTGCACCCATCAAGGCCCTGAAGGGCTTCCAGAAGCTGACCCTGAAGCCAGGCGAGACCCAGAAGGCCACGATTGCCCTCGATGGCGAGGCCTTTGAATACTACGACGAGTCGATTGACGAACTGGCTGTTAAGCCTGGTCGCTATCAGATTCTCTACGGCACGTCTTCACTCGACAAAGACCTGCAGTCGTTCGATTTCACCGTGAAATAACAATAATAACTAACCTTTTAACTAATAACTCAACAACAATATGAAGAAGACATTGCTTATGTTTACGCTGATGGCCGCCGTAACCTCGGCATCAGCACAGCCCCGCCCCAACAACGACGGGACGGTAACGTTCCAGTATCGGAACGATTCGGCAAAGAAAGTCCAGGTCGACGTCCAGTTTGCTGGTCGTAAGGACATGACTCGCGCTGCCGATGGCACATGGACCGTGACCCTTGGCCCCGTGGCCCCCGATATGTATCCCTATTGCTTTATCGTGGACGGTGTCAGCGTTATGGATCCAGAGAATCCTCTGTACTTCCCCAACGAAGGCTTTAAGAACAGTTTGGTAGAGATTCCGTCGAAAGACGGCTCTCTGCCTCACGATATCCGTCCTGTGCCTCATGGCCGTATCGAGTATGTCCACTACTTCTCTAAGAGTCTGGGTGGCACCAACAACGCCATCGTCTATCTGCCTCCCCGTTATATGGAGGACCAGCAGAAGAAGTACCCCGTGTTCTATCTGATTAGTGGTACCACCGATACCGAGGAGGTTTATTATAAGGTGGGTCGTGTGAACTACATCCTCGACAACCTGCTGGCCGATGGTCAGGCCAAGGAGATGATTGTGGTGATGCCCTATGGCAACCCCTCAAAGCTCCTGCCTCCACGTCCTGCTACTGATGCTCCAGGTGCTCCTGGCGCAGCCCCTGCAGGTGCACCCCAGATGCGCTTTGGTGGTGATATCTTTAGCAAGGACCTCATCAACGACCTGATGCCTTATATCGAAAAGACTTATCGCACCAAGAACGACCGCGACTCTCGCGCCATTGGTGGCTTCTCTCGTGGTGGCAACCAGGCCCTGATGAATGGCCTCACCAACCTCGACAAGTTCTCGTATCTGTGTTCTTACAGTTCGTTCACCTCTACCGACATCCCTGATGTCTATGACAAGGCCGCTGATACCAATAAGAAGATTAACCTCTTCTGGCTCGGCGTGGGCACCGATGATTTCCTCTATGGCAATGCCCGCGACTACATGCAGTTCCTCGACGACAAGGGCATTCAGAGCGTCAAGGAGTTCACCACCGACAAGTTTGGCCACACCTGGATGAACGCCAAGTACTTCCTGGCCAAGACCCTGCCCCTGCTCTTCAACAAGAAGGCTGCTGAGGCTGCCATGAAGGAAGGCAAGCCCGCTCCTGCCAAGACCGGTCAGGAGCAGCAGTTCACCGCTGGCGTGATGGCCCGCCTGTTCCCCCGTCCCATTGTCTCGCCTGAGTATTCTCCAGAGGGCATCACCTTCCGTTTCAAGGCTCCTGAGGCTCAGAAGGTAGAGTTGGCCTGCGAGATGTTACCCGAGGCTGTGAAGATGGAGCGCGACAGCGATGGCGTGTGGAGCGTGATGCTGAAGGACTATCTCTTTGAGACCTTTAAGTATTGCTTCGTGGTTGATGGCACCGCAGTCGCCGATCCCAGCAACATGTATCTCGCCCCTGATCGTGGCTTTAAGTTCAGCGTGGCCGACAACCCCATGTCGCCCTTCAACTTCATGTCGCAGGGAGAGATAGAGCACGGACGCGTGGCCTACGAGCTCGACCGCAACGAGGCTTGGTACACCTCACCCATGCCACGTCAGGGTATGTCTATGCCCAAGTTCATCCAGCTGGTGCCTGGCGAGGGCGATACCATGGAGAGCTGGTTTAAGATTGGTGGTGCCGACGCTATTGTCGACCGTCTGATTGCCGATGGCAAGACCAAGCCCTGTATCCTCACCACCAGTGCCCTCGAGTTTATGCAGCAGGGTGGTGGTATGCCTCAGATGCCAGGCTTTGCACCCCGTGTGCTTCGTGCCGACGACTATCCCACATGGACACAGCGTCGTCGTGCCCTCGTCAAGCTCCTCTTGGAGATTGGTCGTGAGCCTGATGCCCAGTTCCCGGGCTTCGGCGGCGGTGGCAATCGTCGTGGTGGCGGTGGTGGCTTCGGTGGAGGTCGTCCTGGTGGCGGCTTCGGCGGAGGCGGTGGCTTCGGCGGAGGTTTCGGAGGCGGCTTTGGTGGCCCTCAGATGTAATTAATCATCGCTATGTAGTTTACAAAGCTTAAGTATAGGGCTGACATTCTGTTGGATGTCAGCCCATATTCGTTCAGCGTGATGACTCCCATGCTGTTTTACCCCATGGACATACACACAGTCCGGGCTCCTCGCTGGTAGCACGAACAAGATAGGTGATACCTGCTTCGTGGGTGACGCCTATGAATTCTGTCAATCCATTAGGCATGGTATGAACGGCATAATGATATTCGCAATTGTCCTTCATGTCAGGATTGGGATTGGATAGAACACCTTGGCTAGAGCCTTCCTCCTGACCAGCGATATTGATAGTGAAACATATATTCTCATAAGCCCATTTATCCGAATCTTCCAGTTGTATTAGTTCCTGTTTCGATAGGGCATATTTATCAGGGGCAGGAGTAGTGACGAAGAGTTTATATTTATCCTCGGCTTCATAGGAATAATGACTCCATTTCACATGTACCTCCCTATCACCTGCCATACTTGCGTGATAGAAATCTCGACGGAGGTCTTTCCATGTGGTCAGTTCTCGGCTGATTGCAGAGTTGAACATGTCGTCTGATGCATTCGTGGTCTTGTTGGCGCTACCTGTAGCAGCAGGCAAGGTGATGGACTTATTTCTCAAAAGTTTGAGGATGATTGTGCGACGGTCATATTTAGCAAGGACATATGCAGAAGTATCGATTCCTTCAGGCTTTAGTTTCATGATAAAACGACCACGCAAGTCCTGACCGTCATCAATACGCTCGCTGTAGGCTTGGAGACTGTTTAGTGTCGACAACCGTTCGGCGATGTGCGACGAAACCTTGCGTAACTTGTTATCGTCACCACTTACAGGCGATGACAGTTCATGCATTGACAGTCCTGTCCAACGAGATGTTCCGCCATACCGATGCGAGACATAAGTGATAAGACTGTCTATACACGCTTGGTAAGACATAGCGGGTTCTGCACTTGACTCTTTAAATTTCTGATCCTGTTGTGGGGTGCCTTGTGCAAAGGCTGTTGTCCAAGCCATCAGGCCTAAGACTATGATTGATAATATGCGTTTCATATGATGAGTTGTTAATGGGTTATTCAGATAATAATTGTTGTTCAAAATTGTCCATACGGGCGATGAGGTCAGCCATTTCCTGGGCGATATCCGCATCGGCTGTTTCTATTGGAGTTTCTTCATACGTAGTGGTCAACGCGCTTTGTTGCCTGACGTGCTTCTGATCTTTTGATGAACTCGGCGCCTGACCGACGGATGGCGTTTGTCGTTCCTCGATGATAGGCGACACTGGCGATGTCTCTTTCTCTGCATCGGCAGGTCTGCTCACTTGCGCCACCATCACATTCTGTTCCTCTGACTTTCCTTCTTTTCTGAAGATGTAGAAACCTATCAAGAATAGGATGCTTGCCGCAATGCCAGTCATCATCCATCTGAAGATTATCTTTGGTTTTGTGTTGACATCCTTTGGCAACGTTTTTACTTTTTCATTGTTGATGTTGATGGGCTGCATGACCTCTTTTTCTGGTTCGATGTCCACCTTTCCGCTATCGAACAGGGCAAACATCTCCTTGTATTCCAGCCATTTGTCGTCCACCTCGTTGGTGCGGAAGTATTCTGCCAGCATCTGCTCCTCATTCAGACTCGTTTCGCCTGCCATAAACTTATCGAGCATGTGGGCTATTTCTTGTTTGTCATAGATTCTATTCATCGTTGGTTCCTCCTTTTTAGTTTATTCATTAGTTCGTTTCTTGCTCGTGCTAGCAAAGTTGATACGGATGTCTGCTTGATACCCAGGATATCTGCTATCTCGCTCAGTTCGCGACGCTCCAGTTGTCTCATCGTCAGCACGATTCGTGAGGTGTTGGGCAAAGCGTCTATCTGGTCGTTCATCCATTGCTCCAGTTCTGCATATTCCAGACGGTCGTACAACGAACCTTCATCCACAAGCGGCATCATGCTGCCCACTTCCGCATGAGTGCGCGTCGTGCGCCATCGGTCGATGCACACATGTCTCGTGGTAATCGCCACCAGGCTCTTCATGCGAGTAGCATCGTCCATCTTCTCGTGCAGATACCAGAGTTTTAGCATCACATCCTGTGCAATATCCTCGGCATCAGCAGGTGCAGCCCCACATTTCAGGGCTACAGAAACGGCATTTGCACGCATCTCGCTGGCTATATGTGTAAACTCTTCTTGCGTCATTCTATTTATATAACGAAAAAGATGGCAGATATTAAACAAAGAAACAACTTTTTTTAAAAATTTCGCAGGCGGTACCCACAGAAGTACTGCCTGCGAAATTTTTACCACTCATAATCCTCGACGAACCCATCGAACTGGACGTCGCCGTTCCAGCCGGCCTCGCGGAAATACTGGCGTATCTCCTCTTGGACGGAGGGAGGGATGAGGCGCTAAACAGTTTATTGACAGTGTAAACCAAAGAGTAGTTGCAGATACATTATTTTTGAGCAACTCGTCGTTTCTCTGCAAGCAACTCGTCGTTTCTCTGAAGGTGAAACGACTTTTTGGCAACACCTAACTCAATACCCTTGAAATGCCCTGTGGCAAAGGGTTCGAGACAAGGTAGGTGTTTGCCAAACAGGTACCTAACACCTACCTATCACCTACCTATCACCTACCTACCACCTACCTGTCGTCTTATTACTGGTAGGCCTAAGAGAAATGCCGTTTTGGCTTACGAGAAATGACGTTTCGCACGTCGCGAAACGGCATTTCTTTATTTACTATGTTGTTTTGGGTTGCTAAGTATGTTGTTTACGATGCCTAAGTATGCAATTTATAGGCACTAAGTAATTTAGCATTAATAGGTAAGTGATAGGTAGGTGTTAGGTACCTGTTTGGCAAACACCTACCTTGTCTCAAACCCTTTGCCACAAGGCATTTCAAGGGTGTTGAGTTAGGTGTTAACATAAAAACTATTCGACGATTGGATTGGATTTAAAAAAAAGATTGTACCTTTGCAGCTCAAAACTGAAAGACATGGCTAGACAATCCCTGAAAAGACAACTGAAAGTACTCACCATACCAGTGTTCATCGAGATGGCACTGGTGATGCTGCTGGGTGCCGTGGACACCGTGATGCTGAGTCGCTATAGCGACAACAGCGTGGCGGCTGTGGGCCTGGACAACCAGTTGATATCGCTGGTATTCCTGGTGTATCAGTTCTTCTCGATGGGGGCTGCCATCCTTTGCGCACAGTATATCGGTGCCGGACTGAGAAAGCGACTGGTGCAGGTGGTGGGTATGGCGCTGGTGGTGAACCTGATGTTGGGCATGGGCGTGAGTGCCTTGCTCTACTTCAAAGCCGAGGCCTTGCTGCAACTGATGGGACTGCGACCTGAGCTGATGGGCGATGGCGTGGTGTATCTGAAGTTGACGGGTGCGTTGTCGTTCTTCCAGGCCCTGTCGCTCACCTTCTCTGCCTCGCTGCGAAGTGCCGACAAGGTGGTCTATCCAATGGTGGTGACGGGTATCGTAAACGTGCTGAACATCATAGGCAACTATGCCCTGATATTCGGACGCTTGGGCTGTCCGCAACTGGGTGTTGAGGGTGCCGCCATCGCTACTGCGGCGAGTAGGGGTGTGGCTATGGTTCTGCTGGCTGCCATCCATTTCAAGGTGCATATCCCACATTTCCCCCTGAGTTATTTCCGTCCGATGCCCTGGCAGGAACTGGGCAACCTGCTGAAGATAGGTGTGCCGGCCATGAGCGAGAACATATCCTACAGTCTGTCGCAGGTGGTGATCACCTATTTTATTAATCAGATCAGCAACGAGGCACTGGCAGCCCGCACCTATTGCTTCAACATGATTACGTTCGTCTTCCTGTTTTGCATCAGCATCACGCAGGGTGGCGGCATCTTGGTGGGACACCTCGTGGGGCAACAGCGACATCAGGCGGCCTACGTGCTGGGCAACTATTTCTTCCGATGGTCTATGATTATCACGCTGACAGGCTCGGCCCTGCTGGCACTATTTGGACGCGGCGTGCTCAGCGCCTTTACAGACAACGAGGAGATTATCGCCATGGGCGTATGGGTGTTTGTGGTGGACTTCTTCCTGGAGATAGGCCGTACATCAAACATCTTTGCTGTGGGTACCCTGCGCGCTACGGGTGATGCCATCTATCCTGTGGTGATAGGCATCATCTTCCAATGGAGCATCGCCGTGGGTTTGAGTTATGTCATCGGCATCCCCCTGGGCTACGGACTGGTGGGCATGTGGATAGGCTTCGCCCTCGACGAGAATATCCGCGGCATCATCCTGATGCGCCGATGGCGCTCCGGGAAATGGCGTGATAAAGGATTTGTGAAGTAGAAACAAGATGGGCTGACATCCAACAGGAAGTCAGCCCATCTCTGTTTTGGTTTACTCAAAGCCGCCACCACCTCCGAATGAGTTGGTGTTGTCCTCTTCGAGGCCGTTGCCCTGGCCTTCCTCACCATCTCGGTCAGTCTTTTTCTTCGTCATATTGCCGAAGTTCCAGGTGAGCTGCAGGTTGATGCGGGGGTCACGGAAGTTCTTCTGATGACGCCAGAAGGTGGGACCCTCGGTATAGTTCTCAAACTTGCGGGTGTTGAACACGTCGCGCCAGTTCAGGGCCAGTGCGAAGGTCTTGTTGAGGAACGTCTTGCGGATACCCAGGTCCAGCGAGCCGTTGGCCTTGCGATGACCCTGGGTGATGACAGAGCGTGAGCGGTAGTTACCTGTGGCCTGCACAGAGATGCTGTAGGGCAGGATGACTGAGGCCAGCACACGGGCGTCCCATGCGAAGTTCTCGTTGCCCTCGCCTGTCACGGTCTGGTTCTCGACGATGGTAGAGAAGCCATCGAGCTTATAGTAGTAAGCATTCAGCGTGGTGGTGAGGTCGAAGATGCGCAGGAACTTATCCTTCAGGATGAGCTCGGCACCAGCACTCTGACTCTTGGCCACGTTGAGGTTGGTCATATACATCACGTTCTGACCCTCGTAGAGACCCTGATAGCGGATGCGCTGCATCACATCGGTGGTGGGGCGATAGTAGGTGCCCAGCGACAGCGTGTGGTTGGTCCACGTCTTCAGGTAGTTCAGCGAGAAGGCGTTGGTGAATTCAGGGGTCAACTCAGGGTTACCAAACTCAATCATCGAGGCGTCGCGCGTGTTCTTGAATGAGTTGAGCTGTCCGCCCCAGGGACGACGCAGACGACGAGTGACGTTCAGCTGAAGCTGTGAGGTGGGTGTCAATTCGTAGTTCAGGAAGACTGAGGGGAAGAGTTCAAAGTAGTCTTTCTTGAAGGGCGACTCGTTCTGATAGTAGTCGATGCTCTTCGTGTCCACCTTCCAGTATTCGCCACGCAGGCCGGCCATCACGCCAAACTTGCCAAACTTCATGTTGGCTGTGGCATAGAGGGCATGGATGTCGCTGTCGTAGATAAAGCGGTTATAGAAGAAGGGGTCCTCCTGGAGCAGGGGGTCGTCGATGGCAAGACGCTGGGCCTGTCCGGCTGCAGCATACTCATAGCTGCTCTGGGGGGTGTTCTCGTGAGAGAAGCGGCCCTCATAGCCAGCCTCAATCTTGAGGTTCTCGTTGACCTGGTTCTCGTAGTCCAGGCGAGCCTCCCAGTGGC
Source organism: uncultured Prevotellaceae bacterium (assembly GCA_902788605.1). Classification (GTDB taxonomy): domain Bacteria; phylum Bacteroidota; class Bacteroidia; order Bacteroidales; family Bacteroidaceae; genus Prevotella. Next base: position 39,072 of record CADAKX010000005.1, on the reverse strand, counting down.
GGTTGTTCATATCCATGGGGCGATACTGATAGCTGTAGGTTGTAGCCATCGTGCCCAGGTGGGTGGTATCGTTGAGATATTCGTTAGAGCCGTCGCCGTTCCACTTGTTGAACTCGACCATAGCATCGAGCTTGTGGGTGCCGCTCTCGTTGAACTTATGCGTGAACGACAGTTCCACGTTGTACATGTGGTTCTTGCCATCGCCCCAGGTCTGACGGTTCAGCTTGCGGTCGGCCGTCTTGTTGCCAGCGGCGTCAAACGAACCATATTCATAGGTCGTCAGGTTGTCGTTAGAACGGTTGCCCTGCATGGTCATGCCGCCCAGCGACAGGTCGTCGTTATCGCTCAGGTGGAAGGTCAGGCCTGCGCGAGCAAAGAGTCCGCCACCATTATTATTGTTCTCGCCCTCGCTGAACTGATAGCTGTTGAAGGGAGAGTTCTCGTTGGCGCGATAACGCTGGTCGCTCATGTTGCCACCATTGCCCTTGCGCTTGCGATAACCCAGGTTGGCATAGGCGTCCACCCACTTGCTGGAGTAGTTGATGTTGCCACCCACGTTCCAGCCTTTCTGGTTGTTGACGCCCGACTGCAGAGAGCCATAGTAGCCTGCACGACGGTCGCGCTTCAGGATGATGTTGATGATGCCAGCCGTGCCCTCAGGCGAGTATTTGGCGCTGGGGTTGTCGATGACCTCGATGCGCTCGATGCTCTCGGCAGGAATCTGCTGTAGAATCTCTGCACGGTTGTCGCTGGTCAGACCGCTGCTTTTACCGTTGATCCACACCTCCACGCTCGAGTTGCCACGCAGCGAGATCTCGCCATCGGTGGTCACCTCCACAGAGGGGATGTTTTCCAGCAGGTCGCTCACAGAGCCGCCAGCAGCTGCCAGCACCTCGTCCACGGTAAACGTCTTGCGGTCCACCTCGAGCTTCATCTGCGAGCGCTGACCTGTCACCTGCACCTCTTTCAGCATCTTCTGGTCTTCTGCCATATAGAGGGCGTTGAAATGTACGGTGCGCTTCTGGGGGGTGATCTGCACATTGCGCTTCACCTCCTTATAGCCCATCAGCGTCAGTTGGAGGGTGTAGTTGCCGTCCTTCAGGCCTTGAAAGTTGAAGGCGCCCTTCACGTCGGTCATGCCGCCACCAGCCAACTTGCCAGCGCTGTCGGTCAGTCTCACGGTTACAAACTGCAGGGCCTCGTCGTTCTGTTTGTCGAGCACCTTGCCTCTCACTACACCTTGTGCCTGCACGTTGAGTGCGACACCAATAAAAAATAATAGAGTATAAACTAGTTTATTCATAATGTGTTGATTGGACGTAGGTCATTTAAAATGGTTTAAATGACACTCAAAATTTATTCAAACAGCGAGTCGAGGAAGGTATAGAAAGAAGGATCCTCGCCCGTCACCACCTTGACAATCTTGCCTTTAGGATCTACGATGACCTTGGTGGGGAAACCCTCAATGCTGTATTGCTCCATCAGGGCGCGGAACTTATCATCTGGGCAGCGCACCTGCTTCCAAGGCAGCTTGTGCTCCTTGACGGCAGCCTTCCATTTCTCCTCGGTGTCGCGACAATCCACACCCAGAATCTCCATCTTGTCCTTGTATTTCGCGTAGGCCTCCTTCATATTGGGAATGCCACGCACACACCAGATGCACCAAGCGCCCCAGAAGTCGACGACAACATACTTGCCCTTGAGCGAAGAGAGTTTTGTGGGTTTGCCCTGCAGGTCGGGCAGTTCAAAGTCGGGAGCCATCTTGCCTTCCTCTACCGTCATTTGTTCTATACTTGCTACCGATTGCTGGCGCTGTCCGCACGATGCTGCCAGCGACACCGTCACTGCGAGCATCATCATTGTCATCATTACTTTTTTCATCTTTTTTTATTTTTATGTGGTTTCTGGCTGCAAAAATAAGAAAAAATATCCAAATATGAAAATAAAAGCGTACCTTTGTGCGCTGTATAAGAAACGATGACACAAAATGGAACCAATCAATGACTTCTTCTCGCTGCTCAGCTCGTTCTTGTGGGGCTGGCCCATGGTGATCCTCCTTTTGGGAACCCACATCTTCCTTACCTTTCGTCTGGGCATTCCCCAACGCAAGTTGCTCACGGGCATCCGCCTGTCAGTGAAGAAAGATGCAGGCGCCGACGGCGATGTGAGTCAGTTTGGAGCCTTGGCCACAGCCCTGGCGGCCACCATCGGCACAGGTAATATCGTGGGCGTGGCCACGGCCGTGGCACTGGGAGGTCCTGGTGCCGTGCTGTGGTGCTGGCTCACAGGCATCTTCGGCATGGCCACGAAATATGCCGAGGGACTGCTGGCTGTGAAATATCGTGTGAAGGGCAGCGACGGCCATACCTATGGTGGTCCGATGTACGCCCTTGAGCGCGGACTGAATATGAAGTGGCTCGCCATCCTCTTTGCCGTCTTCACTGCCCTGGCGTCGTTTGGCATCGGCTGCACCGTGCAGGCCAACTCCATCGCCCTGCTGGCCAGCGAGACCTTTGGCATCCCCACGTGGGTGGTAGGCATCTGTATCTGCTTGCTCACGGGCTCTGTCATCCTGGGAGGCGTCAAGGCCATCGCTCGCGTGTGCACTATCTTTGTGCCGTTCATGGCTGTGCTCTATGTGCTGGGCTGCATCGTCATCCTGGTGATGAATGGCAGTTATGTGTGGCCTGCCGTGCAACTCATTGTGCAGTCGGCCTTCAACCCCTCAGCTGCAGGTGGTGGTTTTGTGGGAGCCACAGTGATGATGGCTGCCCGCTATGGCATCGCACGAGGTCTGTTCTCCAACGAGAGCGGCATGGGCTCGGCTCCCATTGTGGCAGCAGCAGCCAAGACGCGCAACCCCGTGCGCCAGGCGTTGGTGTCGAGCACGGGCACGTTCTGGGATACCGTGGTCATCTGTGCCCTCACAGGACTGGTACTTGTCAGCAGCATCCTGGCCTATCCTGACATCAGCTATGCCGATGGGGCTGCCCTCACCAAGGTGGCGTTCTCGAAGATTCCCTATGTGGGTGCGCCGCTGTTGACCTTTGGCATCCTCACCTTCGCCTTCAGCACCATCCTGGGCTGGAGCTATTATGGCGAGAGTGCAGTGAACTATATCGAGGCACGACGTGCCAATCGCTTTTACCGTATTCTTTATATTGTGGCATTGTTCTTTGGTTCGATCATCAGTCTCGATATTATTTGGAACATCGCTGATGCCATGAATGCCTTCATGGCTATTCCTAACCTTATCGCTTTGCTCCTGCTCAGTGGCGTGGCTGCAAGAGAGACTAAAAAATATCTTTGGGGCAATCGGTTGGATGAAGAAATGGAGGAGTAATTTTTACTCCTTCTTTCATCATCAACCGTCCTTTCAAAAACACTCCCAACGCTCTCTTACTTTAATCTTTTTATTTCTTTTCGAACCACCCAACCCTCCACCCTTGGAGGGCTTCGACCCACCCCCGGCCCCCTCCCTTTCTAGGGAGGGCTCCAACCGCGACTACTCGTCGCTCATTCATTAAGGTAAGCTCGGACCATCAGAGGTCCGGCTTGTCTCTTTTTTCGGCTGGCGCATCATTTGCATATTCATTAAGGTTTGTCCCTTGTGCATCTTCATTGAGTTTTGTTCCTTGTGCATCTTCATTGAATAATATCCGAGGCGGACGTCGCGCCAGCCGAAAGAGAGACATGGCGAACCCCGAAGGGGCGAAAGCTTGAGAGCCATACCAAAACCTGACGAAGGGCGGTCGCTGCCCGTAGTCAGTTGGAGCCCTCCCTGGAAAGGGAGGGGGCCGGGGGTGGGTTGAAGCCCTCCAAGGGTGGAGGGTTGGGTGGTTCGAAAAAGAAGGATGAAGGAAGAAGGGATGAAGGAAGAAGGGATGAAGGAAGAAGGATGAAGGAAGAAGGATGAAGGAAGATGGATGATGGTTGAAGGGGTTAGGGGAATTCGACCCTATATTGTTCACTTTCGGACAGTAGGAGTGTCCATTTTCGGACACTTCGAAAACGAGTAACTACTGATTATCAAGCAGTTACGTTTTTGGCACGGATGTTGTTGATATAAGGGCGAACATTTTTATATCAACAATATCAACCTATGAGATATATCAGACAAGCTCTCGCCTTGATGCGCGAGGAACGACTTTACTCAGCCATGTACATCGCTGGCACGGCACTGGCCGTGGCCTTCGTGATGATGATTGCCGAAGTGTATTACGTAATGGTGGCCGACATTGCGCCAGAGGTACGTCGCAGCACGACGTACTATCAGGATCATTTGACGCTGAAGAACAATGAAGGTTACCTGCAACCCATCACGCACGAGATGTATCGCGACCTGTTCCAGACGATGAAGACACCAGAGTGCATGACGGCCGAGTTGGAATTGTGGTCGAACGTCAGCTTCTTCGTCACCATGCCCGACAGCATTCACGAGCAATCTACAAGAGTCAAGATGACGGATGCGAACTTCTTCCACTTCTATCAGTTCTGCTTCATCGAGGGAGCGCCCTTCACGAAGGATGACTTCGACAATGGCCGCAACAACGTGGTGATCACAGAGCAACTGCGCGACCAGATCTTTGGCCACGAGCAGAAGGGCCTGGGTCAGACGCTGACGCTCAACCATCGTCTCTTTCGCATCTGCGGCGTGGTGGAAACACCCAGTACGCTGACAGATAAGTGTGTGGCCGATATCTGGATGCCCTATACCTATAATGGACTGATGAGAGATGTTGGCTATGTCTTGGATCAGCCTCTCGACCTTACTATCAGCGTGCCTGACAACAAACGCGATGCCTTCATGCAGGAACTGAAGGACGTGGAGGCTCGCTATAATGCCGTCCACAAGGACAGTCCTGTCATCATAGGCGACCGTATCAAGTCACACTACAAACAGGTATGGGAAGGTGTTAACTACATCTTCGACACCTGGGACGAGAACCTCTTCTGGTACATCACACCTGCCGCCCTGCTGCTCTTGCTAGTGCCTGCCCTCAATCTCAGTGGCATGGTGGCCAGTAGGATGGAGCGCCGACTGCCAGAGATAGCCATCCGCAAGACCTTTGGTGCTAATCGGCGTACGCTGCTAGGCGAGGTGATGATGGAAAATCTGGTGCTAACCATCATCGGTGGCATTGTGGGACTCTGTTTGGCATGGACGGCCCTCTACGGCTGGCGCGACTGGGTGTTCGATCTCTTCTCTTCCAATTACCGAATCTATGGCACCGTGCCATTGCTGAAAGGTGAGATGTTCTTCGGCCCTGCCGTCTTCCTCATCGCTCTGACCGTTTGCTGCGTGCTCAATGTCCTGGCGGCAACGCTTCCTGCGTGGTTCAGTCTCAGAAAACCCATTGTTGAATCCATGAGTCTGAAAAAGTAAAAGGGTAAAAAGTAAAAAGGTAGAAAGAAAATGAAACAGTTGAAAGAAATATTCGGACGCAAGACGTCCATCTGGCTCGCCCTCGAACTCGTGCTCGTCACCTTCGCCTGCTGGTGGGCTTTCGACCCGATTATCGTCACATCCTATGTCAACAATCTGCCATTAGGCTACGACACTGACCGTCTGGTGCGCTTTGAGGTGGCTAGCAAACTCAGCCATAATGGTAGGTATGAACAGCTTAGGGCCGTCGAAAACGAGGAAGAAAGTCTGCTGCAGAAGATTCAGCAGATGGATGGTGTGGAGATGGCCTACCCCGCTGTTAACTCTCCCATTGGTTGTGGCATCTACAACATGTCCTACTATCTCTTTAATGGCGATGATTCCATCCAGGCAGAGCACTACGGCTTCACAAAGGATGACAAGATGTTTGAGGCCTATGGTATCGAATCGCTGACACCCGAGGTGCCCACCTCCGAGTTGACCCATGATTGCGATTGGGAACGCACGATTATCCTCACCCGTTCGCTGGCGATGACCCTTTTCGGCACTATCGATGTGGCTGGACGTACCGTGAAAACCAAGTTCTATGGCTATGATGAAGAAAAGGGGGACTTTGACTGGCTGACCACCAACATGCCCATCCGAGCTGTGGTGGAGGATGTGAGAAGCAGTCGCTACCAGCGCGACTACACTATCCTCTTCGTTTGCCAGAGTGGGCCACGCTTCAACGTGCCCATCATCGCCCGACTGCGCGATGGCGTCGATGCCCAGCGCTTTATCGAGGAGCATCAGCACGAGATGCTGCACGACTTGGTGACAGACCGTTGTTATGTCCGCCAGATGAGGACACTTAGCGAGATATCCAACAAGGAAACAGAGAAGTATGCTGTCAGCCGCCAAGCACGCCGCAACCTGTTCATCGCGGCCTTCTTCGCCATCAACCTGGCCTTTGGCGTCTTTGGCACATTGCTCATGTACACACGTCAACGTCGCGAGGAGGCTGGCGTGCGCCGTGCCTTTGGTGCCACAAGGTGGAGCGTGTTCTGGAGCTTTATCAGCGAGGCATGGCTGCTTACCACCATCAGCGTTGTTGCCGGCTGCGCCATCTACTTCCAGTTTGCCACCACCCACGGACTTTTCAGTCATTTCTTAGGTACCAACGGCGCCTCCCACTATTGGTTCGACGACTTCGGCACCCACTTCCTCGTGGTCTCTGTCATCGTCTACCTCGTCCTGCTGTGTGCCGTGCTCATCGCCACTGCCATTCCTGCGTGGCGCATCTGCCGAAGTGAAATCACCGTAGCCTTAAAAGATGAATAATATGAGATATTTCAGACAAGCTTTAGCCATGATGCGAGAAGAGAAGCTCTTCTCTGGCATCTACATCGTAGGCACAGCCTTGGCCATAGCCTTTACCATGGTGATGGCGGTGGTGTACTACATCAAGTTAGCACCTGTCTATCCTGAAGCAAACAGGGCGCGTACCATTTATTTCGAGGGCCTTCGTGTTGAGGCCGAGAACGAGGGTATGGGACAGACGGGGTTCAGTACCAAAGCCTTTGAGGAATGGTTTCAGAACAGTGAGAACATCGAGTACTGCTCGCCTACGCTGCTGGCTGCAGGAACAGGTAAGACGTTGGGCCGATGCCACAGTTTCGTAGTGCGAGGCAAGGACGACTTCCTGGAAGTGGTTCACAATGAGGTCAGTGCCGACTTCTTCCGTATCTATGAGTATGACTTCCTGAGTGGCCGTCCCTTCACCAACAAGGAAGTGGAGGATAAGGAAGAGGTCTGTGTGATCAGCGATGCCTTGGCCGAACGACTCTTTGGCAAGGGCGTGGATGCCGTGGGACGGACGGTGGAGTTAGAGAACGGTCGCGACAACCTGCGAGTTGTGGGCGTGATACGAGGCTGCAGTCAGTTGACACCTGACAGCTATGCCGATGTGTTGATGCCCTATGCGCTGATTGAAATGTACACGGGTTCTCCCTATAGCGGCACCTATTCTGTTGTGGCCACCGTGAAGGATGATGCTCACCTGCAGGCCTTGAAACAGGAGTTGGACGACGTTGCTGCCCGTACAGAACAGGCACACCCAGAAGCGCTGAACAACTTTAGTTTTGGTGAAGGCGTGAAGAAGAGGCTGGTGCTGACCAGACATATGGAAACGCATCCGATGCACGTGTTGCGTACAGAGAACCGCGATGGTACGTTTGACATGGTCACCAACTGGCAACTCGTCAAGCACTATGCCAGCATCTTGTTTGTTCTGCTCTTTGTACCTGCACTAAACCTCTGTGGTGTGGTGGCAGGACGCATGGAGCGTCGCAGGGCCGAGATGGCTGTGCGTAAGACCTTCGGCGCCAGTCGCAGTACGCTGCTGAACCAGGTGGTAATAGAAAACCTGGTGCTCACAACGATAGGCGGCATTATTGGTCTTGTTCTCTCGTGGCTTGCCATCTATGGCCTGAGAGCAGAGATTCTGGGTATGTTCTTCGACAACAGCACCCTTTCCTCGGCTCCTATCGTGGAAGGCGAGATGCTCTTTGCCCCCCTGTTGTTTATAGGTGCCTTCGCTGCCATCATGGTGCTCAGTCTCCTGGCTGCCGTGGTGCCTGCTTGGTGGAGCCTGAGAAAACCGATTGTTGAATCAATGATGGAAAAGAGATGAAACAGATACTGAATAATATCCTGAATGCCAACAGTTGGCTTTTCCTTGAACTGGTTATCATCACCATTGTGGCCTGGGCCGTGTTCGAGCCTGCCGTGGTGAACTATTACTATCGCAGTCTGCCCCAGGGCTACGACAGTGAGCAGTTGCTCTATGCTGAGACAGAGGTGAATGGTGATGTCTTCGTCGACGAGAACGGCACCCCACATGACGCCTGGGAGATGATGCCCCAGCGTCATCAGCAGATGCTGCGCCAGCTGATGGCCGTAGAAGGTGTGGAGTCGGCCTATCTTTACACGCAGTCATACGGCTCCGTGGGCTACAGTCAGCCAACCTTTAATTATTGTTGCGCCGATAGCGATACGCTGTTGCTGGATCGTGTGGGGTTTACCACTGACTCCCACTTCTTCGAGACTTATGGCTTAAAGCCTCTGACGGGCAGTCCATCGGCAGAGGAGCTGTCGCATATCTCCAAGAGTGATCAGCAGGTGGTGTTGACACGTTCGGCTGCTATCTCCCTGTTTGGAACAGATGATGTGACAGGGCGTCAACTCTGCATCTGTTATCAGCCTGAATACAAGGTGACCGTTGCTGGCGTGGTAGAGGATTTCCGCCAGTCGATGTCATCTACGATGCGCTCAATCATTCTGATGCCTGAAGACCTAAACCATACTGAATGTCGATATGTCATCCGCCTGAAAAAGGGGTTGGACGTAAGTCGCTTCGTAGAGGAGCACGGACAGGAACTGATACGTGGTGGCAGAACGACGTTTAATCGCATCAGCCGACTCAAGACCTTCGAAGATTATCTGAAGCAGTTGGAACTCGACGATGGGCGCACGCAGGAGGTGAACCGCAGTCTGGCACTGGCCCTGTTCTTCCTCGTTAACCTGATACTGGCTGTCATCGGCACGGTCTGGCTCCACGCCAAGAGGCGTACTGAGGAGTGTGGCGTTTGTCGTGCCTTTGGTGCCACGAAGTTGCGCCTGCTGTTCAACTTCCTTTGGAAGAATGTGGTGCTGACAACTGCTGCCGTCATCATCGGCTGTGCCATCTATCTGAACTATGCTCACAGCGGCATTCAGGAGTACGATGGTGAGGTGTACTACGAAACGCTCTATAGCATTAGGGAGGTATCGCTCCCAGCCGATAAGACGTGGGTGGATTACTTCTGGTCTCATTTCCTCGTGGTCTCGGCCGTTGTCTATCTCGTCTTGATTGTCACCGTCATCATCGGCACGGCTATCCCTGCCGTGAAGATTATCAGAACAAAGATTACGGAGGCATTGAGAGAAGAATAAACGACCCACCCCTAGCCCCTCCCTAAATGGAGGGGAGTAATTAGAAAGAACAAATAAAACAAATATAAAACAATAAGAATTATGGAAACAGTTATTAAACTTACAGGAATCAACAAGATCTATCGTACCGACGAAGTGGAGACACAGGCGTTGGAGAATGTAAACCTCGAAGTGCAGAGGGGCGAGTTCCTCAGCATCATGGGTCCCTCAGGCTGCGGCAAGTCAACGCTGCTGAACATCATGGGACTGCTCGACGAGCCCACCAGCGGCGAGATAGAGTTGTGTGGCACACGCATCGACCCCAAACTGAGCGACAATAAGTTGGCAGAACTGCGCAACAAGACGCTGGGCTTCGTGTTCCAGAGCTTCCACCTCATCCCCACACTCAACGTGCTTGACAACGTGCAGCTGCCCCTTATCTATCGCGGCGTGCGCAGCAGCGAGCGCATCAAATTGGCCAAGGAGGTCATCGAGCGCGTGGGTCTCAGCCATCGCATGAAGCATCGTCCCACACAACTCTCTGGCGGACAGTGCCAGCGTGTGGCCATCGCCCGTGCCATCATTGGCAACCCAGAGATTCTGCTGGCCGACGAGCCCACTGGTAACCTCGACTCGAAGATGGGTGCAGAGATTATGGAACTGCTCCACAAACTGAACCGTGAGGATGGCCGCACCATCGTCATGGTGACCCACAATGAGCAGCAGGCTGCCCAGACCAGCCGCATCATCAAATTCCTCGACGGACGACAGATACAGTAGACCCACCCCCGACCCCTCCCTATGAGGGAGGGGAGTGGTTACTTACAAGAACAGATTATCAGACAAATAAAATATGAGCATAATATCTAAGTTGAAAAACTATTTACTCCCCTCCCTCACAGGGGGGGGTCGGGGGTGGGTCTTCTCCTCCCTCACAGGGAGGGGATGGGGGTGGGTCTGCCATTCCTTTGCCCTGATTCGCGAAGACAAGCTGTTCTCCGCCATCTATATCGCGGGTACGGCGGTGGCCATTGCCTCGGCCATGGTGATTGCCATCTTCCTCAACATCCTGCTGGGCGACATCGCACCAGAGTCAAACCGCAGTCGCACGCTCTATCTCCAAGGCTCGTTCAACGACGAGTTGACACCAGGGGGTGAGCGTTATAGATACAACGAGTGCTACTCTATGACAGCGCTCGACTCGTGCTTCCGAAAGATGAACTGCGTGGAGGCTGCCGCTGGCATCAGGACTGCGCAAGAGACTATCGGCGACGAGGCTGGGGAGCAAAACTTTCGGGTGGACGTCATGCGCTGCGACCCTGACTTCTTCCGCCTCTATGACCTCGACTTCGTGAAAGGCCGTCCCTTCTCCGAGAAGGAGTTTCGCAATGGCGAACGCGTGTGTGTCGTCTCAGAAAAGGTGGCTAAACAGTTGGGGGGCGCCGACCACTTCACCCTGCCAGGTCGTGACTATCACCCAGTGTTCCATATCGTGGGCGTGGTAAAGACCGTGAGCGGACTGGTAAGACAAGTGGCCTCCGACATCTATGTGCCCTATACGGACTACGTGTTCGGCTTTGTGCCAGATGCCTCGACAATAACCGATCAAAATGGAAATCCGTTGTCATATAAGACATACCATGACTATCTCGAGGTGCGCATCCTGCTGCGCGAGGGCTACAGTCGTCAGGACTTCCTCGACGAGATAGAGCCCCTGCGCCGTCACTACAATGCCACGGTGAGCGATAAGGTTGGCGATAAGGATTCATGGATGATTTGGGCTAGGAGTCATTATTTCACATGCATGAACTTTTTCGAGGCAGATGAAGAAAGCTTCTCTGACAAGGCCGAGAACATGCTGCCGCCAGCCATCCTGATGTTGCTCTTCCTGTTGCTGCCAGCTATCAACCTGAGCGGACTGGTGAGCAACCGCATGGAGGCCCGTCGTGCCGAGATGGGCATCCGCAAGGCCTTTGGTGCCAAGCGTCGTGGACTGCTGAACGAGGTGATCCACGAGAACCTGGTGCTCACCCTCCTTGGCGGTGCCGTTGGTTGGGTGCTGTCGTGGCTGTTCCTCTATGTCGTGCGCGATTGTGAGATTTTCAGAATTACCTTCACTTCACGCGATGGGAGAGACTATGTCCCAACATTCGACTTCCAGATGTTCTTCACGCCCACGCTCTTCCTTGTGGCGTTCCTCTGCTGTGCCGTGCTCAACCTCATGGCGGCCCTCATTCCCTCGTGGCATTCGCTCCGCAAACCCATTGTTGAATCGCTAAACCAGAAAAGATGAAACAGACCTTCAAGAATTTTTGGGCGCATCGCCGACAGAATGGTTTCGTACTCGTGGAGATTGCCCTCGCGACCCTGCTGAGTTTCTATTATCTCGACTACTATATCGTCGGCTTTTACGACACGCACATGTGTTGGCCTGCCACGGAGTATGAGCACGACCACCTGGTAATGGGTCAAACGGCAAGGCTTCTCAAGCACGAACCTGTTGATTTAGGTTCGGATATAGATACCACCCATTTATATCCTTATGAGCGCAATGCCCTGGAGAATGTTGCCAGCCTTTATGCCATGCGCGACGAGGTGCTTGCTATGCCCGAGGTGCAGAGTGCCTCATTGGTTAACAATAGCTATTCGTCAACCACACCCTATTCCCCTGAGGCCGACAGCGCCCACTATTGTTGGGCCTGGACCAAGTGGTTCACATCGAACACACAGTATGTGGAGACCTTGGGACTGACACCTGTTAAGGGCAGTCCTTCAGCAGCTGAGCTCTCAAAGTTGGAGGGCGACAGCGTCATCATCACGCGCAGTCTGGCCCTGGCGCTCTTTGACACCGACCAGGCCGTAGGGCGTCGCATAACAGATTGGGAACGTGAATACGACCATGGCATGCCGCAGGAATGGAAGGTGAGAAAACACTTTACCGTGGCTGGCGTTGTAGAGGACTTCCGAGGCAAGTTTAATGACCGCTATAACTACAACATCCTGATTCCTGAGGCGCTATCTACCAATGGTAGTCCCACCTTTCTCATCCGTCTGAAGCCTGATGCCGATGCCGATGCCTTTGTGACAAAGATGAGTGAGCACCAACCAGGGTATATGGTCGGCAGTCAGCTTCTTCACTCTCTGAAGACTTATTCCGATTATATCGATGAAACTCTTTTAGATAATGATAATCAGGTGATATTCGGCCTGATGTGGACGTTTATCGGCCTGCTACTTATCAATGTGGTGATAGGTACCCTTGGCACCTTCTGGCTACAGATACGCAAGCGCACAGAGGATATCGGCATCATGCGCAGCTTTGGTGCTAAGCGCCGCCATATTTTTGGCATGTTGTGGAAGGAAGCCGCGCTGCTCACGTTTGTCGCTACTGTTATCGGACAACTCATCTGGTTGCAGATTGCCCTTAACATGGGCGTGGTTCAGGCCTTCACCTCGTGTGGCACTGGTCATGAGACCAACTGGGTGAACACCTTCTGGTTGCATTACCTCATTGTCTGTGTGATACAATATCTCCTGCTCCTCGCCATCGTCACCATCGGCATGGTGGTGCCTACGTTCCTTGCCATGTATAAACGTCCTGTAGAAGCCTTGCAACATGAATAGACTCTTTTTCTTTTGTCTGGCTTTACTGCCCCTGTCGACACAAGCCCAGACGGACACCCTCCGCCTGACCCTCGACGAGTGTATTACGATGGCACGCCGCCAGAGTATCGAGGCCGCCGTGGCCTTGGGCGAACTGCGCTCTGCCTACTGGCAGTGGCGCAGCTACAGGGCCGACCTGCTGCCAGAGGTGACGCTGTCGGGTACTGCTCCCTCGTACAACAAGCGCTACAGCTCGTATCAGCAGGCCGACGGCTCGCTGTCGTTCGTCCGCAACGACTACCTGGGTCTTGACGGTGGACTGCATATCTCGCAGAAACTGTGGCCCACAGGCGGCACCCTCTCTGTGGAGTCGTCCCTGGACTACCTGCATCAGTCAGGCAATGGGGTGAGCACGCAGAATCAGTTTATGTCGCTGCCCGTGGCCATCACCCTGCAGCAGCCCCTCTTCAGCGTGAACTACCTGAAGTGGAACCGTCGCATAGAGCCCTTGCGCTATCGCGAGGCCCAGGCACGCTTCCTCACAGAGACCGAGCAGGTGGCCATGCAGGCCATCAGCCATTATTTCAGTCTGCTGCTGGCTGGCGAACAGGTGAACATCGCACGCCAGAACCTGCAGACAGCCGAAAAACTCTATGAGGTGGCCCAGGCCAAGCGCCAGATGGGTACCATCAGCGAGAACGACGTACTGCAGATGCGCCTCAACATGCTCACTGCCCGCAGCGCCCTCACCAACAGCGAGAGCAGTCGCCAGGCCAGTCAGTTTGCCCTGCGCTCGTTCCTCGACGTGGAGGCAGATATCGCCCCCATTATGCCTGAGGACTTACCACTCCCCTCCCTCGAGAGAGAGGGGCAGGGGGTGAGTCTTTCTTACGAGGATGTCTTGACCCACGCCCTGGAGAACAACGCCCAGGCCACCACCATGCGTCGCCGCCAGATAGAGGCCGACTATGCCGTGGCGCAGGCCCGTGCCAATCGTCAGAGCATCAACCTCTATGCCCAGGTGGGCTATACGGGCAATGCCGACAACCTCAATGGTGCCTATCGCAACCTGCTGAGCAACGAGGTGGTGCAGGTAGGTATCACCATCCCCCTACTGGACTGGGGCAAGCGCAAGGGACAGCGTAAGGTGGCCGAGAGCAACCGCGACATTGTGCAGGGACAGATACGCCAGCAGACGCAGAACTTCCGCCAGGACATCTTTATTCTGACGGAGCAGTTTAACAACCAGGCAGAGCAACTGCGCATTGCCTGCGAGGCCGACACCATTGCCCGTCGTCGCTATCACACCAACGTGGAGACCTTTAAGATTGGCACTATCTCGACCCTGGAGCTGTCGGATGCGCAGACTGCCAAGGACCAAGCGCGCATTGGGCGCATCACCCAACTCTATAACTATTGGTATTACTATTATCAGCTGCGCAGCGTTGCTCTCTGGGACTTCGAGCACCAGTGCGACCTGACGGCAGACGTTGAGAAACTGATTTCAGAGAAATAATATGAAGAACGATAACGAAACGATGGACAGGCAGATTCCTGTCAGCGAGCAACGCAAGAAGAAGATACGTAAGATAGCGATAGCCGCATCGGTGGCTGTGGTAGTGCTGGGCATCGGTGCCTGGCTGGGCTCGATGATGATGCCCTCGATAGACCGCAAGAAGTTGATGATATCTGAGGTGGACCGTGGCACCATCGACGTGAGCGTGTCGGCCACAGGTAATGTGGTGCCTGCCTTCGAGGAGATTATCATTTCGCCCATCAGCGCCAAGATACTCGAGGTGTATGCCCATAGTGGCGATAGCGTGGAAGAGGGTACGCCCCTGCTGCGCCTTGACCTGCAATCGGCCGAGGCCGACTATGCCAAGGCACTCGACGAACAGGAGATTCGACGTCAGCAGCGCGCCCAGCAGCTGGCTAGCAACGAGACGCAGTTGGCCGACCGCCGCATGCAGATAGAGGTGAAGGAGATGGAGCTGTCGCAACTGGAAGCGAAGCTGCGCAACGAACTCTATCTGGACAGTCTGGGCTCAGGCACCCGCGACCGTGTGCGACAGGCAGAGACCACGCTGCGCACGGCTCAGATGCAACTGAACCAACTGCGCCAGCAATACCAGAACGAGGTGAAGGCGAAGCAGGCCGACCAGCGCATTCAGCAACTGAACGACGGCATCTATGAGCGCAACCTCGATGCACAGCGTCGCACGCTGAACGACGCCCGCATCTGTTCGCCGCGCCGTGGCACGCTTACCTATATTAATACAGAGGTGGGTAGCATCGCTGGCGGTAGTCAGAAGATAGCAGTTGTGAGCGACCTGAGTCATTTCAAGGCTGAGTGTGAGATCAGCGATAACCACAGCGAGCGCGTGCGTGTGGGTGGAGCTGTCATCCTGCGCATTGGCAAGGAGCGACTGAGGGGTACCATCAACACCGTGATGCCGCTGAGCAAAAGTGGTGCCATCACCTTTACCGTGGTGCCCGATGATATGAGTCACCCACGTCTGCGCTCAGGTCTCAGGGCCGAGGTCTTCGTCATCACCAGCATCAAGGACGATGTGCTGCGCATCAAGAACGGCTCGTTCTATAGCGGTCCTGGCGACTATACCCTCTTTGTCATGAACGGCGACACGCTTTTGCCTCGCGAGGTAAAACTGGGCGAATGCAACTACGACTATATCGAGGTCATCAGCGGACTGGAAGTTGGCGAGCAGGTGGTTGTCAGCGACATGACGAAATATAAAGGTAAAGAAAAGTTGAAGGTGAGTGGCGAGGAATAGAAAGATTTTTGTTATCTTTGCAGCCGCAAACCTATAACAGATAAATATGATTCTCGTAGTAGACGACGATAAGACCATACGCCTTTCGCTGAAGCTCGTGCTGGAACGCAACGGCTATGAAGTAGCTTTGGCCGAGGAACCGAAGGCAGCCATACAGATGATTCGCAGCACGCCAGCCGTGGAGTTGGTGCTGATGGATATGAACTACACCCGTGTCACCGACGGCGAAGAGGGACTGACCCTGCTGAGGCAAATCAAGGTGTTCCGCCCAGAGGTACCGTGTATCCTGATGACGGCATGGGGCAGCATCGACCTGGCGGTGCAGGGCATGCGTGCTGGCGCGTTCGACTTTATCACCAAGCCGTGGGACAACGGTGTGCTGTTGGAACGAATTGAGACGGCTGTGAATATAAAGACCCTCCCGAGGGGCGAAGATAGCACAAACGTGAAGGGTAAATACTCCCCTCCATACAGGGAGGGGCAAGGGGGTGGGTCCGTCCTCCTCCCTTCCTTGTCATCTATCTATTCTACTATTGCCCGCGTGGCTCCCACCAACGCCCCCGTCTTGATTACAGGCGAGAGCGGCACAGGTAAGGAACTCATTGCAGAGGCCATACACCGTCAGAGTCGCAGAGCCAACGGCCCCTTTGTGAAGGTGAACCTCGGCGGCATATCCACGTCGCTGTTCGAGAGCGAGATGTTCGGACACAAGAAAGGTTCGTTTACTGATGCCAAGGCCGACCGTGTGGGCCGCTTCGAGATGGCAAAGGGCGGCACCATCTTCCTCGACGAGATTGGCGAACTGTCGCCAGCCAGTCAGGTGAAGCTGCTGCGTGTGCTGCAAGACCAGACCTACGAAGTGCTGGGCGACAGCGAGACGCGCCGCACGGATGTGCGAGTGGTGTGTGCCACCAATGCCGACCTGCGCACGATGGTGGCCGAGCATACGTTTCGCGAGGACCTGTTTTATCGTATCAACATCATCAACCTCCACCTGCCGCCCTTGCGCAAGCGCCTGGAGGATATCCCCCTGCTGGTGGACTATTTCATCACAGAGGCCTGCAAGGCCAACAGTCTGCCCAGGGTGCAGGCGTCAGCCGATGCCATTGCCTATCTGCAGACCCTACCCTATCCAGGCAATATCCGCGAGTTGAAGAACCTGGTGGAGCGCACGGTGCTGATGAACCCACCCCAAACTCCTCCCTCCGAGGGAGGGAATCAGTTACTCACCAGCGATGCCTTTCATCCTCTCAATGGCGACCAGACACCACTCCCCTCCATACAGGGAGGGGCTGGGGGTGGGTCTTTATCTTCTATGGAGCGCACAGCCATTGCGGCCAGCATTGCCAAGAATGGCGGCAACCTCTCGCTGGTGGCCAAGGAACTGGGCATCAGTCGCGGAGCACTCTATCGAAAGATTGAAAAGTACGGCCTATGAAACTCAAGCATTACTTTGTTCTCCTGGCCCTGTGCATTGTGCTGCTGGCAGGCGCTGCCCTCTATTCTGCGTTTAACACAAACTCCACGTTGTTTTACGCCATCGAGGGGTTTACCATCGTGCTGCTGTGCTATCTGGGCTACTTCTATCGCAAGACCATACGCCCCTATGACACGCTGATAGGTGGTATGGAACTGGTGAAGGACCTTGACCTGACCACCCGTCTGGCACCATCGGGGCAGCACGAGACCGACCTCATCGTGCGCACCTTCAACGACCTGCTGACACGCCTGCGCAGCGAACACCTGACGCTGGAAGAGCAATACTCTTTTCTCAGTCTGCTGATTGAGGCCTCGCCGATGGGCATTGTGCAATGCGACATCGACGGCAAGACAACCTCGATGAATCCTGCAGCCCGAGAGATGCTGTCGCCCAGCATTGAGGAGGCAATGAAGGCACTGCCCATGGGCCAGTCGACCACCGTGCGACTGACGGGTGGTCCGCAACTCTTCCGCATCAGTCACCTGTCGTTTCCCGACCGTGGTTTTCAGCATCCCTTCTTCCTCATCGAACCCCTCACCGCCGAGGTGCGCCAGGCCGAGAAGGCCGCCTACGAGCGCATCATCCGCATGATAGCCCACGAGGTGAACAACAGCGTGGCGGGCATCGTCAACCTGATTGACAGCGAACCAGCGGCAGCCGACCGTCTGAAGGCACTCTCAGCCTTTGTCACCCGCTTTGCCGAGGTGGTCAAGATACCCAAGCCCCAGTTGCAGTTGTGCGACCTGAGCGAAGAGGTGGAGGCCTGTCAGCCGTTCCTCGAAAACCTGTGTGCGGGCAAGCCCGTGCGTCTGGAGTTCTGTCTCACCGATGAGGCGTCGCCCGTGCATCTGGACACAGTACTCTTCCAGCAGGTGCTCATCAACATCGTGAAGAATGCGGTGGAGAGCATCGGCAACAACGAAGGCCACATCACCGTCACCACCACACCCTATCAGCTCGTGGTCGCCGACAACGGACGAGGCATCCCTGCCGAGGTGGCCCAGCATCTGTTCACCCCGTTCTACTCCACCAAACCCCAAGGCCAGGGTCTCGGTCTGCTGCTCATCCGTGACATCCTCACGGCCCACGGCTGCACGTTCAGTCTGCTCACCGATCCTGACGACCACCTCACGCGCTTCACCATCCGTTTTGTGACTAAATGACAGGTTTTGTGGTCTTGAAAAAGTGAATATGTTACCGAAAAGGGCAAATAATAATCAATTTGTTTTGCGGTGCGGGTGATTTTTTGTACCTTTGCGCCCAATATTTTAAAAAATCTATCAAACTATTAAGGAAAGAATGGCTTATACACGTATGACCGCTGCTGAGGCTGCAGCGCTGATTAAGAACGGCGAGAACATCGCCATGAGTGGTTTTACGCCGGCTGGTGTGGCAAAGGCCACCACCAAGGAACTGGCTAAGATTGCCGTGAAGGAGCATGAGGCAGGACGCGAGTTTAAGGTGGGCATCTTCACTGGTGCCTCTACAGGACAGTCGACCGATGGCGATATGGCCAATGCTCAGGCCATCAAGTATCGTGCCCCCTACACCACCAACCCCGACTTCCGCAAGCACGTCAACATGGGTGAGATTCCCTATAACGACCTGCACCTGAGTCACATGGCACAGGAGCTGCGCTATGGCTTCTATGGCGACCTCGACTGGGCTATCCTCGAGGTGTGCGACATCGAGGAGGTGGGCAACGACTATCATGTCTATCTCACTGCTGCTGGCGGCATCAGTCCCACGGCAGCCCGCTTGGCCAAGCATGTCATCCTCGAGTTGAACAGCTTCCACAATGCCAATGCGAAGTTTATCCACGACGTCTATGAGCCCCTGGATCCCCCTTACCGCAAGCCCATCATGATTACCAAGGTGAGCGACCGCATCGGCGTGCCCTACGTGTCGATTCCCAAGGATAAGGTGGTGGGTGTCGTGGAGTGTAACATCCCCGACGAGGCCCGTGCCTTCAAGGACTCCGACCCCGTGACCGAGAAGATTGGCTTCCTCACGGCCGAGTTCCTGGTGGACGAGTTGCGCAAGGGTCGCATCCCCAAGGAGTTCCTGCCCCTGCAGAGTGGCGTAGGCTCTACCGCCAACGCTATTCTCGGCGCCCTGGGTCAGGACAAGCAGGTGCCCGACTTCAACATCTATACCGAGGTGATTCAGAACTCTGTCATCGAGATGATGCTCAATGGTCGTGTGAAGGACGCTTCGGCCTGCTCGCTCACCGTGTCTAACGACTGCCTGATGCAGGTGTACGACAATATGGATTACTTCAAGGACCACCTGACGCTGCGTCAGAGCGAGATCTCCAACTCGCCCGAGGTGATTCGCCGACTGGGTGTCATCGCCATCAACACAGCTATCGAGGTGGATCTCTATGGCAATGCCAACTCTACCCACATCAGCGGCACGAAGATGATGAACGGTATCGGCGGCTCTGGCGACTTCATCCGCAACGCCTACCTCTCTATCTTCACCTGCCCCTCAACGGCCAAGGGTGGTCTCATCTCGTCTATTGTGCCCTTCGTCAGTCACCAGGACTCTTCGGAACACGATGTCAACATCATCGTCACCGAGCAGGGTGTGGCCGACCTGCGTGGCAAGAGTCCCGCTCAGCGTGCCGAGATCATCATCGAGAACTGCGCACACCCCGACTACAAGCCGCTGCTGCGCGAGTACTTGAAGTTGGCCAAGATGGGACAGACCCGTCACGCGCTCACCGCCGCCTTCGCCATGCACGACTCGCTGGCACGCAAGGGCGACATGCACCTCACCGACTTCTCGGAATATCTGAAATAAGTGAAATGATTTAATATGCTGAAATGGGCTGGCATCCTGTTGGATGTCAGCCCATCTTTTGCTTACAACACAAAGGTGAGGTTGAGTGAGCCAGTGGTAAAAGTGGCAAACATATCATCTTCAAAAAGAAGGTCCTTCACGATGTTGACACCTCGATAATTGAATTTGGCGCCAACACGCCACAGATGATGACCAACACCAAACTCATAACCCGCAGCGGCATAGGCACCTGAGACCTGCGAAAGAGTTATGCCGCCATTTACAAACGGTCTGTTCTTGCCGCTCGTCGGAAAGCGATAGATGAGGCCATAATCCACCTCAAGCCAGAACTTCTTCTTTTCATTGTAACTGTATCCCCAAAAGATGGTCCTGTCATCATACAGTCCAACCAACACAGTTGCCTGGTGTGACAGGTTGGGATGCTTACGCGAGGAGCCAAACTCACAGCCGATATTGATATAGGGCATTTGTGTCTGAAACGAGTAGACCTCGTATTTCATTTCTCCCTTACTGAAGCCTACCTCTGCGAAGAGTCTGGGAGAATAAAGGGATGTCTTATTGCTATTATATTGGAACTCTACGCAGTCGCCAGCATCCTGACAATACTGCTCGTTATAGCGACGCGTCGTCCTCACCAGATTGGCTGCCGTGATGTTCTTCTGCCAAAGGTCTCTTGTTGCCTCCGGACTAATATACATGATAGCAGCAGCCTCTTGCAGGTTATTGCGCTTGCGTCGCGCAGCTTCCTCTTTCTTGTATTTCTCATAATCCTCTTTCTTGATGGTGGCCACTTTGCCTTTTCCATCTACCATATAAAACAGGGTTCGCTTTTCGTCCTCATAGCGATAGAGGCTTACCCCACCCTGCAATAGGTATTCAGCAAAAAACGTGGAATCCTTGCCATCAAGCGGCAATGTGCGACTGACATAGTATGCGCCGCCTTCATTCACCCGATAGCCCTGTATCTCGCCTGGACGGTAGGTGCGATACGCCGTCTCGCCATCCTTCAGGAAATGGCAGGCCTCGGCATTCTCCTTGCCCGTGAGGTAGTCTATCGTGCCCTGAATGGTGTCGTTGGTGTTGGTGATCACATACCCTTTCAATGGGTTCCTCGGTTCCCCTGTCTGCTGAGCCATGGCTCCGTTGGCCACTGCCATCAGCAGCAGGTTCATTAAAAACAATCTTTTCCTTGTTATCATTAATACCTGTTTCGTTTTTGGTTTATGCATAGTCTAGTGCAAAGTGTTATCCATTCCTTACTCACCCCACGCTCTTGGCGCAGTCGGGACAGAGGCCCTTGGCCATGTAGTTGATGCTCTGGAGCTGATAGCCATCGGGGAGGATGATGGTGGGGATGGGCATGTCGTGCAGACAGAAGGTGCGATGACAGCGCTCACAATAGAAATGCACATGCTGGTCGTCGTCATCGTCGTGACCATGGTGGCTGTGGCAGAGTTCATAACGCACGCCGTCGCCGCCATCCTCGATGACGTGCACCAGATGGTGCTCGCGGAAGAGGGTGAGCGCACGGAAGACGCCCGACTTGTCGATGGACAGAATCTGGTATTCCAGTTCGCTGAGCGACAGAGGACGCTCGGCATCGGCCAGCGTCTTCACCACCACAATGCGGTTGGCGGTGGGTTTGATGCCGTGCTCGGTGAGCAGGGCTTCACATGCTTGATGGTCTAACATGGGTGCAAAGATAATGAAAAAAATAGAAACGAAGATGGTAAAAATGTCGAAAATTAGCACTTTGCAACCAAGTTGCAGAAAAAATATCTTACCTTTGCACCCAGAATATTTAAAACGAGCGAATTATGTCACACGAACATCATCACGAACATGGGTGTTGTGGTCACGAGCACGAGCACCACCACGAGCATCACCACGAGCACCATCACGAGCACCATCACGAGCATCATCATGAACATCATCATGAGCACGGAGGCCATCGCCAGCTGTGGACAATAGCAGTGGCAGTGGTGCTGCTGATTGCGGCTGTCATCGTAGAGAAGACGCTGGAGCTGCCCACATGGCAGTTGCTGCTGGTTTACCTCGTACCTTATTTTATAATAGGTGCAGGCACGCTGAAAGAGGCGGCCGAGGGCTTGGCGCATGGCGACCCCTTCAATGAGCACTTCCTGATGACGGTGGCCACCATCGGTGCCCTCTGCATCGGTTTTCTGCCAGGTGCCGAGAGCGAGTTTACTGAGGCCGTCTTTGTGATGCTGTTCTTCCAGGTGGGCGAGTATTTCGAGGGACTGGCCGAAGGAAAGAGTAGGGCGAGCATCTCGCATCTGATGGATATCCGCCCTGACGTGGCCCATGTGAAACCCACCTCCGACCCATCCCGAACGGGAGTGGAGGCAGGGATTGTGGATATGAACCCCGACAAGGTGGCTGTGGGTTCTGTCATCGAAATCAGACCTGGCGAGAAGGTGCCCTTGGACGGCACCATTGTCAGTGGCAAATCGAGTCTGAACACGATGGCCCTGACAGGCGAGAGCGTGCCCCTGGAGGTGAATGAGGGCGACGACATCATATCGGGCAGCATCAACCTGAGTGGCGTCATCGAGGTGCGCACCACCAAGGCCTTTGGCGAGAGCACCGTGTCGAGAATCATCAAACTGGTAGAGGAGGCTGGCGAGCACAAGTCGCAGAGCGAGGCCTTCATCACCCGCTTTGCCCGTATCTATACGCCTATCGTGGTGTTCCTGGCCCTGGCCATCGCCATCATCATGCCTATGGGCATGGCATTTGCCATCGCTGGTCTCTCTTCCACATTCTTCAATGCCTTCTGGGGCTTCTTCCCCCTGTGGCTCTATCGCGCCCTGATGTTCCTGGTGGTCAGCTGTCCCTGTGCGCTGGTCATCAGCGTGCCCCTCACCTTCTTTGGAGGCATTGGCAGCGCGTCGAGAAAGGGCGTACTGGTGAAGGGTGCCAACTATCTGGACCTGCTGTCGAAGGTCGATACGGTGGTCTTCGACAAGACGGGTACGCTGACCCATGGCCGCTTCTCGGTGGTAGCCGTACACCCCGAGGTGTGTAGCGAGTATCAGTTGCTGCATCTGGCTGCTCATGTGGAGCACTCTACCACCCATCCCATTGGTGCCGCCCTGCGTGATGCCTTCCCCAGCGAGGGTACTGACGGCTGTAAGGTGACGGAGGTGGAAGAGATTGCAGGCAAGGGCATCCGTGCCAAGGTGGGCGACAAGATGGTGTGTGTGGGCAATGCGAAGATGATGGACCTGGTGGGCGTGAAATGGCACCAGTGTGACCACGGCGACGAGGGCACGATTGTGCATGTGGCCATTGCAGAGCATTCTGTGCTGAGGGTTCAGCCCACCTCGTTTGTCTATGCTGGTCATATCGTGATCAACGACCAGGTGAAGACCGACAGCGCCGATGCTATCCTGCAACTGAAAGATCTGGGCGTCAGCAAGGCCGTGATGCTGACTGGCGACCGCGAGGAAGTGGCTGCCCGTGTGGCTCAGCAGCTGCAGATAGACGAGTATCATGCCGAACTGCTG
This sequence comes from uncultured Prevotellaceae bacterium, assembly GCA_902788605.1. Classification (GTDB taxonomy): domain Bacteria; phylum Bacteroidota; class Bacteroidia; order Bacteroidales; family Bacteroidaceae; genus Prevotella. Next base: position 15,525 of record CADAKX010000005.1, on the reverse strand, counting down.
CCCACTGACAAGGTGGAAAAACTGTCCTCATACCTCCGCGACTCTACACCCTCTCACCCACGATATGCCGCCTTTGTGGGCGATGGCATCAACGATGCCCCTGTGTTGGCACGTGCCGACGTAGGTATTGCGATGGGAGGCCTGGGCAGCGATGCGGCCATCGAGGCTGCCGATGTGGTGCTGATGGACGACCAGCCTACGAAGATTGCTACGGCCATCCGCATTGCGCGTCGCACCATTGGCATAGCGCGCCAAAACATCTGGTTTGCCATTGGCGTCAAGGTGGCCGTCCTCATACTGGCCTTCTTTGGCATCGCCACCATGTGGCTCGCCGTCTTTGCCGATGTGGGTGTCACGGTGCTGGCTGTGCTCAACGCCATGCGAGCGCTGAAGGCATAAGAAAGAAAAAGAGGTTCCTCAGAAAAATGGGGAACCTCTTTTTTTGTTTTAACCTCTGTGTTTTATTTAATCTTCGACGTCATCGGACTGCGAACGCCCTTGTAGCCCTTGAGGAACACCTTGGCCGAGCCAAAGCTCAGGAACATGTCGAGGCGCACAGGGATGTGGTTCGTGTCGTCGGTGATATAGAAGCGGATGAGTTCGTGGTTCTTGCCATCCTCGCGCTCATAGAACGAGAAGACCAGGCAGCGGAACTTCTCGCCCGTGCCGTCAACCTTGAAGGTGTCCTTGCCGCGATAGGTGAGCCACGAGTTGCTCAGGTTGCGTGCATCGCTGATGGGCATGGGGATGATGTCGCCCTCCTTGAGTTTGGAACCGTCGAAATTGCGGGCACGGAGGAAGATGCTCATCATGTCGTAGACGCAGTCGGAGTATTCCTTCTCCTGCCAGTGCTGCTCGCCATCGGCATCAATGCGGTGCATGCGCAGACGGCTGTGGTTGCGCGGATAGCTGTACCACAGTTCATCGACATAATAGCGACTGCCCTCCAGGGCTCCCTTGCGGAAATAGAGTGGCGAGAGGTCGGCGGCGCTGCAATAGGAGAGCAGCGTGTCGCGCATGACGAAGACGCCATCGAGTTTGCTGTTGCCACGGGTGGTCAGACTGGTACGATAGGCGGGCTGGCCACGGAAGGTAGAGGTGACCGTCGACATGGATGCCGAGCCCACCTTGATCCACACAAACTTCCAGTTGAAGTAGAGGTCGTAGGTGAGAAACTCGCCATTGCCAAAGGCCTTGTTCTCAATACCACACTGGGCTGAGGCCTGCATGGGCATCAGCGACATCAGACAGAGGGGCAGGCTCCATAAGGCCTTGCGCACGATATGACTCATAGTGGTTCTCTTCTTCATAACTCAATCTTGTTTTAAAATCCTTTTGGTACGTATTCTTTGCCCATGTCGCGTGCACGCTGGATATTGCGGTTCTTCAGCTGCTGCTTCTGCTTGTCAGGTTTCTGCTTGGTGATAGCCAGGGGCTTTTGCTTGAAGAGCGGACGGGCGGTGAGGTTCCACTGACGACTGACGTCCCACTTCTGGCGACATTCTATCTTCTCGTGGAAATAATAGACGGGCTCGGGCTGCAGGTCCTGGTCATAGACGCCTGTGTCCCACTTGCCGTTGCCGTTCTTATCGACATAAGCGCGGACATAGTAGCTGCCAGGCTTCAGATAGATAAACTCGGCCATGCCATCGGCGTCGGCCAGCGACTGGCGGATGACCTTGTCGCCATTGTCAACCAACTGCACCCAGATGGAGTCGGTGAGGGGCACGCCACTCAGTTCCATCACCAGCGAACTGTATTCGTCCTCCGTGCGCACCTTGATGTTCTGTTTCCTGTGGTGGGAAACGGCGCCATAGATGCCTTGGAAGGCGGCAGAGTCAATCTCTATCTGGTATTCCTGTCCCATCTCCCAGTCGGCTGAGAGTTGATATAGACGCACGCCTATCTGCTGGAATCGATAGGGGAAGGCGTTCCACAGCGTGTCAACCTTGACAGCGAGGTGGATGGCCGACGTGTCGCAACGGCTCAGCGGCTCTGGCATCTCGAAGAAGACGCGCTGGTTGGGGTCGATACTGCCGTTGGCCGACAGCTTGAACATCAGCGGGTCGATAGGCATGATGGAGTCGTAGGGCTCCTTGCGTTTCTTCTTTTTCTCCTGTTCTTTCTTCCATTCTTCAAACTCCTTCTGCTTGGCTTTCAGTCGCTTGGCATACGAGGTCTTGGCCGTAAAGGCGATGGTGTCGGTGTGCTGGATGAGGGCGCCCAGCGAGTCGCTCATCAGGAAGGTGGCTTCTATCTCCAGCGTGTCCTGATTGATCAGCGTGCTGTCGGCCAGCCAATAGGTCAGCGTGTCGTTCTTCTGTGAAGCCTCAAGGATAAAGGCGTCCTTGTCGTTGAAGTTCAGGCCGCGCAGATGGGGGAGCGAGTCGCTGCCATAGGTGAAGTACATGCCCAGGCGCTCTGGCGTGCTGCGCTCTGTCTTCAGCAGGAAGCGGTCGGTCTGGGGCTCCTGGAAGCACAGCAGGGTGACGTCGTCGGGCAGGAAATGGGTGTAGGACCTCGAGATGATGTCCTTGATATGGAGCGAGTCGAGCCACAGGGTGTCAGGACGGGCGTCTGGCTTCCATGTGGGGCGGATGCTGTCGTGGTTGAAGCCCACGGTCTCGTTCTTTTGGCTGAACACGAAGTCACCGTCCTTGTCCTCCAGGGCAAAGCAGCGATAGGTGCCAGGGGCCACACCCTTGATGGTGAAGAAGCCGCTGCCATTGGTGCGCGACACGCGCATCATGGGTTCCTTGTGGAAGGCCGAGTCGGCAAAGTTGTCATAGAGGCCCACCAGCAGTCCCTTGATGGGCTCCAGGTTCTCGGCGTTCAGGCAATAGCCACTCACCTCGAGCGTATCGATATGGTCGCCCGTAGAGAAGCTGAAGGTGTAGTTGCCCATGGGGTTGCCCTCGTTGTTGTCGCTGATGGCGTCGCCAAAGTCCACGGTATAGGTGGTGTTTTCTTTCAGCGAGTCTTTCAGGTCGACGGTGATTCGACGGCCTGCGGCCTTGATGTCGGCCATCTCGATCTGTGGGGGAGAGATGATCACCTTGTTTTGTGGGTCGTCCAGTTTGATATATTCGCTGAAGTTGATGGTCACCTTCCTGCCCTTCACGTTGACGCCTTGGTCGTCGGGGGTAGAACTGACAACGCGTGGGGGCGTGTCGTCATACCAGCCGCCGTCAGGGCTGCCCATGCGGGCACAGGAGGCAAGGATGAGTAAAAAGACCCACCCCCAGCCCCTCCCTGCATGGAGGGGGGTGAATAGTTCTTTAATCTGTCTTATGATATATTCTTTTGTCTTAAACATCATGCGAATTTTAATCAAGATAGAGTTCCATTAACTCCCCTCCTTACAGGGAGGGGTTGGGGGTGGCTCTATTCATTTTAAGCAATTCTTCCAAGTGCTCACGACTATTGCTCAGACGAGGCACCTTGTGCTGTCCGCCCAACTTGCCCTTGGCCTTCAGCCAGTCGTTGAAGAGTCCCTGACGGGCAGGGATAATCTCCAGATGCTGCAGGGTGATGTCCTTATAGCGCTTGGCCTCGTAGTCGCTGTTCAACTCCTGGAGCTTGCGGTCCAGGATGTCGGCAAACTGCTCTACGTCCTCAGGAGCCTTGGAGAACTCGATGAGCCACTGGTGGCGGCACTTGGCGTTCTGGTCCATAAAGACTGGTGCGGCCGTGTATTCCAACACCTGGGCACCCGTCTTCTCGCAGGCATACTTCAGACCCTGCTCGGCATTATCGACGATGAGTTCCTCGCCAAAGGCATTGATAAAGCTCTTAGTGCGGCCAGAGATAATAAACTTATAGGGGTTGGTAGAGGTGAACTTCACCGTGTCGCCAATCATATAGCGCCACAAACCACACGAGGTAGAGATGAGCATGGCGTAGTTTTTGTCCTTCTCAACGCCCCACAGGGGTACGATGGTGTCAGTGCCCATCTCCTGGAACTCGTAGAACACGTCGTAGTCGAGCATCAGCAGCATGGACTTGTCGCTGGGGTCGTCCTGAATGCCAAAGAAGCCCTCACTGGCGTTGTAGGTCTCCATGTAGTGCATCTTGGGACTGGTGATGAGCTTCTCGTACTGCTCGCGATAGGGCGTAAAGGCCACGCCGCCATGGAAGAACACCTCGAGATTGGGCCATACCTCCTCCAGATGGGTCTTGCCAGAGATCTCCATCACGCGATTGAGCACAGAGAGCATCCACGAGGGGACGCCGCTCAGGTTGGTCACGTTCTTCGTCATCGCCTCGCGGGCAATGCGGTCACGCTTGATCTCGAAGTCGCTCAGCAGGGCTGTCTGCTTTGAGGGCACACGCACCAGATTCACCAAAGGATTGATATTCTCGATGAGGATGGCGCTGAGGTCGCCCACCAGCGAGCCTGGCAGGTTGTAGTTGGGCGAGTGGCTGCCACCAAGAATCAAGCCCTTGCCGTCGAACATACGGCTCTGGGGGTTGTTTCTCAGATAGAGCGTAACCACGTCGGCACCTCCTTTATAGTGGATGCGCTTCAGTCCGTCGGCCGAGACGGGGATGAACTTCGACTTGTCGTTGGTGGTGCCGCTGGACTTGGCATACCACTTCACACGGCCTGGCCACAGCACGTCGCTCTCGCCCTGGCGCATGCGGTCAATGTCGGTCTTCAGTTCTTCGTAGGTGTTCACGGGGTTGTTGCGCACAAAGTCCTCATAGCTCTTTGTGGCAGCAAACAGATGCTTGCGGCCGTATTCCGTGTCCTGGGCCTTCTGCACCAGACGGGCCAACACCTCGCGTTGCAGTTGCTCGCCTTCGTTGATATGTTTTTCCAGTTCCCGCCATCTATTGGCAAACAGCGGTCTTACTAATCCTGTCAGACTCATTTTCCTCTTTATTTTATATGGTATAGAGACTGCAAAGTTACTGCAAACTTTTGGAATACCTGCAAGTTTTACGTTTTTTATCTCATTACTGAGACATTTTTACAATATTTTTAGCAGGAAACAGGCGGCTTTTAGCAAGATTATGCGTATCTTTGCAGCTGCAAAGAGAAAAATTCATAACTAGCTAAAAACCGTTCATGAAAAAGCTTCTGTTTTTCTGTATACTGCTCTGTCAGATGGTTTGTGTAAAAGCACAGACAGGCTTGTTCTTTGGCAGCGACCGTCTGACCAGTACAGTGATCACATCTATCTGTCAGGACAAGACCAACTATATCTGGGTGGGTACGGAATATGGTCTGAACCGCTTTGATGGCTACCACTTCACCCACTATCTGCATCAGGAGGGCGACAGCACATCGTTGCTCTTTAATACGGTGACCACACTGTTCTGTGACAATCAAGGTCGTCTGTGGGTGGGCACAACCAAGGGCCTGCAGCGTTATGATGAGGCTACCAACAGTTTTACGACCTACACCTTCCCAGAACGACACAAGCCGCATGTGAGTCAGCTGTACCAGTTGCGCAGTGGCGAACTGCTGGTGGGCACGTCGGGCTATGGTATCTGTCAGGTGTTGCCCAACAGTACGAAATTGGTGGAGCGAACGGACTACAAGGTGGACGAACACGATAATTACTTCAATAATCTATACGAAGATGCCACGGGGACGCTCTGGAAATCAGGAGCAGGGCGCTTCTGTTGCATGCCCAAGGGACGGCCTGCACAGCAGTTTGACACGTCAAAAGGTATTCCCACGTCTATTTTCGGCTATCAAGGAAACATCGTGGCGCTGAGTCGTGACGATTTCCAGATGTTCACTCCGCCCACAGCCAATCAGCATCAGACGCCTATCAACCCCTTCGACATCAGTGTCCTGGGTAGCGATGCGGGCTTCCGTACGGCTCTGATAGACCAGCAAGGCAATATCTATGTGGGCACACTGGGAAGTGGCCTCTTCTGGATTCCTGCTGGCACCAACAAGCTGATACGTCATCCAGTCAGGATGATGGGACTCGACCTGAAGAGTGTAAAGATATGGGCACTGGCAGAAGACCGTCAGGGCAATATCTGGGTGGGATGTCAGCAGCATGGTGTGCTGATGATTCCCAATCGTCAGTCCCGCTTCACCTCATGGAGCTTTGCTGCTCAGAAGAGAGACATTGGTACCTATGTGTCGTCGGTCTGTCCAGGTGAGGATGGCATCGTATGGTGTACGGTACAGTACAAGGGTGTGTTTGGATTCAATGCCGACGGAGACATTGTGGCCAATCCACAGGCACCTGATGGTGCAGAGGTAATCTATCGCAATGACCAGAACGAATATTGGCTGGGCACACGCAATGGCCTCTTTGAGTATAACCCTCTGACGGGGAAGTCGCGGTTGCTCACCAACTATGCTTGCGATAAGTTCAACGCAGTGGTTGACGACGGACATGGCCATCTGGTCATCTCTGCTTTTTCGAAGGGTATCTTGGTGTATGACAAAGCCCAGCGTACCATGGCCCACTATGATATGAACGACCCCGAAGATGCGGTGAATGGACGCCTGTGTAACAACTGGGTGTTGACAATGACCACCGATCGCGAGGGAAATGTGTGGATGGGTACGGCTGCTGGCGTGTCGTGCTATAATCCCCAGACGCGCAGCTTTAAGCCATTTGACTGGCAGGTGCTGGCCGATGGCACCAGATGTAACGCGTTCTGCGAGACCCGTCAGGGCGACATGCTGATAGGCACCAGTCAGGGTTTGTACATCTGGCGTCGCCAAAGCAACCAGGTGGAGCAGATGCCCCACGCTGAACAGTTGTACTCGCTGGCCATTCTCTATATCGTGGAGGATAGTAACGGCGATTTGTGGTGCAGCACCTCTAATGGTATCTGGCATTACCAGTCTGCTCGTCAGCATTGGGTGAGCTATATCAATGGTGCAGGTCTGACCACCCACGAATATGTGGGCAGCGCTGGCTTACACACGAACGATGACCGTATCTATTTCGCCACGAGCGATGGACTGACCACATTTACGCCTCAGCAGGTATGCAACGGACAGACCTCGAAGGCAGAACTGCTGCTGACGGACTTTATCATCAACGAGACGCCTGTGTCGACACTCACGGAATCTGACGGGCATCAGGTCACGAAGTTGCCCATCAGCCAGAGCGACCATTTCACGCTGTCTTATCTCGACAACACCTTTACGCTGCGCTTTTCGCTGCTGAACTATGCCGATGCAGAGAATACCATCTTTGAGCATCGTTTGAGTAGCGACGAGAAGTGGGTGAGAACGACAGAGGGGCAGAACGACATCACCTTGAGTCACCTACCCGTTGGTACCTATCATCTGGAAGTGAGAGCCATCGACAATGGTGAGCCGACGCCTTCTAAGATTTTCACGATTGTCATTACGCCGCCTTGGTATCGCTCGACCATCGCTCATATTATCTACCTCATTGGATTGTTGGGCTTCTTAGCCTTGATCACGACCCTGTGGTGGCGACATGTGCGACTGAATGTCGAGGAGGAGAAGATGAAGTTCCTGATCAACGCCACCCACGACATTCGCTCGCCGCTGACGCTGATTCTAGGCGGTATAGGAAAGTTGAAGAATTCGAAGATAGAGGAACTGAAGTCGGAAGAGGATCTACAGTCTTTCAAGTCTTCTGTCCTGCAGCCGTCTGTGGATACGATTGATCACAACGCGCAGCGTATCCTCAACTTGGTGAACCAGATTCTGGATATTCGCAAGATAGACAAGCAGCAGATGAGGTTGCATTGTCAGAAGACGGATTTGAAGGAGTTCTTGCAGGGCGTATGTAAGTTGTATGAGTTCCCTGCCCAAGAGCGTGGCATCACGTTTACGCTTCAGGCTGATGACGATGTGCCACCAGTGTGGATTGACCGTGCACAGTTCGACAAGGTGGTGTCCAACCTGCTGTCCAACGCGTTTAAATACAGTTACGATCAGGGTGAGATAACCGTTGCCTTGTCGCAGGGCTATGACGAAAAGGCCCGTGGTCCGCTGAAGCAATACGTGCAGGTCAGCGTCACAGACACAGGAACGGGCATGCGAGAGGGCACCCTGCAGCATCTTTTCGACCGTTTCTATCAGGGCACAACCACTGCCCATGTGGAGGGAACAGGCATCGGCTTGAACCTCTGTAAGATGATTGTGGATATGCACCACGGCGTGATCTCTGGTCGCAACCGTCAGGACAATATCAAAGGTAGCGTCTTTACAGTTCGCCTGCCTCAGGGCAACAGTCACCTCTCTGAGGGCGAGATTGACTATAGAAAGGACGAGCCTACGAGTCTGCAGCTGAGAAGTAATCAGAAGACGGCTACCACCTATCGTATCCTGGTGGTTGATGATGACGAGGAGATACCTCGTTTCATCAGTCAGGAACTGGGTTACTACTATCATTTCGCCATGTGTCGTAATGGTAAGGACGGGCTGCGCGAGTTGCTGACGAACAACTACGACCTGGTTATCAGCGACGTGATGATGCCAGAGATGGATGGCTTCACGATGCTCCGCATGATACGCACAAACGGAAACATCAACCACCTGCCTGTAGTCATGCTGACCTCGAAGACGGATATCGGTAACCGTCTGGAGGGATTGGAGCGTGGTGCTGATGCTTATCTCACCAAACCGTTCTCTATCGAGGAGCTACATGCCACCATCGACAATCTCATTGCCTCACGACTGCGTCTGCGTGGCAAGTATAGTGGTACTCAGATGCCTAACGAGCAAATCAAGAAGATTGAGGTGAAAGGCAATGATGAGCAGCTCATGGAGCGTATCATCGACAGTATTAATAAGCATTTGAGCGATAGTGACTTCTCTGTTGAAATGCTTTGCGATGAGGTAGGCATGAGTCGTGCCAACTTGCATCGTAAGATGAAACAGATGACTGGTATCACGGCCAGCGACTTCCTGCGCAACCTGCGTATGGAGCAAGCTGCCCGCCTGTTGTCAGAGCAGAAAGTGAATATCACCCAGGTGGCCTATAGCGTGGGATTCTCCTCGCTGCCTTATTTCTCGACAGCCTTCAAGAAGCACTTTGGCATATCGCCAACGGAGTATATAGAGAAGTTGGAGTCAGAAACAAAATAAAGAAAGAGTTGCGAAAGCAGCTCTTTTTTATTTCGAAATTGTTTCATCCTGCGTTTTCTTAACCCATTGAAACAATATCTTAACCTTATTATATATATAATTCATACCTTTGCCGACGAAAAGGTTGAAAATAAGAGGTTAATTAAGTTAGTTATTTATGGTTGAGAAGCAGACAGTACGAAAAAACAGGCTACTGTCTGCTTTTTCTTGCTCATCATACATCAAGAAAAACAAATAGTTTTGTGGTTAATTGAAAAAAATGGTTATCTTTCCGCGAATCTGTACAAGGTTCGCGGATTTTTTCGTATCTTTGTCCCCAGAAAAAGACTCACCCTCGTTGGGGTGGTATCATGATAGCTTATGGAGAAGTATTTTGCCGACCCGCTGCGTTATGACGGCGGAATGAAATTTGAAAGGTGCGGACGCTCGGGTGTCATGCTGCCAAAGGTGTCGCTGGGATTCTGGCATAACTTTGGTGGGGTGGACTCGTATGAGCGCTCCAGGGAGATTACGCATTATGCCTTCGACCATGGCGTGGTGCACTTTGATTTGGCTAATAACTACGGACCTCCCTACGGTTCGGCAGAAGAGACGATGGGCCGACTGATGGATGATGACTTCGCACCTTATCGTGATGAGCTCTTTATCTCTACCAAGGCTGGATATGACATGTGGCCTGGGCCTTACGGTAATTGGGGCTCCAGGAAATACCTGATGGCTTCGCTCGACCAGAGTCTGAAGCGTATGCATCTGGATTATGTCGATCTCTTCTATAGTCATCGTTTCGACCCAGAGACTCCTCTGGAGGAGACGCTGCAGGCGTTGGTGGACATCGTGCGAAGCGGAAAGGCCTTGTATGTAGGCATCTCGCGCTGGCCTTTGGAAGCCACGAAGGTTGCCGAAAAGTATCTGCGTGAGCGCGATGTGCCCTTGTTGATTTATCAGGGTCGTCTGAATATGCTTGACCGTGAGCCTCAAGAGGAGGGTATCTTGGATTTCTGTGCAGAGAAGGGTATTGGATTCATCTCGTTCTCGCCATTGGCGCAGGGACTGCTGACAGACCGCTACCTCAATGGTATTCCTGCGGATTCGCGTATGTCGAAAGGGAAGTTCCTGAAGGAGAGTATGCTGACGGAGGAGTTGCTGGCTACACTTCGCACCTATAACGAACAGGCTCAGGCGCAGAACAAGCCACTGTCGCAGATGGCGCTGGAATGGATTCTGCAGCAGCGTGGCGTTACCTCTGTGCTGGTGGGTGCAAGCAGCGTGCAGCAGTTGCAGAAAAACCTGCTCTGTGTTAATTCATAGTTTATAGTTCATAATTCATAGTTCATAGTTGAAAAAGGTTCTTTTAGTCAATGATGTAGCAGGATATGGCAAGGTGGGTATGGCTGCCATGCTGCCTATCTTGTCGTATATGGGTATTCCTGCATTTAATCTGCCAACGGCATTGGTGTCTAACACCCTCGACTATGGTGATTTTGCCCAGCAGGACACCACAGAGTATATGCGTCAGACCTTGCCAGTATGGAAAAAACTGGGTTTCCGTTTTGATGCCATATGTACGGGTTTGATGTTCAGCGAGGAGCAGTCACGACTGGTGGCGCAGTTCTGTAGGGAACAATCAGAACAGGGTTGCACCATCTTTGTGGACCCCGTGATGGGCGATGGTGGCAAACTGTATAATGGTATTGGCGAGAACCAGGTGCGACTGATGCGCGAGATGGTCAGCGTGGCGCATCTGATATTCCCAAACTATACGGAGGCCTGCCATCTGGTTGGTGAACCTTTCAAACAGGATGGTATGACGCGTCGCGAGGCTTGCGAATTGCTGGATAAGCTGGTGAAGTTGGGCACGCGCTCGGCTATCATCACCAGTTGCTTTATTGACAATAAGAACCAGGTATGTGGCTATGATGCTGCCACAGGCAAATACTTCTTCCACGACTACGACGAGATTCCTGGATTGTATCATGGCACAGGTGATATCTTCTCGGCTGTGCTCATTGGTCATCTGATGAAGCAGGAATCGCTCTCGGCCAGCACCCGTCAGGCGATGGATGTGGTGCGAGAAATGATATACCGCAACCGCGATGTGGAAGATCGCTGTTGCGGCATATTCATTGAGCGTTGTCTGGACTTGCTGTAAAGAATGGATAATACTTGCTCTGGCATGCGTCCCTGCAGGCCGAGCGAATAATTATCTCACCAGTATCTTCTTTCCATTCCTGATATAGAGTCCCTTTGTTGTGGGCTCGCTGTTGAGGCGACGTCCATCAAGGGTGTGCCAAGCATCCTTAAGAGCATTCGAGGTCTGAATGTCCTTGATGGCTGTGGTGGGCAACGTCGGATTGTAGGCCCAGATGCTGACACCTGTCTTGGCGATGGCTGTGATGCTGATGACGTTGGCGTTCACTCCATCCATCTTTTCCTCGAACACCACGCCGTTATAGGCCACGCCACCAACGGTCAGTTTGATATAGCCTGTGCCTTCCTCGATACTCCATGTACCAGTCTTGTCGCCGCTTATCTTTCCGTCGGTAGAAAGGGTGATGCTAATGGGTGTCACTTCTTCCATGTTCTGGTAGTCCATCTTGTATTTATGTATCAGCAGACTGTAAGTGCCAGCCAGTTCTTCCTTGGTGAATGGCTGGGTCGTAGCAATCTGTTCGTCTGTGATGGTCTCGCCATTATATTCAAATGGAGCGGCCACCAACCAACCGTCTTTGTTGACGAAGACCTGATGGGTGCGCACCTCATGATAGATGGTACCATTGTTAAACTTGGTGTGATAAATCAGATAGGTGCGTCCGTCTGGCGCTGCGATGATAGAGTTGTGGCCTTGTGCACACTCGCCCACCGTCTGTTCTCCCCAAAGATTATAGGCACCCATGAGTTTTGTGCCACGTGTGTCGCTGCTGCCAGTACCATAGTTCATCACATAAGATGAGAAGATGGCCGACCGGTTTGAGGCGTCTTCATAGGGACCGTCAGGCTTGGTGGAACGGAAGACTCGCATCTCGTAGCCACCGTCTGGTGAGAAGAAGCCATAACTCATAAAGAGATAGTAGTAGTTGCCGATATGCTCAATATATGGTCCTTCGCCCGAAACGTAATAGCCGCCAGCAATGCGCTTGCCAAAATAGGGGTCGCCGTCGCTGGTGGTATAGGTCACGTCGTAGTCGCGCAAGCCAGTCTCCTCGTCAAGCTCCAGCATGAAGATGCCACCTGACCACGAGCCGTAAGCAATCCACAACTTGCCTTCCTCGTCATAGAATACGCAGGGGTCAATGTTGTTTGGCAGACTAGGCTTGCCTGTGGTGGCCCAAGTGCCATTATAGCGCGAGGGGAGGGTGTTGAGTGTGCCCAGCACCAGTTCCAGGTCGGTATCCTTAAAGGTGTGGTCACCATTGTCGAAGCCACTGATAACGATAGGACCTTGATACAGGTAGGGGCCAGTGATGTTGTCGGCCGTGAGTAGGATGATGCTTGAGTGCCACTGGTCGCCATTGATACTGAGATACATGCACCACTTGTTCATCGTGGGGTTCCAGATAACATCGGGGGCCCACATGTTGCCGTCAATGTTGTAGCTGGCATCGGTACGGCCTGCCCAATCCATCGCATTGAAAGCAGGGAAGTCCACCTCCACACCACCTTTCTTCACTTTCTTGACGGCTGGGGTCACGAAGGCTATTTTGTTGTCAGCATTGTTGTTTGACCCCACTTTCCATTTGGGGTTGGCCTGAGTCCAGTTCATCTTGTCGGTGGTATAGGCTCCTGCCTTGTGGGAACCAAAGATATAATAGCGTTTGCTTGTGGGATTATACACCACCGATGGGTCGTGAACAGACACGCGTCTCTTGGACGTTGCCTTAAGCGGTGCGTTTTCTTGTTCTGTCTGTGCACTGGCTGTTGTTATAAAGGCCAACAGAGAAATGGCTATCGTAAATAGGTGTTTCATGCTTGGAATAGTAGTTAGTTTCTGGTTGCAAAGTTACAAAGAAGACGCGAGACTAACAAAACTTTTTGGTCAAATTATTTGGTCGGTTCAGAAAAAAGGGTTATCTTTGCACCGTCTAAGTACGCAGAAAAGAGCAATTATAGAGATAACGAGGATTCCGACTCTGAGAGAATGGTCGGGATTCTTTCTTTTTTGCGACTAAGGAAAATAACTAAGAATAATAATTTAAATTTTAAGAAAGATATGGCATACATGTCACAAGAGGGCTATGATAAACTCATAGCCGAACTGAAACATTTAGAGGGTGTTGAGCGCCCAAAGGCATCGGCCGCCATCGCAGAGGCACGCGACAAGGGCGACCTGAGTGAGAATAGTGAGTACGAGGCTGCCAAGGAGGCTCAGGCTCATCTGGAATCGAAGATTAACCAGCTGAAGGTTGCTATCAGCGAGGCCAAGATAGTTGATACGTCACGTCTGAGCACAGACTCTGTTCAGATTCTGTCGAAGGTGGAGATGACCAATCTGGCCAACAAGGCTCGCATGACCTATACAATCGTGAGTGAGAGTGAGGCTAACCTGCGCGAGGGCAAGATCTCTATCCAGACACCTATTGCCCAGGGCTTGCTGAACCACAAGGTGGGCGACGAGGTGGAAGTGAAGATTCCACGTGGCACCATCAAGCTCCGCATCGAGAAGATTACTGTTGGATAAAAGAAGAAAAGCAATGGATATTTTCAGTAAGATTGCTGCTGGCGAGATTCCCAGCTACAAGTGTGCAGAGAACGATAAGTTCTATGCCTTCCTCGACATCAATCCCGTGGCCAAAGGCCATACGTTGGTCATTCCCCGTCGTGAGGTGGACTATATCTTCGACATGGATGACGAAGAACTGGCTGAGTTCCAACTCTTTGCCAAGCAGGTGGCTGTGGCTCTGAAGAAGGCGTTCCCCTGCAAGAAGGTGGCTCAGGTGGTGCTGGGTCTTGAGGTGCCCCATGCGCATATTCATCTGATTCCGATGAACAGCGAGGGCGATGTGGACTTCCGTAAAGAAAAGCTGCATCTCCCCAATGAGGAAATGCAGCAGATTGCTGATAAGATATTTGCAGCCTTCAAGGGCTAAATATACTTTTCACCATAACGTATGCCAATCTCATTGACATACTTGCGAATGAGCGACGATGAGTCGCTCTTTTTGCATATTAATAGGACGTCGCCTTCCTCGGCCACGATATAGCCTTCCAGGCCATTGATGACGCCCACATGTCCCTTGGGCAGTTTGATGATGTTGCCTTTGCAGTCTTCCATCATCACCTCAGAGTCGATAACCACGTTGTCGTTCTCCTGCTTCTGCATACACTCATAGACAGCGTGCCAGGTGCCCAGATCGGCCCACCCGAAGTCACACTGCATGACATAGACATTGTCGCACATCTCGAGTGCGGCCTTGTCCATAGACAGGTTGGGGTAGGCAGGATAGTGGTCAATGACATACTGTTGGCGTTCCTCTGCCGAGTCGATATTTAGCAGGTTGGCCATGCGATAGGGCATGTCCTTGATGACATCGATAAAGAAGTCGTGCATAAAGTTGGCGTTACAGAGGAACATACCCGTGTTCCACAGAAACTCGCCGCTCTCCATAAACATCGTGGCAAACTCGCGCTCTGGCTTCTCGGTAAACGACTGCACCTTGTTGATGCCCGTGAAGAGGCTTGATTCACCTATTTGTATATAGCCATAGCCTGGTTCAGGGCGTGAAGGCTTGATGCCCATGGTCAGCATGAGATTGTTTTCGCTGACAAAACGCAGACCATCGCTCACATTCTTTCGGAAGGCTTCCTCGTTGACAATCACCTGGTCTGATGGCACCACCACAATGTTGGCGTCATGGCACTCGCGATGGATGCATACGCCAGCCCAGGCCACCGATGGTGCTGTATTGCGGTTTACAGGCTCCGTCAGGATGTTTTTCGTTGGTACTTCTGGTAGTTGTTCTGTCACCCAATGTGCGTATTCTTTACAGGTACACACATAGATGTTTTCCATTGGTAGTATGCTGGCCATGCGGTCAAAGGTTGACTGCAACTGTGTACGTCCCGTCCCAAAGAAGTCAATAAACTGTTTGGGGCGTTCCATTCTGCTTGTAGGCCAGAGTCTCTTACCTCGGCCACCGGCCAAGATAATGCAATAATTACGGTTAGAATATTCCATATATCAGATTAGAAGTCGTTATTCAGGGTGCTAAGATACAAAACATCTTTGACAAATGCAAGTATTTTTTGAGATTTTTATCAGAAACTTTTGCAGGTTTCAAAAATTCTTCGTATCTTTGCACCCGCTTTTGAAGCCCAGATGGCGGAATCGGTAGACGCGCTGGTCTCAAACACCAGTGGGGCAACCCGTCCCGGTTCGACCCCGGGTCTGGGTACAAGCTTAAAAAGCAAAAGTGCTGCAAATCAAACGATTGCAGCACTTTTTTGTGTTTAGGGTGTGCTAATGATGTTACTTTTTCTTG
>CADAKX010000004.1 GCA_902788605.1 uncultured Prevotellaceae bacterium | reverse complement strand
AAAACCTAATCTAAGTACTAACCTTAAAATTAAAACGACTATGAAGAAAGAAGGCGTAAAGACACTCTTGCAGATTCTTGCAAGCATTATCACGGCAATCCTCACCACGCTGGGCACAACCTCGTGCATGGGAGTGTGAAGAATGTACCGCTCGGCGAGCATAGCGAGACGCTTGCTACCAACGGGACGCAAGAATGAACGATGCGGGCGGGTCACAAACGTGACTACGAACTTGGTGCCAACAAGGACCGTCCTGTTTTCTGCGCATCAAAGGAATATGCCGATCTGTAGAATCGCAGTCCCAGTGATTCTCGTTTAAAACTCTATTTGGGCGAAATCTACATATTTTAAGGTAGATTTCGCCCGTTTCATGAAGATTTTGGGCGAAATCTATGCATTTTGAGGTAGATTTCGCCCAAAAAGAATCTATGGAACAGATTCTTTTTTTTACCTATAATACAGATTTATTGGGCTTAACGGCATTGTTTGTCACAAAAATTATGTATCTTTGCGGCCGCAAAAACTTTTTAATGACAACAATGAAGAAAATCATCCTGTTAATCATCCTCGCCGTCACAGCCATAACTGCCGACGCTCAGTTTCTCTTTTCTTGAATAGATACACAACCACGTAATTTGCCGTTTCGTAAAAAGTTTATATCTTTGTCCCAAAATTGCGACGAGATGATAACAGACAGGAAGTATCCAGTAGGCATTCAGACTTTCTCGGAAATAATCCGAGGAGGATATTTGTATGTGGACAAAACTGACCTCGTCTGGACGCTGGCTCATTATGCCAAATTTATCTTCTTAAGCCGTCCGCGCAGGTTTGGTAAGTCTCTGCTGACCTCAACCCTCCACTCCTATTTCCGTGGTGACAAGGAGCTCTTCGAGGGTCTGAAGATCATGTCGTTGGAAAAAGCCTGGGAACAATATCCCGTGCTACATATTGATCTGAGTGTGGTTAAAGGGCAAGCGACAGCAGAAGCCTTGCAACAAAGGTTGATGCTCTTGCTCGAACAATACACGACCTTGTATGGGGTCAATCCCCAAGAGTTCTCCCCAGGAACCGTACTTGATGGGGTTATCAGACGAGCATCCCAGCAGACAGGCAAACAAGTGGTTGTGATTATCGATGAGTATGATGCACCCCTGCTTGATGTCATGCATGACGATGCCCTGCTTGAAGACACCCGCAAGGTGATGCAGGAGTTCTTCCAGCCACTCAAGGCAAACGAGAGGTTTATTAAATTCTGCTTCCTGACTGGCATCACCCGGTTGAGTCAGTTGAATATCTTCTCTACGTTAAACAATCTCACGAATGTGACATTGCAGCCCGAATTTGCTGCTATCTGCGGAATTACAAATGAGGAACTACAAACACAGCTGCAAGAGGACATCCACATTCTGGGTGAGAGTTATGAAGTGGCAGACGATGAGATTGTCAGAAGACTGAAAAAACGCTATGACGGCTATCACTTCTCGTGGAAGTCACCCGACATATACAATCCCTATAGTCTATTGAGCGCCTTCGCCAACAGGAACATCTCCAACTATTGGTTTGAAACAGGAACGCCAACATTCTTAATCCGGATGATGCAGCATTTCAAGTACGACATCACTGAGATGGACGATATCCTGGCAACCGATTATTCCATCAATCGCCCCACGGAGGCCATGACAACGATGGTGCCTTTGCTTTACCAGACAGGCTATCTGACCATCAAAGACTATGACCGCGAGGGCGAGATATACACGCTGGCCATTCCCAACCAGGAGGTACGGATTGGCTATGCAGACGGACTGTTGCCTGTTTACACGGGTCTGCAGGGTGAAGACGTACAAACAGGCTTTGCCATGAAATTCTGGCGTGCATTGAAGAATGGCGACATCCATCAAGCCATGTGTGAGATGCAAACCTATCTTGCCGGCATCCCCTATATCGAAGGCTTTAAGCAGAAGTTGCAAGAGGTAACCAATGCCGAAGGCTTCTATGAGTACACGATGTACCTTATCTTCTCTATGCTAAATGTCTATGCCCAAACGCAGGTGAAGTGTGCAGGAGGACGGATTGATATGGTTGTTTGGTTGCCTGATGCTACCTATGTCTTTGAATTGAAAGTCAATGGCACCGCCCAGGAGGCTCTTGAGCAGATTGATTCCAAGAACTATGCTGTTCCTTATCAAACCGACGGAAGAAAGGTTGTGAAAGTAGGCGTTAAATTCAATGCCGAGACCCGAACACCCGAAGAGTGGGTGATTGGTTGATAAACAAAATCATTGGCAAATCGTCGCAAAACAATCAATAACAAAGCCTAAAAGCCACCGAAGCCGCCAAACCCTCCAAATCCTCCGAAGCCACCGAACTGCGGGGCTTTGATTTCTTTGAGTTCCTGGATGCGGGGCTGCCAGTCTTTGTCAAAACGGGCAATCTGGCGGTCGAGAAACGACAGACGGTCGGCCAGCCATTGCTTCAGGACTTTTATCTCCTCATCATAGGACTGCACACGATAGGCCGCAAACCAACCAATCATATTGCCACCTCCAAAGCCGGGCATCTCGCCCATCTGGGGCATTTCACCCATTGGCGGGAACTGTCCCATGGGAAATTGACCCATAGGCGGGAATTGTCCCATCTGAGGCATCTCACCCATCTGAGGCATCTGAGGCATCTGCCCCATCTGTGGGAATCCGCCAAAGCCAGCAAAGCCTCCGGGGGTGGTTGGGGTGTCAGTTCCGAAGAGCTCGGGGTATGTCTCGAAGTGATGGTCGATACAAGGAGCCAGCAGTTTGGCGTGCTGGTCAATATAGGCGTTGATGGCCTTGTTGCTCAACACCGACTTCCTGAGTGCCTGATAGCGCACCTTGACAGCCTTTCGGAAGGCAGGGTCCTGCAGCAGTCGCTGCCAGAAAGCAGGGGTTGGGTTGGTGTTTCCACCCTCGAAGCACCAGGCCTCGATGTTGTTGGCGTTGCAGAAGTTACAGTTGCCATAAGCCAGGTTGTAGTCCCATACAGGACCTGCCACCAACTTGCCGCCAGTACCATCGGCGTGCATCTTCTCCTTATAGAAATAGGCGCTCCGCTTATAGCCATCGGCATTCAGACTCAGTTCGGTGTGGATGAAATAGTCGACGAACGACGGCACATCGATATAGCGCGCATAACCCCGTTTGGGGTCGGCGAAGTAGTCCGACTGGATGACCTGCTCCACAGTATCTACAAAGCTCTGGATATAGGCCATCTGCTCAGGCTGCAGGTTCTTTTTCTTGGGATAGATACACGACCACGTGATCTGACTGGTCATGATGCCATCGCCAATGCCTGGCACCTTCGACGTGAAGGTGGCATCGTCCTCATTGAACGTGTCGATGCGCAGCAGATAGCCACCAGTGACGTTGCGTCCCTGGGTGTCGCTCTTCTTCAGCTTATCAAGTTTTACACGCTGGTCTCCCCTCTTGATGGCCTCCGAGAGGATATAGATGCCGCGATACTCACCGTTGAGTGTGAGTTCCACCATGCGTGTGCGTGGTCCCCAATGTCCCATGTCGCGCCACAGCTGAAAGGCCAGTGGGTCGCGTACTGCCGACACATCGTTGTAGGGAGCCAGCAACACCCAGTCGCTGTGGGCGGGCATGCCCATCAGGGGGGCATCCACCTCCTTGCCGTCGTTGTCACGCAGTTCGATGGTGTATTTCTTCTGATTAAACGATAGCGAACTGTTGCCACGCAACTTGATGCCAATGGAGCCATCGTAGTTGCCGGCCTTCATGTGGGCCGTCACCTTGCGCTGAGCGTTGAGTGGAGAGTCAACGTTGATGGTAATCATCTCAACATCGTTCTTGCCCTGCATCATGCCGGCACAGAACACCAATAACATGGTTAATAATAGTCTCATCATTTAGAAAAACAATTTTTAGTCCTATCTATCAGACTTAGTTTGGACCCCTCATGTCAATTTCAGTCTATCATGATTTAGTGTTTTTTAACTCAAGGGAACATATACAAGAAATTTGTGCAACCCAAGAATAATGGGCCTTTTTCTTTGCCGTTTCGTAAAAAGTTTATATCTTTGTCGCAAAATAACGACTAGATAATAACAATGACAAAATATACCATCCTTACCCTCCTCTTTGCGCTCACAGGACTGGTGAGCGCCATGGGTGAAAACGTGCCTAACAGCAAAGCCCCTTCCATCATCGGTGTGTGGATGTTGGAAAGCGAGACTGCACCCGACGGAAAAGAGACGCACTCAATATATACACAGTACACCCGCTGCAAGATCTACGATGCCGACAGCACCTATTATACTGTACAGCTGCATGCCGTGGGCCAAGAGATGCTGATTATTGCCCATGAGATGGGACGCTTTCGTCTCAACGACTCGCTCTATATGGAGCGCGACCGCGTGATGCCCTTCGAGTGGGTTGACGACACCACCTTTATCACCACCTTCGAGGGCTACAAAGAACGGATGGTGCGCTCTACGACAATGACCGAGGAGCGCATGGAGGAGATTCGTGAGTTGGTGAGACAGCACCCTGACGACGCCGATGCCCCCGTAAAGCACTATGTCTTCTCTACCACAGAGCGACAGCTTAAGGCCAAGAACCAGGTGTTCCTCTATATCATCATCGGAATGGTTGTCCTGGCGATTGGCGTAGCTGTCTATGTCTGGCGACTGCGACAGCGCAAACGCGAGATAGAACATAAGTTGGCTGAGATTGAAGAGGAGCGTACCCTGCGCCCTGAACTGGTTTCAGATGCCATGAAACAGGTGGAGAGTGAGTTCTTCCAGTCGGATTACTATATGGACCTACGTCGTCGCATCGAGGCAGGAACGACTATCAAACCGGCTGAATGGAAGGATCTGGAACAGCGACTGAAGGTCATCTATCCGCATTTCAGCAGTAGCCTCTACGGACTCTATAACCTCTCGCCCACCGAGTATCAGGTATGCCTTCTCATCAAGATTCACACCGCTCCCATCGAGATTGCTTCTGTGCTTTGTAAGGACAAGAGCACCATCAGCAGCATCCGCAAACGCCTCTACAAGAAGGTTTTTGATAAAGAGGGCAGCGGTAAGGACTGGGATGAGTTTATTCTCTCATTATGAGATAGTTACAACCGGTTTGCAAACTATTTGCAAACCGTTTTCTTAAGCCTTTGGGCAAAAATCAACTACATGCCAACTCCCAATTTTGCCAAATGTCAAGGGAAATCCTTACCTTTGCGACAGAAAACCTAAAAAGAAACGAAATGAAGAAAATCCTCTTGATGATGTGTGCCATAGTGCTGACGATGTCGGCACAAGCACAGGACAATGTTTTTGGTAAAACAGAATGGGAGCGCAAGAGTGCTCCTGCCGTCATCCTTGGCCGCTATGTCAACTACCACATTGGAGACAACGCTAATCTGCCAGGATTTAATGGAAACCAAGAATCTCTGAAAGGAGGTAGTTTTCCATCAATCACAAAAGACTCTATCAACGGCACATTCACCATCACGTGGGATATCTGCTACCCGTTGATACACACTTTCAGCAATGGCATGTCGATTCTGCTCTTTCCTGGCGACACTGTCAGACTCGACATAAACAGAACTGCTCTCGAAACATTCGACAACTACAAAAGGAAGGCACATCGCGATAGTGTCACCACACAGAAGTTACGCGAACTTTGGTCGAAAGCAGTCCACATGGAAGGTGTTTCGTTTGAGTTGCCCCAGCTTATCAAGATGAAAGGAATAAAATTGGGCTATAATCGCGAATATGCCACGGCCCACTACAAGGACACCTTTGAAGAATGGCGCGAAGTGTGCTGGAATGAGTTTAAGGACGTGGTGAAGCAGTTGGACACTCTTGACCTTACAGCACAGGGACGGGAATATCAAAGAATGGTCATTGAACAAGATTATTTGAAAAAACTGAGAGATTACAGGTTCACGAAGAAAGTACATGGTTTGACCAAGGACAAGGATTCGCTTGAGATGTTCGAGCGGCAAATGACCTTTAAGGATCCTCATGCCCCTGAACTGACATTTTACCGTAGTGCTTTAGGCTACTTTGCCTGTCTGAACAATCAGTTTGACGAGGGACGGAAATATATTCTGGCCAATGGGTTGGAATCATCGCCTTTAGGACGATGGTTTAAGGAACTGGACGAGGCGAAGGCGGTGATGACACGCGTAAAAGCCCGAGAACCAATTACCGAGGAAGAAATAAATGCCCTGTCGCCTGAGTTCCAAGTGCAAATACGCGAGGTGCAAGCAGAACTGAATAAGGAGAAAGTTGACGTCAAAGGCAAGTGGCGTCAACTGCCAGAGGGCGAGCCTCAGGAGTGGTTACCCAAAATCATAGCCGAGCACAAAGGGCGTAATGTCTTCGTAGATTTCTGGGCTACCTGGTGTGGCCCTTGTTGCAAGGGTATGAGAGAGATGGAGAGCGTGAAAGACTCGCTGACGGCACTAGGTTTTGACTTCGTCTATATCACTGACACCAGCAGCAACTCCTATGAGTGGACGGAATACATCGCTAAGCATGCTGGCGACCACTACATCGTGCACAAAGACAAGATGAAGGACATGCAAATCCCCGACTACAAAAATGCTATCCCTCACTACCTTATTTACAACCGCGATGGAAAGCTTTTCAAAGCCATCTGTGGATGGGATAGCGTAGAGGTCATGATGAAAGAACTAGAAAATATTGATAAATGAACAGAATTCTAATGATAATGTGTGCCTTGCTGCTGACGATGTCGGCACAGGCACAAGAGAACAACTACACTGTTAGCGGTGACTTGTCGCCATTTGTTGGTGTTGTGGTAAACGACTTGGCAGACATTGACTCGGTGTTCATCGTAAACGATGCCAACCAGCGTGCAGGCATTTGTCAGAAGAGTGCCGTGAAGGACGGCAAGTTCTTCTTCACAGGGCACGTGGACAAGGCTCTGTTCTCAGAGTTGAAGATACCCCTTCGCAGCAAAGAGCAAACAGACACCGCCTCCTTGTCGTTCATTCTTGAGGCTGGAGACATTGTCTATACCACGGGCAAAGGGAGAGCCGGAATGACAGGTACGCCAAATAACGACACCTTCCGCAAGGAGATGAATGCAGTACGTTCGCTGGCAGCTGAGGGCCAGGAGGACGAGGCACGCCAGCGACTCTGCGGATACATCCTACGCAATAGCTATAGTGCCATGGGAGTGGGTGCATTGTTGATGTGCAGTCCAGGAGTGCTCGACTTCCTCCGTCCCAAGCAAGTGATGCCCTTCGTCACAGCCTTAGGCGACAAAGAGAGAAAGGATTTCCGCATCGAGGCGCTGACGGAGAAACTTCAGAAAGCCCTTGCCTTACCACCTACCGACGAAGGCGATATGTTCGTTGACTTCAGCGTGGAGTACGATGGCAAAACCACCCGCCTCAGCGACTATGTGGGTCGTGGTCAGTACGTACTCGTCGACTTTTGGGCGTCGTGGTGCGGCCCTTGCAGACAAGAAATTCCCAACCTCATTAGTGCCTATAACAAGTACAAGGACCATGACCTGCAGGTGGTTGGCATCGCTGCATGGGACAAGCCCGAAGCCACGCTAAAAGCCATTGACGAGGAGCAGATCCCTTATCCACAAATTATCAATTCCGACCATATAGCCACCGACCTTTACGGCATCTACGGCATACCCGAAATCATTCTCTTTGCCCCTGACGGCAAGATTGTGGCACGTGGCTTGCGTGGGGAGAAAATTGATGAGAAACTTACACAGATCTATAGCAATAATAAATGAAGAATATACTCATGATGTGTACCCTGATGCTGACAGTTTCAGCACAGGCTCAACAAGTGAAGTACACCGTGAAGGGTGTCAGTAAGGAAAACGGCAAGATGGTCTATCTCGAAGACAGATTGACTTCGAAACCGGTGGACAGTACACTTGTGGCCAAGGGGAAGTTCGTGTTCAAAGGTCAGGCAGATAAGAATGCTATCTTGGCTATTACGTTTGACAAGGACAATTGGCGTAGTTGGCGGACACTGTTTTTCAATGACGGCAAGCCTGTCAGCGTCAACATGAACGACAGCACACTGAAGGGTTCGCCATTGAACGAGCGACTATCCTATTATAATATAGAGATGATGGGAATGCCGAGCTATTATTATCCCCAGTATCAATCCGAGATGACGAAAAAGTTGTTCGAAGAGGAGGGCGAGACCCTCTTGCCTGCTGCATTCATCACGGAAGGTCAAAAGGTTTTTGGGACGAAAGGATTGCTGACTATTCTGGAAAAGAAACCCGCCTATGCCGAGCATCCATACGTGAAACAATATGAGGAGAGGCTGAAGTGGATGTCTACGGCAAATTTTGTCGTGAAGTCTGGCAAAAGTGACGAACAGAAAGCCGCTGACAAGGTAGTAAAGAATGGTTTCATCGGTCAGCAGTTTACCGACTTCGAAATGGTTGACACACTCGGCACCATGCACAAACTCAGCGAGTATGTTGGTAACGGACATTGGCTGTTTGTTGACTTTTGGGCTTCGTGGTGTGGCCCATGTATCCGTGAGATGCCTAATGTGGTGGCAGCCTACGAGAAGTTCCATGCCAAGGGACTCGACATCGTCGGCGTCTCCCTTGACGGAAACAAGATACCATGGAAGAAAGCCATCGTCAGCCTGAACATGCCATGGGTGCATCTCTCAGAATTGAAGGGTTGGGAGTCGTTGTTCACCAAGATCTATAAGATTGACGCCATCCCCGACAACTTGCTCATTGATCCGCAAGGCAAAATCGTGGCGCGTGGCTTGCGTGGGGAGGCACTGCAAGAGAAGTTAAAGGAAATCTTTGGTGAATAGTTAATCATCATAGGGCAACAGAATCACGAGGACAGGTTTTGATTCTCGGCTTGGCGGAATCAAACCTGTCCCCGTGATTCACCCATAATTCAATTACTGCTTCAGCAAGTTCAGCTGCACCTTGGGTGCCAGGGCATTGGTGGTCTTCTCTGTATAACGACCTACCTTGGCAGTGGCAGTGCAACGAATGTCGCGGCTGGAGGCACCAATCTTAAAGGTATACTGACCAGCGTCAGTGAGCCACTGACTGCCAGCCTCATCAAATGAGGCCAACATGCGGACGGGAATCTGCATGGTGAGCGTCTGGCTCTCGCCGGGCTGCAACTCGCGCGTCTTGGCAAAGGTCTTCAACTCCTGGGCAGGTTTTTCGATGCTGCCCTTGGGAGCAGTGACATAGACCTGTGCCACCTCCTTGCCAGCCACACTGCCTGTGTTCTTGACAGTGACGCTGACAGTGACGTTCTTGCCACTGACCTTCACCTTGGGCTTAGAGAACTCGAAGGTGGTGTAGCTCAGACCAAAGCCGAAGGGATAGGCCACCTCTTTGTTGAAGGTGTCGAAATAGCGATAGCCCACATAGATATCCTCATGGTGCTTGGTAGCCACCTTGTCAGCATAGCCCTCGGTTGAGGGGTGGTCGGTAGCAGCAAGGGGCCAGGTCATCGTCAGACGACCAGAGGGGTTCACCTTACCAGTGAGGATATCGGCCAGAGAGTTGCCACCCTCCTCGCCAGGCTGCCAAGCGCAGATGATGGCATCGGGCAGGTCGCGCCAAGAAGCTGTCTCGATGACGCTACCGCTGTTGATAATCACGATGACAGGCTTATGGGCAGCATGGAAGGCCTTGCAGACCTCGGTGAGCAACTGACGCTCGGTGTCGATGAGGTTGAACTCGGTATCGATGTCACGGTCGGCACCCTCGCCAGCCTGACGACCAATGGTGACGATGGCAGCATCTGCCCCACGTACCTCCTTATTGATAGCGATAGCCGAGAAGCCAATCTCGGGATATTTCTGCTGACCAAACTGCTCCTGCTGGAACCAGTTGGCGGGATGGCGCTCTGCCTGGAACTTCAGGCGGGCAAAGTCGTTGTATTTGCGATAGATGTCGGTGAGGGTCTTCGAGGTGCTGATGCCAGCATTTTTCAGTCCCTCTACAAGGTCGACGACATAGGGTGTGTGCACGCAACCTGAGCCTGTACCGCCAGAAAGCAGGTTGTAAGAGTTCTCGCCAAAGAGGGCGACGGTCTTAACCTGTCCGTCCTTCCAAGGCAGGCAGGGTGCAGCGCCCTGTCCATTCTTCAGCAGCACAATGCCCTCGCAAGCCGACTGACGGGTGATGGCAGCATGTGCCTGAAGGTCTGGCTTATTGGTGGCAGGATAATGCTTGAAGCTCGGTGTCTTGACGATATACTCCAGCATGCGACGTACATTGCGGTCGACATCCTTCATAGACAGTCGGCCACTGTTCACACCATCGATAATCTCCTTGACCTGAGAGGGGTGACCAGGTTCCATCAGGTCGTTGCCAGCCTGTACCTCGGTGATGGTCTCCAGTCCCTTGCGGATGCCAATCCAGTCGGTCATCACGATGCCCTTATAGCCCCAGTCGTCGCGCAGGATGCTGGTGAGCAGGTCGCGATTGCCCATGGAGTACTGGCCATTGATCATATTATAGCTGGACATGATGGTCCAGGGCTGACTCTCGCGAACGGCAATCTCGAAGCCACGCAGATAGAGTTCGCGGGCAGCACGCTGACTGAGTTGCTCGTCAACACTGGTGCGATTGGTCTCCTGAGAGTTGACAGCGAAGTGCTTGGCCGACACGCCAGCACCTTGACTCTGCACGCCATTGATATAGGCAGCACCAATCTTACCCGTGAGCAGCGGGTCCTCAGAATAATACTCGAAGTTACGGCCACAGAGGGGATTGCGATGCAGGTTCATGCCAGGACCCAGGATCACGTCGCAGCGATATTCCTTGGTCTCATTGCCTACAGCCTCGCCCACCTTGCGTACCAGCTCGGTGTTCCAAGTGGAAGCCAGACACGAGCCAATGGGGAAGCCCGTGGCATAGAAGGTCTGAGTGGTGCCCTTGCGAGTGGGGTCGATGCGCACACCGGCAGGACCGTCGGTCAGAATTGTGGCGGGAATGCCCAGACGGGGAATGGCCGGAGAGTTGCCTGCGGCACCAGTCACAAGGTCGGCCTCGCCACCTACGGCAGCCTGGTCGCCAAAAAACGTGTTAGAACCACCGACCAACAGTTTGGCCTTCTCTTCAAGGGTCATCGCCTTCATCACTTCATCGATGTTTGTGGCCGTCAGTTTGGGCTGCGCCACCATCGTTGTTGTCACCATACTTACTGTGGCCACACAGGCCGCTAAGATTGTTTTTCTCATTGGTTTATTGTTATTTAGTCTTTGTGAAATTATGGGCTTCTGCCGTATTTCGATGGCAAAGATACGAAAAAGCGAGAGAAAAGCAAAGGGCAAAGACTTAATAAAAACTAATTTTTATGGGCAGTTGATACTCGTATCGGGGAAAATGTTTAATTTTGCACACAATTTTTTCGATATATACATTATTATAATATAGAAAGCATGGATAAAGTGAGTTATGCCCTTGGCTTGGGCATCGGTCAGCAGCTGGCACAAATGGGTGCCAACGACCTCAATGTAGATGACTTTGCACAGTCAATCAAGGACGTGTTGAACGGCAGCGAACTGAAGGTGTCGCACCGCGAGGCACAGCAGATTGTGCAGGACTATTTTGCAAAGAAAGAAGCCGCTATGAACGCAGAGCGTGCCGAGAAGGGCAAGGCTGCCAAGGAAGAGGGCGAGAAATATCTGGCTGAGAATGCCAAGAAAGAGGGTGTCATCACCACGGCCAGCGGCCTGCAGTATCAGGTGCTGAAAGAGGGTAACGGCAAGAAGCCCTCTGCCAAGGACTCAGTGAAGTGTCACTATGAGGGTTTCCTCATCGATGGTACAGTGTTCGACAGCAGCGTACAGCGTGGTGAGCCCGCAGTGTTTGGTCTGCAGCAGGTGATCGCTGGTTGGACTGAGGGTCTGCAGCTGATGTCTGAGGGTGGCAAGTATCGCTTCTTCATCCCTTATCGCCTGGCTTATGGCGAGGGTGGCGCAGGTGCTATGATTCCTCCCTTCGCAACGCTGATCTTCGACGTGGAGCTGATTGAGGTGATGTAAAGAATCGGAATCCCGAAAAAAGAAAATAAAGTCATAACAAATAAACCAAAACAATGAAAAAGATTTTCTCTATGGCCGCTGTGGCCATTGCTGTTGCAACGATGATGTCGTGCGGCAACAACCCCAAACCCAGTTTGAAGAGTGATGTTGATACACTGAGCTATGCCATCGGTATGTCTCAGTCTCAGGGTCTGATGGACTACCTGGCCAATGCCAAGGGCGTTGACACCACCTACATCGCAGAGTTCCTGCAGGGTGTGAACGACGGTGCTAACGCTGCTGATGACAAGAAGAAGGCTGCATACTTCGCAGGTATCGAGATTGGTCAGCAGATTGCCAACAACATGATGAAGGGTCTGAACTACAACCTCTTCGGCGACGACTCTACTCAGAGCGTTTCTCTGAACAACTTCATGGCTGGTTTCGTAAGCGGTGTAACCGGTAAGAACAGCAAGATGAAGGTATCAGAGGCTGACTCAGTGGCTCAGGTGCTGTTTGAGCGCATCAAGGCTAAGAACCAGGAGAAGCAGTTTGGTGCCAACAAGGCTGAGGGCGAGAAGTTCATGGCTGAGAATGCCAAGAAAGAGGGTGTGAAGACCCTGCCCAGCGGCGTACAGTATAAAGTGCTGAAGGAAGGCAACGGTGCTACTGCTGCCGACACCTCAATGGTTGTAGTGAACTACGAGGGTCGTCTGCTCGACGGCACTGTGTTTGACTCTAACAAGAACCACGGTGGTGATCCTGCTACCTTCCGCGTAGGTCAGGTGATCAAGGGTTGGCAGGATGCTCTGAAGGCTATGCCTGCCGGTTCTGAGTGGGAGATCTACATTCCCCAGGAGTTGGCTTACGGTGCCAACCAGCAGGGCAACATTCCTCCTTTCTCAACTCTGATCTTCAAGGTGGAACTCTTAGAGGTTAAGTAATACGAAGATGAAGAGAATTATCCTTATAGCACTCGCCGTCATGGCGAGTGCTTCGTTTAGCAACATTGATGCTGCTAAGAAGAAAAAGAAGAACGAGACCAAAGAGGTGGCTGTGAAGCAGCCTGTGGTACTGACCACCAGCAGCGACTCACTGAGCTACGCTACTGGCTTCGCTGTAACCAACGGTCTGATGCCTTACGTCCAGCAGCAGCTGGGTGTCGACACAGCCTATATGGCTGACTTTATCCAGGGCTTCAACGAGGCTGTGGCTGGCATGAACGACAAGCGCCAGAAGGCTCGCATGGCAGGTATGCAGATTGCCGAACAGGTGACCAACCGCATGCTGGCCAACGTCCAGAGAGAACTGACCGACGCTCCCGACTCTATCGTCACGTCGCTGTTCTATCGTGGCTTCACGGATGTCCTGACCAACGACACCACCATCTTCACCATGGCTAGCGCCGAGAAGCTGCAGCAGGAGAAGATGCAGGTGAACAAGAAGGCTAAGGCCAAGAAGCTGAGAAAGGCCGGTCGCGACTTCCTGGCAGAGAACGGCAAGAAGCCCGGTATCATCACCACACCCAGCGGACTGCAGTATGAGGTACTGAAGCAGGGCGATGGCGCTGTGCCTCAGACCACAGACAAGGTGAAGGTACACTACGAGGGCCGTCTGATCGATGGTACTGTGTTTGACAGCAGCATCAAGCGTGGCGAACCTGCTGTATTTGGCCTGAACCAGGTGATCAAGGGATGGACCGAGGGTCTGTCACTGATGCCCGTGGGCTCAAAGTGGCGCCTGTATATTCCCCAGGAACTGGGCTATGGCGATCGTCAGGCTGGACAGATTCCTCCCTACTCTGCCCTGATCTTTGATGTCGAATTGTTAGGCATAGAGAAATAAAATATCACTTTTTTCAAAAAAAAGTTGCATAATTCCACAAAAAGGTGTACTTTTGCTATCAAAATGCAAAAGTACACTTTTTAAATGGAGAAAATTGATAACCTAGACAAGCAAATCCTTAGCATCTTGTCAAAAAACGCCAGAATCCCCTTTAAAGACGTCGCAGCAGACTGTGGCGTGTCTCGTGCAGCCATTCATCAGCGCGTACAGCGACTCATCGACAGCGATGTTATCACTGGCAGTGGATTCGATGTCAACCCAAAGTCACTGGGCTACAGCACCTGTACCTATGTGGGTATTAACCTGGAACGCGGATCCATGTATAAGGACGTGGTGAAGCGATTAGACTTGATTCCCGAGGTAGTGGAGTGTCACTTCACTACTGGTCCGTACACGATGATGGTGAAGCTCTATGCACGCGACAATGAACAGCTGATGCATTTGATCAACGAGCAGCTGCAGGGTATTCCCGGCGTAGTGGCTACCGAAACACTGATCTCGCTGGAGCAAAGCATCAAGCGCGAGATTCCCGTACACTTTAAAGAACTGGACTAAATGATGCAGTTTGATCTGAACGCCATCATGGCCGACATGCATCAGACTTTTCCTGTGGCACAGCGTCGGCCTGTCATTGGTATTACCGGTAATTATGGTGACCTGACCTGCAAACTGGGTGAGGGCTATTACAAACAGGTGGTGGCTGCTGGTGGAGTGCCCTTGATTATTCCGCCAGTGGCTGACGCAGCTGTACTGACAAGCATTCTGGAGAAGGTTGATGCCGTGCTGCTGAGTGGCGGGGCAGATATCAACCCACTCTATCAAGGCGAGGACCCCATCCCACAGCTGGGGGGCATCAACAGCGAGCGCGACCTGCCGGAACTGCTACTGGCACGCATGGCCTTCCACCGCCAGTTGCCCATGCTGGGCATCTGTCGTGGCATCCAGACACTGGCCATGGCACTGGGTGGCAAGGTGGCTCAGCATATCAGCACGAACATCAAGCATTCACAGGATGCCGACCGCTCTGAGCCCACGCATTCTGTCTCCATTGAAAAAGACTCTACCTTATATAATATATATAGTGGTAACCAATCACCCACTCTATACGTTAATTCTTTCCATCATCAGGCCGTAAGTGAGCCTGGTGAGCATTTCCGCGTGGTGGCCAAGGCTAACGATGGCGTTATCGAGGCCATAGAGAGTGCGGAGTTTAAGCCCATCCTGGGTGTGCAATGGCATCCCGAGTGTATGGGCGAGAGTGGCCTCCCCCTCTTCCGATGGCTGGTGGACGAGGCTGAGAAGTTCCAGAAAGCCAAACTGATGCATCACTGCGTTCTGACCCTGGATACGCATTGCGACACGCCGATGTTCTTCCCACAAAACGTGGACTTTGGCAGTCGTGACCCACGCATCCTGGTGGACCTGCACAAGATGACCGAGGGCAGACTCGATGCCACAATCATGGTGGCCTATCTGCCTCAGCCCACTGAGCAGCCAAAGCAGTTTGCAGACAATATCTTCGACAAGATCGAGGTGATGGTGGCACGCAATAGCGACTACCTGGCACTGGCACGCACGCCAGAGGAGTTGTGGAGCAACAAATACGCAGGCAAGAAGAGCATTATGCTGGGCATCGAGAACGGCATTGCCCTCGATGGCGACCTGAAGAACCTCCGCCATTTCAAGGACCGTGGCATCGTCTATGTCACACTGTGTCATAATGGTGATAATGAGATATGCGACTCGGCTCGTGGCAACCAGACGCATGGTGGTGTAAGTGCCTTTGGCGCACAGGTCATCAGCGAGATGAACCGACTGGGCATCATGGTGGACCTGAGTCATGCTCACGAAAAGAGCTTCTATGACGCGCTGGAGCTGTCAAAAACGCCCATTGTGTGCAGCCACAGTTCGGCCCGTGCACTTTGTGATCATCCCCGCAATCTGACTGATGATCAGATGCGTGCGTTGGCACAGAAGGGCGGTGTGGCACAGACAACACTCTATCATGGATTCCTGAAAAAAGATGGTGAGGCCACGATCCTCGATGCCATGGCGCACCTGGAGCATGCCATCGACGTGATGGGTATCGACCACGTGGGACTGGGCACAGACTTTGATGGTGACGGAGGCATACGCGGCCTTGCTGATGCCAGCGAACTGCTGAACTTCACCCGTCAGCTGCTGGCCCGCAGGTTCAGCAGACAGGACATCCAGAAGATCTGGGGCGGCAACTTCCTGCGCGTGATGCAACAGGTGCAGCAGGCTGCTGAATAGGACAATCAAATTACTTATATCAATAAAACAACTATCTTATGATGACAAATCTATTTTCATTGGAAGGAAAAGTGGCTCTTGTGACAGGCGCAGCCTATGGTATCGGCTTTGCAATTGCAGAGGCACTGGCACAGGCAGGGGCAGAGATTGCCTTCAACTGTCGCGGACAGGAGCACATGGATAAGGCACTGGCTGACTATGCAGCCAAGGGCATCAAGGCACATGGCTATCTGTGCGACGTGACCAACGAGCAGGAGGTAGAGAAGATGGTGGCTGATATCCGCAAGGAACTGGGACATATCGATATCCTGGTGAACAATGCTGGCATCATCAAGCGCATTCCCATGCACGAGATGAAGCGCGAGGAGTTCCAGCAGGTGATCGACATCGACCTGGTGGGTCCGTTTATCATGACAAAGGCTGTGATTCCCGAGATGATGGAGCGCAAGGAGGGTAAGATCATCAACATCTGCTCGATGATGAGTGAGTTGGGACGCGAAACAGTGTCGGCCTATGCTGCTGCAAAGGGTGGTCTGAAGATGCTGACCAGAAACATCTGCTCGGAATATGGTGAGTATAACATCCAGTGCAACGCCATTGGCCCGGGTTACATCGCCACACCTCAGACAGCTCCCCTGCGCGAACGTCAGGCTGATGGCTCTCGTCATCCTTTCGACTCGTTTATCTGCGCCAAGACACCTGCTGGCCGCTGGCTCAACCCCGAGGAACTGGCTGGACCTGCTGTGTTCCTGGCTTCACATGCCTCTGACGCTGTCAATGGTCACATTCTCTATGTGGATGGTGGTATCCTGGCATATATCGGTAAGCAACCGAAATAAGCGATTGAAAGCATATACAAAGAAAAACGGGCGCCTCCATTGGAAGCGCCCGTTCATTTTTTCTGACACAAGATTAGTTCAGAGCGTCAGCAAGCTCAGCACCAGCCTTGAACTTAGCAACCTTCTTGGCAGCGATCTTAATCTTTGCCTTTGTTGCGGGGTTGATACCCTCACGAGCGGGACGCTCGCTAACTGCGAATGTACCGAAACCAACGAGGGCTACCTTGTCACCTGCCTTCAGGGCGTCCTTAATAGCTGCTACTGTGGCGTCAAGAGCCTTCTTTGCGTCAACCTTTGAGATACCAGCACCTGCTGCGATCTTCTCTACCAATTCTGTCTTGTTCATAACTTTGTTAGATCTTTTAAGTGAAAAAAATGATTAATGTTCAAAAACTGACGCAAATATAAAATAAAGTATTTAGAAAACAAACAAAAATCAAGAAAAAATGAGATTTTTATTGAAAAAAAGTTGTTTGGGGCGCTTTTTTTGCATTAAAACAGATATTTTTCGTAATTTTGCGCCCAAAATGTGTTTCACAGATAAATAACGTCAAATCATTCAGTTAGGCAATGTTTCGTAATATACCTATAGTAACAAAGAACCTGCTCATCGCCAATTTCGTGGTGTTGCTGATTGCATTATTGATGGGTGGTGGCTCTCCAGAACACTCTTCTCTGACAGAGTGGGGTGCTTTGCATTTCTTTCTGGCTTCTGACTTCAATCCACTCCAATTTA
The DNA here is from genome assembly GCA_902788605.1 of uncultured Prevotellaceae bacterium. Lineage (GTDB taxonomy): Bacteria > Bacteroidota > Bacteroidia > Bacteroidales > Bacteroidaceae > Prevotella. The sequence goes on along the minus strand of CADAKX010000004.1, from coordinate 73,888 downwards.
TAACCTATCAATTCCTGCATGCAGGATGGTCTCATATCCTTGGCAACATGTTTGCCCTGTGGATGTTTGGCTGTATGATTGAGGAAACATGGGGGCCAAAGAAATTCTTTATTTATTACATCCTGTGTGGTATAGGCGCTGGTCTCTGCCAAGAGATTGTGCAGTTCGTGGAGTTCTATTTTGTAGCTATCTCGCAGTTTCCTGATGCTGATTTCAATGAGGTGATAGCCATCCTGAGCCGCAGTGATCTGAATGGTGCCTATACGATTGGCGCCTCTGGTGCTGTCTATGGCATCCTGCTGGCGTTTGGTATGACCTTCCCCAAGCGTGTGATTGGCGTACCCTTGACCATCGTGGCTCTGATCCTGCTGGATCTGGTCAACACCCATCCTGCGATTGAAGGTGTACTGTCACTGGTGAATAATCTCTTCTTTATCGCTATCTTCATTTCGTTCGTCAGTCCCATGAGCTCCTTTGCACGCTCCATCTGGCGTTTCTTCTTTATAAAGCCTCTTGAAGCGCGTTGGTGCGTGATGGGATATATCGTATTGGAGCTCCTGTTTATCTGGAAATTCCAACTTGGCGACACCTATGCCCATATGGCTCACTTAGGTGGTATGTTCTTTGGCTTCCTGATGATTATGTTCTGGCGATTCTCGGAAGAGAAGAAAAAGAAAGAGACCGCCAGCAAGTATCAATGGAACAAGCCTGCCAACGACACTGTCAACGACATGGAGTACAATGCCCGCAAGAAGGCACGTCAGGAGGAGATAGACCATATTCTCGACAAGATTCGCAAGAGTGGCTATGACAGTCTGTCGAAGGATGAGAAGAAACGCCTGTTTGAGGCCAGTCATGAGCAATAGGAGCGATGCTTAAACACATCAAGAAGACCATCCTGGCCATGCTGACGGGTGCCAGTGCCTTCACAGCCTTGCTGATGGTGGCAGTGGGCTATAGCGACAGGCTCAGTCCTGAGGCTTATCCGTTGCTGGCATGCGCAGGGCTCATCTTCCCGTTCTTGATATTAGCAAACCTACTATCGCTCGTCGTCCTTGTCATCATCAAATGGAAACTGGCATGGATTCCTCTGCTGGGCTTCGCGCTCGCGTATATGCCCATACGAACCTATCTTCCTATCAACTTTTCGAAGCAAATACCGGAAGACTGCCTGACGGTGGTCAGCTACAATGTGTGTGGCTATGGCGGCAACTACAAATATGACCATGCAGCAGACACGGTGGCAGGCTATCTGCGCCAAGTGAATGCGGATATCGTATGCCTGCAGGAAGACATGGGCGGAAAGGGTGGCAACGGCTTCGAAATCATGAAGAAGCTCTATCCTTATAATGATACGGTGCATGTGTCTGGTGCCAATCCTTTGGTCAACGCTGTCGGTATTCACACGCGATTCCCCATCGTGGGTAAGGAGCGGATAGAATACAAGTCAGTGGCCAATGGCTCGGTGGCTTACTACCTGCAGATAGAAGACGACACCATCATCGTCATCAACAACCACCTGGAGAGCACCCACCTCTCGAAAGACGAGCGCCAACGCTACAAAGAGGTGCTCATGGGAGAGATGGAGAGTGAACTGGCCAAGGAAGAGATGCACATGATTGCAGGAAAACTGGGCGTAAACATGGCGAAAAGGGCACCACAGGCAGAGGCTGTGCACCGCTATATTGAGGAGCACAGCGAATATCCCATCATCGTGTGCGGCGACTTCAACGATACGCCTATATCCTATGCCAGGCAGACCATCGCACAAGGCATGACTGACTGCTTCGTCTCGACAGGCTGTGGGTTGGGACTGTCTTATAATCAGAGGGGATTCAACCTGCGCATCGACCATATGATGTGCTCAAGGCACTTCAAACCATACGGGTGCGATATCGACAACAAAATGGACGCAAGCGACCATTATCCGATGATTTGTCGACTAAAAATGGACGATAATCATTAAAAAAAGTAGGAAAGTTGCCTAAAAATTTTCTAATGTGTAAAATTATCACTATATTTGCAGGCTTAATAACGCGAATTATATAATAAATAACATAACAAACAAAATGCAAAACAAAGGAATTGTAAAGTTTATTGCAGTAGCACTCATTCTGGTGTGCTGTTTCTATCTTTCGTTCTCGTTTGTAACTCGCCACTACGAGAGTAAGGCTGAGGCACTGCGTGCGGAACTTGGAGACAAAGCAGCAGAGGAGTATCTGGACTCAATTTCTTCCGAGGACCACATCTGGCTCGGAGCCTGGAGTCTGGACGACTGCCGTGAGATGGAGATTGGCCTGGGTCTTGACCTGAAGGGCGGTATGAACGTCATCCTGGAGGTGTCAGTACCTGACATCGTCAACTTCCTGGCTGGCAACAAGTATGACACTGACGAGGGCTATCGCAAGGCCTTCGATGCTGCCAAGGCCGATGGTAAGAACAATCAGTCGGACTTCATCGCTCACTTCGTAGAGCGTTGGAAGGAGTTTGGTGGTGGCCGTGGACTGAACGCCATCTTTGCCACACAGCAGCTGCGTGACAAGGTGAACACCAAGAGCACTGACGAGGAAGTGATTGCTGCCCTGAACGATGAGGTAGAGGCAGCTATCGACAACGCCGAGACAGTGGTTCGTACTCGTGTCGATAAGTTCGGTGTGGCTCAGCCTAACATCCAGAAACTGAGCGGTCAGAGCCGCATCATGGTGGAAATGCCTGGCGCACAGAAGGACAAGGATCGTATCCTGAAGCTCCTCGCTGGTAGCGCTGACCTGCAGTTCCACGAGACCTATATGGTGGAAGAGGCTATGCCATACATCCTGCAGCTGGCTAACACATACATCGCTGAGATGAGCAACGCGAATGCCGACAAGAAGGCTGAGGCTGATACAACTGCTGCAGAGCCCGCTGAGGCTGAGGCTGCTACAGATAGCGTGAACGCACTCGACCTGGCTGCCGCTGCTGCTCAGAAGAGCGAACTGGCTCAGGAAGGTGGCAAGGACGTCATCAACCTGCTGAGCCTCCTGGACACCCGCTTCGCAGGTCAGGAGAGCCAGTGTATGGTGGGTTATGCTCACGTAACTGATACAGCTGATGTTAACAAGGTAATCTACTCTGAGGTTGCCAAGAACGTTCTCCCCAAGGAGATGCGTCTGTACTGGGATGCCAAGATAACCAAGCTCCCCTTGGAGAATGGCAAGAAGATCAAGATGCTGGCACTGTATGCCATCAAGATCAGTGACCCCAATGGCAAGGCTCCTCTGACTGGTGACGTGGTGACCACAGCAAAAGACGACTATAGCAACGAGATTGGTAACGTAGGTCCCGTGGTATCTATGCAGATGAACACCGAGGGTACTCGCATCTGGGCTAACCTGACCAAGATGAATGTGGGTCGTGCCATCGCTATCGTACTCGACGAGGCTGTGTATAGCGCTCCTCGTGTGAACGGTGAGATCCCTGGCGGTAGCTCACAGATCTCTGGTAAGTTTACTCAGGCCGACACCAAGGACTTGGCTAACACCCTGAACTCAGGTAAGATGCCCGCTCCTCTGTCAATCGCCTCTTATCAGATGGTAGGTCCTTCTCTGGGTGCTCAGTCAATCCAGCAGGGTATCATCTCATTCATCGTGGCTTTCGTGCTGCTGATGTGCGTGATGGTGGCTCTCTACAACTGGATTCCTGGTATGCTGGCCAACTGCGCCCTGCTGTTCAACCTGTTCTTCACACTGGGTATCCTGACTTCGTTCCAGGCTGCTCTGACCATGCCTGGTATCGCAGGTATCGTGCTGACACTGGGTACGGCTGTGGATGCTAACGTGCTGATTTACGAACGTACGAAGGAGGAACTCCGCAAGGGTCTTAATATTAAGGAGGCTCTGAACCTGGGTTACTCGAATGCCTTCTCGGCTATCTTCGACTCTAACTTGACTTCATTGATCACTGGTATCATCCTGTTCGTATTCGGTACAGGTCCTATCCGTGGTTTCGCAACGACCCTGATCATCGGTATCTGTGTATCGTTCTTCACCGCTGTATTCATGACCCGTCTGGTTTATGACCGTCAGATGAAGAAGGACAAGTGGCAGAACCTCACCTTCTCTACTGGTATCTCTAAGAACCTGATGCAGGGCACGAAGTTCAACTTCATGGGTGCATACAAGATGTCTTACACCGTTTGGGCTGTAGCTGCTATCATCTTCATCATCAGCTTCTGCGTTCGCGGTCTGAGCAAGAGTATCGACTTCACCGGTGGTCGTAACTACGTGGTGGTACTCGACAAGCAGGTGCCCGTTGAGGATGTTCGTCAGGCATTCACTGGTGCTTTCGCCATGAACGACGACCAGAGTTCTAATCCTGGCGCGCCCGCAAGTACCTCTATTATTGCACTGGGTGAGGCTGCTAACCGCACCGTACGTATCTCTACCAACTGGGACTACGACGTGAACAGCCCTGCTGTAGACGATATCATCGAGGACAGCATCTATGGCGTACTGACCAATGCCGGTCTGATCAACGCTGAGACCAGCAAGATGGAGTTCCGTACTCCTCCTGCAAACGAGAGCGATACCTCTAAGGGTACTATCGTAAGCTCTACCAAGGTAGGTCCTTCTGTGGCTAAGACCATTACCAAGGGCGCTATCATCAGCGTGCTGCTGGCTTTGATCGCTATCTTCCTCTACATCCTGCTGCGCTTCCGCAACCTGGCCTTCTCTGTAGGCGCTATCGTTGCCCTGGCATTTGACGCACTGGCTGTGATCGGTTTCTACTCACTGCTGCACACTTGGGTGCCCATGTCACTCGAGATAGACCAGACCTTCATCGGTGCTATCCTGACTGTGATTGGTTACTCTATCAACGATAAGGTGGTGGTATTTGACCGTATTCGTGAGAACATTGGACTCTATAACAAGCGCGACCGCAAGCATCTGTTCAACGATTCACTGAACCAGACGCTGGCTCGTACCATCAACACCTCTGTGACTACGTTGATCGTGTTGCTCACAATCTTCTTCCTGGGTGGCGATAGCATCCGCTCATTCGCCTTCGCCATGATTCTGGGTGTTGTATTCGGAACGCTGTCTTCTATCTTCATCGCAGCTCCTACTGCTTATCTCACCATGAGCAAGAAGGACCGCAAGGAAGAGTTGGAAGTTGCTGAGGCATAAGCTGAGAGTTTCACTCTGATACATCAATAAGGATGTACGCGCGTGCGTGCATCCTTATTTTTTTATGTTTACCCCAAAAATTTTCCAGAAATAGTATGGCTATATTCTGGAAATTTCTTATCTTTGCAGACGAATTAAGTTATCCGTTTTGGATAACTTTTTAAATTCAAAAAACAAAAAAGTTGTCCAAAACGGATAACTTCTGCAACAAAACGGAACCCAAAAACAAGTAAAAGATAACATAATAATGGAAATTAAGAACTTTACCATCACGAAGCGAGATGGCTCAAAAGACCGCTTCTCACTTGACAAAATCATGAACGCCATCACAAAGGCGTTCGAGAGTGTTGACGAACCTGCCGACCTTGGTACGATCTCCAAGATTATCAGTCATTTAGATATTAAGGACGACATCAAGGTGGAGGATATTCAGAACCAGGTAGAGGTGGCTCTGATGCGTGAGGGATTCTATAAGGTGGCGAAGTCCTTCATTCTGTATCGACAGGAGCATACCGAGGATCGTGAGACCCTCGAGAAGATGATGTTCCTCTCGGAATATATGGAATCGGTGAATGCAGCCACTGGATCAAAATATGACGCCAATGCAAATGTGGAGCACAAGAACATTGCTACATTGATTGGTGAATTACCCAAATCCAACTTCATCCGACTGAACCGTCGTCTGCTGACTGACCGTATCAAGAAGATGTATGGCAAGCATCTGGCTGACGAGTATATCGACAAGCTGACACACCACTTTATATATAAGAACGACGAGACCTCGCTGGCCAACTATTGCGCCTCTATCACCATGTATCCTTGGCTGATTGGCGGCACACTGGCTATTGGAGGCAACTCTACAGCACCTACAAACATGAAGTCGTTTGCCGGTGGCTTCGTCAACATGGTGTTTATGGTCAGTTCCATGCTGAGCGGTGCCTGCGCTACACCTGAGTTCCTGATGTACATGAACTACTTCATGGGTAAGGAATATGGACTGGACTACTATAAGCGTGCTGACGAGCAGGCTGACCTGAGTCTGAAGAAGCGTACCATCGACAAGATTATCACCGACTACTTTGAGCAGATTGTCTATACGCTGAACCAGCCCACTGGCGCACGTAACTATCAGGCTGTGTTCTGGAACATCGCTTACTATGATAAGTACTACTTCCAGAGCATCTTCGGCGAGTTCTATTTCCCCGATGGCTCACAGCCTGACTGGGACGGTTTGTCGTGGCTCCAGAAGCGCTTCATGAAGTGGTTTAATAAGGAGCGTACGAAGACTCTGCTGACCTTCCCTGTTGAGACTATGGCTCTGCTGGTAGACGAGAATGGTGACTGCAAGGACAAGGAATGGGGCGAGTTTACAGCCGAGATGTATGCTGAGGGACACTCGTTCTTCACCTATATGAGCGACAATGCCGACTCACTGTCAAGCTGCTGCCGTCTGCGCAACGAGATTACCGACAACGGTTTCTCATATACCCTGGGTGCTGGTGGTGTGTCTACAGGCTCTAAATCTGTGCTCACCATCAACCTGAACCGCTGTATTCAGTACGCTGTCAACAACAAGCTGGACTATCTGGAGTATCTGAGCGAGATCATTGACCTGTGTCACAAGGTTCAGATTGCCTATAACGAGAACCTGAAGGAGTTGCAGGCTCATGGCATGCTGCCACTGTTTGACGCTGGCTATATCAACATCTCACGCCAATATCTGACCATCGGTATTAATGGATTGGTGGAAGCTGCTGAGTTCATGGGCTTGAAGATCACGCCTAACGATGACTACAAGAACTTCGTACAGGACATCCTCGGACTGATTGAGAAATACAACAAGAAGTACCGCTCTAAGGAGGTGATGTTCAACTGCGAGATGATTCCTGCCGAGAATGTAGGTGTGAAGCATGCAAAATGGGATCGTGAGGATGGCTATTTCGTACCACGCGACTGTTACAACAGCTATTTCTATGTAGTGGAAGATGACTCACTCTCTGTCATCGATAAGTTCAAACTGCATGGCGCTCCCTATATCGAGCACCTCACCGGTGGCTCTGCCCTGCACATGAACTTGGATGAGCACCTGTCAAAGGAGCAGTACCTACAGTTGCTGAAGGTGGCTGCCAAGGAGGGTTGTAACTACTTCACATTTAACATTCCAAATACCGTTTGTAACGACTGCGGACATATCGACAAACGTTATCTGCATGAGTGCCCCAAGTGCCACTCTAAGAACGTGGACTATATGACACGTATCATTGGTTACCTGAAGCGCGTCAGCAACTTCTCGCAGGCCCGTCAGGAAGAGGCTTCACGTCGTTTCTATGCACACGCAGGTAAGTAAAAGATTGAAATAGAATCATGCTGAAATACGTAAACACAGGCATTGTTTTTCAGGAGATACCCGACGAAGTGACCTTGGCCATCAATATCAGCGGCTGTCCATGTCGCTGTCCTGGTTGCCACAGTCAATATCTCTGGGAAGACATTGGCCTACCTCTCAATACCGAAGCGCTCGATGATTTCGTAGAGCGCTTCGGCAATGACATCACTTGTATATCGTTTATGGGCGGTGATGCCGATCCCAAAGGCGTAAACATGCTGGCACAGTATATCCACGAGACCTACCCACAGTTCAAAGTGGCTTGGTATAGCGGAAGGCTGCGTGTACCAGCCAACATTAAAAAGACCGACTTTGACTACATCAAAATCGGTCCTTATATCCGTCATCTTGGAGCCTTGAACAGTCCCACAACGAATCAGCGTCTCTATCGCCTCGCTGCCAATGGGGAATTCGAGGATATCACCTATCGTTTTTGGCGTAGACAGCAGATCTCCTGATTTACTATTGTAAACGGCAGATCTGCTGTCGCTTTTATCTCTATTGACTTAGAACTCCACCAGAATGCGGAACACCTTACCAGGGTTCTCACTCCACCAACGCATGGTGTCGAGTGCCTCCTCGGGCTTAATCACCTTAGTGATGAGTGTGTCGATGGGGCATTCATTGTTTTCCAGATAGTGGATCACCGCACGGAAATCAGAGGGCAAGGCATTACGTGAACCACGGATGTCGAGCTCCTTCTGAACGAAGTACTTGGTCTGCAGCGACACCTCGCTCTTGGCATAGCCAATGCAGGCCACACGACCAGTGAAGGCCACCTCGTTGATAGCCATCTGATAGGTGGGCACACTGCCTACGGCCTCGATGACTACATCAGGACCGAAGCCCTCGGTCATCTCCTGCAGACGCTGGTGAGCATCCTCGCTTTTGGTGTTGATAGTATAGGTGGCACCCATCTTCTTGGCCAAAGCCAGCTTCTCATCGTCAATATCAGCTGCAATCACCGTAGCACCACGCAGGGCAGAACGTACGATAGCACCCATACCCACCATGCCACAGCCAATGACCATCACGACGTCTATGTCTGTCACCTCTGCACGACTAACAGCATGGAAGCCTACACTCATAGGCTCTACCAGCGCACAGACCTTTGGAGTGAGATTGCCAGCGGGAATCACCTTCTCCCAAGGCAACACGATATACTCCATCATAGCGCCATTGCGCTGAACACCCAGTGTCTCGTTGTGCTGACAGGCATTCACACGGCGATTACGACATGAGGCACACTTACCACAGTTGGTATAGGGGTTGCAGGTTACCACCATGCCCGGCTTCAGGTTGTCAGGCACACCAGCACCAACAGCCTCAATCACGGCACCCACCTCATGACCAGGAATCACAGGATTCAAGGCCATGGTGTTGCGACCCATAAAGGTGTTGATGTCAGAGCCACAGAAACCCACATAGTGGAGCTTCAGCAGTACTTCGCCCTGGGCAGGAGCCTGGGGCTTCTCCATTTCAATAACATTCAACTCTTGCTGATGTGAAATCTGAATTGCTTTCATTATCCTTACTTATTAACCTTTTAATAGTGATTTATATTTGTATCCATAGTAGGCACACACAGCGAAACATACCAGGGGAACGATGTAGGCCACCTGATAGAAGGTCTCGTTCTGGTGCATGATATAAGCGGTAAACTGAGGCACGCAGGCATTACCAACAATAGCCATCACAAGGAAAGCTGAACCTGACTTCGTCTGCTCGCCCAAGCCATGGAGAGCCAGCGAGAACTGCGTGGGATAAATGATACTCATGAAGAATGAAACGGCAAGCATGGCATACAGACCTACGTAACCGCCGAAACTCATAATGACCACACACAGCACGACATTAGCCAAGGCATAGAACGTCAGCATCTTGGTAGGCTCGATCTTTGCCATGATGAGCGTACCTACCCAACGACCCAACAGGAAGGCCAGCATGTAGAGTCCAAAGAACGTGGTGGCTGTGTCTTCGTCGATGCCAGCATAAGTGCAGCAGTAAACGAGGAACAGGCTATTGATGGCAGTCTGACCACCATTATAGAAGAACTGTGCAATAACGCCCCAGAGCAGGTGTGGCTTCTTCAGTGTCGAGAAATCGATGAGCTTGCCTTTCTTGTCGGCACTCTCGTCGCCAACCTTTGGCAGTTTCACCACGATGAGCATCACTGCCACGGCAATCAACACAAGCGCCAGAATGAGATAGGGTAACTTCATGGCATCTGTCTCTGTCTGGATAAAGCCTTCCCATCCACCGGGATAGTCGGCAGGAATCGTCTCACGCGTAAAATCATTGCCACTCAGCACCAGCTTACTCAGAAACATAGCTGAGATGAAGGCACCCAGGCCATTGAACGACTGCGCCAGATTCAGACGCCGTGGAGCTGTATGGGAGTCGCCTAACACGGTGACATAGGGATTAGCAGCCGTTTCCAGGAAGCACATTCCCGTAGCTATCACAAAGAAGATGCAGAGGTAGACACCATAGCTCTTGACCTGAGCTGCAGGGAAGAACAGTAGTCCACCACAGGCAGCAATGAGCAGACCTGTGACGATGCCCACACGATAACTGAATCGCCTCATGAACATGGCGATGGGGATGGGGCAGATAAAATAGGCCAACCAATAGGCACTCTCTGTGAAAGAGGCTTCAAAGGTGTTCAGTTCGCAGGTCTTCATCAGCTGGCGAATCATCGTAGGCAGCAGGTTGCTGCTGATGGCCCAGAGGAAGAACAGACAGAAGATAAGGCCGAGGGCAAGTTGATTCTTTTTCATGAGCGTATACTCTTATATTATCTATTTCTTTATTTACGAGTTTGCCCAGGTGACACGCTGCTGGTCGCCAATAATCTCCTTGACTTCCTTCACCAAATCCCAATCGGGCTCTTCGTTGGCCCACTCGATGTTACGACGTACATTAGCAGGGTTGGCCGACGAGAACAGTGTTGAGGCAATACGGGGGAAGCTCACAGAATACTGCACAGCGAGTTTCTCAATGGGATAGCCCTTTGCCTTGCAGTGCTCTGCTGCCTTCTGACAAACCGCTACTAATGGTTTGGGAGCAGGATGCCACGCAGGTACGCCGCGCTCTGACAACAGGCCCATGCTCAATGGTGAGGCATTGATGATACCCACGCCATGCTGCTCGAAGAAACCGATATAATCGGCCAGAGCATCGTCATTCAACGTATAGTGACAGAAGTTCAGGATGCTCTCAACACCCTCGCAGCGTTCTACTACCCATTTCAGGTTCTGCAACTGCAGGTCTGTGATACCCACATGACCTACCACGCCCTTTGCTTTCAGGTCAAAGAGGGCAGGCAGAGTCTCATCGACTACCTTCTGCAGGCCACCAGGCAGGGCTGCCTGGAATTCGATATCATGCACGTTAATGAGGTCAATAAAGTCAATACCCAGGCGTTCCATACTCTCATAGACACTATCTGTGACACGCTTGGCAGAATAGTCCCATGTGTTTACACCGTCCTTGCCATAGCGACCAACCTTGGTGCTCAGATAATACTTGTCTCGTGGGATGTTACGCAGGGCCCTACCTAATACTGTCTCGGCCTTGTAATGACCATAGTACGGACTCACGTCGATGAAATTAATGCCACCCTCAATGGCTGCCTCTACGGCTTCAAAACTCTCTTTTTCGTTTGTCTCGCGAAAAACACTACCCAGCGACGATGCGCCGAAGCTAAGGTGGGAAATCTTCATCCCCGTACGTCCTAACTCTGTGTACCTCATGTTATAATTCTTAATTGGTTCTTAATTGGTTCTTAGTTTGTTATTCATGGTACCCCGACCGAGAATCGAACTCGGAACTAAGCTTTAGGAGAGCCTTGTTATATCCATTTAACTATCAGGGCATCAACAAATATGGGTGCAAAGGTACGAAAAAAAGTGAAAAGAAAAAACCGGAAAAGCAAAAAAAGTACTTTTCCGGTTTCTCTTAGTTATTTTTGTCCTATTAGAAGGTCACGTTCATACCCAAGTTGAAGCTGACATTGCTATCGAGGGGTACACTTGATGCTCCAGTCTTGCCAATCATGTGGTCCATACCCATGAAGAAATTGAAGCCCTTGGGGTGAACATTGACCACCCAACCCATGGTGGTGCAATAGGATGTAACAGCCAAGTTCATACCGCCATCAAGCCATTTCAACGGGGTGTAGTTGGCACTCAGGCGACCCTCTGTCCAACTGTAGATACCATCAAAACGGTGTGTACCCAACAGACCAAATGTCACCTTGTCGTAAACAGGGAGAGGATACTCTACGCCCAGACGTACAGTAGCTGCCAGAGCTGTGGTCTTGCCAGACTCTTCGCCCTTGTCAACCAAGTGTGCGAAATCAGCCAGATCGTCTTTGATCTTATCACCGCCGTTATCGAAACTTCCGTCGGTATAGCGCATGTTGAAACCAGTGAACTCGAATTCCTTACCTGCAGACTCTGCAACCATGGTATTGCTCCAGCTGATGAAACCCAGGTCGTTTAAAGAAAGACTTACCTTCGTACCATCCAGCCAGTCAAGAGCAAAGTCCTTAAACTCATAGACAGCACCCAAATCCAAGCCTAAGCCAAAGCCACCAAGTCCGAGATTATCGGTGTCAACACCATTAATCTGGTCGTAGGTTCCGGTCTTGCCCTTATATTCCTTTGTTTCGGTCTTGAATTTACCACCTTTCATATTCAGTTCGCCTCTGGCCTTACCACTGAGTATCCACTTATCACCCACCATGTTAGCCTTTACACCGTCCATTGAGAAGTCGGCGTATGCTCCACCAAAGAGGAGCTTCACCTTTGCACCAACACGCAGGTTGTCCATAATCTGACGAGAGTGTCCGAAAGCCAGCTCGACATAACTCCAACCACGTGCACCAAGGTCATCAAAAGAATATTCCTTGTTTGCCATGGTTTTGGCAAACTCAAAGAATGAATAGGGCAAAGTGATTCCCATATGTGTACGTTCTTTAAGTTCAATGGTGTTGTAACCACCAAAGCTATTGAAGCCAACAGAAACAATAGGAATATCCATATCGAAGATCAGGTCATTGCCGTCCTTCTCAATGTTCTTAAGAGCTTCATCGGCACTGATACCTGGGTGCAGGAAGGTTGCAGTCTTTTTAGCATTAGGATACTGGGGATTGCCATAATAAGGGTTCTTAAACAGCACATCACCCACGCCCAATGAGCCCTGCATTTTCACATTCAAGTTACCCAAGATAGGTATAGCGACATAGCCCTGATCATTGCCATAGGCGGCATTCATATCGTGGCGATACTTGAAGTCCTGAGTAAAGTAGGCAGAGTTCAAGTCTTGCGCCATCATGGTTCCTGCAGTTGTTGACAGTACTGCGGCCAGTATATATTTTCTAAAAGATGTTTTCATATTCAATATAATATAATGGTGTATTATAACTTTTTGCTTTCACTCATTAAGAATGACAATTAGTCTTTCTTGCTGTCAGGGTCAAAAGAGGCCTTACCACTAATGCTTATCTTCAAGTTGTCAATCTTAATCTTGTGATTGTCCTTATTGAGGGTAGCAGCATTAACTGAGGTTGCCTTTGCCTTGTACTTAATACCATCGAACTTAACATCCTTCAAATCAATATTTGCCGGCTTCGTCAGTGTAATACTCAGTTTCTTTGGAGTATTGTCGGTCAAGCTTGACTCAATGACATTGTCGGAAACAGCCTGAATAGTAGTCAATACATTGCCATTCACATCAATTGCCATAGGAACAAGGTCAAGTTTCAACGGGGTATTGTTAAGAATCTCACCCGTGAGAACCAGTTTGGTTTCACCATAGAAGTCAATGTCATTGTCAACAATATCCTTATTGAAGCCATCCGTCTTATCGTCATAGACTATGACTGAATTATTCTGCAAAGCCAGAGGAGCCTTGAAGTCATAGGCGGTAGAGATATGATAGTCACGACCCAACTGAATAGTACCAGAAGCGTTCTTGTCCACTTGAGCATCTGCATGGAACAATATCTTATCAGGAATTCTTCTAATCAAATCTGAGAGGTTGCTAACAGGAACGACCTGTGTATAATCCTGATAGGGCTCAGCCTTTGGTTGGCGACAGATTAAAATCTTAGAATTCTTGTTACGGGGAATCACAATATTATTGACTTTGACCTCCGTCTGAGTATTGTCACTAAAATAAGCAGTGAGCGTACCATCAATAGTGGCATCCAAATCCACATCGCTGTTAACTAGCAATGTGAGCTGTGGGTCGTCAAGTAAAATATTTACCTCGGGATCATCCATAAAATCAGGAACATCGTCAATCTTAAATTCACTGTCTTTAATGTCGATTGCAGGGTCAAACTTACCTGTAGCACTAGTCAGTTTCACGGTACCAATGTCGACAGTACTATTGATATGCATATCAGTAATATCGCCACTTCCTTTGACCAGATTACCATAAGAAACACTTACATTAACATCGCCAAGCATTTTTATCTTGCCATCTTCGATAGCCAGTTTGTTCTGAGCGTCAATTGTTTCGAACTTCAACTGCTTCACAACAACAGTAGTTACATAGCTTCTATTGGTGTTGAGTGTTCCCAATTTAAGAATGTTGCCCTCCAATGTTCCGAAAGTTGCGCTCTGAGGCGTCATATAATCAGGGAACTCGATATCAAACGTATCAAATTTCTTAAGGAAGCCCTGCATATTGGTGTTGAACGAAAGTTTCAGCGTCATCTGTCCGTCAACACCAGCCGTCTCTAAACTTACAACATCATCAGGTTTGTCTGCATTATAATCAAAGGCATTCAGTCGTACCTTGATAGCACCTGATGTGCCAGGAATCTCATCACCAATATTCAGATACTCCAATCCTGCAGGAGTAACATTCGGACCAATTTTAGGATTGATGTTATTATCAGCACTACCGGTAATATCAATGGCATCAACATGAGGCTTGCCTGGTTCTACGTCATCACCCTTCTTATAGAAGAGATAGTCGCCCACATTACCTGTATTGATGGCTACTCTCTGATTATTTACCATGATATAGTTGCCTGCGCCATCAGACTTAATAAACTGAATGCAGTCATCATCTTTCAGTTTAAGCAAATCGTCGATAGTGATATCTTCACTCTTGCCTAGGGGAATGGTAAAATCATTCAGGTTTACACCAATCGTGGTGTCCACTTCGCCAACATCAATGCTATCGTCGGTAGAGCATCCTGCCAACAGCAAGCCACCTGCAAAGAAGCAGCATGATAGCATTTTAATCTGGAATTTTGTTCTTTCCATATTCATAATATTTAGTTTTAATTATTGATTTTATTAACGTTTAGTTAGATATTTTGCAAATTTAAACTTTTTTTATCAAACAGCCAAGAGATAGACTTTTTTTTTTCGTTTTTTCGCTAAAATTGTCTGATATAAGGTGAATTATGTACTTTTTGCAGTCCAAACAAATAAAAAAAGTACGCTTTAATCGAAAATTTCGAATTCCAATAGCAGGCGAGAGAGATTTTTTTCGTACCTTTGCACCCATTATATAATAAGGAGAAAGCATTATGGAATCAAAATTGGTTATTTACAATACTCTGACGCGCCAAAAAGAGCGCTTTGAGCCCCTGCATGCACCCAATGTGGGCATGTATGTATGCGGTCCCACTGTTTATGGGGATCCCCATCTGGGTCACGCCCGTCCTGCCATCACCTTTGACTTGGTGTTCCGTTATCTGAAGCACTTAGGTTATAAGGTGCGCTATGTACGCAATATCACAGACGTAGGTCACCTGGAGCATGATGCCGACGAGGGCGAGGATAAGATAGCAAAGAAGGCTCGTCTGGAGCAGTTGGAGCCCATGGAGATAGCACAGTACTACACTAACCGCTATCACCAGTATATGGATGCCCTGAATGTGCTTCGTCCCTCTATCGAGCCTCACGCCACAGGTCATATTATTGAGCAGCAGCAGTTGGTACAGCAGATTCTTGACAATGGTTTTGCCTACGAGAGCAATGGCTCTATCTACTTCGATATCGAGGCTTACAATAAGAAGTTCCAGTATGGCATTCTCAGTGGACGTTCACTGGAGAACATCAAGGACGCCTCGCGCGAGAACCTCGATGGCGTTGGCGAGAAGCATAACCAAGCCGACTTTGCCCTGTGGAAGAAAGCGCAGCCCGAGCACATCATGCGCTGGCCATCACCCTGGAGTGACGGTTTCCCCGGCTGGCACTGTGAGTGCACTGCCATGGGACGCAAATATCTGGGTGAGGAGTTTGATATCCATGGAGGTGGCATGGACCTAATCTTCCCACACCACGAGTGTGAGATTGCACAGGCTCAGGCTTCTATGGGCCATCCCGCTGTGAAGTATTGGATGCACAACAACATGCTGACCATTAACGGTCAGAAGATGGGTAAGTCATACAACAACTTCATCACTTTGGAACAGTTCTTCACTGGCAAGCATGAATTGCTCGAGAAGCCCTACTCGCCCATGACCATCCGCTTCTTCGTGCTGAGCGCCCACTATCGTGGCACTGTAGACTTCTCTAACGAGGCCTTGCAAGCTGCAGAGAAGGGCTATGAGAAGTTGATGAATGCTATTGCTGATTTAGAGCGCGTACAGGTTGCCGACAAGTGTGATGCCGAGACAGAGAAAGTTGTCAAGGCCCTGCGCCAGAAGTGCTACGACGCCATGAACGATGATCTGGCTACACCGCTTGTACTGAGCTACCTCTTCGAGGCTTGTACCGTGGTCAATAAGTTGATTGACCACAAGGCCACTATCTGTGCAGATTGCCTGAAGGAACTCTCTGAAACGATGCGTCTCTTTGCTTTCGACATCCTGGGTTTGAAGGAAGAGAAGAGCGGTTCTAATGACAGTCGCGAGGAAGCTTTCGGAAAGGTGGTAGATATGGTGCTTGAACTCCGTGCCAAGGCTAAGGCTGACAAGGACTGGGCTACCAGCGACAAAATTCGCGATGAACTGGCTGCAGCAGGCTTTGAGGTAAAAGATACCAAAGACGGTGTTACCTGGAAACTGAATAAATAAGTTGTCGATTAAGAAAGACTGCCACCGTCTTCTTCATAAAATATCCGTATGAGAGGTACATCAGTCCTCCATACGGATTTTTTGTACCCCATGAGTTCTTCATGATAAAGTATTTCTCACCATCTACATCGTGAGCCAGACCAACAATAGCCATGCAATGGTCATCGGTGGTTCTACCATTCCATAATGATGTCACCGCATAGCCTTCTTTCCAATTAAAGCCAGGTTCGCTGACATCGCCCTCCCAGCACACGCCATGTCCAGAACGAATGGCTCGTTCGGTGATATTCAAGAGAGAATCCATAGGCAGATTCAACAGGGCATTCTTTTCCCAATTGTCCTTCCATTGTGGTACCACCATTTCATCGTAAGGCTGATTATCATCACTCATTAAACCGATATACTCATCTGGCGCGCACACACTTCGCGCAAACTCCTGCAAAGTGTATGTAGCGCCATACATAAACGCCATGCGAGGCTTAGGAATCTCTACTGTTCGCATCGAGTTATAAGGCACCACGCCAAACTTTTGTATGACATTTATTGCGGTGATACCCATTCCTCGCTTAGAGGGTGGAACACCGGGAACCTCATCCATAATCCGCTCCACAAATGCCACAGAGAGATGCACAGAATCGCCCCTCATGATATGCTCAGTCTCGATCGTTGACAACATAGCATAGGCCCAACACACCTGAGACGTGTCTTGATCCTTCACTGGCGTATAGGCCAACAACACATCGTCGACAACCCCCTTCGGCTGACGAACACAACTGCCTAAAAGGCTCATTATCAATGTAAAAAACAATAGTTTTTTCATTGCACTTCTTCGTTTTCGGGTGCAAAGATAAGCAAAAAACAGCAGTAGAATGGCAAAGGTACAAAAAAAAATCGTAACTTTGCACCCATGAAACTGAATGATTTTGAAATTATGGCCCCTGTGGGTAGCCGCGACTCCCTGGCTGCTGCACTGAAGGCGGGAGCTGACTCCGTGTATTTTGGTGTGGAGCAGTTGAACATGCGCTCCCATTCTGCCAATCACTTTACAATTGACGACCTGCGTGATATTGCCGCTCAGTGCAACGCTGCAGGCGTGAAGACCTATCTCACCGTCAATACCATTATCTATGGTGAGGACATCGAGACCATGCACCAGATTGTGGATGCCGCTGTAGAAGCAAAGATTTCGGCTGTCATTGCTTGCGACATTGCTGTTATGACCTATTGTCGTAAGGTGGGCATGGAAGTACACCTCTCCACCCAATTAAACATCTCGAATGCCGAGGCTCTGAAGTTCTATGCCCAGTTTGCAGATGTGGTGGTGCTGGCTCGTGAACTGCGTATGGACCAGGTGGCCGATATCTATCGTCAGATTGAGGAACAGCACATCTGTGGTCCCAGTGGTGAGCCTGTTCGTATTGAGATGTTCTGTCATGGCGCCCTTTGCATGGCCGTCAGTGGCAAATGCTATATGAGTCTTGATAACACTGGACGCTCGGCCAATCGTGGTGCCTGCATGCAGATTTGTCGCAGAAGTTACCTCGTGACTGATCGTGAGACCGGAACAGAACTTGAGATTGACAACAAGTATATTATGAGTCCCAAGGACCTGAAGACCGTCCGCTTTATCGACAAGATGATGAACAGTGGTGTACGTGTCTTTAAGATTGAAGGGCGTGCCCGTGGTCCTGAATATGTGCTCACCGTGGTGCAATGCTATAAGGAAGCCATCCAGAGTGTACTTGACGGTACCTTTACAGAGGAGAAGAAAGATGCCTGGGACAAGCGCCTGGCAACGGTGTTTAACCGTGGCTTCTGGGACGGATATTATCAGGGACAGACCTTGGGCGAATGGAACTCAAACTATGGTTCTAATGCTACGGAGCGCAAGAAATATATTGGTAAAGGAGTGAAATACTTCTCAAAGCTTGGCGTAGCAGAATTTGCTGTTGAGGCAGGCACCTTCAGCGTGGGCGACAAGATGCTCATCACTGGTCCCACAACGGGTGCGCTCTATGTCACCGTCGACGAGATTCACGACGATACCAGCACTGTGCAGACAGCCCAGCAGGGAACACGTGTCAGCATCAAGGTACCCGAAAAGGTACGTCCCAGCGACAAGTTATTTAAGATAGAAACTGCGGAATAAAAGCAAAGAAGGGAGGATTATGAAGAAAGAAAAACGCCGTTCCATAGCACGCAGTCTCACTCGACGAATAGTCATCTGGCTCTTTGTCCTGATGGGACTAACGTCCTTTTGCATGTGTTTCTTCACCATGCTTGCCTTGGAATATTTCTATTCTTTCAGCTATCATAACAGCATGCGCAGCACCACGGAGTATACACGCCGTGTGCAAAGTGATATTTATGTTGCTGTGACCAACAATCTTGCTTTGATAGAAAGTCAAATCGACCATCCTGAGCAACTGCAGGCCACCATGGAGCAGATAGTATCTACCAATAATCGCATCCGCAGTTGTGGTATCAGCTTTATTGATAGCTACTATCCTCAATACGGCCGTTGGTTCTGCCCTTACGCATGGAAAGAAGACATGGATGGTGATGGAATAAAGGAGGTGCAGTCTAACAACATGGGGGCTGGCGAATATGACTATCTCCATAACGATTGGTTCCTCCAAGCCATAAAAGCCGATACGGCCTACTGGTGTGACCCCTTCTTTGACGGCTATGATTCCAAGACACCATTGGTGGCCTATCTCGTCCCTGTTCATAATAAGAAAGGGCGCACCGTGGCCATCCTGGGAGCAGATGTCTCACTCGACTGGCTTACCACCAAGCTCCATCAAGTGGACTCTGTCAATAACGCCTCGCAATTTTCTGGAGATGAGCGCGACGCCTTCTCTCACACATTTATCATTGACCGAAAAGGTACATATATCTGCCACCCGGACGAGAAGCGCATCTTAACGCACAACTTCTTCGACGACGTAAAGCCTTGTGAAGAGACAGACAGCATAAGATTCAAAACACTATGCCAAGACATCGTTCAAGGAAAGATAAGTGACAACGAATCTGCGATGAGGGTCTTCGTCGACGACCAGGAATGCATTCTCTTCTTTATGCCTGTCAAGCATACCAGTTGGATTGTGATAACTGTGGTACCATGGTATGCTCTTCAGCTGCCAGGCATAGTCATGGTTATCTTCCAGTTATTCTTTATTGTCATTACCCTCATCGTAATGTATATCATCTGCTGGTATCTGGTCAAACGCACAACAAAGCCGCTGAGAAAGCTAGCCGTTTCTGCTGATGAGGTGGCAAAGGGAAACTTCAATGCCTGTCTGCCGAAGTTGCATAAACACGACGAGATTCACCAATTACGCGACTCGTTTGAGAATATGCAGACGTCATTGACACGTTATATCGAGGAACTTAAGGACACCACTGCCTCGAAGGCTGCTATAGAGAACGAGCTGAGGATTGCCCACGACATCCAGATGGCTATGTTACCCAAGAAGTTCCCACCCTATCCAGAGCGTGATGATTTGGACATTTTCGGATCGCTGGTACCAGCCAAAGCCGTGGGTGGTGATCTATTCGACTTCTTCATCCGCGACAACCAGTTCTTCTTCTGTATCGGTGATGTCAGCGGCAAAGGCGTTCCAGCCTCCCTGGTTATGGCTGTCACACGCTCACTGTTCCGCAATGTCACAGCTCACGTAGCAGACCCAGGACGCATCACAGTAGCCATCAATGATGCTCTTTCAGAAGGCAACGAACGTAATATGTTCGTGACGTTCTTCGTAGGTGTTCTAAATCTTGAAACCCATGAACTGCGTTACTGTAATGCCGGACATAATGCACCCTTTGTACTCACCGACAACGTCAGCCTGTTGCCTGTGGAGAGCAACTTGCCTTTAGGCGTGATGGCTGGGTGGGAATTCGTGTCGCAACAAATCAACATGGCGCCAGACACTACTATTTTCCTTTATACAGACGGACTTACGGAGGCTGAGAATATTGAACACCTACAATTTGGCGAAGACAATGCGCAGGATGTACTTCGCCAATGCATTGCTGGTGAAGCGCTAAACAGTGAGGAGATGGTTCATCAGATGACAATGGCTGTACACGCCTTTGTGGGTGAAGCTGAACAAAGTGATGACCTGACCATGCTGGCAATTAAACGGAATAAATAACAAATTAAAGATATGACAATAAACGAAAGACAAGACGAGATTATTGACGAATTTTCTGGCTTTGACGACTGGATGGACAAATACCAGTTACTCATTGACCTTGGCAACGAACAGGCTCCACTTGACGAAAAATACAAGACTGAGCAGAACCTTATTGACGGCTGTCAGAGTCGTGTATGGCTTCAGGCAGACTATGTTGATGGAAAGATTCGTTTCAGTGCTGAGAGCGATGCTCTCATCGTCAAAGGCATCGTCACACTGCTTATCCGTGTACTCAATGACGCAACACCACAGGAAATCCTCGATGCCGACCTTTATTTCATCGACGAAATAGGTTTGAAGGAACATCTATCACCTACTCGCAGCAACGGTCTGCTAGCCATGGTCAAGCAGATGCGCATGTATGCCTTAGCCTTCCAAGCAAAGGGCTAAAGAAAGAATAAAAGGGAAAGGGAGTGTTATTCCTGCTCTTCGTGAGCGCGCTCCTCATCATAAGCTGTGATGCGCTGCAAGTAGTAATCGCGGAAATCCTCCCAATGATAATACGGGGCTACGTCTGTCTTCAGAGGCAACGTGGCCTCGTTTTCGTTGAGAAGCACCTTTACCAAGATATCCTTGTCGTGAATGCCGTTCCGATAGAATATGAACTGCAGATTGCCTGCCATAGGAATTATCTTATAGTCAGCCCAGCCACGTCGTTCCACTTGATCAAGGTCGTCTGTCGACAAGTCAAAATCATTGATTCCCAACAAGCAGACCAATGGCAACAGGGCCGTATCATGCCCATAACGCAAGGTGACTCCAGGACGATCCAACTTCAAGCAACTATCCGCCTTCTCAATAATGTTCCTCAGCAGAAAACGCTGTCCAAAGGGCATTTTTCCGCCATTGGTCGGTGCAAAGCCAAAACCTAAATACCAGAATACATTGTCCTTACGCCAGTTCTCATAGAGTTCAGCATCAGTATACAAATCATATAGCGTCACTTTTTTTCTCAAGTCCATATCTTGCACAACAGAAGCCAAACGAAACAGATAACTATTCAATTTCTTACCTTCTACGTTGTGGTTCAGATAAGCCGTATCAGAATAGAGTTGACCTATGACCCGCTCCCAAGGCGAATGTGCATCAACAAATGCATTATACAATGCTACATTCTTCTCATCCAGCGACTGGGTGGTCAACAGTTTATCGTTATGACGCAGATAACCCATATCAGCCTGACTGGCATCCACCCTGATTTTCAGTTTGGGATTCAGCGCCTGCAACTTCAGCAAGGCGTTTGACATAGACAGAATAGCTCTAACCGATGTGGTGCTCTTGGCTTCGATAGTCACGTTTCCATCAAATACGGCAGGAAAGCGTTGCACCATACGCTCGGCAATCTCCTGTTGTTGCTGAGCACCTAGTAAAGTCAACTCACCCGGACGATTGTGAGCTTCTTGTTCCATCATGATAACACGCTGCAATACCTCGCTACCCAATGGAGTCAGAGCATGCGCTTCCTCACTCTTCTGCAGAGTCTCTATCACAAAGGTAAAGTCTTCAGTCTTTGTGGGATAGCGTGAGCCATGACGACCGAAATGACTGATATAGAAGGGCTTTTTGTTGCCTGGTGCCGATGTCAGCTTATGCTGCTTCGGTCCAGGATAGGCCAGAAACGACCCACCCGAAAGTCTTAGGTTTTTCTTAATGTCCTGCTGGGGTTTCTGAGCGCAGATAGCCAGCGCTATTCCCAACGCACAAAAAATCACAAATACCCTTTTCATGTCTTTCAGTCAACTAAGTGGCCACAAAGATACAAAAAAGATTGAAATGGTGATGTATGATTTCGGATTTTTTTGTAATTTTGCGGCATAATTCATGAGAATATGGCAAAGAACACAGTTTGGCACGATGACTATTGGCTATTGCTGATGCAGATATACCTGCAGAAGCCTGTGGGCATGAAGCCACTTTATAGTCGTGCGATGGTTGACTTAAGTCTGGAGCTACATATTGCTCCTCAGGTGTTGCATTCCAAGATGCAACAGATAGCTCGTCTTGAGACGCCTCGCATCGAGCGCATCTGGCAGACCTACAGTCAGAATCCTCGCCGTTTAGCTAGAGCTGTACGCCTACTACGCGAGATGAAGGGTTTTGGTGCTGCCGACAACTTCTATCAAGGCGTAGAGGTACAGGAGACTTTCGAGAAAGATTTCCGGCCATTAGCAGAGGCCCCCCAGTTCAAACCCGTGATGCTTGTCCTTATCCTCGATCTCTATTTCCGCCTCACTACAATTACGATGGTGGCCGAAACGCCTGAGGTTCAGGAATTGGCTCGGTTAATAAAGGTAAAGCCATCTGATATCGTTTTAGTGCTCGATATCTTCCAGAACTGTGACCCCTATCTCAATCGTGATGAATTGATTATTTCAGACCTATTATTGCCATGTCAGCAGGTTTGGCATCGTTATGGCAATATCGCCACAGAACAGTTGGCTGCCCATGCCGAGGAATTAAAGGCATATTTTGCATCATAACGACATAACGATTTACAAGAAACACTATGCCCCAAGGTCAGATACAAGAACAGAAGCTTGAGCAGAAGCTGCAGCAAAGCATCTCGCAGCAGCAGCTGTTGCAGTCTCAGCTAGTGGAATTGCCCATTCAGCAGCTGATGGAGCGTATCGAGACCGAGATGCATGATAACCCCGCACTAGAAACGAGCTCAGAGGATTCTGATCTTCCAGAGTTCTCTGAACCGACGGAAACCACTGATAATTCCGATGACTTCGACACGCAACGTGAACGCGAGGAGCGTAGCGATGCCCTTGATGCCGCACTTGAAAATATTGGGCGCGACGATGAAGAGCTCCCCGTCTATCATGGTGGCATATCTACCGCTGAGGAACGCGAGGACATGGTGGTGGGTGACACCCAGTCTTTCTACGACCAGCTGCTGGAACAGGTCGGTGAGATGGAACTCACTGACCGCGATCGCTATGTGATGGAATATCTCATCCGTTCGCTCGATGATGACGGATTGCTCCGCACCCCACTTGAAAACATTACAGAGGAATTAGCCATCTATCACAGCATCGATATCAGTACAACTGAGATAGAGCATGTGCTCCACCGTCTCCAGCAACTCGACCCCCCAGGCATTGGTGGCCGTTCTTTGCAGGAATGTCTATTGTTGCAGATTGAACGCAAAACAACATCGCACCTTACTGACCTGATGCGCCGCGTCATTACAGACTATTTCGATGCTTTCACCAAGAAACATTGGGACAAGATACAGCGAGCCCTTTCACTGAGTGACCTTCAGACTGACGAACTCCTGCGCGAGTTACGCCGACTGAACCCCAAGCCTGGAGCTGCCATGGGCGAAACTATTGGACACTCCATGCAGCAGATCACCCCAGATTTCATTGTAGACACCATGGATGATGGTACCCTCTCTTTCTCTTTGAATACAGGAGACGTACCCCAACTACAGGTATCACAGTCTTTTGCCGACTTGCTCAAGGACTATCAGAACAACAAAGAAGGCCTCAGCCGGCAGATGAAGGAAGCCCTGCTCTACACTAAGCAAAAGGTGGAGGCTGCCCAAAGCTTTATCGATGCCGTTAAGATGCGTCGTCGTACACTGACACTCACCATGAAAGCTATCATCCGTCTGCAGCACCGTTTCTTCGAGGAGGGCGATGAGTCTCTGTTACGCCCCATGATTCTAAAAGACGTGGCCGAGAAGACAGGCTTGGATTTGAGTACCATCTCACGTGTGTCAAATTCCAAATACGTACAAACCCGTTGGGGCACATTTCCCCTGAAATATTTCTTCAGCGATGGCTATGTCACCGAGAGTGGCGAGGAACTGTCTACTCGTGAGATTAAAGCAGCCCTGCGCGAGATTGTAGAGGCAGAAGACAAGCGCAAGCCCATGAACGACGAGGCATTGTGTGATGCCCTTAAACAGAAAGGCTATCCTATTGCCCGCCGTACAGTAGCCAAATATCGTGAGCAACTGGGAATACCCATTGCAAGACTGAGAAAGTGATAAGAAGATGACAAGAGAAAAAGGATTTATTTACGCAGCGCGTACGGTTAGTCTGATATTTACGCCGTTCTATCTGCCCCTGATGGGTCTGATTGCGCTGTTTACACTCAGCTATCTGAGTTTGCTACCCATTGGCTATCGCCTGCTGGTCATGGCCATGGTCTATTTTTTCACCATCCTTCTGCCCACATTTCTCATTCATATCTACCGACGTCTGCAAGGATGGTCACTTTTAGAACTAGGTCAGAAACGTCGACGCATGGTACCCTACGTGCTCAGTATCCTTTGCTATGCCCTCTGTCTGTGGGTACTCTACACACTGCACATCTATCACTTTGTGTCAAGCATCGTTTTCGGCGCATTGGTGGTTCAAATTATGTGTGCAATCATCAATATCTGGTGGAAGATCTCCACCCATACTGCAGCCATCGGTGGTGTAGCCGGTGCCCTATTCGTCTTTGCCGATATCTTCGGCTTTAATCCCGTGTGGTGGTTCTGCCTGGTCTTTATTGTGGCAGGCATTCTTGGTTCCGCACGCATGTATCTGCGTCAGCACACCCTAGGACAGGTGGTGGCTGGCTTTGGTATCGGTTTTATTTGTGCCACCCTGGGAATAATATTCTATTGAGAATGGATAATTGATAAATGAAAGATATGAAACCTATTGTTAGCATTATCATGGGCAGCACCAGTGACCTGCCCGTTATGGAGAAAGCCTGCAAGTTGCTCGACGAGATGCAGGTACCGTTTGAAGTCAACGCCCTTTCGGCCCATCGTACTCCCGATGCTGTGGAGGAATTTGCACGCACTGCCAAGGACCGTGGTCTGAAGGTCATCATCGCTGGTGCTGGTATGGCAGCTGCCCTGCCTGGCGTCATTGCCGCCTCAACCACCCTACCCGTTATTGGTGTTCCCATCAAAGGCATGCTCGACGGTCTCGACGCCATGCTCTCCATCATCCAGATGCCCCCAGGTATTCCTGTGGCCACTGTGGGCATCAATGGTGCCCAGAATGCTGCTATCCTCGCTGTCGAGATGCTCGCTTTGAGCGATGAAGCCCTGGCACAGCGTCTGAGCGACTACAAGAGTGGCTTAAAATCGAAGATCGAGAAGGCTAACAAGGACTTGGCAGAAGTTAAGTATAACTTCAAAACCAACTAAGCCCATAATTCCGATAAGTCCCATTAGACCCATAAGTCCTATGAGAAGACAGACAACAATTGCCCACGTAGGCAATATCGCCATTGGTGGCGACAACCCCATCCGCATCCAGTCGATGGCTACCACCGACACCAACGATACGGAGGGCTCTGTGGCTCAAGCCAAACGCATCATTGATGCTGGAGGTGAACTCGTTCGTTTCACCACCCAAGGCATTCGCGAGGCAGAGAACATGAAGAATATCTCGGCCCGACTGAAGGCAGATGGCTACACGACACCTCTGGTGGCAGATGTCCATTTCACTGCCCATACGGCAGATGTGGCAGCACAATACTGTGAGAAGGTGCGTATCAACCCAGGTAACTATGTTGACCCAGGTCGCACCTTTAAGCATTTGGAATATACCGATGAAGAGTATACCGCAGAACTCGAGAAAATCGAGAAGAAGCTCGTACCTTTCATTAATATATGTAAGGAGCATCATACTGCCGTGCGCATTGGCGTGAACCACGGCTCACTTTCCGATCGCATCATGAGCCGCTATGGCGACACTCCCGAGGGCATCGTGGAGAGTTGTATGGAGTTCCTGCGCATTTTCCGTCGCGAGCAATTCAACGATGTGGTTATCTCTATCAAGGCCTCAAATACGGTAGTCATGGTGACCACAGTGCGCCTATTGGTGAAGACGATGGATGCTGAGGATATGCACTACCCCTTGCATTTAGGTGTTACTGAGGCTGGTGAAGGTGAGGATGGACGCATCAAGAGTGCCGTAGGTATCGGTGCCTTGTTGACAGAAGGCATTGGCGACACCATCCGCGTGTCACTCTCTGAGGAACCTGAATGCGAGATTCCCGTAGCTCGCAAACTGGTGGAACTCATTCCCGAATGTTCCCGCCTGCGTCAGGAGGCCGAGACCAGCATCAAGGATGACACCATCACGCTGACCCTTGACGCCCCCGACTGGGAGACATTCCAACTCAAGGCCTCAATGGCTGTGGGTGCCCTGCTCATCGACAGAAAAGCAACAAACCTCGTACTTAAGAACCATCAAGGCCTTAAGGACTCTAAGACTCTTAACGACCTTGCCGATAGCATCCTTCAGGCTGCCCGCATTAAGTTCACTAAGACTGAGTACATCTCATGTCCCGGTTGTGGTCGCACCCTCTACAACCTCCAGGAGACCATCGCTAAGATCAAGGCTGCTACCAAGGACCTTGTTGGTTTGAAGATTGGCATCATGGGATGCATTGTCAACGGTCCTGGCGAGATGGCCGATGCTGATTATGGCTATGTGGGTGCAGGTCGTGGTAAAATCAGTCTGTATCGTGCCAAGGAGTGCGTTGAGAAGAATATCCCTGAGGAAGAGGCTGTAGACCATCTGCTGGCCTTGATACAAAAGGATAAGAACAGATAAAAAACAATCTAAAGACCTAATGATATGAGGAAAAACAATTTATTTGCAGCAGTGTTGGCAACGGCAGCTTTGTGCTTTGTGGGCTGTTCAGACAGTAATCAGCAACAGGTGGACCTGCTGACCCAGCAATTGGATTCTATGAAACAAGAGAATGCCAAGAAAGACGGTGACATCCAGGACATGATGTCGTATGTAGGTGTTTTGGCTGATGGACTCGACTCTATCGCCAAGCAAGAGCAGATGCTTTTCTACTCGAACAAAGGCCCAGAGGGGACGATTGTCGATAGGAACCAGTTGAAGAAGAATCTCGACACCTTCGGCACCATGCTGGCCAATCAGAAGATTCGCATTGCCCAGCTCTCTGCCTCGCTGAAGTCTCGCGGCGACAGCATCAGCAAACTCTACACCCTGGTCAGCTATCTCAACCAACAGTTAGAGGAGAAGGACTTTCAAATCCAGTCTCTGCGTGCCGACCTTGAGAGTAAGGACATCGACATCAACCAGTTGCGACAGCGTGTGTCACTGCTCACCGATGCCAACACACAACTCAATATTAAGGTAGACCGTCAAGCTGATGTCCTCAACAAGCAGGATAAGTTGCTCAACGAGGCCTACGTGAAGATTGGCACCAAGAAAGAACTCTCTGACCTGGGTCTGCTCAGCGGCGGTTTCCTCAAAAAGAAAAAGCTGGATACCGAAGCCATCCAAAAAAGCATGTTTACCAAGGTCGATATCCGCAAGGTCACCGAGTTGACCATCAACTCTGCCAAACCCAAGATTATCACCCAGATGCCAGCGTCATCCTACAAGATTGAGAAAAAGGACAAGAACACCTCCGTCCTCTATATCCTTGATCATGAAGCCTTCTGGGGCGTCTCTAACTATCTGGTTATTCAAACAAAATAAATCATTGACGAATTCTTGACCGTCTTCGCACCTGCTCATGAAACGAACGTTACTTATTCTGTTTACACTCACGCTGACCACACTATCGGCTGTTGCCCAGGAAGATCTTGGCGACCCCACGTTTGTTCCTACAGTGAAAGTGGGTAAGACATTGGTGGATGGTGACTCCATTCAGTATATGGAGATGTCAAACGTCTATGTGTATCCAGAACTGACATTCAAGAGCAAGCGACAGCAGCAGGCCTACACCCGACTGGTGAAAAACGTGAAGAAGGTGCTGCCTATTGCTAAGCAGGTGCGACAGATTATCATCGAGACAGCGGAGTTTACAGAGACACTGCCCCCCAGCGAGCGCGATGCCCACCTGAAGAAGGTGGAGCAGTCCATTGTCAAGGAGTATAAGCCACAGATGAAGAAACTGACCTTCTCACAGGGTAAGCTACTCATCAAACTCGTAGACCGCGAATGCCATTCCACCGCCTACGAGGCCATGCAGGCCTTCATCGGTCCCATCCGTTCGGGCATGTGGCAGGCCTTCGCCTGGATGTTTGGCGCTTCTCTGAAGAAAGGCTATGAGCCCGAAGGCACCGACCGACTGACAGAGCGCGTGGTATTGATGGTAGAAGCCGGACAGTTGTGATTCCCTTTTTCCATTATGAGATTGGTTGAGTATTTCCATCCGAAGTACTCTAAATTTTCTATCCCAAACTTTGAAATGTGCATCCCAAAGTTTGGGATGCACATTTCAAAGTCTGCAACACACATTTCCATCAAGACAAAGCCTTTACTTCTTTATCACTTTGTGTCCATCAACAATGGTAAGGCCACGTGTAGAAGTATTTAAAAGACGCCCTTGCAAGTCGTAAATACCTTTGTTCTTTGTACATGATGAATTATTCAAGAACCTGATAGCAGTAGGCGCATTGTAGTCGATAGAGACAAGCGAGAAGCCATAGTCGGTATTCGTGATGTGAACACGGAAGATGAAGCGAGCCAAGGCTTCCTTGCCGTCAGACGCCTTATAGCGCAGAATCTGACCAAAGGTGCAGTTCTGGCCTTGGGTGACGGCACCTGGCTTCTGACCAATATTGAAAGAAAGAGAAGAGGGCTGAAACTCACTGTAGAGTACACCGTTGGCAAACTCATTCACAACACCCGAGGCATTGAACCAATGGCCATAGCCGTTTGCTGTACTTTTACGGTTTACCCAAGCCTGCGTATTGGGATTCATGGGATAGAACATCATCTTGCCAACACTTGGTCCACCTGTTGCCCAGGCCTGCAGGTGGCTGGCTATATCAGCGGGCTGCATCTGAAAAGCAGTACCCAACATGGCCTGCGCCTGACCAGATACATTGACTGCTACAGGGTCGTAGCTATTGAGTTGTGGCAGGTTGACATCATAGGTAAAGGTGATATCAGCCACCTCGCGCCCATCAATAACGGGAGCGACATAGACCTGGGCACGAGCCCCTAACGTGGTACCCTCAATCTGGAAGCGATAAGGCCACTGTCCATCATTGTTAGCATTATCGTCCCACTTATGCGCCACATAAGAAGTGGGAGCCGGCAACACAACGAGCCATAGCTGCTTAATATCCGTAGGCACTGTCATGCTGACCTTGCAAGTGCTCTCGGCATTACCCTCGCAATAGACAGTGTCCTTTTGAATATACTGGCGCGAGCCGTCGTTCAACAGAACCACATAGCCCAGACGGAAGCCGCGCTTGCCAGCATTGGAAGGGCGGATATAGGTGGTGCGTGTGGTCTTAGTCCACTGGGCATCACCGTTCATCATCTCAGCAGGGTCGCCCTGTCCCAACTTTGCCCCGGCTGAAAGAGCAGTAAAACGGGTGGTGACGACAGTACCCTCGGCAGGCACCTCCAATGGGATGACATTAAAACCAGAAGACTCTGGTGCCGACGACAGGGC
This sequence comes from uncultured Prevotellaceae bacterium, assembly GCA_902788605.1. Classification (GTDB taxonomy): domain Bacteria; phylum Bacteroidota; class Bacteroidia; order Bacteroidales; family Bacteroidaceae; genus Prevotella. Next base: position 43,669 of record CADAKX010000004.1, on the reverse strand, counting down.
TACCTGATAGGCTGTATCGCCCAGGGCCACACAGCGATAGTCGAAGTCGCCAACAAACGACTTACCGTAACTGCGACAAGCATCAAGGTCCCAGGTGACGCAATGCGCGGCATAGTCGTAATAAAGACGAAAGAGATCCTTGGCATTGAGACCTTTCAACTTCATCAGCGCCTGGTTGAAGTCCGAGCCATTGCCACTTGTCTGTCCCGTCATGGGCTGGTTCCACACCTGCGCCACCGTAGTGATATCATTGTAGTGGGCACTCAGATAGTAGTGTAGCCAGTAACTCTGATAACGATGCCATTCGTGCGAGAAAGCCAGGTTATGACTCTTACGGAAGATGCCGATGCTCTGGCTGAACATCTCGCTGGGATATGACTGGGCAGCCTGCCATTGGGCCGTCTGTTCCCAAATGGTCTGACCATTACCGCAGGGCAGATGGAAGCCGGTATTGTCGGTCTGCGAGTCCTTGTGCCCACCGTGCTCTGAGAAGCACATATACTGAAAAGAGTGCCCCACCTCGTGAGCCACAGAATGCCCCACAGGCTTACAAGCCGACGGTCCTAGCCACAAGGCACTAATCTGATAGTCGTAGCCGCCACCATAGCACACCCAATCGGTAGTGTGATTGAGGAGTACCATGATCTTGTATTTCGATAGGTTCGAGTTCAATGGATCTACGAAGCCCAACTGGTTAATTTCCAAATCATAAAAAGACTCACATTTCTGCAACAGGTCCTGCTCATCCACCTTATAGGCAGAAGGCGACTCCGAAGGTTTCTTGCTGCCATAGCCCTTGTCCCAGAACACAATGACATTGTCGCTCTCGACGCTTCTGCTTTTCGACCAAGTATAATTGTTGTCAGGGTCGCTTTCCTTGTATAGAAGTGAATCGCTGGGCCAAGGGTTCTTCCACTCATTGGGGATATAGACCGTTTTCTGTGAAAACACACCAATAGCTGTTAGGCTCAATAACATTAAGATAGTTATGACTCTTTTCATTGCTTTAGTAGACCTGTTTTAAGTTTTTTTTGATAGATAATTAATCTTTTCGCGTGCAAAGTTACACTTTTTTCGTAACTTTGCACCATCAAAACCAATAAATGTCTACTTTCTACTGAAAACAAACAAAAGAATAAACATGAGAAGACTTCTTTCCTTCTTTATCTTATCTTCATTATTTGTTAGCAAGGTGACAGCGCAGATAGTGAACACAGAACCTGTCTGCATAGAAACACCCGTGGGCCATGCTCCCCGACTGCCCTATCAGTTGTGGGTGACGGATGCCAATGGTCACAGCGAGTATCGTCAGGTGAAATGGATGAACACCTCGGAAGCGACTGAGCAGGCCGAGGCAAACCCCAACATCAATCCTGTAGGTACTATATATAAGGTACGCGGATTCATCCTCGGCGACAACACGACACCCAATGGATATCCCGTGTCAGCAGAGGTAAGAGTGATGGAAGTGACAGAAGAAGAAAGGATCGTGCCTGTGGCCAAGCCACTGCCATTAGATGCGGTAAGCATTGACGGGGAAAACAGGTTGACGCAAAACCGCGACCTCGACATAGACCAGCTTATCAGTCTGCCAGTGAAGCAGCAGCTCTATAACTATCGCGATACCTACGACCTATCCACCGAGGGCTATCCAGAATCGGACGGATGGGACTCTCCCACCACCAAGTTGAAGGGTCACGGTTCTGGCCACTACATGTCGGCATTGGCCTTCGCCTTTGCCAGCTGTCAGGACAAAACGAAGAAGGACATCCTGCGACGCAACATCATCGAGATGGTGGACGGCCTGCGCGAATGTCAGGAGCGAACATTTGTTTGGAACGAACAACTGGGACGCTACTGGGAGGCGCGCGACTTCGCCCCTGAAGAGGAGTTGAAGACCATGCAGGGAACATGGGCCGACTTCGACCGCTATAAGCAGGCGTATAGGAAGTATGGCTACGGCTATCTGAATGCCATCCCTGCCCAGCACTGCGTACTCATCGAGATGTATCGCGCCTACAATAACGACAGTTGGGTGTGGGCACCCTATTACTCCGTACATAAGCAACTAGCTGGTCTCATCGACATTGCCACCTATATCGACGACAAGGCTGTGGCCAAGAAGGCCCTGCTCATTGCTAAGGACATGGGACTGTGGGTATGGAATCGACTGCATTATCGCACTTACGTGAAGAGCGACGGACGGCAGGATGAACGACGGGCACGCCCTGGCAACCGCTACGAGATGTGGAATATGTACATCGCCGGCGAGGTGGGTGGCATGGCCGAATCACTGGCACGCCTTTCGGAAATGACTGGAACAGCCGAGGAGAAGGCCCATCTGCTGGAGGCCGCCAACTACTTTGATAGTCCGGCCTTCTTCGATCCTCTGGCCCGTAACATCGATGCCATCCGCACGCGCCATGCCAACCAGCACATACCGATGGTGACAGGTGCCCTGCGCTCCTATCGTGGTAATCATAACCCCTACTACTACGACCTGGCCGAGAACTTCTGGACGATGATCCAGGGGCGCTATCGCTATGCCATGGGCGGTGTAGGCAATGGCGAGATGTTCCGTCAGCCCTATGCACAGATGACCTCCATGTGTACCAATGCCTCAAACTGGGGACACACTAAGCATCCTGAGCCCACCATGAACGAGACCTGCTGCGCCTATAACCTGGCAAAATTGACGAAGGACCTTAACTGCTTCACCCCCAACGACGCACGCTATATGGACTACTACGAACGGGTGCTCTACAACCAGATCGTTGGGTCGGTAAACCCTCACAAGTATCAGACCTGCTACCAATATGCTGTGGGACTGGACGCCTCGAAACCCTGGGGAAACGAGACTCCTCAAGCCACCTGCTGTGGCGGTACAGGTGTAGAAAACCACGTAAAATATCAGGAGGCTGCTTATTTTGTGAATGACAATACCATCTGGGTAGCACTCTACCTGCCCACCACAGCCCAATGGAAGGAGAAGGGCGTGACATTGAAACAGGAGTGTCTATGGCCGGCAGAGAAGACCACCATCCACCTCACAAAGGGCAAGGCGAGGTTCGCCGTGCGACTGCGTGTGCCTTATTGGGCTACCGAGGGTTTTGATATCAAACTCAACGGCAAGAGCATTGCTACCCACTATCAACCATCGAGCTATGTGGAGATTCCTATACGCCGATGGACGACGAAAGACGTGATCGAGGTGACAATGCCCTTCACCAAGCATATAGACTTTGGACCAGACAAGGTGGATGGCTACTGGCTAGGCGCCTTTATGCAAGGTCCGCTGGTAATGGCCGCCACCAACATAAAGAGTTGGGACGAGGCCACCGTTGACGCCAATGCCCCACTGAACCTGCTGCCTGACTACGAGGGTGACAAGCACCTGACGCACTACTTCCGTCTGAACCTGCCTGTCGCCACCAGCAGTGTGGTAGCCGATTTTCCCACCGACAAATCACAACTTCGTGAACTGCTCCTCATCGTAAAGAGTCGCATGGACGAACAACAGGCATGGAACGACATGACGGTGAAGGTTCCAGAATTTGCGCCATGGGCCAGTCATAGCTTTGCTCGCATGGCAGAACAATACAGGAAGACGCAGCCCTATATGGATGCCCCAGAGGACCGCTATACACAGGAAGAGATTGACAAGGCGGCCTCAGCCCTGAACGCCATCATCAACACCATGCGACCAGGCAACCTGGCAGAGCCAGAGGATTTGGAGGAGTTGCAGTCGCTACTGGAGAAAGTAGGTAAACAGCCTACAAACGACAGCATTAGCCGCGCCACCTCATACGCCAACATGGTGATCCGCTACGTGAGCGACGGTAGCGGCACGAAGGACATGATTGAGCGCGCCACCAAACAAATGAAAGAAATACTGAAATAATGATAAGAACAACACTGACTATGGCACTGGCCCTGATGCTGACGCAGACGGCCTCTGCCGACAACATCAAAGACAACTACAAACGGGCCTTCGCCATTGGCTCGAAATACTCGAACAAGATGAAGTATGGCGACGTGAACGTGCACCTGAAGCATGGCACGCATCAGTTCTGGTACTCGGTGTTCGACGGTAAGAAACAAATATATAAAGAGGTGGATGCCGACCAGAACACGGTAACCACACTCACAGAGAATCCAGAGAAACCGCGACAGCGCCCACAGTGGCAGGGACGACAGCGCCACTGGATGGAGATGCCCGACGAAAAGGACGGTATGCGGATGTCGCCAGACGGCAAGGTACAGGTGTTTCATCGCGACAACAACCTGTGGGTGAAGGAGAACGAACAGGAGCATGCGCTGACTACCAACGGTGACTCTACCTATTACTATTCGGCCTGGGGCTCTTTCTCGTCCGATGGCCGCTATTATGCCACGGTACGCATAAAACCGGCCCCCAAGCGCTATGTTTATTATGTGGAGTCGTCGCCCAGGAACCAGTTGCAGCCAGTGCTCCACACTCAGGAATATGCCAAGCCAGGCGATTCGCTAAACTATCGTGTACCCGTCATCGTCGAGGTGGCTACGGGACGCGTGATAGAGCCCTCGACAGCGCTTTTCCAGCATCAGTATCAAGTAACTATGCCACGTTGGAAGAACAACGAGTGCGTGACGTTCGAGTTTAATGAACGTGGCCACAAGACCTATCGTGTGCTGGAGCTATCGGCCACTACAGGACTAGTGCGCACGCTAATTGAGGAGAAGAACGACAAGTATATCAACTACAACCGTCAGCAGCGTATCGACCTGAAGGATGGCCAGCGCATCATATGGACCAGCGAGCGCGACGGACGTAACCACATCTACCTGTACAGTGGTAAGGACTGCCGACAGATTACCAAGGGGGAATACTATGTGCGTGGCATCCAACGTGTGGACGAGGAGAACGATGTTGTCTTCTTCTCAGCCTGCGGCATGAACAAGAAGGAAGACCCATATCTGATACATTATTACAGGATTGGACTGAACGGCAAGGGACTGGTGTGTCTGACGCCTGAAGAGGGTAACCATAGTGTGACCTATACCGATGACATGGCTTATCTGATTGACACCTACTCGACGGTAACCACTCCTCCCGTCACCGTGCTGCGATCTGGTAAGGATGGGCACATCGTGCGCACACTGGAGACAGCCGACATCACAGCGCTGGAAAAAGAGGGATGGAAGGCGCCTGAGGTATTCGTGGCCAAGGGGCGCGACGGTAAGACAGATATGTGGGGACTCATTCAGCGCCCATCGAACTTCGACCCAACGAAGAAGTATCCCGTCATTGAGTATATCTACTCTGGACCTGGCGACCAGTATGTTCCCAAGACGTTCACACCATGGATATGGACAATGTCGAGTATTGCGGAGCTGGGCTTCATCGTGGTGCAACTGGATGCCATGACCACCTCGTTTCGCACACGGGCCTTTGAAGAGGTGTGCTATAAGAATCTGAAGGACGGCGGGCTGCCAGACCGCATAGCGTGGATCAAGGCGGCATGCAAGAAGTATCCGTATATGGATGTGAATCGTGTAGGCATCTACGGATGCTCGGCAGGCGGACAGAATGCGCTGGCAGCGGTGCTGTGGCATGGTGACTTCTACAAAGCAGCCTATGCAGCCTGTGGTTGTCACGACAACCGTATGGATAAGATATGGTGGAACGAGCAATGGATGGGCTATCCCGTTGACAGCTCGTATGTAGAATGCTCGAACACAGAGAACGCTTGGCGACTGGAGCGTCCACTGATGTTGGTGGTGGGCGAGATGGACGACAACGTGGATCCTGCATCGACCATGCAGGTAGTAAACGCACTGGAGAAGGCCGGCAAGGACTTCGAACTGGTGGTTATTCCTGGTGCCCGCCACACCATGGGTGAGAGCTATGGTGACCATAAGCGTTATGACTTCTTTGTACGTAACCTACTAGGGGTAGATCCTCCAAAGTGGAGCGAACTGAAATAGTAAGATAATCCAATGAACTAAAACCGATACGACATGAAGAGAACGATCTTTTCTTTGATTCTTTCATCATTTATTGTGTGTCCTATTGGGGCACAAACGGGCTATCCCATCAATCCCGTGCCTTTCACGGCTGTGAAGGTAACGCCTAATACGTTCTGGGGACAGCGCCTAGAGGCGAGTCGCAATGTTACGGTGCCCCTGGCCTTCTCTAAATGCGAAAGCGAAGGGCGTTATAAGAACTTTGAACATGCGGCCATGCATCTGAAAGACCCGTCTAAGGTGTTTAAGGTGAATGGTGTGGGCTACTCGTTTGACGATACGGACCCCTACAAGACCATTGAGGGGGCTTCGTATATCCTGCAGACCTATCCTGACAGAAAGCTAAGGGCGTATGTGGATAGCGTTATCGACATCATCGCCACGGCTCAGGAGCCTGATGGCTATCTCTATACGGCTCGCACACAAAACCCGGCCGACCCACACCATTGGGCTGGCGACAAACGTTGGGTAAAGGAGGAGGACCTCTCACACGAGCTCTATAACCTGGGACACATGATTGAGGGAGCTGTGGCACATTGGCAGGCCACAGGCAGTAGAAAGTTCCTAGATATAGCACGCCGCTATGCCGACGTGGTGTGCAAAGAGGTTGGTCCTAATCCTGGACAGGCCTGCGTGGTGCCAGGGCATCAGATTGCCGAAATGGCACTGTGCCGACTCTACCTAGCCACGGGCGAGAAGAAATACCTGGACGAGGCGAAGTTCCTGCTGGACTATCGCGGCAAAACACAGATTAAGCAGGAGTACAGTCAGAGTCATCAACCAGTGGTGGACCAGAAAGAGGCTGTGGGTCATGCTGTTCGTGCAGCCTATATGTACGCCGGTATGGCCGATGTAGCAGCTCTCACTGGCGACCAAGGTTACATCAATGCCATCGACCGTATCTGGGACAATATCGTCACAAAGAAACTCTATATCACAGGCGGCATCGGTGCCACTTCGAGTGGCGAGGCTTTCGGCAAGAACTATGAGTTGCCCAACATGAGTGCCTATTGCGAGACGTGTGCTGCCATCGGTAACGTGTATGTGAACTACCGTTTGTTCCTATTACACGGCGATTCGAAGTATTTCGATGTGCTGGAACGCACGCTGTATAATGGTCTTATTAGCGGTGTGAGTCTTGAGGGCAACGGATTTTTCTATCCCAACCCCTTGGAGTCGATGGGACAACACCAACGTCAGGCGTGGTTTGGTTGTGCGTGCTGTCCGTCTAATATCTGTCGCTTCATTCCCTCGCTGCCAGGCTATGTCTATGCTGTGAAGGATAAGAATGTGTATGTGAACCTGTTCCTCTCGAACAAGACAGAACTGACTGTAGGGAAAAAGAAAGTGGCACTCTCTCAGCAGACCAACTATCCGTGGGATGGCGACATCACCATCACCATCGACAAAAATAACGTAGGCCGGTTTGCTCTAAAGATTCGTATCCCCGGCTGGGTAAAGGGCAAGGTGGTACCCTCAGACCTCTACTCCTATGCTGACGGCAAACGACTCGGCTATCTTATAAGCGTCAACAATCAGCAGCTCTATCCCGAGATTCATGACTATATCACCATCGACCGTCAATGGAAGAAGGGCGACAAAGTGCAGATTCACTTCGATATGGAGCCTCGCGTCGTGCGTGCTAATAATAAGGTGGAGGCCGATAGAGGAATGGTGGCTGTAGAGCGCGGCCCGTTAGTCTACTGTGCCGAGCACCCCGACAACGATTTCGACATTTTCTCGGCACTGGTCAATCAGGAACCGCAGTTCCAACTGGGAAAGGCTGAGATTGCCGGCATACCCGTGGTCACACTGACGACAGAAGCCCAAGCCTTAGACTTCAATAAGCAAGGTAAGTTGACAGTCAAGGACCAGGAACTCACTCTGATTCCCTATTTCGCGTGGTGTCATCGCGGCTCTGGAAAGATGCGCGTGTGGTTACCTCAAGACCTGAAAGCCACTACGCCTGCTCAGCCGGCCACACTAGCCAGCGAGAGTAAGGTGAGCAGTAGTTCTAAGGTACCGGCCTTATCGTCGGTTAACGACCGACTGGTACCTCGCGACGAGAACGACCGTTCGATGCCCTACACCCACTGGTGGCCCAAGAAAGCCACAACAGAATGGCTGGCGTATGATTTTCCTGTTGCTGCTACCGTTCAGACGTGCACCGTATACTGGTTTGACGATGCACCCTGGGGTGGCTGTCGTGTTCCAAAGTCATGGCGCATTCTCTATCAGGACGCGCAGGGCCAGTGGCAGCCAGTGAAAGATGCTGACCACTACCCCACTGTTCGTGGTGCAGCGTGCACAGTGAACTTTACTCCAGTGAAAACCAAAGCATTGCGATTGGAGATTACTCAGCCCGATGAATTCTCATCTGGTGTGTTCGAGTGGAGTGTGAAATAAATGAGATAGAAACAAAAAAGAATCCCGAAATCGTTATGATCTCGGGATTCTTTTTATGGTTGGACGACTCGGATTCGAACCGGGAATGACAGAACCAAAACCTGTAGTGTTACCATTACACCATCGTCCAATCACTATTTAGCGGCTGCAAAGGTAGGAAAAATTTGGCACATTACCAAATTTTTCCTATTCTTTTGTTATTTTACCGTGATGAGGTAATAGTTCTTCTTACCCTTCTGCGCTAGCAGATATTTACCGTCAATCAGGTCGTCGGCAGTAATCGCACGGTTCTGATCGGTAAGCTTCTCCTTGTTCAGAGAAACGCCACCTCCCTGCACCATCTTACGCATCTCACCCTTTGAAGGGAACACTGGAGCAACAGTGGTAAGGAGCTCAACAGCGGGCTGACCTAACTGATCTTTGCTAATCTCGAACTTTTCCACACCATCGAACACATCAAGGAAAGTCTGCTCGTCGAGCTTCTCGAGAGCTTCCTTGGTTGATTTACCAAAGAGGATGTTTGAAGCTTCGATGGCCATATCAAGAGCCTCACGAGAGTGAACTAAAACCGTTACCTCCTCAGCCAGGCGCTTCTGCAGCACACGACGACCAGGATCCTGCTTGTGTTCCTCGACAAGTGCATCGATGACATCTTTCTCAAGTGAAGTAAAAATCTTAATGTAACGCTCAGCATCCTCGTCGCTGACATTCAGCCAGAACTGATAGAAGCGATAAGGTGTGGTACGCTTAGGATCAAGCCATATGTTGCCGCTCTCAGTCTTACCAAACTTCTTACCATCGCTCTTGGTGATGAGCGGACAGGTTAATGCAAATGTCTCTACATCATTACCAAGCGTACGACGGATAAGTTCTGTACCGGTAGTCATGTTGCCCCATTGGTCGTTGCCACCCAACTGCAGCTTCACACCCTTATGCTGATAGAGGTAGAGGAAGTCGTAGCCCTGAAGGAGCTGATAGGTGAACTCAGTGAAAGAAAGACCATCACGCGCAGTACCATTGAGACGCTGCTGCACGCTCTCCTTTGCCATCATATAGTTCACTGTGATACGCTTTCCTACCTCGCGAGCAAAGTCGAGGAAGGTGAAGTTCTTCATCCAATCGTAGTTATTGACCATCTCGGCAGCATTGGCCTCCTTCGACTCAAAATCGAGAAACTTAGCAACTTGGGCCTTGATACATTCCTGGTTGTGACGCAGGGTCTCGTCATTGAGCAGATTACGCTCCTGTGACTTTCCACTGGGGTCGCCAATCATACCAGTGGCACCACCCACGAGGATGATGGGCTTGTGGCCACAACGCTGCAAGTGACGCAACATCATGATGCCACAGAGGTGACCAATATGGAGTGAGTCAGCAGTAGGGTCAGTACCCAGATAGGCTGTCACCATCTCTTTCTGCAGGAGCTCTTCTGTGCCTGGCATAATCTGTGCCAGCATTCCGCGCCAGCGGAGTTCTTCAACGAAATTCTTCATATTCTTATTTTCTAATTTTAATTCTAATCACATCCTAAGAATCGTTAAGATCCTTAAGGAATTCTATCACGGCACTGGATCATAGCCACTGCCTCCCCAGGGGTTACATCGCAGGATGCGCCAAATAGCCAGTCCTAACCCTTTAATGGGTCCGTGCTTGATAATAGCCTCCTTGGCATATTGCGAACAGGTGGGCGTAAAACGACACGAGGGAGGCGTGAACGGACTGATACACCGCTGATAGAAGATGATGGGCAGTAGCAGAAGCCACTTGGGCACCATCATAAGCCATCGCCATATTCGCTTCATTGTTTGTGAGCTATGCGTTCGAGTAAGTTCTTCACCCTGCTATCCACAATTGTTGAGGGCTGTAACTGATCTGACAGCCACACAAAGGCTATGACTAGCATCTGAGAGGGAGGCACCTGATCAACAATCAAAGACTTATGACGGCGGTAAGCCTCGCGTATCTGCCGCTTCACGCGATTACGATCAACGGCATGATGGAAACGCTTCTTAGGAACGCTAATGAGCACCCGGACGGGCTGTTGCCCCTCTTGGTGCTCTTTACTCATGAATATAACTCTCAGCGGGAAGGCTGCCAGTGAGTGGCTATGGCCTCCGGTAAAGAGCTCGTCAATCAGTTTTTGGCTGACCACTCGCTCCTCTTTCTGAAATGTTGCTGGAGCCGTCACTAAAAAACTTATCTTTAAGAAGGTTAATCCTCTTCATTCATCAGCAGATAATGCTGAAGGGCGCCCGTCATTGAAGGGAATTTCTCTGTGGGAGCCTGCAAATCAAGACGAAGACCTGCATCTTGAACCGCCTTTGCTGTGGCTGGGCCGAAGGTTCCGATGGCAATCTCACCCTGATTGAAGTCGGGGAAGTTCTTGGTAAGAGACTCGATACCCGAGGGGCTGAAGAAAATCAGCATATCGTAGTCGAAGTTCTTAACTTCCTCTTCCGTAAAGTCATTGCTCACGGTCTTATACATTACCACTTCCTTATGAATCAGCTTCTTGGAGTCAAGCAGATTAGCGATAGCATCATTGTGAACATCGCTCATCGGCACAAGATACTTCTCGGTCTTATGCTTTACCATCGTAGGAATAAGGTCGTCAACCTTTCCTGTTGTACCAAAGAATACCTTACGCTTGCGATACTGCACATATTTCTGGATATAGAGTGCTATAGTCTCGGTGACGCAGAAATACTTCATATCCTCAGGAATAGTCAAACGCAACTCCTTGGCCAAAGTAAAGAAATGGTCGATGGCATGGCGCGACGTAAAAACGACGGCCGTATAATCCAGAATACTCACCTTCTGGGCACGGAATTCGCGGGAAGACATTCCCTCCACCTTAATAAAAGGACGGAAAACCAGTTCTACACCAAAGCGATTGGCTATGTCATAGTAGGGTGACTTCTCGCTTGTTGGCTTAGGCTGCGAAACCAAAATCTTCTTAATCATTCTCTATTGTCCTAAAAATTTATTTTCAAACTATTAGTCATCATCACCATCATACTTCCGAACGCAAGTAATGGTGTGATTTCGAGGGCACAAAAGTACAAAATATTTTGCAGAAAAAGCCCTTTTTGCCTAAAAAAGATGAGCCAAGACTTGTAAAATGTCAACAATTCGTGGAAAATAACAACAAAAGCGAAGAATATCGCTGCACTTTTTATCGATAAATCAAAATATACCAGCAACATAACCACTGGATATAACAAGATACCCGAGCAGACGGAGATGAATACCTGTTCCTTTATGTATTGTATATTCTTTTTATTTCTGAAAAAGACCAAATTCACCAATGATTGCATTGTCCACTTAACAAAAAAATAGGCAAGAAACACTGCTGAAAGAAGGAATACGATAAAGGCATTGGAATCAAACACGAAATGCGACGTAACCATCTCTGAAATGAGCACATAGGACGAGATGCCCAGCAGCAGACAATAGATAACAACAAACGACACCATCACATGCATCTCGCCTGATGTCTCTCTAATTGAGTCACTTCGTTCGCGCGGAGCTCGGAAAAGCGTCTTCAGCTGACGCGAGAAGAGTCCATACGAGCGACTGCCAAAGATAACGATGAAACAGAAACAGGCCAGCAGGATAATAGAGATAGCATTGTCATTGCGCAGAGCATAAGGTACTGGCGCACCTGACATACCAAAACTGCTGCTGTGTGCCTGAGTGGTACACAACAGCGAGTCTTTTGAGAAATAGCCCTGGTTCAAATAATTGTATAGGCTGTATCCCAGTGAGTCTGCGGCATTGCTTGAAGCCTGATTCATGAGTCTATTTTAGATACCGAAAGTGCGCTTAATGTCATCAACGCGGTCCAATTTCTCCCACGTAAACAACTCCACATCAATGGTCTTCGTCTCGTGGTAATGGCTGGTAAAGGTCTTCTTCACGACCTCAGGCTGACGACCCATATGGCCATAGGCTGCAGTCTCCAAATACATCGGCTGACGCAGCTTCAGCGTGCGCTCAATAGCTTTGGGACGCAGGTCAAAGAGTTGCTCAATCTTCTTTGCAATCTCACCGTCAGTCATCTGAACATTTGAACGACCATAGGTATTCACATAGATATTCATGGGCTTAGCCACACCAATGGCATAGCTCACCTGCACCAACATCTCATCGGCCACACCTGCTGCCACCATATTCTTAGCAATGTGACGTGCTGCATAGGCAGCCGAACGGTCAACCTTAGAAGAGTCCTTACCACTGAATGCTCCACCACCGTGAGCACCCTTACCACCATAGGTATCAACAATAATCTTGCGGCCCGTCAGACCGGTATCTCCATGAGGGCCACCAATCACGAACTTACCTGTGGGGTTGACGTAGTACTTGATGTCGTCATTAAAGAGTGCCAACACCTTCTCACTCTTAATCTGTGCTTTCACACGGGGAATGAGGATATTGATGACATCCGCCTTAATCTGGGCCAACATCTTCTCGTCCTCGTCAAACTCATCGTGCTGTGTGGAAACCACAATGGTATCGATGCGTTCAGGAATACCCGCATCACTATATTGGATGGTTACCTGACTTTTTGAGTCAGGACGCAGATAGGTCATCTGCTTACCTTCCTTGCGGATGTCAGCCAATGTGCGCATGATGAGGTGTGCAAGGTCCAAAGACACAGGCATATAGTTGGCCGTCTCGTTGGTGGCATAGCCAAACATCATTCCCTGATCACCAGCCCCCTGGTCATCATCCTCTTCGCGGTCCACACCACGATTAATGTCGGCACTCTGTTCATGAATAGCGGTCAAGATTCCGCATGAGTTGCCGTCAAACTGATATTCTGCCTTGGTATATCCAATCTTCTTGATGGTATTGCGTGCGATGGTCTGCAGATCGATATACACCTCACTGCGTACCTCGCCCATAATCACAACCTGACCTGTGGTAACAAAGCTTTCACAAGCAACACGGGCATGGTCGTCATAGGCTAGGAACTGATCCAGAATAGCGTCCGAAATCTGATCGGCCACCTTATCGGGATGTCCCTCTGATACTGATTCTGATGAAAATAAATATGACATAACTATCTGATTTATCTGAATTTGGGTGCAAAGTTACTCACTTTTTGGCAAATAACCAAAAAAACGGCCTGCTTCTCATAAAGAGCAGGCCGTTTTCCTTATTTTTATCAATTATCACTCTTCGGGCAACATAATAACCTCTGCACGATTGCCTGGCTTCAGGAACTCCTGCATGAAGGCTGAAATTGCGTCAGGTGTCTGAGCCTCAACAACCTTTTTGTAGTCAGTATGCACATCTACTCCATAGTCACGCAAACGTCCAATGACACGAATCCAATAGTTATTGGTCTTAGCCTGATCATCAACATTCTTAAGCATATACTCCTTAACCTTGTTCAACTTCTCAGCATCAACACTCTTTGCCATGTTGTTCACCTCGTCAAGCATAATCTTCGTGGCCACATCACCCTTCTCTGGTTTCATTGGACAATAGACGAGCACCGTTCCTGTGGTGCGATAGTCATCACGGCTTAAGCCTGCCTGTGCCAATACGCTGTAGGCTGCAGACGCTTCCTCACGAATTTTCTCTGTGTAAATCATAGACAGAATCTGACCAACCATATCGGCACGGATGATGTTTTCAAGCGTATACTTCATCTGAGTATTAGACCATACCATTACAGCAATAGCCTTGGGCGTCTCCATCTTACGTTTGAAGTCGTTGATAACCTCACCCTTAAAGGTCTCGTTCACATCTTTGCCTTTCACGACCTTCTTCTGAGCAGGCAGCGAAGCCAGGTACTGTTCGATAAGCGGACGGATGGTTGCTTCGTCATAGTTGCCGATAATCGTAAAGGTATAGGCAGCTGCATTGCTGGTCTGCTCTTTGGCCATCTCAAGGATACGGTCATAGCTAACCTTCTCCAGATCATCCATTGTCAGTGGAGCAAAACGTTTGCTGTGGTTTTGGATAGTCAATGTTAGCGAATCGCTAAACACAGCCTCTGGCTGCAGCAGTTTGTTCTTCAGCATCAGCTCCGCAGTCTTCATCATATTGTCGTACGACTCCTGGTCCTTGTTGATATTGGTGAAATAGAGATAAACGAGCTGCAACATAGCCTCAACATCATTGGGAGTCGAAGAACCCGTGATGTTAGCACGGTCTCTGCCTAAGGCCATGCTAGCGCTGGCAATCTTGCCGGCCATAGCCTTCTCAAGTTCTGTATGAGAGAAATTTCCCAAACCGCTGGCCTCGATAGCATCGTCGAACATCTTGATATTGGCAAAATCCTTCTCACCATAGAGCGACGAACCACCAAAGCCCTCGCTAGCCAGGACAACCTGGTCTTTCTTCAGGTCTGTATGTTTCAAGATAACCTTGGCACCATTACTCAGGGTCAACTCCTTATAGTCGAATTTCTTACCAGGCACCTCTTTCACAATCTTACCAGCCTTGGGCATTTTGGTAATCAGAGGCTCATTCTTTACATTATCAACATAAGGCTCTACCTGAGTAGCACGAGCTTCATCGATGGCCTTTTTCAGAGAGGCCTCAGTGGGATAAACAGCGCCTTCTTTCTCCTGGTTCATATTCAGCACCACCATATTAGAGTCCTTGTCTTCAAAGAAGCTCTTCATCAACTCGTTAACAGTCTCCAAGGGGAGCATGGGTGCCAACTGCTTCATCACCTGATAATAGTCATCCAAGCCTGGGATGGGTTCATTGTCCAGATAGTTCTTCACATACTCGTTAACGAACTGACTATTATAACGCTTGTCCTTATTGGAATACTGCTTATCCAACTGGCTGATGAAATTCTGCTTATAGCGCTGATACTCTGTAGCGGTAAAACCAAACTGTGCAGCACGACGAGCCTCAATGAAAGCAGCTTTCAAAGCGGCTTCGGTCTGTCCTTCCTTAGGAAGGACGCTGATATTAAAGGCGTCCTTGGTCTTTGACAACAGATACTGATCATAATCCACCCCACCTTGCAGATAGGGACAGTCGGCCTTCTGTGCCAATTCTGTCAGACGATCGTTGAGCATGCCAATGCAAGCATCTTTCAGGTAATCAATAACCAGATACTGCATATTGCCCTTAACCTCGTCGGGAACAGGATCACTCTTAAACATCAACTGCACGATGCTATACTGCATCTCCTTGTCTTTATCGACCACAAAAATAGCCTCCTTATTGTCGGGCACGGCTTCAGCCACCACAGGGGCAGGATTCTGGGGCATCTTGATAGGAGCAAAGAGGTTCTTGATTTTTTGCTCCACCTTATCTACGTCAACATCACCCACTACTATGATGGCCTGATTATCTGGACGGTACCATTTTTCATAGTAAGCACGCAACACCTCGGGCTTGAAGTTATCAATAATCTCCATCAAACCAATAGGCATGCGATGACCATACTTCGAGTTAGGATAAAGACGAGGCAGATCACGCTCCAGCATACGCATGGTAGCAGTGGTGCGCATACGCCATTCCTCATGAATGACACCACGTTCCTTATCAATCTCTCCTGCCTCCAAAAGAAGGCCATCAGCCCAATCGTGCAGGATTAACAGACAAGAGTCGACAATACCCTCACGCGTAGTGGGCACATTGCTGATATTATATACAGTCTGATCGATTGAGGTATAAGCATTCAGGTCACGTCCAAACTTAACACCAATGGTCTCACACCACTTAATAATATCGTTTCCCTTGAAATTTTCTGTTCCATTGAAACACATATGTTCCAGGAAATGAGCCAAGCCACGCTGCTCATCATTCTCCTGAATGGAACCGACACGCTGAGCGATATAGAATTCTGCACGCTGCTCGGGCCATGCATTGTGACGGATATAATACGTCAAACCGTTGTCCAACTTTCCAATCTTCACATCGGGGTCAACGGGAATAGATGGCATCTCCTGCGCCATCGAGGTTGTCGTTGCTGTTACCAACAGCAAAGAAGCAACAAATAGTTTCTTTAGGTTCATTTACTTTTGTGTTTAGTAAGAATTTGGCTGCAAAGATACACAATTCGTGTAAATTTGCAGCCAGTTTCTGGAAATTAATGCATTTATTCACTAAATCGCTCCCATCACGCCCATCAGGTAAACCAAGCCAAAGCCCAGTACCATAGAGATAAGACCCATGATAATACCTATCTTAGCCATATCTTTCTGCTGCACCAGGTTGGTAGAGAATGCCAATGCATTTGGCGGAGTTGAGATGGGCAGAATCATGGCACTTGATGCGGCAATGGCTACGCCAATAAGAACGGTAGGAGTACCACCGATAGGAGCCAGTTTGTCACCCATAGCACCGCAAACAATAGCGAGGATTGGCATCAAAAGGGCTGCCGTAGCTGAGTTTGAAATGAAGTTACTCAGCAGATAGCAGATGGCGCCACCAAGGATGAGGATAAGCACGGGCGAGAATTCTCCAAAGGGAATGCTCTCAACAGCATTTTCGGCAAGGCCCGACTTATTCAGTCCATAGCCCAGTGCAAAGCCACCGGCCACCATCCAAATAACGCTCCAGTTCACCTGTTCAAGGTCGCGTTTATTGATAACACCTGTCAGTGCAAACACACAGAAAGGAATCATTGCCACAGTATATGAGTTGATACCTGTAACACGGTCAAGCAACCAGAGCAACACAGTAACAAAGAAGGTGATGATAACAATATATGAATGAGTGTCCTTCTTCATCTCACCGTCAATCTTCAGTTCGATGGTTTTCTGGCTGAAGGGGAACATCTTTTTCAGAATCCACCAGCTGACAAACAGCAGCAAAATAACCAAGGGGAACATGAACATCATCCACTGACCAAAGCCCAGACCCAGGTTCAAGCCCTCGGGGTCGTTCAGGTATTTCAAAGCAATGGTATTAGGAGGTGTACCAATTGGCGTACCCATACCACCCAGGTTGGCTGCCACAGGAATACTCAGAGCCAAGGCGATACGACCCTTGCCCTCGGGAGGTAACTGACGGAACACGGGAGTCAGGAAGGTGAGCATCATGGCTGCTGTAGCCGTGTTTGACACGAACATCGAGAACAAGCCCGTGATCAGCAGGAAACCCAGCAACACCATCTCACTCCTTGTACCAAAGGGCTTCAACAGCACTTTAGCCAACTGGGCATCCAAGCCAGTCTTTGTGGCTGCGATAGCCAAGATGAAACCACCGATAAACAGCATAATCACAGGGTCAGCAAATGTTGCCATCACGCCTTTATAGCTGAGCAGGGTACCAACTTCCTCTTCATTGACCATTGGTAATATACCACTATCGGTACAGAAGAGTAGCATCAATACAATAACTGCAACTGATGTTGCCCACGAAGATACAATCTCCAGAATCCACATGAGCGTGGCAAAAGCAAAAATAGCGATAACACGCTGTTGGATAACTGTCAGATTTTGGATACCATACCATTCGGCAGGCATATTCCAAAGAAACAATGTGACCAAAGCCACCAATGCAATCTTAAAGACACGTATGGCGGCATCGCCGTATTTGTGTTCGTGGCGGAAATTTCGGGCCGCCTCTACAATATGTAGACCCCTGTAATTACTTAGCATATTAATATCTAAATCTTAATGGTTTTTAATTAACGGCTGCAAAGGTAGTAAAAAAGTTGTTACCACCGAATATTATATGTATAATTATATTGCTTAGCGATTATTTATTATCACAAATTCATGGTATTTTTTGTCAAACCGAAACAAGTTTGCCATGTAGAGTTTACAAATTAGTGTATTTTATACGAAAATTATTTGGTCATTAAAAAAAGAATGTATACCTTTGTCTCCCAAAATAAAAGCTAAGCATAGAATATGAGAAAGATTATTTTCAAACTCATGATGACTTTTGCCTGTTTCTGTCTTACGCAGGCTGTTTCGGCTCAGTTGCCGGCTGTAACATTAAAGACTATGGATGGACAAGCCATCAAGACTGACACGTTGTCAAACAACGGCAAACCATTTATCATTGATTTTTTTGCCACCTGGTGCAAACCCTGCAATCGCGAACTTGATGCGATTAGCGAGGTTTATGCCGATTGGCAGGAGGAGACTGGCGTAAAAATCTTCGCCGTTTCCATTGATCAGGCACAGAACATCCAAAAAGTAAAGCCCTTGGTAAACAACCACGGTTGGGAATACGATGTCTTGCTAGACCCCAACAGTGACTTCCGCAAGGCACTTGGCGCCCAGATGATTCCATTTGTAGTGGTATGCGATGGCAAAGGCAACATTGTCTACCGTCACAACGGTTATACTGATGGCGCCGAAGAAGAACTAATAAATAAGGTACGCGAACTCGTAAAATAAAAACACATGAAGAGATCCTTCTTTACCATCATCCTTGCCACCAGCGTATTAACCATTCACGCCCAACAGGATATCACAGTTTCTGGAAGTATTCAGAGTGACATGTTGCTGTCCACACAAGACAAGGACGAGGCCACCACTTCTGACGATTTCATGACCAACACCTATGCCGATGTCTTGCTACAGAGTCAATATGTGGACGCAGGCACCCGTTTCGAGTACATGGAACATCCGCTTCCTGGTTTTGAGAAAGATTTCAAAGGTTGGGGTGTACCCCACTTTTGGGTGAAAGGCAAGCTAAATAAGGTAGAGCTGACCGCAGGCACATTCTACGAGCAGTTCGGTTCTGGTTTTATTCTCCGCAGCTATGAAGAGCGTTCGTTGGGTATCGACAACTCGTTCTTAGGTGGACGTATCGTTGTCAAGCCTGCAAATGGTATCACCATTAAGGCACTCTCTGGCAAACAGCGTCACTATTGGAAATGGGACGGAGGCCTCGTCTCTGGTGCCGATGCAGAGGTGAGTCTTGACGAGTGGTTCACCCATCTGCAGCAGCATGACACCCGCCTGAGCCTAGGTGCCTCGTGGGTCAACAAATACGAGAAAGACGAGGACATCTTCGTGGACCCCACCCATCGTCTGAACCTTCCTAAGTATGTCAACGCCTGGGATGTGCGCACCAACCTGAACCACGGCCCCTGGGGTATTCTGGCAGAGTATGCACAAAAATCACAAGACCCTTCTTTCGACAACAACTATTCCTATGCCAACGGACATGTTGCTATGCTCTCAACTTCCTATTCAAAAAAAGGTCTCAGCATCCTGCTTCAGGCCAAACGCAGTGAGAACATGGCATTCCGCAGTCAGCGCAGCCGTCTAGGCACGTCGATGTTCATCAATCACCTGCCAGCCTTTACACTCGATCAAACCTATGCGCTTGCCGCTCTCTATCCCTATGCCACACAATTGGCTACAGGAGAATGGGCCTATCAGGGTGAGATTGGCTACAACTTCAAACGCAAGACTGCACTGGGCGGAAAATATGGTATGAACCTCAAGTTCAACTACTCATACGTTCGCGCCATTCAGGACGCATGGCTCAAATGGGGTGATGCCACCTACTATCAGGACCTGAACATCCAGTTGTCGCGCCGACTGACCAGCGATGTAAAACTGAACCTCATGTATATGAACCAGCGTTATAACAAGACCGTTGTCGAAGGTGAAGGCGATATGATTCACTCCAACATCTTCGTGGCTGACGCCCTGTTCCAACTGGCACACAACACCAAGTTGCGCACTGAACTGCAGTATCTCGCCACCCGTCAGGATCAGAAAGACTGGTCTTTCGCCCTGGCTGAACTGTCTTTGGTCCCTCATTGGATGATTACCGCCAGCGACATGTGGAACCACGGTGACACCAAGACACATTACTATCAGGGACAGGTGACCTATAACCTCGACTCCCACCGTATCCAGTTGGGCTATGGACGTACCCGTGCTGGCTACAACTGCTCAGGAGGCGTTTGTCGCTACGTGCCCGCTACCAAAGGTTTTACACTTTCGTACAACTATAATTTCTAAGCAAACATGAGAACTAAGATATATCTTTTCAGTCTGATCTGCCTCTTCTTTGCAGCTTGCGACCATATTGACGAGAACGACCGACTTATCTACGTGGAGCCCGAAACCGTTAAGCGATGCGTTCTTTTAGAGGATTTCACTGGCCAGAAGTGCGTCAATTGTCCCAGAGGTACCGAGGTCATCGAACAAATGCAGGAGGCTTATGGCGAAGGCATTATTGCCGTTGGCATCCACAGCGGCCCCTTAGGATTCAAGGGCAACGCCACCAATATAGGACTGGCCACCGACCTAGGCGACGAGTACTATAACCACTGGCAACTGGAATATCAGCCTGTAGGCCTCATCAACCGTCATGGCGCCATAAACTATACAGACTGGATGACTAAGGTCAGAGAGGAGATGACAAAAACATCAACCATTGACATAAGTCTTGAAGCCTCACTCAACGGAAACCAGATAACCATCAACGCCAAGGAGACAAGTCTCGGTGGCACATACAACGGAAAACTGCAAATATGGATACTCGAGGACAGTATCACCGCTACACAGACTCGTCACGACCCCATTGACAATGACAATGTGACGATTAACGACAAGAATTATATCCACAACCACGTGTTGCGTGATGCCGTTAACGGGCACTGGGGCGAGGACTTGAGTCTTGACGCCAACGAGCCCAAGAAGCAAACATACTCCTACGAAATACCTATTAATGGGAAATGGAACCCTTCCCACCTCAGCATCGTGGCTTTCGTCTATAATGATAACGGCGTAGAACAAGCCATCAAAGCGAAAGTGATAAACAACGAATGAACAATATCTAATTAAATGCTTATGAAGAAATTTTTTACGCTATGTTGTGGGCTTTTCGCTGCCCTTGCCATTCAGGCACAAAATGATTTTCCCTTGCAGTTTGCTGACAAGAACGGGAACGTGATAACCGATGGCACTACGCTAAACATTACTGAAGCAGAAGACGACGGCTTTGGTGAGATTCTTATGCCTTCTGGACTCTATGTAAAGAACACGAGTAATGAAGAGGTGCAGTGTGCAGGTTCTTTTGAGATCAAGTTGATGAGCAACGGTGCTTTCCAGTCCTGCTTCCCATCGAATTGTATGCAGGCATCTAATGTAGGCAGCTATACCACACAGAACGGTGCGATAGGGGCTGGCGACTTAAAGACGATGCAGACAGAATGGCTGCCAACAGCAGAAGGCACCTGCACTGTTACATACCAGTTGCTTACCTATAAGAAAAATGTTATTACCCAGAAGTGGAATATCGACCAATACGGTCCCACCGTTACCCTGAACTTCGCTTACAGCACGTCAGGCATCAACGCTGTCAAGACCAACCGGCCCGTCACCTACTACGACTTGCAGGGGCGTCGAGTCGTTCGTCCTACTAAAGGCCTTTACATCGTTAATGGTAAAAAGTTTATGATTAAGTAACTCCATACAACACAACAATTAATTCAGTAACTAATAATGCTTATGAAACAAAAGTTGACGCTTATAGTGCTGGCAATACTCTTTGTTGTTGCAAGCAGTTTTGCACAGGAGCAGCGTGTCCTGTCGCTGAAACATCTTCCATCTGTTGGCCAACAGTCTGTTAATAATGTAAAACAGCAACTTTCCAAAAAGTCGCTGAAGATGCAGAATAGCGTGGAGAAGCAAAAAGGCTTGCGCGCTTCTGTTGTAGCCCACAACAAGCAGACTGGCAAGAAAGCAGCTAAAAAGGCTAGCGTTCTTCGCCGTACTGCTGCCGATATCATCTATGAACAGCCCGAAGGTACGAAGAAAACTCTTTCTCGTAGTGGTTCTGCATACTATTACACTTGGTTAGGCATAGGTCAAACAGATTATGACGCTGCCGTGGGCACTGTCGTATTCGGTGCCGACAACAAGGTGTATATCAAAGACATCGTGTCACAAGCCAGCCTCGGCACATGGATCGAGGGAACCATCAATGGTTCTACCATTACCATCCAATTGCCTCAAACTGTTGCATACTTCCCTGAAGACGGCTACAGCCTTGAAGTGTCAAAGCTGAGCTATGCTGACGACTGGTATTCCAAGTCTGCCAACCAGACCATCAAGTTGAACTACAATGCTACGACGGGAGCCATCACCACACCAAGTGGTAGGCTGACAACTGGTGAGGATATTATTGGTCTTACCTATGATGATGACGGCTCTTGGGCTGGCTACGGCGATTGGAACATTGCCCTTACTGCTGCGACAGACCCACTGGTAGAGGCTCCTGCAGGTCTGACTACCGAACAGTATTCTCTGACAGCAGAAGGTTATGATGGCTCACTGGTAAACGTGGGCTTTGATGGCAACGATGTTTATGTACAGGGTATTGACAGTAACCTCCCTGACACCTGGGTGAAGGGTACCATTAGTGGTAACAAGGTAACGTTTAAAAACGGTCAGTATGTCGGTGCCGACGAGGTGGCTGGCTATCACATGTATCTGTTGTCGACAACGATAACACAGGAGTGGAACGACTGGTACGGTGAGTACGAGGATGTCTATGCCCTTGCAAATACCGACATCGAGTTCACCTACGATGCTGCTACCAAGACCCTATCAGAGAGCACGCCATTCCTTCTCAATGCCGGCAAGGCAGCCGTTAGTTACCTCTCTACCTTCAAGAATGCTAAAATAACGAAGTTTATCGAAGTGGCTGCAACACCTGCCGCTCCTACTGAAGTGAGTCTCTCTGAGGGTGGTTGGGATTACTATACCTCTGGTTATGGCTGGGGTGAACTTGAATTTACTTTAACTTCCGCTGACGTCGACGGCAACTATATCCTGCCCGAGAAACTCTCCTATCAACTCTATATAAAGGTCAACGGTGAGGTGAAACCCCTGACATGCTCTTGGCTTGACTACGTTAAGCAGGAAGAGCCCACGATGACGGAGTTCCCCTACGGCTATGGTGATGGCTGGGATATCGCCAGCAATTATTTCTATTATTATGTCATCGGTCCTGAGGCCTACGGTATCCAAACCATCTACCGTGGAGGCGGAGAGGAGCACCGCTCTGAGATTGTCTGGGCCGAGGCTCAAGAACTTGGTGCTGATGTTCAGCCCGCAGCTGCTACCCCTGCTTATCCTGACGTGACCATAGGCGAGACCGACAACCGTATCGACTATGGTTTCTATACTGGCGAAGGCGACATCAAGACTGTCACCAACAACTATAAGCCAGAGACCTACGACGTAGCTATCAAGCTGAATGATCCCACTATGGTGGGTACTGCCATTGAGAGCATCACCTTCCCATTGCAGGAAGTTGAGGATGTATCAGACATCTCTGTATTCCTGACTTCACAACTGCGTGTCGAGAACAACAAGAATGCTGCCGACCTGACTGTCAAGGCCGTAACACCTGCCGAGCCTGGCTTCATCACCGTCAAACTCGACAAGCCCTATCTGATTCCAGAAGGTGGTGTCTATGTAGGTTATTCCTTGACCATCAATAAGGCAGAGAGCGAGGCCAATGCCCTGCCTATCGCTGTTACACCAGAGGTTCATGAAGGAGGTTTCTATCTCCACACCTCCGACGGTTTCCTGAAGTGGATTGATGCTGCTGAGGGCTTAGGTTGCAGCTCTATCCTCCAGGTGAAGTTAGCAGGCAGCAGCATCAAGAGCAATGCCGTTACAGTAGCCGAGGGTGAGTCTAAGTATGTGCTAACGGGTCAGGAATTCACCGTTCCCGTAACAGTTACCAACCACGGTGCCAACGGTATTCAGTCGCTCGACATTACCTATAGCCTCGCAGGAAAGACGGGTTCTCAGCACTTCGATACCACTGTTGATGCCTTCTACGGCAAGTCGACAACAGTTAGTCTGAACCTCCCAGCCATTGCCGAGAAGGGTAACTACGAGGTGGCTCTCAATGTTAACAAGGTGAATGCCGTTGCAAATGAGGATGCCGCCACTGCTACCACTATTTCTGTTATGGCTATGAACACCCTTCCCAAGAAGCGCACACTGCTTGAGGAGTATACCGGCACATGGTGCGGCTACTGCCCACGCGGCTACGTAGGTCTTGAGAAGTTGGCCGAGCTTTATCCCGATGACTATGTACTCGTCAGCTATCACAATGGTGACGATATGGAAATCATGAGTTCTTACTCATTCCCCTCTCCTGTAGAAGGATTCCCCGATGCATGGATGGATCGTGACGTTGAGGTAGATGCATATTATGGCATCAACTATGGTAAGAAAGACCTGGGTATTGCCGACGACCTCGCAGAACGCAACAAGCAGTTCGGACAGGCCGACATCAATATTTCTGCAGAAAAGGCCGACGACCAGTCAACGGTCAACATCGCCACAGAAGTTACCTTCCCATACGACCTGACCAACGGAAAATACGCCGTTGAGTACATCGTAACAGCTGACGGCCTGACCGATGCTACATGGGGACAGAGCAACTACTATGCTGACGGCAGTATGGGTTATCCCAAGTATATGGACGTCTTCACCAAGGGCGAATCTACCGTCTACGGTCTGGTGTTCAACGATGTGGCCGTACTGACCTCTGAGCAGTCTGGAGGCTCTAATAACACCATTACCACTGCCTCTGCCGACGTTCCCATCAAGTTGCAGTACTCGCTCAACCTGGCCAATGCCTTGAACACAAGCCGTCAGCCCGTCATCCAGGATGTAAACAAGGTGAAGATCGTTGCCCTGCTCATTGACTCTGCTACTGGCAAGGTGGTCAATGCCAATAAGGTTAAACTGGGCGAGACCACCGGCATTGTCAACGTGAAAGGCAATCAGGACACCAAGGCAACCATCTATGACCTCATGGGCCGTCGCATCAGCCAGCCCGCCAAGGGTCTCTACATTATCAATGGTAAGAAAATGTTTGTCAAGTAAAAACATGTGCTCTATTATTTTATAATTATGAAGAAACAACTTTTATTCCTTTTTGCCATCATGGTGGCAATTAGCAGTTATGGACAGACTTTGGAGAAAAGCTATTTGAGAAAGGCTCCATTGAAGGCTCCGTTGACGAATGGGGCCGCTACCGATGCCAATGTGCAGCAGAACTGGTGGGGCTATGTCACAAACGAGACGAGCAAGATGGGCCTGGGTGTCAAAAGCGCCGATACCTATCACTGCGCCATCTTTATCCCAGGCAACCACGCCGTTGCTTCGGGCAAGACTATCAAGAGCGTACGTTTTGGCTTGACAGCCTCTCACGCTACTGATGCCAAGGTTTGGTTGGCATCAAGCCTGCCATCAGCTATCAACGAAAGCAACACACTACAAATCGTTGACGTTTCCCAGAAACTTCTGGGAAAAGAGAGTATTGACGTAGAGTTGAATACTCCCTACGCCATCCCTGCAGAAGGCGTATATGTTGGTTATACTTTCACCATCACTTCTACTACCACACAGGACGACCAATATCCCATCCTGGTTACTGGTGAAGATGCACCAAACGCCCTGCTTATCAGGACCGACCAGCAATTTCCTCAATGGTCGGACATGAATGGATACGGCTACGGCTCTCTCTTCCTGCAGGTACTGCTCGAAGGCGAATTTGTCGACAACACCGCCACAGCTGCAGACTTCGGTTCTGTATATGCTCTTCTTGGCGAAACAGCTAAGGCCCAGATTAAAGTAACGAATGCTGGTGTCACACCTATCACTAATATTGACTATACCATCACAACAGACGGCGTAACAAGTGCAGAGCAGCATGCAGTCACCACTGCTCCTATCGCATTCAGCACCTCTGGCCTGTTTGAGATCACCATTCCTGCCGATGCTACTGCTGGAACAAAGGCCAAGACCCTGAACATTACGAAGGTGAACGGCAATGCCAACAGCAAAGCAGATGTGGCTGCAAAGTTCACTCTCTACACCCTGCCTGAGCTTGTTAACCGCAACGTTGTTGTCGAGGAGTTCACAGGCACTGGCTGTGGCTGGTGTCCTCGTGGTCTTGTTGGCATGGACAACCTGCGCAAGGCTTATGGCGACCGCTTCGTGGGCATCGGTCTGCACCAATACAACAGCGGCGATGCCATGTATATCGCAAAGAACGCTTATGCATCTGTCAGCTTCCAGGGAGCACCCTCTTGCCGCATCGACCGTGGTGCAGAGATTGACCCCTACTATGGCACCAACGAGAGCATCCTTGACGACTTTGCTGCCGAGATGGCCATCCCTGCACTGGCTAAGGTTAACGTGAGTGGTACTGCTGACGCAGACCTGACCACCGTTGAAGCCAAGGCAGAAGTTGAGGCTCTGCTCGATAACTCTAAGTTCACCCTGGAGTTTGTGGTTATCGGCGATGGACTGACAGGCACAACCTCTACATGGAACCAGTCAAACTACTATTATCAGTACAGTGCCAGTGAGTTGCCTGCCGACCTCTCAATGTTTGGCACTGGCGGCAAGTACGGCAAGAGCTCTGTTTCTGGCTGGAAGTTCAATGATGTAGCCCTCTGCAGCTCATACGTCAATGGCAGCAACAAGGCTCCCGCCCTGGGCACTCTGAATGCTAGCGAGAAGAAGGAGGCTGAATACACCCTCACTCTGCCCACCAAGACCGTGCTGAAGAACGCCCTACAGAGCGACCAGCTCTACGTCATCGCTTTGGTTGTGGACCAGAACAAGAAGATTGTCAATGCTGCCAAGACAAAGATTGAGGTGGCCGATCCCTCTGGTATCGAGACCATCGAGACAGCCTCTTCTCAGGTTGAAGGCTTCTACACCCTCGATGGCAAGCGTCTCTCTGCTCCTGTCAAGGGCATGAACGTCATTAAGATGAGTAACGGCACCACTCGCAAGGTGGTGATTCGCTAATCACACTCATAAACATAAGAGAAACGGCGTTTCACTGATTGTGAAACGCCGTTTCTCTTATAGTAACTCGTTCTTTCTCTTATTCAGGGATTACTTTACTTCCCAGATGTCATTGGTCTCGAGCAGTTCTTCGAAGTTGTGATACTTCTTCTGAGCTGACACCTCAGCCAACTGAGCATGAACAGCATCGTTGTAGGTAGGAGCATCCACGTCGCGAATCACACCCAGTGCGATGGGGAATCCATCCTCTGGCGTCATCATGGCGAGCTTCAGCTGCAGAGTGTTGTCCTCACAGTGAGCATCGTGAACCAGTACATCGTCGATGGTATAACCATCCTTTCCAATCTCAACCACCTTCAAGCCGAAGCCCTGCTGTACCAGGCCGAACTCATTATTCTCGCCGAACACCAGCTTCTCGCCGTGCTTTACGTAGATGGCGTTCTTCTTACGACCTTCGTTATTGTAAACCACATCGTGGCAGTGGTCGTTGAAGATGACACAGTTCTGCAGAACCTCAGTAACACTGGCCCCCTTGTGCTCATAAGCAGCCTTCAGAACCTCTACCGTTCCCTTTGCATCGGTAGCCACGCAACGGGCGAAGAAGTGACCACGAGCGCCAAAACAGAGCTCAGCAGGACGGAAAGGATCCTCCACTGTGCCGTAAGGGCTCGACTTAGAGACGAAGCCACGAGGAGAGGTAGGAGAATACTGACCCTTGGTCAGACCGTAGATACGGTTGTTCAAGAGAATCATGTTCAGGTCGATGTTACGACGGTTGGCGTGGATGAAGTGGTTACCACCAATAGCCAGTCCGTCACCATCACCTGATACCTGCCATACGGTCAAGTTGGGGTTAGCCACCTTAGCACCAGTAGCGATGGCTGCGGCACGACCGTGAATAGTGTTCATGCCATAGGTAGCCATGTAGTGAGGCAGACGGCTTGAACAGCCGATACCAGAGATGACTGCTACGTTCTCGGGAGCTACGCCAATCTCGGCCATAGCCTTATGGAGTGAAGCCAGGAAGAAGTGGTCACCACAACCAGGGCACCAACGAGGCTGGCCTTTCTTAAAATCTTGTGCTGTATAACTCATAATCGTTTACTTCTTTAAAATGTCCTCGAATGCGTTCACTAACTCTTCTACAACGAAAGGCTGACCCTTTACCTGATTGAACTGGTAGGGCACGAAGCCATCCACCTTCATGCGGAGGTAGGCAGCCAGCTGCCCCATGTTCTGCTCAGCCACAACCACCTTCTTATATTTAGAGAGTACGGCAGCCGTGTTCTTAGGCAGCGGGTTCAGATACTTGAACTGAGCCTGAGCCACCTTGTAGCCCTTAGCCTTCAGTTCGTCCATAGCAGAGTGCAGGTGGCCGTAGGTAGAACCGAAGCCAACAATCAGCAGGTCGGCATCGTTCACATCGCCATCGACCTCGAGGTCAGGCACCTGGATATTATCAATCTTCTGCTGACGCAGACGAGTCATCAGGTCGTGGTTCTCAGGGTTGGTAGAGATAGCACCAGTATTAGAGTCCTTCTCCAGTCCACCAAGGATGTGTGCGAAGCCCTCACGACCAGGAACAGCCCAGTAGCGGGTTCCGTTCTCAGCACGCATATATGGTGTCCACTTGCCCTTCAGTTCCTCAGGAACATAAGGAGGATTGATGGCATCGAGCTTAGCCATCTCGGGCAACTTGAATGCACCAGAACCATTAGCGATATATGCATCGGTGAGGAGCACCACAGGCGTCATATGCTCGAGGGCAATCTTTGAAGCCTGATAAGCAGCGTCGAAGCAGTCGGCAGGACTGGTAGCTGCCATCACAGGCATGGGACTCTCACCGTTACGGCCAAAGAGAGCCTGCAGCAGGTCAGTCTGCTCAGACTTCGTAGGAAGACCTGTGGCAGGACCACCACGCTGTACGTCGAGAACAACCAAAGGAAGCTCCATAATCACAGCCAGGTTCATAGCCTCGCTCTTCAGGCAGACGCCAGGACCTGAGGTAGAGGTGACACCCAGAGCACCAGCGAACGATGCACCCAGTGCAGAGGCGCAGCCAGAGATCTCATCCTCACACTGAACGGTGATAACGCCACATGACTTGTGCTTAGAAAGCTCATGCAGCACATCAGTTGCAGGCGTGATGGGATAAGAACCCAGATAGAGGCGCAGGCCAGCCTTCTCGGCAGCAGCAATGAAGCCATAGGCAGTAGCCTTGTTACCCGTGATATCCATATAGCGTCCAGGAACCTTGTCCTTGGTCTCTACGCGATAGACATTGATAGCATTTGAGTGAGTATTGTGACCATAGTCCCAACCAGCCTGAATCACCTTGATATTAGCCTCAGCGATAGCAGGCTTCTTGGCGAACTTCTCCTTCAGGAAGTTGCCTACCAAGTTCAGGTCGCGGTCGAACAACCAGCAGACGAGACCCAGCGCAAACATATTTCTACATTTCAGCATGGCCTTGTTGTCCATGCCAGAGTCAGCCAGACAGCTCTTCACCATCGTGGTCAGCGGGCACTGAATCACGCGATCGGGGTCGATACCCATTTCTCCGAGATAATCCTCGGTCTGGAACTGAGCCTTCTCCAAGTCCTTGGGACCGAAAGAGTCGGTGTCAATGATAATGGTAGCACCAGGCTTAGCATAGCGATACTGTGTCTTCAGGGCAGCGGCGTTCATAGCCACCAGCACGTCGCACTTATCACCAGGGGTATAGACCTTACCAGCACCGATATGTACCTGGAAACCAGACACACCAGTCAACGAGCCTTGCGGGGCGCGGATATCGGCGGGATAGTCGGGGAATGTTGAAATGCCATTGCCAACGGTGGCACTGACAGTTGAGAAAATGTTTCCGGCCAGCTGCATACCGTCGCCGGAGTCACCTGAAAAGCGGACAACAACCTGATCCAACTCTTTCACTTCCAATTTTTCTGCCATAGCAATTGTCTCTTATGTAATGAAGATAATTTCTGTATTCGGGGTGCAAAGATACTAAAATTCAATGAAAGTAAATACAAAAAACGAATAAATTTCGCAAAAAGCTCGTTTTTTATGCAATATTTGAAAGACAAATGCAAAAACTTACATTTTTATGCATAATCGCATGAAGAATGATGCAGATAATTTGAATATATCAATATTTATGCTTAAATTTGCACCGCGAAATACAAATATATGAAACAGACTTTCATCCTTTTGAGCATGATACTCCTCTGCACAGCATGTGGAGACAAGCATAAAAAAAGTGCCAACGTTACTGAAGAAACGCTGGTGGAACAGCAGTTCTCTGCCGACTCGGCCTTCACTTTCTGTCAGCAGCAATGCGACTTTGGTCCTCGCACCATGAACAGCGAGGCCCACGAACAGTGTGGTCAGTGGATACTCGAGAAGTTTAAGAGCTACGGTCTGGAGGTAAGTGAGCAGCGCGCCACCCTGACAGGCTTCGACGGCACCCCTCTAAAGAGCAACAATATCACAGCCCGCTATCAGCCCGAGCAGCAACAGCGCATTCTGATCTGTGCCCATTGGGACAGCAGACCTTGGGCCGACAACGACCCTGACGAAGCCAATCACCAGAAGCCTGTGATGGCTGCCAATGATGGCGCCAGTGGTGTGGCTGTGATGATTGAACTGGCTCGCGTGCTGAGTGCCGACACTTGTCGCCTGCCCGTAGGTGTCGACTTCGTGTGTTTCGATGCTGAAGACTGGGGCACAGAACACCAGAGCGACTCATGGGCCTTGGGTGCACAGTACTGGGCCAAGAACATCAAGAGTCAGATGCAAGGCAAGGTTTTCCGCTATGGAATCCTGCTTGATATGGTAGGAGGTCAAGGAGCACGTTTCTATCAGGAAGGTTTTTCTCAGTATTATGCGAAGCAAGTGGTCGACCGTGTGTGGAAGGCAGCCTCAACAGCAGGCTATAGCAGTTTCTTCCCCCAAGCCGATGGTGGCACCATCACCGATGACCACGGCCCAGTCAACGAAGCCGGCATTCCTTGTATCGACATCATCCCCTATCATCCTGAGTGCGAGGCCAGCAACTTTGGTCCCACCTGGCACACCATCAGCGACGACATGCAGCATATTGACCCAGCCACATTGAAAGCTGTGGGTCAAACGCTCCTGCAAGTGCTCTATACAGAGAAATAAGGAATCTTACTGATCGCTCTTCACCGTCTTTGCCACGCTTCTCCATTTCAGATAGCCGGCAATGGCGATAACGACATAGAGACCATAAAGCATGGCCTTGAAGGGTATACCTTTCTTAATATATAGGAAGGTGCACACGCCATCGACCACCATCCAGAACACCCATTGCTCCACATATTTCCTCGCCAAGGCCCATAAACCTACAAACGACAGGGCATTGGTGAAGGAGTCGAGAAGGGGCACGGTGGAGTCGGTCCATGTTATCAAGACATAATAGACGGCAGCCCACGCCACAAAGAAAAACACGATGGTGGGCAGATACTGACGACGCGGCATAAATATAATGGGAAGCGATTCCTTCTTCTTGCGCGTCTTCACAAACTTCCACACATAGAAGCCATAAAGGGCCGCGAAGGTATAATAGCACGCCATACCTGCATCGCCATAGAGTCCGTGCTGCCAATAGAGCACGATATCGAGGGCCGGCATGATGACACCTATCACCCAGAGGGCAATATGAGCACGATACTCGAGCCAGATATAGATCAGGCCGAGTATCGTGGTCAATATGTCGAGCCACTGGGAAGAAAGGAACGCCATCATATCTCAGTCCTTTATTTAGTCTTTATTCGATTAGAATCTCACTGTCAGACTGCCCATCAGCGTGCGACCAGACATGGGGATGAAGCCCAGCTGATAGTAGCGGTTCTCATTGGGATGAGTGCCAGAGATGATGCACGAGTAGGCCCAGCCACTGGTGGCATAATGGGCATCAAACACGTTGTTGACATTCAGTCCGAAGACAACCTCGTTGATCTTCAAGGCAGGGAAGGCACAGCCAGGTTTGCCCTGTTTGGCGCGCAACGTATAGTTCAGCTGAATATCGCTGAAGGTGAAGGCAGGCAGCGAGCGGTCCTTGTTCTCCGTGTTGTCCAGATACTGACGACTGACGTAGTTGGTGTGCCATGTGGCCTGGAGTCCCTTGTGATGGAAGTCCACAAAACCATTCAGGATGGTCGAGGGCGAATAGGCCAGCGTAGAGTTGTCATAGTGGAAAGAAGCACCATTCTTTGTCCAGTCCACCTCAACCAGCTCATCAAAGTCCTTAATCTTGTTCTTACTCAGGGCAGCGTTTCCTTCCACAGACAGCAGTTTGCAGATGTTCCAGCGAGCGCTCATCTCGATACCCATACGATAGGAGTCCTTGATATTCGTGGTCAGCTTCTCACCGATGTCACTCAGTTCGCCCGTCTGCACCAACTGGTCTTTGAAGTCCATATAATAGAGGGTGGCATTGACAATGAAACGAGGACTTGAATAGCGATAACCCAGTTCATAGTCTATCACACGCTCAGCCTTGGGGTTGGGATACTTGTAGTTGTCCGTGAAGTTGTTGCGCTCAGGCTCACGATGACTCACAGAAACAGTGGCGTAGGCGGTGTGACTGAACATATCGATTAGATGTTTGAATGGACTGTAGTGCCACTTGATACCCACTTTGGGGTTCACGAAGTTATAATTCTCGTTGATGTCCAGCGTCTGATTGTGCCAGAGTCCGTCGTCACCCTTCACAAAGCGGTCGTTGATGCCGTCGGTCTTGTAGTTCACACGGCGATACTGCACATCGCCCATCAGATACCATTCATCAGGAGCCCAGTCATTGGTCAACTGATAGCTGCCTTTCAGATAGACGTTGCCATCAAACTTCTTGGCATCAGAATCATAGTACTGATGATCGCCGTTGGACAGATACTGCGTGCGCAGCGCTTCATCCTTTATATAAGTAATGTAGCCGAAGTGGTTGCCCGTGAACTGTTGCACAGAAAGACCACCTACCACATCCCAGCGACTGTCCTGATAGCGCAGATGACCCACCAGTCCGTAGACATCCTGCTCCAGTCCCTTCTTGCGCACGAAGTCAGTCTTGGTGTTGGTGCTCAGTCCGAACTTCTCGCCAGCCTTCTTGTGATAGCGGAACTCCTTGTAGTAGCCATAGCCATGAGTATAATGGAGCGAGGCCGAAGCCGAGAGATGCTCATTCAGGTCCATCGACAACGAGAGGATATTATGGTTCTGCCAGAAGTTATCTGTGGTCTTGGGCCAGTAGCTGCCATCGGCCATTTCCCAGCGCTGGGTCACATAGTTGCCATCGGCATCCTTTTCAAACAGACTACCAGAACCATAGGTCAGCGTCTCATAGAGTGTGTTATACCGTCCCAGACCGGCATCATAGAGGTCTTGATAGGTCTTGATGCCTGTGGGCAGATTGTAGCTCCACGAACCATCGTCCAGACAACCGTCCATGATACTGTAGTCGTTGTCGCCAGCGGTGACACCGTTCCAGGCCTGACCCGTCTTCTCAAAGTTGCCGATGTTCTTGTAGCGAATCATGAAGTTGTCACCCAGCCAAGCCAGTCCGCCATAGTAAGAGCCACTGCGTCCGCTGGTACCATGTATATATCCGTCTGTGTTGGTTTCGTGATAGGCGCCGTCAAAGATAAAGTGGTTCCACAACAGGCCCGTAGAGAAGCTGCCACCCACGTTATAGGTTTTATATGAGCCCCATGAGGTTGACAACTCGCCACCAGCTGTACGTGAGGGCGCCTTGGTCTGCAGCGACACCGTGCCACCAAAGGCACCATCACCATTGGTCGAAGAGCCCACGCCACGCTGAATCTCCACGCTGTTCAGCAACGAGGCATACGAGTTCATATTGGCCCAGAACACACACTGGTCCTCAGGCGAGTTGAGGGGCACGCCATCGATAGTCACGTTGATACGCGAGTCGCCAGCGCCACGAATACGCATATAAGTGGTACCCGTGCCCAGTCCGTTTTCACTCCATGCCATCACGCCTGGGGTGCGAGCAAAGAGGAAAGGCAGTTCCTGACCTGTTGTCGAGAAATTGCTCAACGTCTTCCTGTTGATATAACTGGCGGAAGTCGAACTTGCCGAACGAACGCCCTGCACCGTCACTTCCTGTAGATGTCCCAATTTGATGGAATCCTTCGACACCTGCGCTGTTGCATTCACGCCAATGAATACCATGAACCCTAAAATCACCTTTTTCATTTCCTATCTATTTTACCTTTTGACTTTTTTCCTTATAAAAATGGGGCTTGTTGATTTGAAATTCCATCCCTACGTCGGTATGACCCGCATCAGGTTAGAGGGTATCATCTCAGCCCGAACCATCGAGCACCCCTTGAATTGCGGGTGCAAAGTTACGCATATTCTCCCACCCCACCAAACATATCGACAAAAAAAGATGATTAGGCTTTGTTGTTTCACCAAAAATAGTTACCTTTGCAACCCGTAAAAAACTTCAATTGAGAAAACGTTTTTCCATATACCATGGGCAAAGTTGAGATAGTTACAGTAACTAACCAAAAGCAGTTACGACAATTCATACAGTTCTACTACGACCTCTATCGTGGCAACGAGTATGCCGTCCCCTATTTGTTTTTCGACGAGATGTCCACCCTTCAGCGCAGCAAGAACCCCTCGTTCGAGTGTTGCGAGTCGGAGTATTTCATGGCCTTTCGCGATGGCAAGATGGTGGGCCGTGTAGCTGCCATTATCAACAAGCGTGCCAACGAGCGATGGAACATCCATCAGGTGCGCTTCGGCTGGTTCGACTTCATTGACGACATCGAGGTGTCTGGCGCCTTGCTCAAGGCCGTTGAAGACTGGGGCCGCGCCAAGGGTATGACAGAGATGGCTGGTCCTTTGGGCTTCATCGATACCGACCGCGAAGGCATGCTGGTCGAGGGTTTCGAGGAGCTGTCCACCATGTATGTCAACTACAACTATCCCTACTACCCCCAGCACATCGAAAAACTGGGAGGTTTCCGCAAGGACAACGACTATATGGAATATCTGGTCAAGGTGCCCGAGGTGGTGCCCGATAAGTTTGCCAAGATATCCGACATGATCACCCGTCGCTATGGCCTGCAGGTTCGCCATTTCACCAGTCACGAACTGCAAAAAGAGGGCTGGGGCCGCAAGGTCTTCGAGTTGGTCAACGCCACCTATAAGGACCTCTATGGCTACTCGCAGCTGTCAGACCGCCAGATAGACAAACTTGTCAACGACTATATCAAGATTGCCGATACCAACCTCATCACCGCTGTGATGGATGGCGACGAGATGATTGGCTTTGGCGTCACCTTCCCCTCTTTCTCTCGCGCTTTGCAGAAGACCCACGATGGTCGTCTCTTCCCCTTCGGCTGGTGGCAGTTGCTGCGCATCCTGAAGTGGCACAAGACCGATACCGTCGACCTCCTGCTGATTGGTGTGCTGCCCGAGTATCGCCAGAAGGGTGCCAACTCCCTCATCTTCAACGACCTCATCCAGCAGTTCCAGCGCTATGGTTTCCGCTATGCCGAGGCCATGCCTCAGATGGAGGGCAACGAGGCCGTCCGTTCTCAGTGGCAGTACCTGGAGAGTCGCCAGCATCGCCGCCACCGCTGCTATCGCAAGGACCTCTAAACGTATATCACTTCATCGCAAGCACATTTTTATCCGAATTACTTTGTAGTTCGGATATATTTTTCTACCTTTGCAAAACAATCTTATTACTAATAACCAAAAAACGAATGATTATGACGAAGTATTTCAAAGTAGGCTTTGCAGCAATTGCGCTGTCATTAAGCACATTAAACTTTGTGGCTTGTGGCGATGACGACGATTCTCCATCCACACAACAACCCACCGACCCCGTTGACCCTGTGACTCCCGATAAGGACGATGCCATGTCGGCAGATGAGCAAAAGGAGTATATGCAACAAGTAGCTCAGGAGTTTATGAACCTCACCCCTGCCTCTGATTTCAAGGATATGGCAGAACTGGGTAAATACATCGACAAGACCTATTTGCGTAAATACGAATGGGACGATGTTGGTGAGTGGGCAAAGAACATCTTCAAAGCCTCACGCGAGTCGCTGGGCGACACAGAAAAGAGAACGTCTTGGGGCTCCTATGTTTACCACAACTACAAGGCCTTGCTCATTGCATCGAACTTCTATTCTCACTTCACAGCCAACAATGGACGCTGGATTCGTGAGGACGCCGACGATTTGCAGTTCATCTTTACTGAGCAAAAAGGACTGCCTTGCGTCCTGAAGCTTGTGACCAGCGGCAACACCAAGGACTTGGTTCTGGTTAATTTCAAAGACCATGTCGATGATGATTACGACTATAATACACATTCATATATTGACTATTACGACAAGACCAAGTGTACAATCCGCGTCCCAGAGAACATAGAACTGAGTCTGACGGTGGCTGGCTCACCTGTGCTAAAAACCACGGTGAAGATTGACCTGAGCTCAGTAACACCAGACGAGTTCAATCTGGCCGAGGATAATCTGGTTGTCAGCACATCTGTTGATTTGGCCAACGGCTATAAGGCAGACGTATCGAATGTGACCTATCAAGCAAATGCCAAGGTCATTGCCCAGGCTACCGTCAGCAAGAACGGCACATCACTTGTCACAGTCTCCGTTTCTTCTGATATCAGCGGCATTCCTTCTGTCAACGTCAGCGCGTTCACCGATTCCGACTTTGATCCCGATGACTACAATACAGACAAAGCCAATGCCAAGAATGCATATGCCAAGATTGACGTCTTGGGCAAGATTCAGGTTCAGGGCAAATGCAGCGATGTTCGAAAGTTTGCCGATTACCTGAAGAAGGCTGACGATGCCAACGAAGAGGAGAGTGAGTTCAAGTCATATATCAATCAGGCAAACGGATTGATCGACTTCAACCTTTTCTACAATAATAGTGCCGTGAAGCAGGCTACCATTAAGTTGGAGCCCTTCCAGAAGAGCAGTTGGAATCGCACGAAATGGGAGTTCGAGCCCATCATGGTGTTCTTTGACGGTTCGTCTTACAGCACGTTCAAGGCGTTCTTCAATTCTGACGACTTCGAGTCAGTCATCAATCAATTTGAAGACCTGCTTGACGATTACAAGGACTTGGTTGACAGATAAGTTTGACAACAAGACATCTACTTATATTCATATTCTGTACTTTCCCCGTTTCTTTGTTTGCCCAGGAAACGGGGAAAGTGTGGAATTTGTCGCTTGATACCGTTGTCGTCAAGGGTAACACCTTTTCGCGTACAGTCAGGAATCGTGCCGATGGTTCTTTTGTGTGGGACATGCAGATGATGGACTTTCTACCTAAGATCATGGGCAATGCCGACCCTATGCACTATGCCCAGATGCTGCCAGGCATCCAGACCAACAACGAGATGAAGAGCGGCATCAACATCCAGGGATGCGACAACTCTCACAACATGCTATCCATCGGTGGTGTGCCCATCTTCAACGTCAGCCATTTGCTGGGATTCTTTTCCACCTTCAATCCATCTCACTATCCCACGTTCTCTTTGCATCAGAGTGCACCGTTAAGCACAGCCAGGATTGGTGGTCAACTGAACATGGACCTGAATAACCAGGTGGCAGACACCCTCAGTGGTGAGTTATCCGTCGGCCTCATTTCCTCACAGGGCACCCTACGCTTGCCATTAGGTCGCAACACCTCGCTTACCACCTCGTTGCGAGGGTCATATCTCAACCTGCTTTACAGTCAATGGCTACGCGCCGATGACCAGCAGATACAGTATTCCTTCTATGACGTCAATGCCACATTGACCCATCGAATTGACAGCACCAACACCCTTTTTGTCGATTTCTATAAAGGTCACGACGAGGTAAGCTTCAAGGAGAGTGACTATTATGCCAACATGAACGATTATTGGGGCAACACCATGGGCGCCATCCATTGGCATCACAATGGTCATCAGGGACTGCGCATGAAGCAAACCCTCTATGTGACATCTTACAAGAACCAGTTTCAGATGAACATCCAGGATGCCCGGTTCCGTCTGCCATCCAGCATCACCGAGATAGGCTATCGCTCTTCTTACGACTGGAAACGGTTGGAGGGTGGCGTGCAGGCCATGTGGTACGACATCCAGCCCCAGGAACTCGAGACCAGCGGCACCTACAATATCTCATCGGGCCGCATGCCACGCTCTCATGCTTTTCAGGCTGCTGTTCATCTGGGCTACAACCAACCACTCTTTTCCGACCTCTCGCTGTTTGGTGGTCTTAGGGCAGACTATTTCCAAGTGTCTGACAAGCGTTTCTATGGTCTTGACCCTCAGGTGGGTGTCAACTACAGTTATGGCGATCTGCAGGTCATGCTTCATTATGCCCTTCGCCATCAGTACCTCTTTCAGACAGGTTTCTCTAACATCGGCCTGCCCTCAGAGTTCTGGCTGTCGGCCAACAAGCAGACAGAGCCACAATATGCCCACGAATGGTCGCTCTCTGCTGCCACCTATCTGTTTCAGCGCAACTATCGCGTGTCGGCCGACCTCTTCTACAAGCGACTCTATCATCAGTTAGAGTATAGTGGCTCTGTGCTCGACTTTATGAACTCCACCTATAACATTGAGCGTCAACTGCTGCACGGCAATGGTCGCAACTATGGTTTCAGCCTGATGTTCAACAAATGCAACGGCCCCCTCACTGGCTGGATCAGTTACACCTATACCCATGCCACGCGCACCTTCAGCGCCATCAAGCAAACGGGCCACTATCCTGCCAGCCACGAGCGTCCCCATGAGCTGAATGCTGTTGCCACCTATACCCTAAACAGGCATTGGAGTTTCGGAGCGACCTTTGTCTATGCTTCTGGAACACCTTTCACAGCTCCCGTCAGCATCAGTCTTATCGACAACAACCTGATGATGAAATATGGCGAATACAACAGTAGTCGCCTGAAGCCCTATCATCGTCTGGACCTCTCAGCCAACTATAAGTGGCAGAGTCGCAGGTGTCGCGAGCAGGGTATCAACCTGTCGCTCTATAATGCCATTGCCCAGGAAAACGAACTCTTCTATTATATCAAGACGCGCGACGATGGTTCCTTTGCCTATCGTCCTGTCACGTTTATGCTGCGCATCCTGCCTTCAATAAGTTATTTCTGTAAATTCTGAATCATGAGACATCTTACTGCTTTTCTCCTTTTCACCATCATGCTCATCTCCGCTTGCGACGATGATGCTGGCATCCACAACCAATCGTCACAACTGGTAGTAGAAGGATGGATTCAGAACGACCAGTTTCCAGTGGTCATCCTCACGCGAACAGTACCTGTAAGTACGGAGTTCCAAGAGATGAATGACCTCAAAGACTACATCATCTATTGGGCAAAGGTCACCATCACAGACGGCACAGACACCGTTGTCCTCACAGGCATGTACGACGACAATTATTTTCCACCTTATATCTATACCACAGGACGCATGAGGGGACAGACGGGCAAGACCTATCAGCTCTTTGTTGACTACAAGGACTTCCACGCCACAGCCACAACCACCATTCCCTCAACGCCACAACTGGATGAGTTCAAAGTGGAGCGCCTGCCAGATGTTGATACCCTTTACAAGATTAAAGCTTGTTTCACAGATAATCCCAACGAGAAGAACTACTATCAGCTCTTCACCCGTGTGGGTACAAAGTCCATTCAGTACACAGCGGCCTATCTGGGGAGCATCAACGATGAGGTTATCGACAACCATACAGAAGTAACCGTCTATAATGGCCATCGCTTGGACACCAAAGCCTATACGCCTTATTTCACCATTAACGACACGGTATCAGTAAAGCTGGCTCAGGTCACTAAAGAGGGGTATTTGTTCTGGGACCAATACACCAAGAATCAGTCGCTGTCCTCCAATATGTTCCTATCCACCATTGCCGATGTCCCTTCAAACGTCAAAGGTGCCCTCGGCTATTGGAACGGATATGGTGCTGTAGAGAAGCACTTCATCATCAAAGACTACCAATAAACCGTGATTTATTCGTAATGTCTGATTCTCACATCGATGCCCTCGCCCTGGAGCTGTGAAGGAATCGTTGTGACGTCCGTCTGACCATAGTGATAAGGGAAGAGCACCTTGGGCTTGATGGTCTTTGCGGCCTTCACCAACTGCGCCGTTGTCATCGTATAGGGTTGGTTGCAAGGCAGGAAGGCGATGTCGATATCCTTCACATCCGCCATCTCTGGGATATCCTCCGTGTCGCCTGCAATATAGACGCGCAGGCCATCGAGGGTCAAGATATACCCATTGTCGCGACCTTTGGGATGGAACTGCGTACGACCTTCCGATATGTTATAGGCAGGCAAAGCCTCAACCTTAATGCCATCGAATACGTCCGTCTGTCCGTTGGTCATCACCTTGCCAGCGCCATACATCTCGGCACAACGCTTGTTCATGATGAGTTGCGTAGACTCCTTTGACAGCAGTTTGATGGTTGCGGCATCATAGTGGTCACCATGCTCATGGGTCACCAGAAGGTAATCGGCCTTGGGCATGTTGCTGTAGTTAATGGTGCGGTTGCCCAACTTTGCCACTGGGTCAATCTCGATCTCCTTACCATCAAACTCGATCCTGATGCACGAATGCATCAAAGCATGAAACGTCACCGTCTTGCCACTCTTCGTCTGAAACACATCCACCTCATAGGCATCAGTAGTCACAGCCTTTCCAGTCTCTTTCTTCTCGGAATTCCCCTGGCCACAGGCCGTTGTCAGTCCCAACACTGCCAACAAGCACGTCATAATCTTCTTCATAACTCATCTCTGTTTAGTTCTTCAATCTATTGGATACAATCTTTTTCTTAAATCCAAGTCAATCGCAGAATTGTTTTTTCGAGACATGCCGCATTGCCTTACAATATTCATGTTTTTGATGTTTTTATATTCATCCTCACCCAAATCGCTGGAAAAGCCCTGCAGCAAAGGGCGTTTCCGGCGATTTGAGTGTAGGGTGGCCGAAAAAACTGTTTGAATAACGAGAAACGTCGTTTCTCAACACGCGAAACGACGTTTCTCTAGTTGCGATACGACGTATCTCTAATTACTATGTCGTTTACGTGTGCTAAGTATAGTGTTTACGATGCCTAAATATGGGATTCTACGAGTGCTAAGTGATATACTTTGGTGACACATTATTATTTCTCGCGTACGTACGTGTGTACGTACGCGTGATACTCTTTAAAAGTTAGAATAATCTGTCACTTGTGTCACTGTCTTATAAAAAAACACGCTTTTTTTTTCATGTAGCAGAATAATTCAAATCTGTCCCGCTGGTCTCAAAAAATCAAACCAGTCCCGCTGATCTCCTGTTAAACTATGTTATTTATTTGCTTTCTGAATATCAACGATTTGTATATTTGACTATATTTGCAAAAATATCATTCAATTTTATGTATTATAAACAAATAATCAAGTAAGATCTGATTATGAAAAATGTTTATTGTGTTTTTTTCTTGTGGATATTGTGTTTGAATTTTTTGCATGCTCAGACACAGACTGATTATCATGCTTTCCTTAAGGAAGGAAAAGTGTGGAATTGCAGTCTTGTAGAACATATTAGTGACGCTTCTGGTAGTGGACAACAAACGACATACTATCGAATACAATTGTCTGGCGATACGATAGTGAATGGGCATACCTATAAAAAAATGTATGATATTCCATCTTTAATCGTTAAACAGTATGGCGACGGTAGTAAGGATTCATTAGTTGTTGAAGGCGAGATGAATGTGCGTCAAGAACTGCTGAGAGAGGAGAGTTATAAAGTTTATATTTACCCCTCATTCATTGGAGGGGAAGACGTGCTTTACGATTTTTCTGCCGTAGCAGGCGCTATAACAGACATTTGCACCATACCGACAGAAATACTTTCCATAGATACAGTGAATGTGAATAGGCAGAGATTCCGTCGTTATCATGTTAAACCAGATATTGTTAACGATGAGTATGATTGCGTTTGGATAGAAGGGGTGGGACACCCAGGAGGTCCAACACGTGTATGGGGCGCAGAAGTGAATGACGGGCGAATATACCGGCTTTTATCCTGCTATGAGGATGGCAAGTGTATCTTTACCGATGGTGACTTCTATAAAGCAGGTGAAACAGATTGTATTGATCATGTAAACAAAAAACCTTTAACTGTGCATTCATCTACCTATGATCTCCAAGGCCGCCCCATCCTGAGGTCATTTAAGTATGGGGTATTTATCCAGAATGGAAAGAAGGTGGTGAGATAACTGGTGAGCTGCTTGTCAACCTCAATATGGCGATGGCCATAGATGAAGAATCACAGGGTTTTTGATTCCGGCAGACCAAGAATCAAAAACTTGATTCTCTTAATTATTCTGCTACATGCAAAAAAATGCGTGTTTTTTTTGCATGTAACAGAATAATTCGTATATTTGCAACGGATATGATAAGTAGACAAGAATGCATAGACAGAATATTGGCGAACAAGCATACGATTGTTGAAGACTATGATGTTCGCTCACTTCGCTTGTTTGGCTCTGTGGCTCGCAACGAACAGAAAGAGACAAGCGATGTAGATGTATTTGTTGAGATGGCACCAGACTTGTTCCAGATTATCGGCTTAAAAGAGTTTCTTGAGAACCTACTTGGATGTAGTGTTGACGTCGTCAGAAAGCATCGGAACAATGATATTTTTTTACTTAAGCAAATAGAGAAAGATGGAATCGATATCATTAGAGAATCTGCCAATCGTTTTGCATACGCTTGAACAGATTGAACTGGCTATCGGAAGACTTCAAGAAAGAACAAAGAATATCCGTTCTGTTGATGCTGATGTCGTTTTTGAAGTAATCGTCAAAGAGCTAGATCCATTAAAGAAGGCAATCCTGTATTTTAAAGAAAACATCTAAAATCATAGAACAAAAAAACTTCAATGATTCTTTGTTGTATGAAAAAGGTAATCTATATATTAGTATTCTTTTTGTTGCAGCTTTTTCTGCAGCCGGTTTCTGCAGAGAATGTTGCGAAAGATGATGTTACTGCCCCAATGACAAAAAGTGTTATAAAGAAATTCTATAAGAAACTCATTCGAGGGGAGAATTTGCAATCTTTAGAACTAGGTCCGTCCGAGGTTAAAAATATCTTATCGATGAAAGCGGCGATTACTCAAGGGTATGATTGGGATGTGGTTTGTCAAGTGATAGATAAGGCAAAGGCATATACAGATGGTGAGTGGATGGACACTATAGTTGCCTTGTCATTTCCCAATGGCAATACTGTGTACCACCAACTTTCGGGGGGCAGCTACTGCCAGTCCCTTCTACGAGTGCTAAGTGATATACTTTGGTGACACATATAAAGACATAATTAGAGAAATGCCGTTTCGCGACGGACGAAACGGCATTTCTCGTTGCCCGATATGGCATTTCTCTTAGGCCTACCAGTAATTTTTCTTAGGCCTACTAGAAATTCTG
>CADAKX010000003.1 GCA_902788605.1 uncultured Prevotellaceae bacterium | reverse complement strand
CAAACGATGAGATTCACATCATCTGCGAGGTACACGACCAAAGCAAGTACGCCTTGCCCGCTTATCGCAGAGTCATCATCAAACCGACAGAATGACGAATTTGAAATAGGTGCAGGTAATGACAAATTGATATAACGTAGTCTCATATCACTTTCCCACGCAGAAATTCTTAAAGATATTTCCTAATACTTCGTGAGGCGTTATCTGACCGCCTGTAATCTCTGCAAGAGTATCGAGAGCCTGGCGCAGGTCCTCGCTGAGGAGGTCGCCGCTGAGTTGCATCTGGAGTCCGTCGATGACGCGCTGAATGCAGTCGTGCGAACGGGTCAGGGCTTCGTAATGACGGGCGTTGGTGACGATGATGTCGTTGTCGGTGAGAGCGGGAATGTCGGCCGCCTCGTAGATGGCCTGCTCCAGTTTGTCAATGCCCTTGCCAAACTTTGCGCTGATGGATACAAGGGGATGATTGGGCAAAGTGAAGTCGTCGATATTGCCTTTGTCGGTCTTGTTTCTTACAACGATAAGACTTTTATTTTCAATACGTTGAAGAATGTTGTTTATTTCTTCGCTTGAAGGCTTGCTGTCGATAATCCAGAGTACGATGCGGGCCTTTTCGATGGCGGCATAGGTGCGCTCGATACCAATCTGCTCGACGGTGTCCTGCGTCTGGCGGATGCCAGCAGTATCGATAAAACGGAAGGTGATGCCCTGGATGTCGATGGTGTCCTCGATGGTGTCTCGGGTGGTGCCGTGCACGTCGGATACGATGGCGCGATCGTCCTTTAATAGGGCGTTCAGCAAGGTTGATTTTCCCACGTTGGTCTTACCTACAATAGCCACGGGGATGCC
The DNA here is from genome assembly GCA_902788605.1 of uncultured Prevotellaceae bacterium. GTDB lineage: Bacteria > Bacteroidota > Bacteroidia > Bacteroidales > Bacteroidaceae > Prevotella. The sequence continues at coordinate 183,450 of CADAKX010000003.1, read as the reverse complement.
TTGTTTGAGAGCCTGTCCTGTTTCAAAAGAACAAGCTAAACTCGTAATGTGTGCGTCAATTTCTTTGCTTAATTTCAAAAGTTCACTACGGTCAGCAAACTCCAGGTCCTCGTGGTCAGAGAAATCAAGTTCCAACTCCAGTAAAGACGTGAGTTTAAGCAGTTTTTCGCGTAACAATGCAAGCTTAGACGAGAAATGTCCCCTAAGTTGACTCAATGCCACCTGATGGGTGGCCTGATTAGTAGAAGCAATCAAATCTGCGACAGCCTCAGCCTGGGTGAGATCCATCTTACCGTTGAGATAGGCACGCTGGGTGAACTCGCCCGGGTTGGCCATTCGGCAGCCCTGCTGAATGAGCAGTTCCAGCACCTTGTTCAGAATATAGCGCGAGCCGTGACAGGAGATCTCGGCGCTCTCCTCGCCAGTGTAGCTGTGGGGAGCACGGAAGACAGAGACAAGCACCTCGTCGATGGGGGTTGGTGTTTGTTGCTGTGGCACAGCAACAGACTCAACGACAACGATGTGGCCATAGTGGATGGTGTTGGGGCGGGCGTCCGCGAGATTCTTGGTGAATATACGAGAAAGAATCTCAAGCGACTGGGCGCCTGAGATTCTGATGATTCCTAACGCACCACCTGGGGCGGTGGCTAACGCACATATTGTTTCGTTCATTTAAATGCGGTCGAGTACTTTCTGAATCAGGGTGTCGATAGAGTTCTTGTATTCGGTGTTCATCTCCTTGGCATAACGGTTGGCAATAACCATACAGCAGGTCATGCAGCGATGGCCAAGAATGGCGCCAAGTCCTGCAAGGGCTGACGACTCCATCTCAAAGTTGCAGATTTTCATGCCCTCATACTCGAACGCCTCAATCTTCTCGTTTTGCTGTGGGTCTGAGATGTCGGCACGCAACTGGCGTCCCTGGGGACCATAGAATCCGCCACACGACACGGTATAGCCACGAACCATATCGTCCTGGGCTATCTGGTCAATAAGGTCGGCATCTGCTACAGCCACATAGGGTGCTCCCTTGATGGGGTCCCACTTCATATGCTCGGTAAAGGCTTTCTCCATGGGTACGTCGCACACCACATTGCGTCCGGCGTAGTAGTTCAGCAAGCCATCGAAGCCGATGCTCTTGACAGAGGCCACGAAACATCCCGTAGGTGTGAAAGGCTGCAAACCGCCACAGGTACCGATACGCACCATTGTGAGTGTGCGATGCTCGTCTTTCTCCATGCGGGTGTTGTAATCGATATTTGCCAACGTGTCGAGTTCGTTGACCACAATGTCGATGTTGTCGCAGCCAATGCCGTGACTCTGACAGGTGATGCGCTTGCCTTTATAGGTGCCGGTGATGGTGTGGAACTCGCGACTGCTCACTTCGTTCTCGATGGTGTCGAAATGGGCGGCAACGGTGCTCACGCGGGCTGGGTCGCCAACGAGAATGACCTTATCGGCCAGATGTTCGGGTTTCAGATGAAGATGGAAGCACGATCCGTCTTCGTTGATGATGAGTTCGGAAGGTGCGAATGTTTTCTTTTCGTTTGTCATAGTCTTATAAGGATTTGTTAGTTGTTATCTTTATAAATGATTGCGTTCTGTTTCTTCACCTCCTTGCGAATCTGCAGTTGAAGGGTCTCCAATTCCTGCTCGCTGGTGAGGATTTCGTGACGCAGTTTCTGGCGTTCGGCCTTCGATGCTCGGGCGTAGTAGTTGCGGGCCAATTGCAAGGCACTCTCCAGCGTCTCTGCCTGATGGCGAAGTGCTTCGAGTGGCGTGAAAGTGGCGTTGGTCATCTCGGCTTTTGTCCTTTGCTGGCGGGCGGCATAGAAGCGGTCGAGGGCCTGATTGCGGTCGGCTTTCTTGTCCCAACTGTCAGCAATACGCTCAATGGCTGCTAAAGAGCGCAACTTGCTTTCAGAATAGGTTTCTGATGGGTAGATCTTGCGCGTCTCGTTGGGGATGAAGATATAGATGCACACCTTTCCTGCGGGCTGACGACGATCGGTGACGAAGTAACCTAGGTTGTTGGCCTCGTCGATGGCATAGAGATAGTCGTTGGCTGTCGACGAGAAGGGCATACCCAGATTTTCGGCCTTGAGATAGGTGCCTGTGTCGCTGTCGTAGCGTGTCACGAAGATGTCGTAGCCACCGATGCTGTTGGGCCCTTGCTGCGCAAAATAGAGGGTGATACCGTCTGACATGAGGAAGGGGAAGTTGGCCGACGCGCTGCTGATGCCTTCCAGAGGCTGCGGTGCGGTCCATTTGTTGCCAATATAATCGCTCTGCGAGATGTGGCAGGCAGAGTCTTTCTTGTTGAAATAGGTGGTGAGACGGTGGTCTTTCAACTCGTTGGTAAACTGTCCCAGGCTGTCGTTCTGCTCGAGATAGCCCGCATCCTTCGATAGGGGGATGTGGCGTAGGAAGTCTTTCTTGTTGGCCACGATGCTGTCGATAAAGACCACCTTCTGGGTAGAGGAGAGCATCTGCTGGATGCGTGGGTCTTCCACAACGACGGGCTTGGCTGGCTTCTTGGCGTTTCTCTTCCTGCGCTGGGCGTCGGCACCGGCAGGCCACAGGAGGCACAGGGCGAGAAGAATTATTGCGTATCTTTTCATTTTTCTTTCCTTTTTAAAAAGCAAAGATACGACAATAAATTGAATATTGGTGTGGGATGAATCGATTATTAACTGAATTTAAGAAATGTCGACCAGTTTCTCGGCCCTCACCAGCGCATTCCACAGACTGTGACGGGCTTCGGGGTTCTGCTGCTGGATGTTCTCGAAGAGGGTGCGCATGTCGTCGCGATGACTGTCTTTCTCGTAAGGACAGAGTTTGACTTGCTTCTCGTAGCCACGCAACTCGGCATAGCGTCGGATGTCGGTTTCCTCAACAAGGCACAGCGGACGGATGATGCTGAGGGGCATCTTGCGCATCTTGAGGAGGGCAGGCATCGTGTCGAAGCGCCCCTGATAGAAGAGGTTCATCATACTGGTGTGCAGCAGGTCGTCCTGATGATGGCCCAGGGCTATCTTGTTGCATCCCAGTTCCTGAGCCAGATTGAACATCTGCTTGCGACGGTTCCAGGAGCAGAGAAAGCAGGGCGGTTTCTGGTCGGAGGGCTCGAAACTGGTGGTGATAACATGAAGAGGCACACCGAGGTCGTCGCAAAAGCGCTGCAAGTAGTCGGTGGAGGTTTCGTAGGCGATGTTCTCCATCCTCACATGAATGGCTTCAACCTTAAACTGGGGCTTTTCGATTTTGGCGCGCTTGCCCAGCATCTCGAGCAGGCATAACGAATCCTTGCCGCCCGAGAGAGCAACAAGAATGTGGTCGCCATCCTCAATGAGATGATAGGTTACAAAGGCTTTGACAAAGCGCTCACGGATGCGCTTCTCCAGTCGGTCCACTTCTGTGCGCATGCCTCGCGGTTATTTCATAAACACCAGATAGACAGCACAGATGATGAGCAGGAAGGCTAGGATGTGGTTCCAATGCAGGCTCTGGCCCTGGAACATGATGTTGGCAATGATGCAGAACACAGCCAGAGAGACACATTCCTGAATCACCTTGAGCTGAATAAGATTGAAAGGTCCGCCGTTTTCAACAAAGCCTAAGCGGTTGGCAGGTACCTGACAGCAGTATTCGAAGAAGGCAATGCCCCACGAAAACAAAATGACACCAAGGAGGGGCCAGTTGCTTGATGTGCCCGACTCCTGGAGTTTTAAATGCCCATACCAAGCAAGAGTCATGAAGACATTACTTAGTATGAGCAATAAGATGGTATATAATCCGTTCATATATTCGTTGCGTTGTCGCTATGTATAGCGACATACTTAACTATTTAGACTGTAGATATTGGTCCATGTTCAGAGCTGCACGACGTCCGTCGCCCATAGCCAGAATCACCGTAGCACCACCACGAACGATGTCACCACCAGCAAAGATCTCTGAGCGGGCCGACTGCATGCCTTCGTTCACCACAATGGTGTTCTTGCGACCCAGTTCCAGGCCCTCGATGCTCTTGGGTACCAATGGGTTGGGGCTTACGCCTACGGCAACAACCACCTGGTCGACATCGAGTGTCACCGTCTTGCCCTCTACAGGAACAGGACTGCGACGACCACTGGCATCGGGCTCGCCCAACTCCATCACCTGGAGTACGGCTGCCTTCACGGCGCCATTCTCATCGGCCAGATACTCAATGGGGTTGTGGAGCGTGAGGAAGTTGATGCCTTCTTCCTTGGCGTGCTTCACCTCTTCCAAACGGGCAGGCATCTCCTGTTCGCTGCGACGGTAAACCAATGTTACCTCGGCGCCCAGACGCTTGGCGGTGCGGCAAGAGTCCATAGCGGTGTTACCACCACCCACAACGAGTACTTTCTTACCCAGGTTGATAGGTGTATCGGTGGTTGGGTTGGCGGCATCCATCAGGTTGACACGCGTCAGGTACTCGTTGGATGACATGATGTTGATGGCATTCTCGCCAGGAATATTCATGAAGTTAGGCAGACCTGCACCTGAGCCAACGAAGATGCCTTTAAAGCCTTGCTGCTCAAGTTCTTCGACGCTGATGGTTTTACCAACGATAACGTCGGTCTGGAAGTGAACACCCATCTTCGACAGGTTCTGAATCTCGACGTCTACAATCTTGTTGGGCAGACGGAATTCGGGGATGCCATACTTCAGCACACCACCAATCTCATGAAGGGCCTCGAAGACATAGACATCGTAGCCTTTCTTCACCATATCGCCTGCGAATGAGAGACCTGCAGGACCAGAACCCACGACAGCAATCTTGATGCCGTTAGAGGGTGCAATCTCGGGCAACGAGATGTTACCACTCTCGCGCTCGTAGTCGGCAGCGAAGCGCTCCAAATAGCCAATGGCCACAGCGGGCTCGTTCATCTTCAGGTGGATACACTTGCTTTCACATTGCTTCTCCTGGGGACAAACACGACCACAGACGGCGGGCAGGGCAGAGGTCTGCTTCAGTACCTTTGCGGCTGCCAGGAACTGGCCGCGCTCAATATTCTTGATGAACGAAGGGATGTTGATGTTAACAGGACAGCCTTCGACGCAAGAGGGCTTGGCGCAGTCCAGACAGCGCTTAGCCTCTGTCATTGCCATCTCCTTGGTCAGACCGATGTTGACCTCTTCGGTACGCGTGGTAGCACGATAAACGGGGTCGAGCTCGGGCATCTTTACACGCTCAATCTGCGTGCGCTCCTTGGGTTTCATGCTCTTTCTGAGCTCATCGCGCCAAGGGGCATTGCGATCGGTGAGAACCTCGATGGGGTCCTCCTCTAAAGGAGATGAGGGGCTGTCGCACTTGGATCCCGCATGGCACTCCTCCCCTTTGGGGAGGTCGGGAGAGGTCATATGCTCCTGGAAATGCTCCATCTCCTCGAGCTCGGCCTTCTTGAAGGTTCCCATACGCTTGAACATCTCGTCCCAGTCAACAAGGGCACCATCAAACTCAGGTCCGTCGATACACACGAACTTAGTCTTGCCACCAATGGTCAGTCGGCAGGCACCACACATACCTGTACCGTCAACCATAATGGTGTTCAGGCTGACCTCGCAGGGGATGTTGTGCTTCTGGGCGGTGAGGTTCGAAAACTTCATCATGATGGGAGGACCGATAGCAAACACCTTGTCAACGTGCTCCTGCTCGATAAACTTCTCAATACCTACGGTGACAACACCTTTCTCGCCGTATGAGCCGTCGTCGGTCATGATGATAACCTCGTCGGAACTCTCGCGTACCTTATCTTCTAATATGATTAAGTCTTTTGAACGTCCGGCCATCACCGACAGCACACGGTTGCCTGCTGCCTTCAAGGCCTGGATGATGGGCAACATGGGAGCTACACCCAGACCACCGCCGGCGCATACTACTGTGCCGAACTTCTCGATGTGGGTGGGATTTCCAAGAGGACCAACAATGTCGGTGACGAAATCGCCCTCATTGAGCATACATAACTTTTTGGACGAGAGACCCACCTGCTGAACAACCAAGGTGATTGTACCTTTGTTCTTGTCGGCACCAGCAATGGTGAGGGGCATACGCTCACCTTTCTGTCCGACACGTACGATGACGAAATTACCTGCCTTACGACTGTTGGCAATGAGTGGCGCCTCTATTTCAAAGAGGAATACCTTTTCAGAAAATTGTTCTTTCCTAACGATTTTATTCATAATCTTTGTTTATTATGTCCAAATTGTTTGTCAATTGGCTGCAAAGGTAACAAATTGTTTTGAGAAAACCATATAAATGTGACAAAAAAAGATGCAAACAAATATTTTGCTTGCATCTTTGATTATGATAGCGTCTATTTTCTTAGTCAATCATGTCGCAACCCATATAAGGTACGAGTGCTGCAGGAATCTTAATGCCGTTCTCGGTCTGATTGTTTTCCAGCAGGGCAGCAACGATACGAGGCAGGGCGAGAGCCGAACCATTCAGCGTGTGGCAGAGTTCGGTCTTCTTGGTCTCGGCGTTGCGATAACGGCACTTCAAGCGGTTGGCCTGATAGGTGTCGAAGTTAGATACGCTTGATACCTCGAGCCAGCGACCCTGAGCCTCTGAGTAAACCTCGAAGTCGTAGCAGATAGAAGAGGTGAACGACTGGTCACCACCACAGAGCAACAGAATGCGGTAGGGTAACTCGAGCTTCTTCAGCAGACCCTCTACGTGATCCAGCATCTCCTTGTGGCTCTCCTTTGAGTGCTCGGGTTTGTCGATGCGTACAATCTCAATCTTTGAGAACTCGTGCAGACGGTTCAGACCGCGAACATCCTTACCGTATGAGCCAGCCTCGCGGCGGAAACACTCTGTGTAGGCACAGTTCTTGATAGGCAGGTCCTTTTCGTCGAGAATCACGTCGCGATAGATATTCGTAACGGGTACCTCGGCCGTAGGAATGAGATAGAAATCGTCTACCTCGCAGTGGTACATCTGTCCCTCCTTGTCGGGCAGCTGACCTGTGCCATAGCCTGAGGCAGCGTTTACGACTGTGGGAGGCATGATCTCGGTGTAGCCACTCTTGCGAGCCTCGTCGAGGAAGAAGTTGATGAGGGCACGCTGCAGGCGGGCACCCTTGCCGATATAAACGGGGAAGCCAGCACCAGTGATCTTCACACCCAGGTCGAAGTCGATGAGGTTGTATTTCTTGGCGAGTTCCCAGTGGGGTAGGGGATTGGCGATGCCCAACTTGGGGTTGACATCCCAGTTGCCTACGGTGTCGTTGGCGGTGCACTCCTTCAGGTTGCTCTTCACCACGTGGTTGTCCTCGGCAGCCTTGCCTTCGGGCACCTCGTCGTAGGGGATATTAGGAATCTGGCAGAGCAGACGAGTCATCTCGTTCTGGGCGTTGTTCATCTTCTCTTCCAACTCCTTATTAGCTTCCTTCAACTTGGCGACGCTCTCTTTGATGGCATCGGCTTCTGCCTTCTTGCCCTCTTTCATCAAACCACCAATTTGTGCGGCCATCTTCTTGGCCTCAGAAAGGTTCTTGTCAAGTTCCTGCTGTGCCTCACGACGACACTTGTCGACATTCAGCACTTCGTCGATGGCTTCTTTAGCGCCTTTAAATTGCTTCTTTTCCAAACCGCGGATAACGCGCTCTGTTTCCTCTGTAATGAGTTTCAGTGTAAGCATAATGATATGTATTTTTTATTGTTTTAATTCATTGAGACGGGCAATGTATTTGCCCAAGATGTCAAACTCCAGATTGACAACGGTGCCCACCTGAATATCCTGGAAGTTGGTGTGCTCCAAGGTATAGGGAATGATGGCTACCTGGAAGGTGTTGCTGGTGGGATTGCATACCGTGAGCGATACGCCGTTGACGGTGACAGAACCCTTGTCAACGGTGAAATAGCCACGAAGTGCCATTTCCTTGTTCTCGGGATACTCGAAGGTGAAGTAGGTAGAACCATTGGCATCTTCTTTCTTGATGCAGGTGGCTGTCTGGTCTACGTGGCCCTGAACGATGTGGCCGTCCAATCTGCCATTCATAATCATAGAGCGCTCGACATTGACTTTGTCGCCCACCTTGAGTAGTCCAAGGTTAGTACGGTCGAGTGTTTCTTTCATGGCTGTCACCACATAGTTGTTGTTTTCTATGTGGACTACCGTTAAACAAACACCGTTATGAGCTACACTCTGGTCTATGCTCAGTTCGTTGACGAAAGAGCAAGTCAGCGTGAAATCAATGTTGTCTCTGTCTTGGTGGATGGCAACTACCGTAGCAAATTCTTCTATGATACCTGAGAACATATTCTTTGTTTTATTTAAGAAAGGGACCGTCAGGGTGATGTGATGAAAACTCCTTTATCACAGGTTGTGGATGCTCTCCGTCTTTGTAATCCACCGGCATTATTTGAGAATGCTTGGGTAGTGGCCCGCCATTAACTAGAGAAGACAGTCCGGTTTTCAACGTTATTTGATGAGTATCCCGATCGAACCAAGACGGCCCCTTATTTCTTTTCTGGGTGCAAAGTTAATACTTTTTTGTCGATAATAGATACGTTTTTCTAGTTTTTATTCAATTAATTCGTATTCTGCCGACTCATTTGACTGGCTTTCTTGGTGCTTGTCGCGATATTCCTGAGGTGTCATACCCGTTTTTTGCTGGAAATAAAACACGAATTTCTCATGATTCTTAAATCCTACGGCTTCAATGATGTCTGATATGTCGTCATTGGTCTGCTCAAGCATCTCCTTGGCTTTCTTCATACGGAAGTCATAGACATACTCCTTGGGTGATAATCCGGTGATGCGCTTGATGTTGTCTTCAAAATCGGCCAGATTCATAGACACCTCGCTGAGAATCTCGTTCACGTCGAGTTTTCTCTCCATATAGTGGTCACTCATCCAATCAAAGAGCTTCATCATAAACTCCTGATCTTCTTTCTGCTTCAGCATCATGCGTTCTGTGTTCTGGCTCATCTCCTTACGTTTTCTTTCCTTGCTTTTTACCCTGCTCTGAAGCCAGAACATGAATAGAATAGCTATTAGAGCTCCAATGAACATATAGAGCCAGATGGAGTTCTCTGACATGAGGAAGGCTGATGGCACGATGACCTCTATTTCTTTTATGTCGAAGTTGTCTGGAGAGTCCAAGAGGAAAGCCCTGACCTTAAAGGTATAGGTGCCGGCAGGAATGTCCTCGTAGGTCGCCATTCGTTGACTTGTGGCATTAATCCAGTCGTCATCATAGCCCTCAAGCATATATTGATAATGTATGCGGTGCTGGAGCTGATAGTTGAGCGATGCAAACTGGAAGGCAAACTTGGTGCACGAATCAGGTATTTGTACTGACTTGGAGTCAGGTACATAATACTTATAGGTGCTGTTCAGTCGGGGACTCTGTAGCTCGTTGTTCAGATAGAAATCCGTTATTCTGAGCTTCAGCATTGAGGCGTTGTTGGTAACCAGTTTTTTCTGGTCTACCTCATAGTAACCGTCGATGGTGCCAAACAGGATGTGGCCATTAGAAAGTGTTGTGGCTGAGCCTTCTGAACAGATGGTCTCATCAACACCTTCCAAACTTGAGTAAGTCGCAAAGATACCCTTGTCAACATTGAACGAGCAGATTTTGTCGTCTGTAGCAAACCATACATTATTCTTGTTGTCAAAGGTCAGACTGCGAATCTCTTCTGATGGCAGTTTATAGTGAGCATTGATGTTTTCAAATAACCAACAACCCTCAGAATCTTTACCGATTGTTCGTGCAAGACCACCACCATTGGTTCCTACCCACATGGTGCCTTTGACATCACAACCCAGACACACAATGTCGTTTGACATCAGTATGTTTTCTGGCTGCTCTTTGGTGTCTTTGAGTTTCTGTATCTCCAGCTTGTTGTTCTTATAAGACAAGATCAGGATACCATCCGTTGTGCCAGCCCAGATAGTGCCATCATGATGAAGTGCAATGGTGCGGACTTTCTGATAGGCGTTGATGGGATAGTTCTTCATGCCTTTCTTGGGGCTGAGGAAATAGTTCTTTCCCTTTGGCATTAAATTGACACCTCCGCCATAGGTGGCCACCCAGATATTTCCATATTTGTCTTCTGTAGTCAGGTAGGCATGGTTATCGCTCAATGATGTTTCATCATCAGCGTTGTGCTTTAGACTTATTATAGAATAGGTGTCGCCGCGCGGTGTCATCTTGAAGACACCGTTATCTTTTGATGACATCCAAATATTGCCCTGTGAGTCTTTCGAGATGCCATAGATGCGTCCGAAAGGCTCGCCCTTGTCTGTTCTGGAATAGGATGTCCTTGTGCCGTCGTTGTTGACAATGAAGAGTGTACCGCTCTTGTTGCTGATAAAGAGTTTGTTCTTGGTCTTGTCGTAATAAATACCGCGAATCTCATTATCCATATCCATCGTTGGATGCTCAACAAGTCGTTTGCGGACGATGGTCTTGTTCATGATCTCCATCTTTTCTAATCCACGACGACTCGTAGACTCGAAAATCACGCCTTCAGGTAATTCAAGTGAAGCGTTGACGGTGTTGGACAGGTTCCAAGAGTTTGACGGGTCGTTGTGGAAGTATTCCACCTCGTCTTTCTCTCTGTTATAATAGCCATAACCTCCATGATTCATGCGAATCCAAACGATGCCGTTGACCTCATTACACATAGCGCCGATGCCGTCAACGTTAGGAACGCGCAGTTCCTGCGTGAACTGTTTCTCGTTCTTGGTTGTTGGGTCTAAGCGAATGATGCCCGTTCTTACGTCTGCAAACCAGATAATGCCATGACTATCCACAAAGATACTATTGATGGCTGTGCCACCAGAGCGAATCACTTCTGCTTCCTGACCATATGAGAAGGTGAGTATCTTTCCGGATTTTGTGCCAGCAAAGATGTTGTATCCATTGGAATACATGCATGTGATATTCTCGTCAAGGAAATAGCCCTTACGCTCGATGGTCAGATTGCTGATGTCCAGGCGATGAATACCTTTGTCCGTACCCAACCAGATGTCATTCATATAGCCTTCTGCCATAGAGGAGATGGTCATGTTGGATGTTGTGATGAGTTGGGCATTAAACTTGCCTTGCTCATTCTTTATCTTGTAGAGACCGACGCCCTCAATAGAAACCAAAACATCACCACTGCTGGTTACCGTGATGCGATGCTTGGTGCGGTACTCTTCGCTTCCGTTAATAGCCTCGAATGGATTGACGATGCAGTCTGAGGAGCGCTTCATAACAAACACCCTTGAGTCGTACATTCGCATCCAGATGTTCTGCTGATTGTCGATGCTCATCTGCCATATTCTGTTATGCAGATTGGGAATGTGACTTGCAGCACCGGTCTTGTAGTTGTTGAATTTGTATCCGTCAAAACGGGAAAGGCCATTCCATGTGCCAATCCAGATATATCCATAATCATCTTGGACTATTTGGGTGATAGCGTTACTCGTGAGTCCATCTTCTGTGGAAAAATGGTGACGAGAGGCCTGAAGCTTTTGTGCCTGAAGGCCACCAACAGTCGTCATACTCAGACAGATTGTTATGATGCCGTTTTGAAGGAGTTTATTCATGTTGATTAGTAGTATTAACGTTGGTAGATTATCTTTAGAAGCACTCAAAAGAGTCGTTGTTGGTCTTCTTGATGGCTATGCATTCCATTTCGATAAGCCAACTGGGGCGGCATACAGAGGCAAGCACGATGATGTATGGCTTGTCGGGGAATCGCTCTTCGAAGAGTTTGCTAACTACGGTGTAGTCGCTGGAGTCACGTAGGTAAACGATGATTTGCGCAACATCTTCAAATGTACATTCGGCTTCTTTTAACAAAGCCTCTACATTGTCCCACATGCGCTGCGTTTGCTTGATGATGTCTTTGGGAAACACCACTTCACCTTTATTATTTATACTGGCCGTGCCGGAAATGAATACATGGCTACGATCACCATAATCTACACGAGTGCCTCGTTCGAAACTAACCCCATAGTCGCTGGTGCGATTTAAGTGGGTTGGCGCATACAGATAGCGTATCTGTTCTGGCTTGATGCCAGCAATAGCATAGTTGTCCATCTGCGTGAGGACATTGGGGTCTTGCTGGCGTCCGCCAATACCAGTTGATGCAATGAAATGGGTGTTGTTGGTAAGTCCTTGCGTAAAGAATACCTGGTTTCTTGCTCTAACGACGCCTCCATAGTTCAGGTCGACATCATTTACGAAAAGCCATGTGCGGATGCAATTGTTGGCTAACGTGCAACCTTCTTGTGTCAGTTGCATGATATACTCATTGAAGAGTAAGCGAGTCTGGTATTCTGAATTAGCAGCAAGGTTATGGGCGCTTCCATTCCACAGATGGCGATAGGCACCATGCTTGACCTCATATAGCTCGCTTGACAGGTATCGTGTCTCTGCACCTTTTATAAGATATACCCACATACCAATTTTGGTCCCGTCTAATGGAGCCTGTTGGATAATGCTTTTGGCACAATCGCTCGTGTCTGCTGCAGCTACTTCGTCGGCCTGATTAGCCGCGTCGCTAAGGAAATAGCGCTTAAAAACAGCAACTGTTCCCGGAAGTTTCTGGGCAAGGATATCCTGGTACGCATCAAGGATGGCATCAAGTTGTTGCTGGAAGGTGAATGTACTATTTGTGACGTGAAGCATCACGTGATGTTCTTGCACATCACCAGCCTCTGTGAATGAAAATACTTCTGCTTTTGCGTTAGAATAAGTAATATGTTGTATCATTTTTTAGCTATTTTGCTGCAAAAGTACATATTTTCATCGAAATATGCAAATTGTATAGCGATATTTTCCTCAATTATTCTTACCTTTGCATCCGCATTCGAACAAGAGAGCTGAGAAATGAGTTTATTTGATATTATTTTGCTGGCAATTGCTTTGGCAATGGATTGCTTTACTGTATCCATTGTGAGTGGTGTCATCCTGGGGCGTTACGAGTGGCGCGTTATTTTGCAAATAAGCCTGCTGTTTGGTCTCTTTCAGGCTTTGATGCCTCTTTTAGGTTGGTTCGGGATGACCTTGTTTGCTGAGTATATAGTATCATTTGGTCATCTGATTGCTTTCCTGATGCTGGCTTTTATTGGTGGCAAGATGGTCTATGAATCACTTGGCCCTTCAGAAGAGAATTCCTTTAATCCACGAAAACTGGTGACACAACTATTGTTAGCTGTTGCCACCAGTATTGATGCAATGGCTGTAGGCGTATCGTTTTCCGCGATTGGCTACAACACCTTGAGCAGTTTATGGGTTCCCTTAGGATGGATAGGTGTCTTCTCTTTGATTTTTGGCATCGCAGGACATCATCTCGGCATTCGCTTCGGCTTTATTACCAAAGGTCGTATAAAGCCAGAATTACTGGGAGGAATCATCCTGATATGCATTGGGCTGAAGATTCTTCTATTTTAGTTTCTTCAAAGCTTCCTGTACAGCCAACACGGCGCGACGCCAGTCTGTGTCGAGAGAGAAGCGGGTCAGACTATTGCCATCCTTAAAGAATACCAATACCAAATCCTTGTCGGAATCATTAAATAACGGATTGGCGTATGAGGCATCCATAAATGCGCTGATGACCTTAACCTGATGAGTGCCGGGTTGCTGACTATTTTCTACTAAGGCATTGGTGTAGATCGTGAGAAAGGTGTTTAGCGACAATGCTTCCTTGTCCAGCAAATCGGCAGTAGAGTCAGGCATCTCTTCCTTCATTTTAATTGCCATATAGTTGAGCGCTTCAACCTTAAATCGACTGAATTGTTTTATCAATGGGTTTACGGAAGGGGCTGACACATCGGCTTCTGCTTTATGCTTTATCTCGTAATAAATGTCTTGTGCAGATGAATCCGTCGTAAAAATCCAGGCAAGTGATAATAATAAAAATAGTCGTTTCATATTTACTGTTTTATTAATTGTTTCTTTAGTGTAAAGCATTTGGGGAGGTCTTCCTCATAATGAGTGACCATGATGAGCGTTTTATTTGGTTTCTCACTGTATGTTTCGATGATATCTTTTACGAGTGCTCTCTTCTGATTGTCAAGTCCGTGTAGAGGCTCGTCAAGAATCAATAACTGAGGGTCTTTTACAAAAGCTCGAGCCACAAGAACGAGGCGTTGCTCACCGCTGGAAAGAGAAAGGAAAGGACGTGTTTCCAAATGCTCGATGCCGAATATGCGCATCCACCATCTGCATTTCTCGCGTTCGGCTTCAATTGTTCTGGTGTAGAGACCTACGGTATCCTTCAATCCGCTTGCCATCACTTGTATCACAGGGATGTTATGATGATAGGAACGATGCATCTCGGGAGAGACATAGCCAATATGGCGCTTGATCTCCCAGATGCTCTCGCCAGAACCTCTTTTCCTGCCAAACAAACTGATGTCACAGGCATAGGCTTGAGGATTGTCGGCGCAAATGAGGGAGAGTAGGGTGGATTTGCCACTTCCGTTCTGACCACATAATGCCCAACAATCACCTTTTCTCACAGTCCAGTTGATATGTGAAAGAATCGTTTTTTCGCCATATTTAATCGTGATATCATTCATACGAACGACTTCGTCTGAACATGAGTAATCTGATGATTGGGCGTGACTTAATATGGCTTGTCGTTTTTCGTCGGATAGATGAGTGGGGGAGGACGTGAAATCGGTTTCTGGTGTCTTCCAGATGATTTCGTCAATATATTCAGGAATGTCTTCAACGCGAGCTACTACCAGATATATTGTGAGATTTCTCTCTTTGCTCAGTGTGAGAAACAATTTCTTTAACTGTTGTCTTGTTTCTGCATCAAGTCCAATGAATGGGTTGTCTAATATTAATGTGGTGGGAGCTGCCAGTAATGTCTTGATGATTTGGAACTTTCTGAGTTCGCCACTCGACAAAGAAATGACGTACTTGTCTAAGAGCGAATGAAACTGAAATAAATCATATAGATGTTGCTGGTATTGTCGTCTCTCCAGCGAATCATTCCCAGTTAATATATAGGTACGCTCTAAGACGTCACCTGTGATTGGCATCTCGTTGTCGATGTCGTGTTGGTTCCACCGTTGTTGCAGATAGTATGCTTTGTCTGTTATGGAGCCATAGGTGTCGCAGAAAGCGATATAACGAACTTTATCGCTCGCTAATTGCTTGCGCATTTGATTAACAAAAGTCGTTTTCCCGCTTCCATTGAGACCAGCGATGGCTATTATCTTTGCTCCTTCCATACCTTATCCTTGTTCTTGTTGACAAACTCTTTCCATCCTTTATAATGAGGGGCGTTAGACTCTGGTCTTCCCATTTGTAGAAAGTGACAATATGCTGCAGCTAATGCGTCTGTCGCATCCATAAATTTTCCCATTTCGGAATCTGGAATACGTAGCAGGCGCTGTAACATACCAGCAACCTGTTCCTTTGAAGCCGTACCATTGCCGGTTAGAGCCATTTTGATTTTCATGGGTGCATACTCGTGAATGGGTACTCCGCGTTCGATGGCAGCAGCTATAGCTACACCTTGTGCACGACCTAGTTTGAGCATCGACTGCACATTCTTTCCAAAGAACGGCGCTTCAATAGCCAGCTCATCAGGCAAATATGACTCAATGATGCCGGTCACACGTTCAAAGATGTGACCAAGTTTAAGATAGGCATCTCCAAATTTCCTGAGATCAATGATGCCCATAGTTACCATCTGAGCCTTACCTTCTTTGACTTTCAGGATGCCGTATCCCATGATATTTGTTCCTGGGTCAATACCCATGATTATCTTTTCCATTTGGATTGCAAAGTTAGCTATTTTTCCTGTTATACCATATTTTTATAGTATTTTTAACCAAAATATCAAAAAATATTTGTCATATGTTTGGCGTTTAATTTATTTTTGCTAAATTTGCACACAAAAATAAGCATTTAACCGGCATAATCGATGATGCTAGAAACAGAGAATCTCGAATCACGGATAGTCAAAAGCGACTATAAAATACTGATTGTTGATGACGTCATGAGTAATGTGTTGTTGCTCAAGATCCTGTTAACCAACGAGAAGTATCAGGTATGTACTGCCAATTGTGGTAATATGTGTATTGAACAGGCCAAGGCAGAAAAGCCTGACTTGATCTTGTTGGACGTCATGATGCCGGATATCAGCGGTTTTGACGCTGCCCAGATTCTGAAGAAAGACCCAGAGACTGCGCATATTCCCATTATCTTCTTGACTGCTCTTAATAATCCAAGTGACTTGGTTCATGGTTTCCAGGTTGGCGCTAACGACTTCTTGACGAAACCGTTTAATAAAGAAGAGTTGGTTGTACGTGTCTTCCACCAAATCAAACTGGTGGCTGCAACGAGAATCATTGAGCATCAAAACGAAGAACTGCGTGCTACCATTAGCAATCGCGATAAGATGTATTCCGTCATTGCTCATGACCTTCGCTCTCCAATGGCCAGCATTCGTATGGTTCTGAATCTCGTGGTTAACGCTATGTCGCCTGAGATTATTGGCCCGGAACTTTTTGAGCTTCTTGATAAGGCTAATCGTGAAAGTGAGGAGGTGCATGACCTGCTGGACAACTTGCTTAAGTGGACAAAGAGTCAAACCGGTAGATTAACGGTCGTGCGTCAGGATTTGGACTTGAACGATATTATTCCTGGTGTTGTTGATATTTTCGAGATGATTGCTCAGACAAAGAAGATTGAACTAAAGTATCAGGGTAGTAGTAATCCGGTGGTGGTTATTGCAGACAATGATATGCTTAAGACCATTGTGCGTAATTTCCTGTCGAATGCCATTAAGTTCTCTCCAGAAAACAGCTCTATAGAAATATCTCTAAACGTCGAAGGCGATTTTGCCAAGGTTAGTGTTCGAGACCATGGTGTTGGTATTGCGCCAGAACGTATTGACTCTATTTTCAAAAAGGGTGAGACCACCTATGGGACAGGTGGTGAAGAGGGCTCTGGCTTAGGTTTGCAACTTTGTGCGGACTTTGCTCGCAAGATTGATGGTGATGTAATGGTAGAATCTGTATTAGGAGAAGGATCTACGTTCAGCGTCCTTGTTCCTCTCAAGAAATAACACCTTTAATTTATAAAAAAGGTGTTTTTTCTTTGTTAGTACAAATAAAATGATTACCTTTGCAATCGATTTCTAAAACAGCTTTTCAATTCTAGAATCGCTTTTTGGTCAAAATCACAATCACATTATCATTTAAATTGTACGCAAACATATCATTGTATATATGTATACCAAGGAACAATTAGAGAAATTGGCAATTCCCGAACTCATGGAGATTGCAAACCAATTAGGAGTGAAGGTTTCTCAAAATGACACAATGGAGCATGTTATTTATGAAATCCTTGACAAAGCTGCCATTGAGAGTTCATTAGGTTCTTCTGCTTCTAAACGCAAACGTACCCGTATCGCAAAGAAAGATACGGATAAGGTATATACGGTTAGTGGCAAAGAGGGTGAGAATCTTGATACTAAAAATCAGAAAGGTAAGGCTGTAGAGGCTCCATCGCTCTTTGCTGATCAGCCTCAGACGGAGACACCTGTTGAAGTTCCTGTAGAAGAAAATACAGAGGCGAAAAAAGAAGAGAAACCAGCACCTAAACGTAGAGGACGTAAATCAAAGGCAGAACTTGCTGCTGAGGAAGAAGCAAAAAAGAAGGCTGAGGAGGAGGAACAGAAGGAAGAAGCCGTTCAGGCTATTCCTGAAGAGCAGCCATTGGAATCGGATTATGTTCCAGAAGCAGAAAGTGAGCTTGTTAATCATGACGAACCCGACGCAGAGATGCTTGAGCAACTTCAAGAAAAGATGGCTCAACGACAGAATATCGATGCTGTAAATATGGATGAACTGCCAGAAGAGGATAGTGTCTGGGAGGGTGATCCTGGTGATGGCACAGACTTTATTACTGTTGTTGACCTGCCTATTGAAGACCAAGCAGCTATTCCTACGCTCGATATATTTGATCGTCCTGTTGTTCAGCAACCAGACCCCATTTTCCAGGCTAATACTCAGTCACCTGTTGCTGGAGTGCCTGGTTATGACTTTGATGATTTGATTTCTGGTAATGGCGTGCTGGAACTCCTTCAGGATGGTTATGGCTTCCTGCGTTCTAGCGATTACAACTATCTGTCATCTCCGGATGATATCTATGTGTCGCCTCAGCAGATAAAGAAATATAGCTTGAAGACTGGTGACGTCGTGGAGTGTACTGTGCGTCCACCACACGACAATGAGAAGTATTTCGCGATGTCTTCTGTGAAGTCAATTAATGGACGTGATCCTATGGAAGTACGTGATCGCGTGTCGTTTGAGCACTTGACTCCTCTTTTCCCAGACGAGAAATTCAATCTCTGTGGTAATCCTGCAACGACAAATCCTTCAACACGCATTGTTGACCTCTTCTCTCCAATTGGTAAGGGTCAGCGCGCATTGATTGTGGCACAGCCGAAGACAGGTAAGACCATCTTGATGAAGGATATTGCCAACGCTATTGCTGCAAATCACCCAGAGGCTTATATCATGATGCTGCTGATTGACGAGCGTCCTGAGGAGGTGACGGATATGAGTCGAACTGTAAATGCTGAGGTTATTGCTTCAACCTTTGATGAGCCTGCTGACCGTCATGTTAAGATTGCTGGTATTGTGCTTGAGAAGGCTAAGCGTATGGTGGAATGTGGTCACGATGTGGTTATCTTCCTGGATTCTATCACACGTCTGGCACGTGCATATAATACGGTATCTCCTGCATCAGGTAAGGTCCTGACAGGTGGTGTTGATGCTAATGCTCTTCAGAAGCCAAAGCGTTTCTTCGGTGCTGCCAGAAATATTGAGAACGGTGGCTCATTGACAATCATTGCAACGGCACTTGTTGATACTGGTTCAAAAATGGATGAGGTGATCTTCGAGGAGTTCAAGGGTACAGGTAACTCTGAAATCCAGCTGGATCGCATGTTGTCTAATAAGCGTGTGTTCCCAGCATTGAATCTCGTACAGTCTTCTACACGTCGCGACGATTTGCTGCAGGATCAGACAACCCTGAATCGCATGTGGATAATCCGCAAGTTCATTGCAGAAATGAATCCTATCGAGGCTATGAATACCGTTCGCGATCGTTTGGTTCAAAGCAGAAACAACGAAGAGTTCCTCATGTCTATGAATGGATAAAACCTTGTAAGAACTAAATAAAACTATCTAAAAACGAATATACAATGGCAAAAATTGTAACACTGGGCGAGATTATGCTTCGCCTGTCGCCTCAAGGCAACGACAGATTTATTCAAAGTGAGTCTTTCCGCATCATTCCTGGTGGTGGTGAGGCTAATGTAGCTATCTCTGTGGCTAACTATGGTCACGAGGCTTATTTCGTATCTAAGTTGCCAAAGCACGAGATTGGACAGATTGCTGTTAACGCATTGCGTCGTTATGGTGTCAATACTCAGTTCGTGGCTCGTGGTGGCGATCGTGTTGGCTTGTATTATGCTGAGACCGGCGCTTCAATGCGTCCTTCAAAGGTGATTTATGATCGCGCACACTCTTCAATTGCAGAGGCTGAGCCTTCAGATTTCGATTTTGATGCAATTATGGAAGGTGCAGACTGGTTCCATTGGAGTGGTATCACACCTGCTATTTCTGATAAAGCAGCTGAACTGACGAAGTTAGCCTGTGAAGCTGCTAAGCGTCATGGTGTTACCGTTTCTGTTGACTTGAACTTCCGCAAGAAGCTGTGGACCAGTGAAAAGGCTATCTCTATCATGCGTCCGCTGATGAAGTATGTCGATGTATGTATTGGAAACGAAGAAGATGCTGAGCTTTGTCTTGGCTTTAAGCCCGATGCTGACGTGGAAGGTGGTCAGACCGATGCTGCTGGCTATGAGGGAATCTTCAAGCAGATGATGCAAGAGTTTGGCTTCAAATACGTGGTTTCTACGCTTCGTGAGAGCTACAGCGCTACTTATAACGGTTGGAAGGCTTTGATCTATAATGGTAAAGAGTTCTATCAGAGCAAACGTTACGAGATTAATCCTATCATCGACCGTGTTGGTGGTGGTGACTCTTTCTCTGGTGGCTTGATTCATGGCTTGCTTACCAAGAAGACTCAAGGCGAGGCTCTTGAATTTGCTGTTGCTGCTTCTGCACTGAAGCACACCATTAATGGTGACTTCAACTTGGTTTCTATCGACGAGGTAGAAGCATTGGCAGGTGGTAATGCTAATGGTCGTGTGCAGAGATAAATAAGATTATGAAACAGTTTGAATATAAGGTGATTAACTGCGTGATCGGTGTTGAGAAAAAACTCAACCAGTTGGGTTTCGAAGGTTGGGAATTGGTGTCTGCCGAGTGTGGTAAGTACATTTTCAAACGTGAATATAAGGAATAATTATTATGGCAAAATTTGATAAGATATCAGTGATGCAGAAGATTGGCGATACCGGTATGGTACCCGTCTTCTATCATAAGGATCTTGAGACCTGCAAGAATGTAGTGAAGGCCTGCTACGAAGGAGGCGTTCGCGCATTCGAGTTTACCAATCGTGGAGACTTCGCTCAGGAGGTATTCGGAGAGCTGGTGAAGTGGGCTGACAAAGAGTGTCCAGAATTAGCATTAGGTATTGGCTCTGTCGTAGATGCTCCTACTGCTGCTATGTACATCCAATTGGGTGCCAACTTCGTGGTAGGTCCTTTGTTTAATCCTGAGATCGCGCCTGTTTGCAATCGTCGTCTGATTCCATACTGTCCAGGTTGCATGACAGTCTCAGAAATTGGCAAAGCACAGGAGTTGGGATGTGATTTAACTAAGGTCTTCCCTGGCGATGTTGTAGGTCCAAACCTTGTTAAGGGCCTGAAGGCTCCTATGCCTTGGTCAAAGATTATGGTGACGGGTGGCGTGTCTCCTGACGAGGAGAACCTGACCAAGTGGTTCAAAGCAGGCGTATTCTGCGTTGGTATGGGTTCAAAGCTTTTCCCTTCCGACAAAGTGAAGGCTTGCGATTGGCAGTATGTCACTGACAAATGTCGTGAGGCTCTTGGATATATTTCCAAGGCTCGCGCTTGACATAACTCTATCTTAAAGAATAGGAGGTTAAGGAATGAAAGGCAATTATGTATATTCATTTCTTATCCTCCTTTTGTTTTTGCTTAATTCGTGCACTGACAAATCGAGGTCAGAGATTGATTTGCTTAATGATTCCTCTTATGACTTTCATTATCGGAATCTTGACTCTACGACCTTTTATGCTAGTAAAGCTTATAATCTGGCTTTAGAACATAATTACAGTGACGGACAGGCCGAGGCTCTCAATAATTTGGCCTTTGTCGATATCGTTAAGATGCATTATGATGATGCGCTTCGCCGTCTTGACACTATCCCTGAAATAACAGATAATCAGTTAGAACTCCTTGTCGCGTATATTCAGCAGATGAGACTTTGTCAGCGTCAATCGCAGAATCGTGAGTTCTATGATTGTAGAGAACGCGCTCAGCAGTCTTTGCGTAGAATCAACGAGGAGCGACATCTCTTGTCCGATCGCCAGATTCGTCGTTTGATTTATGCTGAGAGCGAACTTGCAATAGTCAATTCTACGTATTATTACTATGTCGGTCTTGAAAGACAGTCTATCGATGCGTTGGAGTCGATCTCTCCTGATATAGAAAATGACACAGCCCAGTGGCTTAATTATCTCTATAATATTGGAGCTGGCGGTATCATTACTCAAGGTAGTCAAATGGAGATTAACCAGCAAGAGTTTGATTATCTGATGCGTTGTTATTTGTTAGCTAAACAGCATCATTATCCATACTTTCTTGCTAACTCTCTTGAGGCTTTAGCAGAACATCTTACGGTGTTTGATTATCGTATTCAACTGACATCAGATAATCAACCTGCTATGAAGTTCTTAAATCCTGAAAACGTTTCATTGGACGAATTACCTTTGTGGTTGGCAAATAATGCACTTTCACTGTTTGAGTCTTATGGCGATACCTATCAGACAGCGGGAGCCTATCGTACACTGGCCACTTGTTGCCTTTCGGACACCGATTATGATGGGGCTTTGCAAAATCTGGAACTTGCCTTGAGTGATACTCTTATTTTTCAAGCTCCAGACTTGGTGGCTAGCATTCGTGAGCAGCTGAGTGTGGTTTATGCCGCAATTGATAAGAAGTCTGAAAGTGATTACAACAGAAATATCTATCTGGACCTGCAGGAACGAACGCGTCAAGACCAACGATTGGAAGCGCGTGCTGCACAGCTTGAACACTCTGTCACACAGTTGAATAGATTATTAGTGGCAGTTGTTTTAGTGTTATTCATATTTGCTGGCATTATTGTCGTTTTTTACTATCACAGAAAGAAATCACTTCGTAACGATCATAATCAGGAATTAGATGAACGACGTGAAGAACTTGACGAGCAAATGACTCTAACTCGTCTACAACTTCAACAGGAAAAACGTATTAATGTGGAACAACGAGCCAAGCTTTCGCTTATCAATGCCATCACACCGCTCATTGATCGCATGATACATGAAATTAAGTTACTTGATAAATGCGATGGGGAAAATAAGGAAAATAGAATCAATTATATCTGTGAACTAACTGATCACATTAACTCCCAGAACGATATACTGACCCATTGGATTCAGTTGAGAAAGGGAGAACTGAGTTTACATATTGAATCGTTTCCTCTCCAAGAACTCTATGAAATCCTCAATAAAAATAGACGTAGTTTTAGTTTGAAGGGCATAGAATTGATAATTACACCAACAGAAGCCTGTGTTAAAGCGGATAAGGTGTTGACGTTGTTTATGTTGAACACGTTGGCTGACAATGCACGTAAGTTTACCCCAGAAGGAGGTTTTGTAAGGATTGAGACCATTTCAACAGATACCTACGTAGAGATATCTGTTATTGATAATGGTATTGGCATGTCAGAAGAACAAGTGGCTCATGTGTTTGATCGAAAATCTATTATTGATAGCTCTTCTGTTTCTCATGGATTTGGATTATTAAATTGCATGGGAATTATTAATAAATATCGGAAAATCAGCAAGTTGTTCTCTGTCTGTCAACTCTCTGTGGAGAGTAAAAAAGGCGAAGGCAGCAGATTCTATTTTCGATTGCCCAAACGTATGCTGAGTATTATCGCTTTTGTCTTTGCTTTCTTTGGAACGATGCAAGCTCAATCAGCTCTTGAGAAGGCAAGTTCTTATGCAGATTCAGCATATTTCTCTAATATAGAAGGTCATTATCAGCGTACATTGGATTATGCAGATTCATGTAGACTTTGCTTGAATGCGTATTATGCTTCTATTCGTCCGCAATCTGTTGATACATTGATCAAAATAGGTGATTTGTCTAATACTCCTCCCGAAATCATTTGGCTACATGACGGTATTGATATCAATTATAATATCCTGCTTGATATCCGAAATGAGAGTGCAGTGGCTTCGCTAGCTCTTCATCAATGGCAATTATATCATTACAATAATCGCATCTACACCCAGTTGTTTAAAGAACTTTCAGCGGACACTACACTAGACTCGTATTGTCGAACGATGCAGCAGTCACAGTCGAACAAGGAAGTGGCTATCATTCTTTTGGTGTTACTTTTCATTGCTATTATTGTTGTAGTGATTTGGCAGTTGTTCATTCTGCACAACAAGCGTGTAAAAGCTTTCCAGGAAATTCAAGCAGAATTAGATATGGTCGCAGATGAGATACAACGTTTGAAAATGGAAGAAGGTAATCTTCATGTGAGCAATGCTGTACTTGATAATACGCTCTCTACGTTTAAGCACGAAACAATGTACTATCCGAGCCGTATTTATCAGCTGGTTACAGCTGGTAATCATGATGCTCTTCCTGAAGTCGTTGATTATTACCGCGAATTATATGGGATACTGAGTGAACAGGCTATCAAGCAGTTGGACGATCGAAAGATGCATCTGCAGGCTCTCGACCACGAAGTCTTGGGAGACGAAATACTAATCAATTATCTTTTCGATATCCTTGCACAACAAGCAGGTGAAAAAGGTCTGGTTACAGAGTGGACTGTACGTGACGATAACTATGTACAGGTACACGTGTCGATGCCTTCTTTTGTGGCAACAGACATCCAACTGCAGCAATTGTTTATGCCTGTCCGTCAAGACAACATTCCATTTCTCATTTGCCGAGAAATAGTACGTCAACATGGAGAAGTAACGAATCGTCATGGTTGTGGCATTTATGCAGACCGTGATAAGAATCATATTGTTATTATTAACATTATACTACCTAGAATATGCAAAACTTTAAAGTAATCATCGTAGAAGATGTTCCTTTGGAACTAAAAGGGACTTTAGGTATAATAAAAACTGATATTACCGAAGCAGAGGTAATTGGAACTGCTGATTCTGAGGCCGCCTATTGGCGTTTGATTAAACAACAGTTACCCGACTTGGTATTGTTAGATCTGGGCTTAGGTGGTTCAACTACTGTTGGTGTAGAGTTATGTCGTCAGACAAAAGAGATGCACCCAAATGTTCGTGTCTTGATATTTACTGGTGAGATTCTTAACGAGAAACTCTGGGTTGATGTGCTTGATGCAGGCGCTGATGGTATTATTTTAAAGACAGGTGAACTGCTGACGCGAAACGATGTGTTGGCTGTGATGAATGGCAAACAACTTGTCTTCAACGAACCCATACTGAAGAAAATTGTAGAGCGTTTCAAGCATAGCGTTGGTTCTGAACTTGCCAAGCAAGAGGCGCTGATTAATTATGAGATTGATGAATACGACGAACGTTTTCTACGCCATCTTGCATTGGGATATACAAAGGAACAAATTACTCAGCTTCGTGGAATGCCCTTTGGCGTGAAAAGTCTTGAAAAGCGCCAGAACGAACTTATCCAGAAACTATTTCCTGATGGCAAGAGCGTTAATGCTACCCGTTTGGTTGTTCGTGCTATGGAACTTCATATTTTAGATTTAGACAATCTTGAACCTGACGAGGATTGATTATGACCAATAGAAAGACGATTGTTGCTAATACTGCTGTCATAATTGTATGTGCAGAACTTCTACTCATACTCTTATCATGGTATCTAGCCGCTACTCAGACGGAAGGCGTACGCTCCTTGTTATCCAGCGAGGGGATTCGTTGGTTTTTCGGCCAGTACACAGCTGTTTTGTTGAGATCAGAGCTTATTTGGCTTCTATTGGCATCAATGGCAGGTGGTACATTGTGGCGTAGTGATATAATGGGACGAGGCGATCAGAATCTCCGTCGTACCTATGCTCTTCGTATTTCTATGGTTGTTTTTGTTATTCTGCTTATTGTGGTCATGCTTCTTGTTCTTGTTCCACATGCTGTTTTGCTATCGTCTACAGGTCAACTGTGGCCATCACCTTTTAGTAGAGCTTCAGTTCCTCTGCTTGCGTTGCTAATTATTGTTACTTCGATATTTTACGGAATTGTTAGCCGTACGTTTACATCATTGGTGAGCATCATTTCCTCTTTGACATGGGGCATTGAGAAAGCTTCTTCACTCATTTTGCTCTATATCTTTGCTTTTCATTTTTACGAATCATTGCGTTACGTGTTCTTCTAACTTTAATCGATGAATAAAATATTATCAGTTATCGTATTATTCAGCCTGAATGTCACTCTTACTCTTGCTCAATCAGCTTGGAATGCCCGTTATCAGCGATATATTGACCAATACAAGGATTGTGCAATAGAACAAATGCTGAAGCACAAAATCCCTGCATCTATCACTTTGGCCCAAGGTCTTCTTGAAAGTGGAGCAGGCGAGAGTACTTTGGCTCGCAAGGGAAATAACCACTTTGGTATCAAATGCCACAATTGGACGGGCGGCACCATGTATATTGATGATGATGCTCGTAACGAATGCTTCCGAACTTATAATTCGCCGTTCGAATCCTATGAAGACCATTCTCGTTTTCTTGTTTCCGGTCAACGCTATCGTAGTCTGTTTAAACTGAAAACAACTGATTATAAAGGATGGGCGCGCGGACTAAAAGCAGCTGGTTATGCAACTAACCCTAAATATGCTGATAGACTGATTGATATCATTCAACTATATAAACTCTATGAATACGACAAGGCTCATTCATATGATAAGTTTATGACACAACATGCTAAGGATCATAGTGTAGGTGGTAGTCCACTTCATCCTATTGGCATGTATAATAAGAATTATTTCCTTTATGCTCGTCGAGGTGATACTTTCCGTTCTATTGCCGAAGAGATAGGTATTTCTTATCGCAAACTTGCTCGTTATAACGAACGTGATAAGGATGACTGTTTGCAGGAAGGCGAGGTCATTTGGCTTAAGAAAAAGCAGACTAAAGCTTCAAAAGAGTACAAGGGGCGTACTCATCATGTACGTTCTGGCGAATCTATGTATACGATTGCACAGAAATATGGCATTCGCTTAAAGTCTCTTTACAAAATGAACAAGCTTTCGCCAGATTACGAAATACGAGTAGGCGATGAGTTGAAGTTGCGTTAGGCTTATAAAGAAAGTTGAGGTAATAGAATCTTGATATAGTGGCGCTCCCAATCGGACAAGTGATGACGTTCGTCATCATAAGCCAATATATCGAGATCTAATCGTACAATGCCTTCTTGGCGATCTTCCATGGTACGTCCCAGCTTTATTTCTATGTTTTTTAGCTGATTGCGTAGTTCGTAAAAAGACAGTTTTGTAGACGCTTTAACTAATTGATTTAAATACAAGTCTTGACGCTTACAACCTATGGGTTCCGTCCATATGGCATCTGTATAATGCGTAAAAGTAAGAATCTGCTCGAGGCACAAGCGTGCTTCGAGCAGATTCTTTTCGGCTTTGTGATTAGCTGCCAGGGAGATAATACATTGGTGCATATCACAAAAATTATTTTTGATACGTATTAATAATTGTTACGATTGTTAATGCGAGTTTTTACCTTGTCTACATAAGCATCAATGGTAGCTACTGCCACAATGTTGACTACGTCGCGTACTGAAGCGCCGAAATCTATGAAGTGGATTGGCTTATTCAGACCCATCTGGATGGGACCGATAATCTCTACATCGGCATCAAGCATCTGTAGCATCTTATAGCTTGCACGTGCTGATGTCAGATTGGGGAACACCAAAGTATTGACATCCTTGCCCTGCAGACGAGTAAATGAGTATTGCTCCTCACGTGCATCACGGTCGAGAGCGAAGTTAATCTGCATCTCACCATCGATAGCCAAGTCGGGATATAACTCTTGCATCTGCTCAACTGCGCGACGTACTTTTTGGGCACCCTTACTCTGAGAGCTACCAAAGTTAGAATGAGATATCATTGATATTACAGGCTTCTCATTGAAGAAACGTACGGCAGTAGCTGCCAGTTTGGCAATGTCAACCAAAGTATCTGTGTCTGGATTCTCATTAACCAGTGTATCGGCAATATATAGGGTACCCTTGGGTGAATTGATAATATGCATCGTACCGAAGTGGTTATACTCTGGACGTATACCAATCACCTCATTGACCACCTTGATGGTATTTGAGTATTTTGTATAGAGACCCGTGATAAACGCATCTGCATCGCCAGTCTCTACCATCATCATGCCGAAATAGTTTCGTTCAAACATCTTGTCATTAGCCTCTTGGAACGTGTAACCATCACGCTGACGCTTCTCTGCCAAAATGCGAGCATAGCGCTCACGACGCTCTTGCTCTCTTGGATGGCGAAGGTTCACAATCTCGATTCCCTCAAGGTTCAGATCCATCTGCTTTGCCATCTTTTCAATGACCTCATCATTGCCAAGTAGGATGGGGTAGCAGATTCCCTCACTCTTTGCCTGAACAGCAGCTTTTAGCATTGTGGGGTGGATAGCTTCGGCAAATACCACACGCTGGGGATGAGCAGCTGCTGTGGCATAGAGTTTTTGTGTTAGTTTTGTCTCCTGCCCCAACAGTACCGACAATGAATCCTTGTATTTTTCCCAGTCTTCAATAGTCTTGCGAGCAACACCGCTCTTGATGGCAGCCTGAGCTACGGCAGCACTTACTTCTGAAATTAGACGTGGGTCAACGGGTTTTGGAATAAAATAATCGCGACCAAACTTAAGGTTGTTCACCTTATATACATCATTCACCACATCTGGTACGGGTTGCTTGGCCAAGTCAGCTATAGCGTGAACAGCTGCTAACTTCATCTCCTCGTTGATAGCAGTTGCATGAACGTCGAGTGCACCACGGAAGATATAGGGGAAGCCTATTACATTATTAATCTGATTGGGATAGTCAGTACGGCCCGTGGACATTAGCACATCTGGACGGGCAGCCATTGCATCCTCATATGAAATCTCTGGAACGGGATTTGCAAGTGCGAATATAACAGGATCCTTTGCCATTGAGCGTACCATATCCTGTGTCAAAACGTTGCCTTTCGACAAACCTACAAATACGTCGGCATCTACAACAGCTTCAGCCAAAGTGTGAATGTCGGTGCGACTGGTAGCAAAGAACTTCTTCTGTTCATTCAAATCCTTACGCTCGGTAGAGATTACACCCTTTGAGTCGAGCATTACGATATTCTCTTTCTGTGCACCGATGGCCATATAGAGTTTGGTGCATGAAATGGCAGCAGCACCAGCACCATTTACTACTATGCGTACTTTTTTTATATCCTTGCCGTTTACTTCCAGAGCATTCTTCAAACCTGCTGCACTGATGATTGCTGTGCCGTGTTGGTCATCATGCATTACAGGAATGTCGAGTGTCTTTTTCAAACGTTCCTCTATATAAAAGCATTCTGGTGCCTTGATGTCTTCAAGGTTTATACCACCAAAGGTTGGGGCAATGCGTTCTACAGCTTCGCAGAACTTTTCAGGATCCTTTTCAGCTACCTCGATATCAAATACATCAATACCACCATATATCTTAAAGAGCAATCCCTTTCCTTCCATCACGGGCTTGCCGCTCAGTGCTCCGATGTCGCCAAGTCCCAAAACAGCTGTACCATTTGAGATGACGGCCACTAAGTTTCCTTTATCCGTATATTTATAAGCATCGTCAGGCTTCTCCTGTATTTCAAGACAGGGATATGCAACTCCTGGCGAATAAGCAAGTGAAAGGTCTGTTTGTGTCCGATAAGCTTTTGTGGGCTTTACTTCAATTTTTCCAGGTCTGCCGCTTTCGTGATATTCAAGGGCGGCCTCTTTTGTAATTTTTGCCATATTAATGAATCATGTTAAAATTGCTGCGCAAAATTACAAAAAACTCATGAAAAATGCAACACTTTATTTATCTTTTTTGTATCTTTGCATCATAAAATAAATAGATATGCAAGAAATAAAGGTTTTGTCGACTTATAGACTTTCGCTGAAAGGCAAAATTCTCGAAATAGCTATGTCTGAGTTCGCTCAGCGTGGTATAAAGTCCGTTAAGATGGATGATATTGCCAAAGGTCTCAATATTTCCAAGCGTACGTTATATGAGATTTACGATAATAAAGAGTTGTTGTTGTTCGAGTGTCTCAAGCATGCAAAGTCTCAAGATGAAATGAGAATGATGAATATGATGAGTCAGCAGAACAATGTCATAGACATCATCCTCAATATTTATAAAATTAAAATAGAACAGTTCAAACAAGTAAATCCACTGTTCTATTCTGACATTGAGAAATTTCCCACTGTGATGGCTTTTCTTGATGAGCAACATAAGCGTGACCGTATTCTCCAGAAACAGTTTCTTGTCCGTGGAGTTGAGGAGGGGTATTTCCGTAAAGACATAGATATCAATATTGTTATCACTATGTTTGATGCTCTCAGTCAGTATGTTCGTCATACTCGTCTTTATAATCAGTATCCAGTTAAGGACATCTTCAACAATATGCTTTTTATCTCATTTCGTGGTATATGTACACAAAAGGGTATTGAGGTAATTGATCGTTTCTTGACGAATGGATGATTGACTGCGAACTTTTCTTCTTGTTGGATAGTTGCCGCACACTCTATTACAATTTCATGCTCAGTGAAATACGATGACGACGGTGGTCTACTTCAAGAACACGTACTTTGACGTGTTGATGAAGCTTCACAATCTCGTTGGGGTCTTTCACGTATTTATTAGCCATTTGCGATACATGGACAAGACCGTCTTGATGAACGCCGATATCAACAAAGGCGCCAAAAGCAGTGATGTTGGTAATGATGCCGGGTAGTTCCATTCCCTCAACAAGGTCGTCAATGCTTTCTATTCCATTGGCAAAATGGAATTCTTCAATTTGTTCGCGAGGATCGCGACCTGGCTTTTCGAGCTCTTTCATTATGTCTGTGAGGGTTGGGAGTCCTACATGCTCAGTCACATAACTGTTAATGTCTATCTTCTGGCGGCGCAGAGGATCACTAATCAGGTCTGTTACAGTGCATCCCTGGTCTTTTGCCATACGTTCAACAATGGCGTAGCTTTCCGGATGTACAGCACTGTTATCAAGTGGATTCGTGGCATTGGGTATGCGTAAGAATCCTGCACATTGTTCAAAAGCTGATGGACCCAAACGTGGCACTTTCTTTAGTTGAGCGCGACTGGTGAAGGCACCATTTTCGCGACGATAATCCACGATGTTCTTGGCTAATACAGGACCTAGTCCACTGACATATTGTAAGAGATGTTGTGATGCAGTGTTGAGATTCACACCTACGGAGTTTACGCAGCTGATAACAGTCTGGTCTAGTTGCTCCTTGAGTTTTATTTGATCTACATCATGCTGATACTGTCCAACGCCAATGCTCTTGGGATCTATTTTGACGAGTTCGGCTAAGGGGTCCATGAGTCGGCGACCGATGGATACGGCTCCACGTACTGTGACATCTTCATCGGGAAATTCCTCACGCGCTACTTTTGAGGCGGAATATACTGAAGCGCCATCTTCGCTGACAACAAATACGGAAATCTCATTTCCGTCATTCAAACAATCCTCTATGAAAGAATGTGTCTCACGACTGGCGGTGCCGTTGCCGATGGCGATTGCTTCGATGTGATATTGCTCAATCATCTGTTGTATGTGGATAGTAGCCTGCATACGCTTGTTAATTGGAGGATGAGGAAAAATTGCTTCATGATGAAGTAGATTTCCTTGAGCATCGAGGCATACAACCTTGCAGCCTGTGCGGAAACCGGGGTCAATGCCCATAACGCGTTTTTGGCCTAAAGGCGCTCCTAATAGCAGTTGTCGCAAATTCTCTGCAAAGACACGAATAGCCTCAGCATCGGCTTGCTCTTTGCTTAGATTGGAAAATTCCGTTTCAATGGCAGGTTTAAGCAGACGTTTGTAACCATCCTCAACAGCTTCGGCAACCAATTTTCCGCATGGTGTGTTTCCGTAAACGTAATGACGTCGAATACGATCAATACATTCTTGGTCATCAATAGGGTCTATGCTGATACGCAAGATTCCTTCGGCCTCGCCTCTACGCATAGCCAATAAACGGTGGCTAGAACAACGTTTTAATGGTTCATGCCAATCGAAATAGTCACTAAATTTGGCTGCTTCATTGCTATCTGCTTTCGCTTTGATTACTTTCGAAGTGATAATGGCTGTACGACGATATGCACCGCGAACTTGTTGACGACTACGCTCATCCTCGCTAACCATCTCGGCAATAATGTCTTGTGCTCCCTTGAGCGCTTCTTTTATAGATAATGTAGAGTTGATAATGGCTAATTGTTTGTCGGCTGCTGCCTCTGGGTTGTGTTCGCGCTGAATCAGAAGAATCTTGGCTAAGGGTTCTAGTCCCTGTTCTCGAGCAACCTGTGCACGGGTACGGCGGCGCGGTTTATATGGAAGATAGATATCTTCAAGCTCTGTTGCATCCCAGCAATTTTCAATACGCTTCCTGAGTTCAGGAGTAAGTTTGTCCTGTTCGTCAATGGTCTTTAGTACCGTTTCTTTACGTTTCATTATTTCCTTCAAACGTTCGTATTGATTGCTAATAGCAGTTATCTGCACCTCGTCGAGTCCGTCTGTTCGCTCTTTGCGATAGCGTGAAATGAAGGGAATAGTACAGCCCTCGTTGAGTAGGGTGAGGGTATTTGAAACGGCTTCGATGCCTAATTGCAGGGCTTGAGCTATGAGTTTGGTAATGATATTCTGTTGCATATTATTATAAAGAAGTAGTTATTGTATGCTGCACAATTGCTTATAAGCACAGTAACGACAGCGGTTACGATCGTTGGTAGGTACAAATGCTATCTTGGGGTTGTAGATTTCATCAACCTTTTCACGTAATAATTCGATAAATCGCTCACGATAGTCTGCCACATCTGTGATGGGTGTGCGTCCAAAACAGATGGTAGGGTCATATCCTTCTCCACCAGAATGCTGAATATAGAGCAGAGCAGGTGAAACAGGGATTGAAGGATGTTCAGCTCGTACTATTGTAGAATAGAGTATTGCTTGAAGATAATAATCACTATGGTTTTGTAGACTTTCTTGCGCGAAGATAGCATCGACATCAACTAAAGAACGTGGCATGCTACTGCCGGTTTTATAGTCTATAACACGTATTATTTCAACATTATCTTTAGTTATTCTGTCAAGACGGTCTATACGTCCGCCTATCATTGTAGTAATATGCGGTGTCGTGATAGATGCCTTGACATCAATCTCGAGTCCTTCGATATAGAAAGGAGCCAGGTCGTGATCAATCTCAAGCAGGCGAGTTATATAGTGAATAATGACCTCACGATTGATGAGCTGTAACCCATTGAGTTCGAGGTGCTCGCCTTGTTTGTTCTGAAAGAGTTCTTTATTGATAGCCTCATCTACTGCGCGTTCAATGTCTACACGTCTCTTAAGCAACTGCTCAATATCACTCTTGAGAATCTGACGGCTTTTGTTCATAAGTCGTGTGTAGAGTCGTTGTGAGGCTTCGTGGAAGATATCGCCGAAGATTCGATTGTCAATGGTCTCGTCTACTTGCGAATTAGATTCACGCAATCCGCAGGCATAAGTATAGTAGAATATCAGAGGACAACGCATATAGCGGTTTATAGCTGTGGGGGTGAGTAGAGCCTGTGTATGAAAACGGCTTAAAAGCACTTCCATGATTTGTTGCGTCTTATCTACTGTTGGCGGACTAAATGGCGTATGTGACTGTCCTGCTTGTAGTGTATTATAATGAATGTCATGATGGGCATCTTCAACCATGAGTTGTAGCATGAAGCGACTCATTTCGCCCTTTCCTCCGTCGGTGGTGGCATTACTATAGAGAATGGTAACATCTGAAGCGCGCTGAAGTAGCCGATGGAAATAGTAGCTGAAAATTGCTACCTTGTGGTCAATGGTTGTCAGTCCATATGCTTTGCGCAGATTGTATGGAATAAATGATGTGTCGTTGATGCCACGTGGAAGGTTACCTTCGTTGCACGATAAAAGAAGAACGTGGTCGAAGTCGAGGTTACGAGTTTCAAGCACACCCATTACTTGAATGCCTTCTGCGGGTTCTCCGTGGAAGGGAATCGATGTCGACTGAATCATCTGACTCAGTAGTCGTTGAAAGGTTGTGACGCTAACTAGCAAGTCACCACTACGAACGAGTGTAAGTAAACGATTCAATAGTGTGTAGGCTTGAAAGACAGCCTCTTGAAATAATGGTGTCTCATCATTGGTATTGCGTGCAATGGAAGTAAGTATGTCGCACATCCATTCAATCAGTGGTTCGTTATCATTGTCCTTCAAAACTATTGGGTGTATGAGTTCTTCGGGTACGTTTGCCATATAAGGATGGCGCATTAGATTATTTAATAATCTGGGGCGGAAACGCTTACTTCGACTATCATAACCAAACGTCTGCAGATTGATGAGCATTTGTACAAGTGAAGCTACAGGCGATTGTGCCAAAGGGTAACCTGTGGTGATGTTAAGTTTGTCAACCTCGTCTGGGATACAGTGAACGACTGTTTGAAGCAGGTTCTCATTACAAAGAACAATGGCAGTACGGCGTCCGTCTTTTAGACGTTGCTTTTCACGAAGCCAAGTACTGATGTAGCGTGCCTGAACGTTCTCCGTAGGTGCTGACATAAAAGTAATATCTTTGGGGAGGCTGAAATTGCGATATATATCATCTCGTGTATTGTCGAGTTCATTAGGGAAGTCGCTCAGGTATTGGCCGATAAAGTGTCCGGCCTCATTATCCTTCAAATAATAGTGGTCGAAATCCCAGTAGAAAAAAGTATTACGTTCCTTTTTAAGGTTAGTGAAAAGCCTCTTTTCGACTTCCTGTAACAGATTAAAACCAACGAAGATATAGGTTTCAAATGAATAATCAAGATTGCTACAGTTGGCAACTTGACGATAGAGAGCTCCCTCGTATGCAAGTCCCTGATCGGTAAGTCGTCGATTAAAGTCATGATAGATATCGGCCATGTGAGACCATAAACGCAAGAATCGCTCTTTGAGTACAGTGTTGTTCTCTGAGAAGTTACTAAAGAACTTTGCAAGAATCTCCTTCTGATTGGGTGTTAGATAGCTGGTATCGTCTAGTTCGTGGAGGTCACGCAGATTAGCAAACACCTTGTCGGCATCTGCCATGTTCTTATCGAGGTCATCGAAATCCGACAGAAGTAGTTGGCCCCAACTATAGAAATGATCAAGTGTTTCTTCGAATCCTGTCTGGTGAATAAATGACTTGTGTAGGTCGCACACCTGTTTGATAGAATCAGCTACCAATAGGGGGGAATGTTGACGAAAGAGATCGCTAATGGTGATATATGCTGGACTCCACATGGGTCTTCCTGCATGCTGGGCCAGATAGGTATTCATGAAGAGTGATGCTCGTTTGTTAGGAAAAACAATCGCCACTCGGCTGAGGTCTGTACCATGTTTCTGGAGAATATCTTCAGCAACGTATTCAAGAAAAGTCTTCATTTTACTTCAACGATTTTGTTACTATAAACGAACCATAGATACCCTGAAACCTTGGGCATGTTCATCTGTTTGAGCAATAGCATGTATTCTCGTACTTGATCCATGTATTCAGTGTGTTCACGACCGAATTTAAAGTCCACGACAATGGTTTCTTTTCCATCTGTCATCACGCGGTCAGGTCGGCGCTCCACTCCATCAGGGGTCAAGATAGTACACTCGTTGAACAAATGCCAACGTGAAGAAAACCAACGTGATACACGAGGGTGGGAGAGACGTTTACGAATCATTTCACTAAGACGTTGTGGTGTAATGCTTTGGTTATAGAGGATACCTTCGATCTCGAGATTTTTGAGTGCATTTTCCACATCGTCAGTTGTGTGGATGGTAGAGAATACCTGGTGAAGGATGTTGCCTAGCTGAATATAATCGGTTGGACTGGTTTTCTCATCCTCAGAAGAGAATGTGGCAAATTCTCGACTCTTGTTACTTTGACGAAATTCGACCGATTGCTTGAAGGGTTCTATATTGATGTCAACAGGTGTGACTTTCTGGTGAAAGGGGTTGTCGCTTCTTAGTTCCTTTGTTATTTTGGGTTTTGCAGTTGGAATCTGACCAAATATAAAGTGTAAAGGTGAACTGAGGTCGGTCTCACCTTCTAACAGAGCATCGGGCAAATCATCCATTACGAGCGGCAAAGTCATTTCAATTAGAGAAGAGCGGGTATTTGCTGCATTGCGTTTACCTAAGAC
This sequence comes from uncultured Prevotellaceae bacterium, assembly GCA_902788605.1. Classification (GTDB taxonomy): domain Bacteria; phylum Bacteroidota; class Bacteroidia; order Bacteroidales; family Bacteroidaceae; genus Prevotella. Next base: position 147,793 of record CADAKX010000003.1, on the reverse strand, counting down.
ATAGAGACTTTTTGAAGCTCGGGTGAAAGCGACGTAAAGCAGATTGAGGTTGTCAACGACAATCTGCTGGTGTTCCTGTTCATAATCCCTCTGATAAATGGTGCCATTCATTCCCTTTGCGCTGTAATCAATAGGGGCGATTGGTAATTGATTAAATGGTGGCTGATTGGGGGTACACCACAAAAGATCCGAGTGTTCTAATCGCCAGTCACAGAACGGCAGAATAACATGACTGAACTCAAGTCCTTTAGATTTGTGAATGCTTATAATACGGATGCCATTAACCTCTGGGCTCTGAATGGGCTTGCTACAAAGCTGCTCATCCCATTCATTAAGAAATGTAGGTAAATCTATGCTTTCTTCATTGATAAAGTTCGTTAATAAATCGTAGAAGGCGCAAAGATAGGCTGTTTGACCACAGGTCTGCTCAAGATGGAAGATTATATATAGTTGTTCTGCCAATTCATAGAGAGGCAGGCGAAGCAGGCGCTCGGTGTTATCAGTGAAACCCGATGGAAGTGTGCCATTAAGGGTGCCAGTGATGAACTTAGCCAGATAGGCGCGTGCAATACAGTCATCGGAATATACCAAAAGTCGCATAGCTTGAATGATGACCATGACGGCAGGTGAGGCATCTAGGCGGAAGGCCTCATCACTGACCACATTAAGATCAGGCATCACTTCCATTAGGTAGTTGGCAATAATGGGAATAGTGCCATTGGTACGCACAAGAATAGCTATGTCTGTAGTGGGAACATGCTGATTAATCAAAGTCTTTATCTGCTCCACAATAGCGTTTAGTGTGGATTCCTGATAGTCTTCGGTTGGCAACAGTGTTACCTCAACGAACCCCGTTTTAGACTTCGTTTCAGGACAATTTTGGCAGACATCGGTATAGGCATCAACTTGCTCGATCATGGCTGCGTGCGTGAAAAAGGCATTGTTGAAGTCGATGACGTTGCGCGACGAACGGTAGTTAGTATTCAGAGGCTTCTCGTCAATCACCTGGTCGGCATGTGGAAATTCGTCTTTGATTCCTGCTAATAATCGCCAATCGCCATTGCGCCATCGATAGATGCTCTGTTTTACGTCACCCACAATAAGGTTGGTCGAACCCTCATGACTCATAGCCTCCTGAAGTAGTACCTTAAAGTTTTTCCATTGAATAGTCGAAGTGTCCTGAAACTCATCAATCATGATATGTTCCAAGTGAGCGCCAATTTTTTCGAAGATAAAAGGAGTGTCGCTCCCGTCTATAAGATCATGAAGCAGTTGCTGAGTGTCACTTAGCAAGAAACGGTTAGCATTTTCGTTCAGCTCATGAACTTTAGATTCGATACTGCTAAGTAAGCGTAGTTGGCTTAGATGTCGGAGAGTCAGTTCTGCACTCTTATAGAGTAGCCATTGACGTGGCTGTTCCTCAACAGCTTGGCGAAGAATCTTATCTAGCTCACTTTCTACCAGGGCATGAATATAGACAGCGCGGTCACTTGACTTGGCATACCACTTTGCAGGATTTCCTAACGCATCGGCAACCGTTTTGGTGATGATACTTTCATCAAACTGACCTCTTCGCATTTTAAGGAAGATGGAACAAACACCGCGACTCTTGTTTGAGAAATCATCGACTGTGAGATTCTCTCGGCTGATAATATCAAAAAACGATTCCGCAATACCGTGTATTCTTTCCTCTGCGTCATTACGAATTTGACGTAGTTCCTGGGTGTAATTGTCGAAGAAGTCTTTCTGACTCATTACATTATTTAGACGATTACTTTGCTGTTTGTAGTAATCACGGAATATCGTACGGCCAAACTGCTTAATCTGCGATATAACGTTCCAAGAACGGTCATCGCTGATATTATCCATGATATATTTCAGTAGCCACTGCAACATCTGGTCAGTTGATTTCAGACTGTCTATAAGTTGGTCAACGGCGCTTTCTTCCACCTGAACATCGTTGAGTCCTACTCGCAGATTGGCGGTGAGATCTAATTCGCGTGCCAAGTTTCTTAGCACACTCTGAAAAAACGAGTCAATGGTCTCGACACGGAAATAACTATAGTTGTGAAGTAGTAGATGAAGGGCAGTACCAGCCTGTTGGCTAACGAACTCTGGTGAAGCATTCAGTTCTTGACAGATTTTCTGAGTGTAGGTCTCAGAACTGTCTAATTTTCGCCAGATGCCATACAATTGACTTAGAATGCGCATCTTCATTTCTTCCGTTGCCTTATTAGTAAAGGTAACGGCTAGTGTTTGTCTATATGCTTGAGGATTTTGTACTAGCAGTTTTATATATTCAACGGCAAGCGTGAATGTTTTTCCACTGCCTGCGCTAGCTTTGTAAACAACAAGTGGTTTTACCATCTGCGGAATAATTCGAATGTAAATTTACAACCCATGTCCTGATAATCAGAGTTAAGGAAACTGGCAAAGATGCCCATAGAGAAGAATCGGCAAGAAAAGCCATAGCCAATCTCTGAATACTGTCGGGTGTGGTCAATGGAAAGAGTACTTAGATATGTTCGTTCGCGTTCTACATAACGGCCGATGGCAGGTGTTAAGAAAGCACCAAGGAGTGGCGCCTCGTATGACAAATGACCACGAATATAATAACTAGATTCGTTATATAGTCTGGAACTAAGTAGTTGGAAGTCGCCCGACCAGTCATCATCCCATCCGTCTGGCAGATTGTTGGCACGGAAGTTTGCGAAGTCGAGGAAGTAATTGTTTTTCTTGTCGGTATAGAGACCACCTCCAATGCGAGTGTTAATTTGTTCGGTTCGTCTCATCCTATATTTGAATGATGCATCAGCCTCGATACGCTCGTATCTGACGTAATTACTCTTTAGTTTAAAGCCTCTCTCGTAATTAATCGTGAAGAATGGTGCATTCTTCCATGGGTTTAGTTGGAGAGTAATAGATGGTGCAAGCGAAAGATACTTACTATGTTTGCCATAATGTGTCATGGCCTGTGGATTCAGTGCACGACGTTCATGTATCACGAATCCCGAACGGATGTATATCCATTTGTTTGGACGTATGTGATGCGATACGTTCCAGTAGTAGTCGTCGAATAGGTCAAGGTCAAGCCCCTCAAGGTTTATGTCATCGCCTTGTTCCTTCTTAATCTCATCGAGCACGCTCGAGTTTCCAATACGATTGTCCTTACCGAATGTGGCATCAATGCCAGCATCGAGGTCTGCGTTGTAGGTAAAATATAATGGTGCATCGAAATAGATTTCCTTTAGTTTGAAGTTATAACCCATACGAGGTCGGAATTCCGCCCACGATTTGTCTGTGAAATGATAGCTGGCGTAGAGTTTCATTTTATATGATAAACCCTTGCTACGGCTGTAGCTGATATATTGAGGGTCTATGAGAGAAGACAGACGGATGTCGCTTTTCTTCGTACGATGTCGAAGACTATGGAAAAGACTTTCCTCAATAAAATCCCAACTCTCTTTAAGATAATTATGATGTGGATTGGTTGTTTCTTCTTGATTGTCACCTTCCTCATCGAGTTTTTTCTTTCCTACCAGCGTGGCAGTGATGCTCAGTGAATCAACCTCTTCCTCCTCAATAGAGTCTTCCTCTACCTCGGGCGTGTTCTTGCGAATAAAGTCTTCAAAGATATCAAGTTCTTGTTGTGAAAGGCTCATAGGACGGATAGAGTCCATCAGACTGTAATTTCCTGTCACGTCAACGGTATCTGCCAATGTGATGGGGCAATCGAACACAGCCTCAAAGTGCGAGGTGATGTGATTGCCAGCAAACTTAAAGGCTATATCTGTGATACAGTATTTGGGTAACAATGCTCGAGAGCCTTCTTCACCCTGCATGGTCAGTGTCTGAAAATGGATCATGTCGTATTCGCCCTCCATCTCAACCTGTTCTATTCGACCAGTGATTCGGTCAACGGTCGCTTTTCCCTGCACCAATTGTGTGTTAGGCACTATTTTAGGGCAGAAGTAGATACGAATCTGATTATTTGAAAGTGGTACAGACGAGTAATGATAATAGATATGATTCTCACGACAGAAAGGAGAGAGAACATGGTCGCCGTAGATAGTGGTGCCATAGAGGTTGGGCGTTACATATGCCATCAGTATAGGCATTGTATGTCTTTGTCTTGGAATGGTCGTATTGTAAACCTGTTGTATATTGTCGTAATCACCTACAGTGCGAAAGTTAAATCGGCTGTACTGCTCGCTAACGAAAGCCCTTTCTCCCTCCGCAATGGTATACATACTGGGGATGGCCCACAAGGTGAAATTACGCCTTTCGGTCTGATAGATGTACTTCATGTAGACATTGGTCGAGAAACCGTTGACGTCCTGCGTATAATTGCGTTGGAAATTGAATACGCGATTCATCACCAGCGAGTCAAGAATCTCGCCAGAAACCATTGTTGTCATGACTATTGCCATGAAAAAGGTTAGTAATACGCGTTTCATAGGCACAAAGGTATACAAAAAGAATGAAACGACCAATAGTTTATGGTAGAAAAAAAACAAGAGCTACAAAATTTATATTTGTAGCTCTTGCTGATATATTTGTGTTTTTATGAATATTATCCAAGATACTTCATCAGAATCTTAGCATTACCGGAGTCGCGAAGCTTCGCAATACTCTTCTCGCGAATTTGGCGAACACGCTCGCGGGTCAGTCCCAATTCGTCGCCAATTTCCTCAAGTCCCTTTTCGTGGCAGCCAATACCAAAGCACTCACGGATGATGATAATCTCACGATCTTTCAAAACCTTCGAGAGGACAGAGTTTAACTCCTGTGCCATGGACTCGTGGTCAACATGACGGTCTGTACGACTGTCATCGCCAGAAGCCATAACGTCGAGCATACAGTTGTCCTCACCGTCCTGGAAAGGTGCATCGATAGACACATGGTGACTATCAGCCTGCATTGACTGGCCTATCTTTTCCTCATCAATGTCGGTCATTTCAGCCAACTCGCTCACTGAGGGATGACGCTGGTTCTCCTGCTCAAACTTGTTAATCTCGTGATTAATCTTGTTAAGAGAACCTACCTGATTCAAAGGCAGACGTACAATACGGCTCTGCTCGGCAATAGCCTGAAGAATGCTCTGACGAATCCACCATACGGCATAAGAGATGAATTTGAAGCCGCGAGTTTCGTCGAACTTCTGGGCTGCTTTGATGAGTCCAATATTTCCTTCGTCAATCAAATCGGTAAGCGTCAGACCCTGATGCTGATACTGCTTGGCAACTGATACTACGAAGCGCAGGTTGGCCGTAACCAGTTTGTCTTTGGCTCGCTCACCTTCCAAACCGCCCTTGCGAATCTTTTGAGCCAGTTCAATCTCTTCATCAATACTGATAAGGGGTGCACGGCCAATTTCTACAAGATATTTATCAAGTGCTTCGCTTGAACGGTTGGTGATACTTTTCTGAATCTTTAGTTGTCTCATCTATTTATCCTCGAAAATTTTAAAACTAACTGCCTGATATTTAGGCTTATACATGTATAATACTCTATTTGCGGCTGCAAAGTTACAAAAAATATCGATACGTTGTTCTCAAAACGACTACTTTTTTGTGTTAAAAAAAGAAAATACTAGTGTTTCTTGCGTTATATCATTCACACAGAAGCGGGCATCTGGACGATGATTTACTAACCATAAAATCTGTCCGTTGGCGTCACAGAGCACCAGAGAACGACGTTTCTCGAAAATAGAGAGGTGACAATCGGTGAGGTAGTCGCTCACAAGCTTAGTTCCTTTCATGCCAAAGGGCTGAAAACGGTCGCCAGCCTGAATAGGACGAATGACTAATGGAAATATTATCTTTGATTTGTCCAAGCAGGCTGTTTCTATATTTTTATAGATACATTTGCCTTTGTACAGCTCGATTTTGATTTTGTGGTCATTGTCATAGATATAGTTTCCTTGTTCTGGGATACGAAAAGTGGGTAGGGGAGCTTGCTTTTGTTCTAACACCAAACGATTTTGATGAACAGCCAGTTGATGGCTGTCTGAATGCCATTCTTTGCCTGCTTGTAATGATGATATTGAGTCGAAAATCTGTTCAATAATGGCTGATGAGAAATGATATGGCTTGAGCCATTCAAATACGATGCTCTTGGCAGCAGGTTCCTGAAGCAAGGCTTGAATATCAAGACTGTTGTCTGAGATGAGCTTATCAAGTGTGTGGCCAACGGTATTATCATACAATGACGCCACCTCTTCTAGATGCTGAGCTGTGTTCATAATGCTATTCTCAACACTAGGATTAATTTCTCTGAGTAATGGCATGATTTTGAGGCGGATTTTGTTTCTGACAGCATCGGTCTGCAGGTTGGTCGAGTCGGTAACATAATCCTGATGTTGCTCGTTCAGCCATTTGGTTATATCGCTTTTGCTAACACATAGAAGTGGGCGCAGTATGTTTCCGTTTCGTGGTTTGATGCCCGTTAGGCCATGTACACCTGTGCCTCGAATCAGATTCAGCAGTATAGTTTCAACAGAGTCATCCTGATGGTGAGCCACACAGATACCATCGAAACAGATGTCCCTTCGTAATTGCTCGAAGTAATTATATCTCAGTTCGCGAGCAGCCATCTCGATGCTGATTTTGTGGGTCTTTGCATAGGTTTCTGTATCAAAATGGATGAGATGCAATTCTATATTGAGTTGCTTGCAAAGATTGATCACAAACGCTTCATCACGATTACTTTCGTCTTGACGTAGATGAAAGTTGCAATGGGCTGCCTCTATGTGGTAGCCCAGACGATGCATGACTAATAGAAGACACACGCTATCACCTCCTCCGCTCAAAGCAACTATATAATGTTTGTTTAAGCTAAGAAGATGATGTTTGGCAATATACTCCTTTACCTTATTCAACATAGAGAACAAGTCCCTTTAGATATTCACCTTCAGGATGATAGATGTTAATGGGGTGGTCAGCCGGCTGATGCAACTGATGTAGGATTCGCACCTTGCGCTTGGCCAGCGCTGCTGCTGTGAATACTGCATTTCGGAAGTGCTCCTTGGTAACAACCTGTGAGCATGAGAATGTGAAGAGAATACCACCTTTCTCAATTTTCTCAAAAGCCTTTTGATTTAATCGTGTATAGCCCTTGAGAGCATTATGGAGGGCTCCACGGTGTTTGGCAAAGGCAGGGGGATCGAGAATGATGAGATTGTAGCCCTGGATTTTATCCAGATACTTGAAAGCGTCTTCACAGAAAGCCTCGTGACGAGAATCGCCTGGGAAATTCAGTTCTACGTTGCGACGGGTCAGTTCGATGGCCTTGGCAGAACTGTCGACAGAGTGAACAGACTTGGCACCGCCACGCATGGCATAGAATGAGAATCCGCCTGTATAGCAGAACATGTTCAGTACGTTTTTATCTGCTGAATATTTCTCGAGCAAAGCACGGTTTTCACGTTGGTCAACAAAGAAACCGGTCTTTTGTCCACGCAGCCAGTCGACATAGAACTTCAAACCGTTTTCTACAGCAATGTTGTTATCTGTTTCGCCCAACAGGAAACCGTTCTCTGGTTCCACAAATGAGAGTGTCGTCTCACTCTTATAATAGATATTTGAAACGCGGTTATTCATAACCTTTGCCAATGCCTGAGCAATAGCGTGGCGAGATAGGTGCATTCCGATGCTATGTGCCTGCATCACGGCTGTATCACCATAGACGTCAATGATAAGGCCTGGCAGGAGGTCGCCCTCTCCATGAACCAATCGATAGGCGTTAGTTTGAGGATTGTTAGCCAGACCGATAGAAAGTCGCATGTCGAGCGCAGACTGAAGACGAGATTCCCAGAACTGGTCGTCGATTTCTACTTCGTTGAAGGTCAGTACACGCACAGCGATAGATCCCTGCTGATAGTGTCCTACAGCGATAAAATCACCATTTTCTGTTACCACTCGCACCACTTCTCCCTCTTCAATGCCATTGTCAGTATGGTGAATAGCACCAGAGAAAATCCATGGATGAAAACGCAGAAGGCTTTCTTCTTTGCCTCGTTTCAAATATACTTTATTCATTGTTCTGTTCTTCTTTAATAATTAATTCGTAATCTCCTGACTCTTTAAGTCTTATGATTTCCTCATATATCATGATGCAAGCCCATGCATCTGTAGCCGCATACATCTTCTGTTTGTCTGACAAAATGTCTGCTTCCCAGTTGCTCAACTGCTGCCTCTTACTGATTTTCTGATTGAAGAGGTTAGCATACAACTTCTGTAGGCTGAGGTCCTCGATGCCTAGCTCTCGCACTAAATCCTGAATGTCGATGAAACTACCCGTTTTGAATTCTCCAATCTTATTCAGGGAATTCACATCGTCATGCCATGAAAGGCCTATCTTCTTGACAGTCCTGTCTTCAAGCAGATTGATGAGTGCAGGCGTAAGTCCCGTATGGTTCAACCTGAAAAGGAAACAAGTGTCGGGTGTTGATACCTGCAAGAGCGACACCTTATGCTGGTGACCTCGTTTAAAAGAAGGGCGCGTTTCTGTATCGAACCCCAAAATAGGTTGGGATAAGAGATATCTCACCGCCTTTTCCGTCTCACCAGGCGTCAGGATTACTATGATTCTGCCTGGAAACTGAGCCACGGGAAGTGATGAAATCTGTGCCTTGTCGTATTTGTTGTATATCGTTTTAAACATGATAAAACCTTTTCGAGGTGCAAAAATACAAAAAAAATGTGATTTTATGATGATAACTGATTTTTTTCCGCTAATTTTGCAGAAGAATTAACGAATACACATCATAATGGCAAAGAAAAAAAGCAAAAAAACGATATCTCAATCATCTGAGACCTCCATGATGGAGTCTATTGGATTAAAACATATAGTACAAATCTTTCAAAACGAGCGTTTGCATTTCCTCATCGGAATGCTTCTTTTTGCGCTGTCGTTTTGTCTAACGTGGGCTTTCATCTCTTATTTTACGACGGGAGCTGCCGATCAAAGTATCATAGAAAATCTACGTGAAGATGACTTAGCCAACGAACCGCAGAAATTTGGCAACGCAGTAGGCAGCCTTGGGGCCTATGCCGCCTATTTCTTTATGAATCATTGCTTTGGCATTGCCTCATTTGGTGTGCCAGTGATCCTGTTTTTATTCTCGTTGTCGCTAATGAAGGCCTACAGACCATCATTGCTCAAGTGGTTCATTTGTGTGGCGCTCCTCATGGAGTGGTTCTCTGTGACTTTTGCCAAGTTTGTGACGCCACTTTGTCCGTCATCCCATTTCTGTCCTGGTGGTGACCACGGCTTGTACGTGAGTCATTTCCTAGAGCGCTATGTGGGCAGTCCTGGTTTGGTGGCTATTCTGGTGATTGTGGCAATTTTGTTCCTGACTTATGTCAGTTCTGAAACAATAGTATGGATCCGCAAGATCTTGAATCCAAAGCAGTTGATCAATAAGATTCCGTTTACGATTAATAATCCTGAGTCGTCTGAGGTGTCAGCAAGGGACTCCTACGAGAACTTGATTAAGACGCAGGAAGATCCTGAGGTATTTGACAATCCCCAGACACAGGTCGTTGATTTTGGACATCAAGAGACGCTATCTGAGCCTGTTGTCTTGACAACAGAGCATAATGCTGTAAACATCGATAAGGCTGAGCCGGAAATAGAAATTACCGTAGCAGATGATGTGGAAAAGGCCGACGAAAACGAGAAGACGCAGGTGGCTGTTGAGGACTTGGAACCATACGATCCTAAGCGCGACCTTGAGAACTATCATTATCCGACACTCGACCTCCTGAAGACATACGAGTCGGACGGGAAGCCATTTATTGATATGGAAGAGCAGACGGCAAATAAGAATCGTATTATTGACGTACTCCGCACCTTTGGTATAGAGATTAGCAGCATTAAGGCTACTGTTGGTCCAACCATTACACTCTATGAAATTACACCAGCCCAAGGTGTCCGTATTTCGAAGATTCGTGGTTTGGAAGACGATATCGCGTTGAGTTTAAAGGCTCTTGGTATTCGTATTATTGCGCCAATTCCAGGAAAGGGAACTATTGGTATCGAGGTACCTAATGCCAAAGCCAACATCGTGTCGATGGAGTCGATTCTTAATTCGAAGAAGTTCCAAGAGACCACGATGGAGTTGCCTTGTGCAATGGGTAAGACCATTACGAATGAGGTGTTTATGTTTGACCTTGCCAAAGCACCCCACTTGCTGGTGGCAGGTGCCACTGGTCAGGGTAAGTCAGTCGGTTTGAATGCCATCCTAACCTCACTGCTCTATAAGAAGCATCCTGCTGAGATGAAGATTGTTCTCGTTGACCCAAAAATGGTAGAGTTTAGTATCTATGCCAAGATTGCTAATCACTTCCTTGCAAAGGTGCCCGACGAAACGGCTTCACCTATTATTACTGACACCACGAAGGTGATTCGCACGTTGCAGAGTCTCTGTGTGGAGATGGATGCCCGCTACGAGTTGCTGATGGCCGCTGGCGAACGTAACATCAAGGATTACAACCGCAAATTTATTGCCCGTAAGCTGAACCCCGAAAAGGGCCATAAGTATATGCCTTATATTGTGGTGGTTATCGATGAGTATGGTGATTTGATTATGACAGCTGGTAAGGAGATAGAACTTCCCATCGCTCGTATAGCCCAGAAGGCCCGTGCCGTAGGCATCCATATGATTATTGCTACACAGCGTCCTACCACTAACATTATCACTGGTACCATCAAGGCTAACTTCCCTGCACGCATTGCCTTCAAGGTCTCTCAGGGCATTGACTCGAAGACCATCCTTGACCGTATGGGTGCCCAGCAATTGATTGGACGTGGAGACATGCTCTATCTGCAGGGCAATGATCCCGTGCGTGTGCAGTGTGCCTTTGTTGATACGCCTGAGGTAGATGACATCAATCAGTTTATTGCCCAGCAGCAAGGTTATTTGGAGCCTTATGAATTACCCGAGCCTCCTGTTAGCGAGAGTGATGGCATAAGCTCAAGTAACAACGATGCTGACCTGAGTCACCTTGATCCGATGTTTGACGATGCTGCCCGACTAATTGTTCACGAGCAAAGCGGCTCAACAAGTTTGATTCAGCGTAAGTTTGCCATTGGTTACAACCGTGCAGGCCGACTGATGGATCAGTTGGAAAAGGCTGGTATCGTGGGTCAGGCTCATGGATCCAAGCCTCGTGAAGTATTGATTCAAGACGATATGAGTCTGGAGAATTTATTGAGTTCATTAAAATAATTAAGGTATATGAAAAGATTGTTTTTGGTTTTCACGCTGTTTGTAGCCTGCATTTTTTCTGGTCATGCCCAGGATGCCAAGGCTGTGCTTGACAAGTGTGCTGCCTCTATCAGTAACAAGAATGGAGTTCAGGCCGATTTTACGATGAACAGTGCGCAGTATGGCAATTCTTCTGGAAAGATTTCTGTGAAGGGCCGCATGTTTACCGCCACCACATCGATGGCAACCCTGTGGTTTGACGGAAAGACGCTTTGGACCTATATGTCTAATAATGACGAGGTCAATGTGACTACACCTTCGGAAGCCCAACTTCAGGTGATGAATCCCTACAACTTTATTAATATGTATAAGAAGGGATTCAAATACACCATGACGCAGTCTGGTGGTGCTTTTCAAGTTCACCTGACGGCTACCGATGCATCAAAGCGCGTGCAAGAGATGTTTATTACCGTCGACAAGAAAACCTACCATCCTACAGAAGTCAAGCTGCTTCAGAAGCAGAAATGGACCACCTTTACCATCAAGAACCTGAAGACCGTTAAGCTGAGCGATGCCGCCTTTAAGTTCAATTCCAAAGATTTTCCCTCTGCTGAGGTTATAGACTTAAGATAATGAACCGCTGGAAACTCCTTCTTCTGCTGCGCAAACATGGTCATCTGGCCCTTCGCCGCAGTCCCGCCTTCGAACAGAGTGTCGTGGCCAAGATTATGACAATATTTGGTGCAGGCATGTTTGTCATCTATTTCATCTTCATTGGTACGATGATGGCCATGGGTGCTACCGAGTCACATACGTATTCATTAGTACTTGCCTTGCTACCCTTGTGGCTGGCCATCGACTTTGGCATGCGCTTTGCCGTCCAGCAGACGCCTGCTATTATGGTGAAACCGTATCTGCTTCAGCCCTTGCCCTTTTATTCTGTTGTTGAAACATTCCTGCTAAATACACTTTTGTCTGGATTCAACTGGGTGTGGCTGTCGCTCTATTTGCCCTACGCTATCATCGTATTCTTTGGAGGAGCCTCCTTTAGTACAGCCTTGTTGATTATCCTTTGCGGAATTATCATGACCCTTGTCAACTGCCAGTTTTATCTGATGGTTCGTACGCTGGCTCAGCGTTTCATCTTGTGGTGGCTGCTACCCATCTTGGCCTATGGCGTCATCTGGCTTCCCTTGGCCATCAATGAAGACTGGTTTGACAAGCAGATGGACTTTATCTGCGACTTCACCGCTACTTGGTACTTCTTATTCTTCAGCCTAATTCTGCTTGCTGGTTTCTTCTTCTTAAACCGTTGGCTGCAGTTCCGTTATGTGCGCGATGAGATTATGAAGCAGGAAAAGAAGGAAGCCGCCATGAAGCATGTGTCGGAATATACATTCCTTGAGCGTTTTGGTCAGACGGGCGAATACCTGAAACTTGAGCTCAAGTCCATTTTCCGCAACAAAGCCATTCGCCAGCGCGTGATTATGAGTCTTTCGTTTATAATTATCCTGACGTTGCTAATCTCCTATACAACGATGTACGATGGTCGCATGATGCTCAACTTCTGGTGCTTTTATTGTTTCGGTCTCTATGGTATGACAGCTTTGGTTAAGATTATGGGCTCCGAGGGTAATTATATCGACCTGCTGATGACTCACAGAGAGAATATTCTGTCGTTGCTCAAAGCTAAGTACTATTTCCATGTGGCTATCCTCGTGGTACCTTTCTTGCTGATGATTCCCGCCATGATTGAGGGTAAATTCTCGCTCTTGATGATGGTGGCCTATTTCTTGTTGAGCAGCGGCCTACTTTACTTTACCCTGTTCCAGTTAGCAGTCTATAACAAACAGACCGTTCCCCTCAACGTGAAAATGACTGGCAAGAACAATGTAGAGAACGGTATTCAGTTTGTAATACAGATGGTAGCCATGTTCTCGCCGCTGGTATTGGTGTCGGTGTTTATCTTCCTGTTTAACGAAACCACAGCCTATGTAGCCCTGGCTATTATCGGTCTGATTTTCACGCTAACTCACCCCATCTGGCTGCGCCATATCTACAAGCGCATGATGCGCCGCAAGTATGCTAACCTGGAGGGTTTCCATGCCTCTCGCTGATTAATCATTAATTGGTTACATAAAAAAGTACCATGCTTACAGATTGTAGGCATGGTACTTTTCTAATTCTTAGAATATCTTTAATCGGCCGACTGGAATTCCTCCAGGAAGCGCGTATCGTTTTCAGAGAACATGCGCAAGTCGCTCACACGATACTTCAGGTTGGTGATACGCTCAACACCCATACCGAAGGCATAGCCGCTGTAAATGCTCGAGTCGATGCCGCACTGCTCCAGTACGTTCGGGTCAACCATACCGCACCCCAGAATCTCTACCCAGCCAGTGTGCTTACAGAATCCACATCCTTCGCCGCCACAAATGAAGCACGAGATGTCCATCTCGGCGCTTGGCTCAGTGAAGGGGAAGTATGAAGGACGCAGACGTATCTTTGTGTCAGCACCGAACATCTCACGGGCAAACGATAGCAGCACCTGTTTCAGGTCTGTAAACGACACGTTTTTGTCGATGTAAAGACCCTCTACCTGATGGAAGAAACAGTGAGCGCGGGCAGTGATGGCCTCATTGCGATAAACACGTCCAGGACAGATTACGCGAATGGGGGCGGTCAACTTGCCGTCCTCGGTGTGCATCTGTTCCATTACGCGGGCCTGAACGCTTGATGTGTGAGAACGCAGCAGGATATTCTTTGTCACATCGTTGGGATGCTGACTCACGAAGAAGGTGTCTTGCATATCGCGAGCGGGGTGGTCGGCAGCAAAGTTCATACGAGTGAACACGTGCAGATCATCCTCTACCTCTGGACCGTCAGCCAGTACGAAGCCCATGCGACTGAAGATATCAATAATCTCGTTGGTCACGATGGTCAACGGATGACGAGTGCCCAGTTGAATGGGATAGGGGGTACGTGTCAAGTCGATGGTTTCTGCATCACCTTCCTGTGTTGTCAGTTCCTCACGCAGCTGGTTAATGCGGTCGGTAAAGCGCTGCTTCACTTCGTTAATCTTTATGCCTACCTCTTTCTTCTGTTCAGCAGGCACCGAGCGGAAGTTATTCATCAACTCCGAAATCTCACCCTTTTTACTCAGATATTTCAATCGAAGTTGTTCTACTTCTTCTGCGTTACTTGCTTTCAAAGTATCTACCTGCAGAAGGAGTTCGTTGATTTTATCAAGTATCATTTTTTCTATAAATTGCAATTTCGGATGCAAAGGTAGTGCAAATCGAGTGAAAAACCAAATGAAAATCCATTTTTCTTTCCCCGTATGCGTCTCTGCATCCGAAATCTTCGTAGTTAGAGCTTTATTTTTACGCCGCTCACAATCCAACGGCCTGGTTGGGCCACGTTTCCGAAGTCTACATACGAATGGTTGTTCATCACGTTGTTGACATCTGTAAAGACTGTCCAGCGTTTGGTGCTCCATTCCAGGTGAGTATCTACCAGCGCATAGGGCGTGTAATCATTTATGTCACCACTAAACGTGGTGTATGATCCTACACGGTCTTGCCAGCGATAGTCCACCCTTAGTGTTAGGTGACTCCAAAGGCTTGTCTGAAGACTGCCTACAAGTTTGTGACGCAAATACTCCAATGCATATTGCGACACGACTCCCGGCTCTAGGTCTTTGTCTTGATGGATGTAGCTGTAACTCAGAGCCAGACTCGTCTTCCTGCTGTTAAGCCATTGTGAGAGATTGACAACCACATTTGCCTCCATTCCATAGGTGTTGACCTTCGTGTGGTTTACACTTTGCCATTGAGCATCACTGCCCAGGCGGGTATCCATTATCCAGTCTATCATATCTTTACCGTGATGATGATAGAGGGTGGCTTTGGACTGGATGGTTGTCGAGCTATAGCGTGCTCCCACCTCGATGGCTTGCATCTCTTCGGGTTTTAGGTGTGGGTCAGCCGCGTAGCCCTGCAGTTTGTAGTACATCTCTGTAAAAGATGGCAAACGTAATGATGAGTTGTAAGACGCAAATAGTTTGATACTACCCGATGCTTGATAGCTCATGTCGATGCCTGGATAAAGCGTCATGTTCATGTTGCTCCAAGAGCTCTTGGCTGCCACGAACCCTGCCGAGATGGTTAGTCGCTTCAGTAGCACATTATGCTCCAGGTGGGCAGATATGTTGGTGCGGTTGATGCCCAGCGTATAGTCGCGGTCGGTGCCTTTGATATGGTGTGTTCTGGAAAGAGCCTCGCCTAGGTTTCCACTCACCAGGTCTTCGTTTCTCAGTTCTGCACCAAAGGCCGTTCTTCCCAGTTTCCAGTCAAAATAACTATTGAGTTTCAGACCATAGACGTCGCATCGGTTATAGTTGTATTTCATAACCTCTGGACGCCCACGATAGCCCTCATATCGGTCACGATTCTGTTGCCAGTAGACAGCAGACTGAAGATGCACCTGTCCCTGACGATTCTCTCCCTGTAGCGCCATGAAAGTCTTTGTGGTGTGCTCATATTGTTCGTCAGCCTGCCATTTGGGCGTGGCATAAAACGTGCCCGAGCCCCAGCCCTTGTCACTGATGCCCATGTGCCACGACAATTTCACCTGCTCATCGTCATAGGCTCCTTGATAGAAGGCCTTCGACCCACTGAAGTCGGTGTTCAGACTGCCGCCTTTTGAGCGTGTGTAGCCATCGCTGCGGGCATACGAGCCCGATACTGCAGCCTGCCATGGTCTAGCACTTTGTATCGGACGGACACGTGCAGAAGCTTTGGCATAGCCATACGACCCGCCTTCCAACCGGACTTCGCCCGGGCCATCGCCATGGCGTGGACTTGTCACGATATTGATAGCACCTACCAATGACGATGTGCCATAGGTGCGGCCAGCCGGGCCCTCTAAGACCTCGATGCGTACAATATCTGCCACGTCACAAGGCAGGTCCATCGTGTTGTGGGCCGTCTGCGGGTCAGAGATATTAATGCCGTTTAACAGGATGATGATTTGCTCTTGAGTGCCTCCTCTAATCGAGATGTCTGTTTGGGAACCAAGTGGTCCGCGTTGTCTGACATCAATGCCTACGGCCATCTTGAGCAAATCGTTAATACTTTGTACTGGCGCCTGCGCAATATCCTCGCGGCTCAGTACAGTGACCATTCTCGCCGCTTGACTTACGGTCAGCGGAGCCCTTGAGCCTGTGATACTCACATCGTCGAGCATAACCTCGCGGGCAGCCGTTTTGGTGCTGTCGTCGCTGGCGCGCCATGTCTCGTCACTGATGCTGGTTGTTCCGGCAGCCTCGAGTGTAGCTACACTGAGCACCGAAATCACCACTTCGCGGCCAAGACATGCAAACAGGGCATAACCCTTGCGTTGAAACTGGCGGAACACCAGCACCTCATGCTTGTTGAATTGTGGTTTAAACATACTGAGTTAATAAAAAAAACGGTGCAAAGGTACAAAAAAATCTCCAAACCTATGACGATTTGGAGATTAAAAAATATGCTTAATAACTAAATTCTTCTTACAAGATTGTCTTGACTGCCTCGAGCATGCCCTTTTCCTGAATTAGGTCAAGGAACTGTTTCACCATCTGGTTCAGACCAGCAATCTTGTTGAGATCTTCCTGCCAGATAAATTCTGCTCCGAGTACGCCATCGGTAACCTTTTGAGTATCGCTCGTTGCCCAGAGCTCCTTCAAAAGGCTCATGATCTTTTCGTCGTCATTGGGTACAATCTCCACACCGTCTGTACGCTTTCCACCTTTATAATATGTGATGATGGATGCCAGACCGAACACAAGACCCTTGGGCAGTTCGCCCTTACGTTCCAAGTAGGTCTTCACACCGGGCAGATCTCGAGCCTGGAACTTGGGGAATGAGTTCAGCATGATGCTTGTCACCTGATGGTCAACGAATGGGTTGTCAAAGCGCTCCAGCACGTCGCCGGCAAACTTCTCCAGTTCCTCCATCGGTAGGTCGAGTGTCTGCATCAGTTCCTCAAACTGCACCTTGTGAATATATTTCGAAATGACCTCATGCTGACAAGCATCGCGTACGATGTCTACGCCACTCAGAAATGCCACTGGACTCAGCACGGTGTGAGGACCGTTCAGCAGTGTCACCTTGCGCTTGTGGTAAGGCTCTTCGCTGGGTACGAACAATACGTGCAGTCCAGCCTTGTCAGCGGGGAATTCATTCTCCACCTCCTTTGGTGCCTCGATGACCCACAGGTGGAAGTTCTCAGCCTGGACCACGAGGTTGTCGCGATAGCCCACCTTTTCCTGAATCTGAGCGATATCCTTGCGTGGGAAGCCCGGCACAATGCGGTCTACGAGCGTAGCATAGACGCCGCAGTACTCGTCGAACCACTTCTTGAAGTCGGCGCCCAGATTCCACAGTTCGATATACTTGTTGATACAATCCTTCAGTACATGACCGTTGAGGAAGATGAGTTCACAGGGGAAAATGATCAGACCCTTTGTGGGATCACCGTTGAAGGTCTGATAGCGGCGATACAGTAGCTGCACCAACTTGCCAGGGTAAGACGAAGCGGGTTTGTCATCCAACTTGCAAGCGGGGTCGAAGGCGATGCCAGCCTCAGTGGTATTCGAGATGACGAAGCGGATTTCGGGTTGGTCGGCCAACGCCATGAAAGCGTCGTTCTGGGAGTAGGGGTTTAATGCACGACTGATGACGTCGATACGTTCCAGCGTATTGACGGGTTTGCCGTTCTCGCGGCCCTGTAGGTTGACGTGGTACAGACAGTCCTGGCCGTTGAGCCAGTCCACCATACCTTTCTCAATGGGTTGAACGACGACCACCGAACCATTGAAGTTTGTCTTCTGGTCCATGTTCCAAATAATCCAATCTACGAATGCACGCAGGAAGTTGCCCTCGCCAAACTGAATTACTTTCTCTGGCATCACACTCTTCGGGGCAAAGTGCTTGTTTAATGGTTTCATTTCCATTGTTAGTATTGTTTTTTAGATATCTTTGTTTATCTTTCGGCTTGCAAAAGTACTAAACTTTTTCATTCTGACCAAAGAAATCTCAAATAATGAGGTAATAAATCATTTTTTGACCGTACTCTAACAATTTTTAGACCGCACTCTATCAGTTGTTAGAGTGCGGTCTAAAAATATTTCTCTTGTTAGAAAAGAGATTTGTAGATGCTTTCGTAGGCACGGGCCACCTTGATATGGTCATGATGACGACGGATATAGGCGATGCTCTGCTCACGAAGCACTGGGATGCGCTCGGGGTGAAGGATGAACTGTTCCAGTTCGTGATAAACACTCTTATAGGTGGGTTGCACGTTGATGATGGGGCGCAACTCATTCTCGTTAAGAATCTCATAGTTCTCAGACTCACCGCCACCTATGCAGATAATACCCTTTGACATAGCCAACAGTGGATTCATCGAGGGTGTATAGCTGTAGAGCTGGTCGAGGATGGCATCGCTGCTGTCCATCAGGTGCTGATATTCGTCAAAGGGCACACCGCAGACCTTGATGAGTTCCATGCGGTCAGGATATTTCTGCTGCAGGTCTTCAGCGGCACGCAGCATGATGTCGGTACCCTTATAAACGCTGCGACTCTTGCTGATGCCAATAAAGATTTTCACGGGACGGGTTAAATCTGTGTCAAGATGATGGCTATCGATGGAAACAGGCATTTTGATGGGCAGTGGCACAAAGTGGAGCTTGTTGGGGAAGTAGGGCTTATAGCACACGTGATCGTCGTAAAGACCTGCGATAATCGTGTCGCAGTCTTCGGCAATACTCTTGTTCAGTCGTTCCTTGGCTGTGCCCAGCCAGTCCCGCTGCTCCTTGACGGCACACTCATCGGTGCGCACCTGGTCGCCAAAGTTGAAATCACTATACCGCATGGGCTTGTTATAGGTGCACTCGTGTACCCAATACCAGTCCATGCCCATGGCACAGAGCACCATTTTCTTGTTATGACGGCGCAAATAGCGATAGATGGGAAATAGTCGCTCTGCCTTCAGTTCCAGGAACATGGGATTGATAAGCTGCACCACATCATAGTTACGCCAACGCAGCAGACTCCAATAAACTTTGGCCATGAGTAGGATTCCTCCCAACTTTCCAGGCTTGCGTGCCAGGTCAATGTCTCGCGGATAGTTTTTCCAGAAATCACCATTGGAGGCAACCGTCACCTCATGGCCCAAAGCGCGCAGACCATCAGCCAACGTGTTGTGAACATTACTATATTCTCCTAATAACAGTATCTTCATCGTTCTCTTTTCATTAAAGGTAGTGCACGCATCAGGAACGACAAACCGATAGCAGTGTTGCTGAGACGGCGAAACCACGAGTATTTAGCAGTATAGTCTTTATCGGGTAATGGAAATAGTCCTTTCTTACGCAATTCTTCTAGCTGGCGGTCTAGATAGTCTCTGTTACGTGTCTCCACAATCACCTTATATATATAGTCCATCGTCATCTGATGAACACGACGCAAAAGGGCCATTCTATCGCTACCTGGAATTCCTGCAGAGAATTGATAAAGACGATAGATGATTTGCTTGAAATCGTTCAATCGCTTCACGGTAGAACGCAAATCGGGATTCTTGGTGATGGAGTTGCTGCGAACCCTGTAAAAATAGGCTTCAGCATCGGTCTGAAGCACAGTGCCAGCCCGGAGAATGAGTAGTGGTGTAAACTCCTCATCTTCATGATAAATACCTGGTGTGAAACGCAGATTTGCCAAGATGGTGGCCTTGAAAAGATAGCCACATGCAGTTGCCTTGATGTTCTGATGACGCAAGAGGTAACGTCCTGTGACCAATTTCTGGTCAGTATAGATTTTTTGGCTGCTCTCATTTCGAGAGAAATCAAACATAACCATATCAGGTTCATTAAATCTCACTAAGTCTATGCAATGCTCATATTGGTTACTAATCAGGGCATCGTCGGCATCAATAAACTGAAGATACCTGCCTGTGGCATTAAGGATTCCTCTGTTGCGAGCGCACCCCAGTCCGCCATTCTTCTGACGCAGAAAGATGATATCATCCAAATAGTCTCTAAGTGCATCTAATGGAGAGAATTTCGATCCGTCATCAATCACAATAATCTCTCGTTCATCTCTCTTCAGAGACAAACGGAGGATACTATCCAGACAGTTGCATAACATATCCGTCGGTACATTATATACAGGAATAATAAAGCTGATTAACGGACTTTTATCCATTGATGTATGATTTTGTTGAGTATGCATATTCTTTTGATACCTAATATGTTAAGCATAATTGCTTTTATTCTTAGAATAGATGAAAGGTTAGCACTGAAAGGGTTGATGCGACGACTAGGAAGCCGTGGTACTGCACCCGTCTGTTCATAGACATCCATTTGGATGTTGAGCACGTGCATATAGTAAGCGTCGTCACACCATTGACGAATGATGTCCAGATGTGCATCCAATAATTGTGTAAGTTCTGGCCCCTTTGCTGTTGATGTGATCCCTTGATCGTTCTGGCAGTAATAATAGAGCCCTTTACTAGTGGTTCCCACCTGATTGGCACGCTCTAGCAACAGAGGTAATGTATACACATCTTCGAAGACGCGGCCCTTAGGAAAACGTATATCGGCAAAGAGTGTTGCCTTGTAAATCTTGTTCCACGCATAGCTGTGTTGGTAGGCACGGTGTTTGAGCCAATAGTCCGATACTTCTGTACAAATACCACTGGTAAATGTAAGGAGCGACTGTTTGTTGGAACCGTAGAATCGGAATACGGGAAACTCCACTATGTCGCATGATGTGGTCATTGGCAGCACTTGCTGGTAGGTATCAGATTCCAGATAGTCATCAGAATCGACAAAAGTCACAAAGTCACCCGTGGCTACGTCGAGACCTGCGTTACGTGCGTCGCTAAGTCCACCGTTGGTCTTATGGATTACGCGGACACGGCTATCCTTTGCAGCCCATTCATCGCACAATTGTGGGCTGCGGTCAGACGAGCCATCGTCCACCAGTATTACCTCTAAATCGCTAAAGGTCTGCCCCACAATACTCGCTACACAACGGTCGAGTGTGGCCTCCACTTGATAGACTGGAACGATTACACTTAGTTTCATATGCACAAAATTACAAGAAAATAACGGAAAATCAAAATATTTGTTGTACTTTTGCACACTGAATTTAAAAAAATGGTATCAAAAGACGAAAGTAGTTACGGTCATGTGCTGAAATATGTCGGCATCTTCGGTGGCGTGCAAGGCCTCAGTATTCTGGTAGGCTTGGTGCGTAACAAGGTGGTGGCCCATTTTCTTGGCCCTGACGGCATGGGACTGGTTTCGTTGTTTAATTCTACGATAAACTTCATCTCTCAGAGCACTAACCTCGGCATTTCGTTCAGCGCCGTAAAACACGTTTCTGAGCTTTTTGATTCGGGCGACGAGGCTCGCATCCAGCATTTCATCAAGGTGGTGCGTGCATGGAGCTTGCTGACGGCATTGATTGGCATGTTAGTGTGTATTGTGGCCGGTCCATTGATGAACCACACGTTCTCGTGGGGTGACCATACGCTCCATTTTATTCTACTCGCTCCGGCAGTAGGCCTGATGGCTTTGACGGGTGGTGAGACTGCCATCCTAAAGGGCTGCAGACGTCTGAAGGCTTTGGCACTCATCCAAGTGGTCAATGTCTTTGTAGCTCTGGTTTTGGCCGTAGCCGTATTCAGCACATTTGGCCAGTCGGGTATCGTGCCAGTCATCGTACTCATGGCCTTCGTGATGATGCTTACTACCATCTGGTACTCCTATAAACTCTTTCCGCTGCGCCTTCACGGTTGTCAAGGTGTCTTGGGCGAGGGTATGGGTATGGTGCGGCTGGGTGGTGCCTTTGTTTTGGCTGGTATCCTAGGAAGCGGCGCAGAGATATTGATTCGTTCATATTTAAATAAGGTGGGCAACCTCGATGCCGTAGGTCTCTATAACGCCGGTCTGATGATTGCCGTGACCTATTCGGGCATGGTATTTTCTGCGATGGAAACGGACTATTTTCCACGTCTCTCGGCTGTAGGTAATGATAAAAAGCAGATGTGTGACATGGTGAACAGACAGATAGAGGTGTCGTTGCTTATCGCCTCACCGCTGCTGGCCTTGCTGATTGTATTCATGCCTGTAGTTATACCTTTGATGTTCCGCCAGGACTTTATGCCTGTCATCGCGATGGCTCAGGTAGCCGTGCTCTCCATGTATTTCAAGGCGATCTCGTTGCCAATGGCCTATCTGCAACTGGCGAAGGCAAACTCTATAGGGTATCTAGTTCTTGAGGGAGTCTTCGATGCTATGATGGTACTGTTTGTGATAGTGGGATTCCGCTATTGGGGACTTGTTGGAACAGGAGTCGCTCTGAGTCTAGCTTATCTGGCCAACGTTGTCATGGTCTATGCTTATGTCTATGTGAAGTACGGCTACAGGCTGTCTCTTGCTGTGGTACAAGTCATGGCAATTCAAGTGCCTCTGGGAATCGCGGTTTATTTCACTACGTGGCTCGATAAAGCATGGCTGGCATGGGGTATAGGAATCCTTCTGGCTTTTGTCAGCATGGCTGTTTCGGTCAACATTGTTCACCAGAAGACAGGTTTGTGGAATGCGTTGAAATCAAGAATCTCTTCAAAACTTCATGGTCATGACTAAGGTAACGGTTCTTGTGGCGGTATATAATGCCTCTGCCTTCCTATCGGATTGTCTGGATTCACTGCTGAATCAGACGTTGCGCGATATTCAGGTTATATGTATTGATGACTGCTCAACAGACCGTTCATTGGAGATTTTGCAAGACTACGCTCAGCGCGACAACCGAATCGAGGTGATTCGTTTGAACGAGAACCACGGTCAGGCTTATGCACGCAATGAGGGATTGAAAATGGCAAAGGGACAATATGTCTGTTTCCTTGATGCTGACGACTGGTTTGATAAGGATTCGCTAGAACTGGCGGTAAAAGAGTTTGATAAAGAGGGGATAGACGCTGTACTGTTTGATGTTTCTATGGACTATCACGACCATTCGGAAATTTATCCCTTGCCTGCATTCGAGTACATTGATGGACAGGAAGCCTTTAGGATGAGTCTCACGTGGCAGATTCATGGAGTCTATATGGTGCGTACGGCTATTCATCAGCAATTTCCATATGACACCACCTGCCGACTGTTCAGCGATGATAACACCACTCGTTTGCATTTCCTGAATGCACAGAGGGTGGGGCGCTGTAAGGGTATCTATCACTATCGGCAGCATGAGAGTTCGATGACACATCAAGTGAGCGTGCGTCGCTTTGACTACCTGAAGGCAAACGAGTCGATGAAATCGATGCTTTTAGAGCAAAAGGTGTCGCGAGACATCTTGTCGCTCTATGAGAATCACCGCTGGCTGAATCTCGTGGGCGTCTATATGTTCTACTTCGTTCATGGCCGTGAACTCAAGGAAGACGAAAGGAAATGGGGCTTAAGCGAGTTGCACAGAACGTGGCAGACGATAGACAGGATGCTACTCGACAAAAAAACGGTAAGTAAACTGGGGTATATGCCCATGCCTTTGTGGGGACTGTTCCGTATGGAAGAATGGCTGTATTTTACGTTAAGAGGACTATTAGGAAAGAATTATTGATATGATAGATTTGCTGTCACAACTGAATGAAAGTCAGCGTAGTGCTGTGGAATATTGTGATGGAGCCTCGCTAGTTATTGCTGGTGCAGGTTCTGGAAAAACACGTGTACTGACGTATAAGATTGCTTATCTGCTACAAGAAAAGGGACTGAAACCTTGGAATATTCTGGCTCTGACCTTTACCAACAAGGCGGCACGTGAGATGAAAGACCGTATTGCTAAGCTGGTGGGTCACGAACAGGCACGCTATCTGAATATGGGCACATTCCATAGCGTTTTCTCGCGTATTTTGAGAGCTGAAGCTGAAAAAATCGGCTTCTCATCGAACTTCACCATTTATGATCAGACTGATGCTCGTTCATTAGTCAAGAGTATCATCAAGGAAATGGGTCTCGATGATAAGGTGTATAAACCCTCGACTGTGAGCGACCAGATTTCAATGGCCAAAAATCATTTGATTCTTCCTAATGCTTTCGTGAAATGTTCGCTCTACGACGATAAGAAACCCAAGGTAGCCGAGGTTTACGTGAGATATGCAGAGCGTTGCCGACAGGCCAATGCCATGGACTTTGACGACTTGTTGGTAAATACATGGTTGCTGTTTAGTAATCATGAGGATATGCGTCGGAAATACGTTGAACGCTTTGCCTTTGTGTTGGTCGACGAGTATCAGGATACGAACTTCGCTCAGCAGAAAATCGTGTTGCAACTGACCCAGGAACTCCAGCGAGTGTGCGTGGTAGGTGATGATGCGCAAAGTATCTATAGTTTCCGTGGTGCAAATATTGATAATATCCTGAATTTTAGAGATTCATACAACAACGCTAAACTATTTAAACTAGAACAAAACTATCGTTCTACGCAGTTGATTGTGCAGGCTGCCAACAGTCTGATTCGCAAGAATGAACGGCAGATTCCTAAGGATGTGTACAGCAAGAATGAGCATGGTGAGAAGCTGACCCTTAAACCTGCCTACAGCGACAAGGAAGAAGCGATTATTGTATGTAAGGATATCCAGCGCATACGTCGTCAGGACCATGCAGAATACAGCGATTTTGCCATACTTTACCGCACTAATGCCCAAAGCCGTTCTTTTGAGGAACAGATGCGCAAAGATGGTATTCCGTATCGTATCTATGGTGGTCTGAGTTTCTACCAGCGCAAGGAGATTAAGGATGTGATTGCGTATTTCCGTTTGGTGTCGAATCCTAACGACGAGGAAGCCTTGAAACGTATCATTAATTATCCCACTCGTGGTATAGGTGATACGACCCTGAATAAGATTGTTGCTACGGCCACCACATATGGCGTATCGTTATGGACAGTCATACAACAGCCATCACTCTTTCATCTTGAAATCAGCGCAGGTACAGCCAAAAAGGTAGAGACGTTTCGTCAACTTGTTGAGGGATGGGCCGATCGTAAGGAATCGGAAGATGCTTATCAATTAGGCCACGCCATCATTATGGAAAGTGGTATATCGAAGGATATCTATTCCAGTCGCAATCCGGAAGACCTCTCACGACAGGAAAACTTAGAGGAATTCCTCGGTGGAATGCAGGATTTTGTAGAGAGTAGACGAGAGGAAGGTTTGGAAGATCAGGTGGCTTTAAGCGACTTCCTGCAGGAGGTAGCATTGCTGACTGATTTGGATAGTGACAGCGACGAGAACCAGTCCAAGGTGTCGCTGATGACCATTCATTCGGCAAAGGGACTAGAGTTCCCGACAGTATTTGTTGTTGGATTGGAAGAAAATATCTTTCCATCACCTATGTGCATCAATTCCATGCGAGAGTTGGAAGAAGAGCGCAGGTTGCTCTATGTGGCCATCACGCGTGCCGAGAAACATTGCATCCTGACGTGTGCCCAGAATCGCTTTCGCTATGGACGAATGGAGTATGACACTCCCTCACGTTTTATCCGTGATTTTGATCCCACGTTGTTGCGTGTAGAAGGCAATCTGGAGGGAGGTTTTCGCAGTCATGATGATGGTAGAAAGCCTTGGCAGAGACCGTCTGAGGGACCGGAATGGATGCAGAACCCAAGACCTGTGGCCACGCAGTTTAGGGCAGATCCTAAACCACGCCAAACACCTGTGCGTAAGCCTGAGCCAGCCGTCAATCCTTTTAGTGCCTCGTTTGAACGTCAGTTAAACATGGCTAGTAATGGACGATTCAAACCTGTTTCAAGGGTAGCTCCCGCTGCGTCTGCAGTCAGTCAGCCCGTATCTCTGACCGAAGGCGCCACCATTGAGCACCAGCGTTTTGGAATTGGAAAGGTGATAAAGATCGAGGGAACAGGCGACAACGAAAAGGCCACTGTGGAGTTCCGCAATGCAGGAACCAAGCAATTACTATTGAAATTTGCCAAATTCCGCATCGTTTAATCGTTAAAATTGTTGTAATTAGTAGTACAAATGCCGTTAAGGGTGCACTTTTTAAGTGTATCCTGTAAACTTATGTGAAAAGGCGGTAAAGAAATGTTATAACTATTGCACGAATCGAGGATTTTTTGTACTTTTGCACGTTGAAATACGTATTCGAATATGGGATTATTTGATTTTTTTAGCAAGAAGAAAAAAGAAGAGACACTGGACAAGGGTCTGGAGAAGACCAAAACGTCTGTGTTTGACAAGCTTGCTCGTGCTGTTGCCGGTAAGTCGAAAGTAGATGACGACGTACTGGACAACCTTGAGGAAGTACTGATCACAAGTGATGTGGGCGTAGACACCACATTGAAGATTATTGAGCGCATTGAAGAGCGCGTTGCTCGCGATAAATACGTATCAACGAGTGAGTTGAATGGTATTCTTCGCGATGAGATTGCTGCCTTGTTGGCAGAGAACAATTCAGATGATAACGACAATTGGGACTTGCCAAAGGATCACAAGCCATACGTCATCTTGGTGGTTGGTGTGAATGGAGTAGGCAAGACCACAACCATAGGAAAGTTGGCTTGGCAGTTTAAGCAGGCTGGCAAGAAGGTTTATCTTGGTGCTGCCGATACGTTCCGTGCTGCAGCTGTAGAGCAGTTGTGTATCTGGGGCGAACGAGTTGGCGTACCCGTCATCAAGCAACAGATGGGTTCTGATCCCGCATCTGTGGCTTTCGATACGCTGCAGAGCGCCAAGGCCAATGATGCCGATGTTGTGCTGATTGATACTGCTGGCCGTTTGCACAACAAGGTGGGACTGATGAATGAGTTGAAGAAGATCAAGGATGTTATGAAGAAGGTGCTGCCAGAGGCTCCCGATGAGGTGATGCTTGTACTGGACGGCTCTACAGGACAGAATGCCTTTGAACAAGCAAAGCAGTTTGCTGCAGTCACACAGATTACCTCACTGGCCATCACTAAACTCGATGGTACTGCTAAGGGTGGTGTCGTTATCGGTATCTCCGACCAATTGAAGGTGCCCGTGAAGTATATCGGACTGGGTGAAGGTATGGAGGATCTGCAGTTGTTTAACAAGCGCGACTTTGTAGATTCGCTGTTTAAGCACTAAGATTATGAAGAAAACATTTATTGAAGGCTTGATTATTGGGGTTGCATGCCGTGCTTTTGCTGCATGCCTTTTCTTCTTGCAGTAAATGATGAAGACGATTGACTTTATTTCACTCGGATGCTCCAAGAACCTGGTGGACAGCGAAAACTTGATGGGCATGTTCGAATCCAAGGGCTACCACGTTACCCACGATAGCGACGATCCGCAAGGTGAGTATGTTGTTGTGAATACCTGTGGTTTTATCGCTGATGCCAAGGAGGAAAGCATTAATACAATTTTAGAACAGGTGGCTCGTAAAAACGAGGGTCTGGTGAAGAAGATCTTCGTCATGGGATGCCTCTCTGAGCGTTATCTTGCCGACCTCGAAGCCGAAATCCCTGAGGTTGACGGATGGTACGGCAAGTTTAATTATCGTCAGTTGCTGGAGGACTTGTCGAGGTGCGAGGTACGAGGTACAAGGTGCGAGGATAGTTCAGCTACTGATTTCGAGACGGAAACATGCAACCACGCCCCCCGAAAACTCACCACACCTCCTCACTATGCCTATATCAAGATTAGTGAAGGATGCGATAGACATTGTGCTTACTGTGCCATCCCATTGATTACGGGCAGACATCAAAGCAGACCGATGGAGGAAATCCTGGACGAGGTGCGCTGGTTGGTTAGCCAGGGTACAAGGGAGTTCCAGGTTATTGCTCAGGAACTGACTTATTATGGCGTTGACCTCTATGGCGAGCAGCGTATAGCCGAACTCATTGAGCGTATGGCAGATATCGAGGGTGTGGAATGGATTAGACTGCATTATGCCTATCCCACACATTTCCCCTGGGACTTGCTGCGTGTGATGCGTGAGAAGAAGAATGTTTGTCGCTATATGGATATTGCCTTGCAGCACATCAGCGACCATATGCTTACGAGAATGCGCCGCCATACCACAAAGAAGGAAACGATGGAACTCATTGAGCGTATGCGTAACGAGGTTCCCGGTATTCATTTGAGAACAACCTTGATGGTAGGCTTCCCTGGCGAGACAGATGAGGATTTCCAAGAACTGGTGGACTTTGTCAAATGGGCTCGATTTGAACGTATGGGTGCCTTTTCATATTCCGAAGAGGACGGTACCTATTCTGCAGAGCACTACGAAGACGATGTTCCTGAGGAGGTAAAAGACCAGCGTCTGAGCCGATTGATGCGTGTGCAACAGAACATCAGTGCAGAGATTGAGGCTGAGAAGGTTGGCCAGAAATTACCGGTGATTATCGATAGAACTGAAGGTGACTATTATATTGGCCGTACAGAGTTCTGTTCTCCCGAGGTCGATCCCGAGGTTCTGATACCCATAAAGGATGGTAATTTGACCATTGGCGAGATTTATCAAGTGAGAATTACTGACTCTGAGGAGTTTGATCTTTATGGAGTTGTTGAGAAATAAAAAGGAAGACGAATGAATAACAAGGAATTTGTGACGATATTGGCAGGCCGTACAGGTATGAAAATATCTGAGACACAGAAGACAGTCGAAGCGGTGGTATCTATCATGGGCGATTGTTTTCAGGAGGGCAGCGCCGTGCAGATGGCCAACTTCGGTACTTTTGAAGTCAAGAAGAAGTTAGAGCGTATCATGGTAAATCCCACTACAGGTCAGCGTATGCTGGTACCCCCCAAGTTGGCTTTGACATTTAAGCCAAATGTTTCCTGGAAAGACCAGATAAAGAAAGGAGGAGGCGAGTAATGGAAAGAATATTCATGAGTGACTTGGCTGCTCGTCTGGCAGAACTGACAGGAATGTCCAAACGCAAATCGCAGCTGTTTATGTCCGCTATCGTTGAGACAATTCAGGAGGGTATCAACAACGATAAAATGGTGAAGATTAAAGGTTTGGGAACCTTCAAGGTGATTGATGTGGATGCCCGTGAAAGTGTCAATGTCAACACGGGTGAACGTTTGACCATTAACTCGCATCAGAAACTGACCTTTACGCCTGATAGTGCGATGAAAGACTTAGTTAACAAGCCTTTCTCACAGTTTGAGACGGTAGTCTTGAACGATGGTGTGGAATTCGATGATAATACAGAATCTGAGGAAGATGAAGCTGCAGATGCGGTCGAAGAGCAATCCGAAGAGCAATCTGAAGAACAAGTCGAAGAACAGGTTGCAGAACAAGTTAAAGATGAAGTTGTAGAAGAGCCCCCTGTCACTAATGTTGAAGAAGCTCCTGTCGCAAAAGAAGCCGAGACACCTGCACCTGCAGTAAAAGAAGAAGCTGTTGTTAAGGAAGAAACTGTTATTACAGAAGAACCAACTGCTTCAGAAGAACCAACTGCTTCAGAAGAATCAACTGTTCCTGAAGAGTCTGTCGCTTCTAAAATGTCAGTTGCTCCAGAAAAGACTGAAGTTATTGAGGAACCTGAAGCCCCAGAAGACTCGGAAGAATCTCGTTCTTATTGGTGGGTATGGCTGCTGTTAGCTGTAGTAGCCTGTGTCGGCAGCTTTGCAGGTGGTTACATCTTTGGTCGCCATATGGATAGAAATGCTTTATCTGAAGATAATACCCAGAAAACAGACTCCGTTGTTACTGCTCCAGCTCCGGTTTTCGCTCAAAATAAGGACACTTTGAAGGTGGATAGCGTGAAGCCCGCTATTGAGCAAGTAACAGAACAGCCAAAACAAGAGGTTGAAGAACAGCCAAAACAAGAGGTCGTGGAACAGTCAAAGAAGGAGACTGTAGAGCAGCCAAAGAAGGAGACTGTTGCCCAACCCAAGAAGGAAGCCGAACCCTATTGGAAGAAATATGAAGATATGGATTCGCGCGTACGCACGGGAGCCTACGATATCGTTGGTTTCGACCATACTGTCAAAGTAAAGAGTGGTGAAACCATGAAACGGTTAGCCAAACGTGTGCTGGGCGAGGGTATGGAATGCTATATTGAAGTATTCAATAATATCTCTTCAGACCAACCCCTCAAAGAAGGTCAGGACATCAAGATCCCCAAGCTGGAACTTAAAAAGAAACGTAAGAAATAACTAATTCAACAATATTAATCATTGTATAATTATGGCAGAAAATATTGATATCCGCGAGTTGAATATGCGGATTGAACAGCAAAGTGCTTTCGTTACGAACCTCGTAACGGGTATGGATAGGGTAATCGTAGGACAGAAACACCTGGTTGACTGTCTCCTCATAGGTCTGTTGAGCGATGGTAACATCCTCTTGGAAGGTGTGCCAGGCTTGGCTAAGACCTTGGCCATCAAGACCCTTTCTCAGTTGATTGACGCGAACTACAGTCGTATTCAGTTTACACCAGACCTTTTGCCTGCCGACGTGACAGGTACGATGATTTATTCTCAGAAGGACGAGAAGTTCCTGGTGAAGAAAGGTCCTGTATTTGCCAACTTCGTCTTGGCCGATGAGATCAACCGTGCCCCTGCTAAGGTTCAGAGTGCCTTGCTCGAGGCTATGCAGGAAAAGCAAGTTACTATTGGTAGCGAGACCTTTAATCTTCCCAACCCATTCTTGGTGATGGCAACCCAGAACCCCATTGAGCAGGAGGGTACCTATCCGCTGCCCGAGGCACAGGTTGACCGTTTCATGCTGAAAGTGGTTATCGACTATCCCACATTGGAAGAAGAGAAGAAGATTATCCGTGAGAATATCGCTGGTGGTCTGCCCGAAGTAAAACCTGTAACGACAGCCAACGAGATTCTGAAAGCTCGTGAGGTGGTTCGTGAGGTGTATATCGACGAGAAGATTGAGCAGTATATTGCCGATATCGTATTTGCTACCCGTTATCCCGATCGCTATGGTTTGAAGGATATGAAGGACATGATTTCCTTTGGTGGTTCCCCCCGTGCTTCTATCAATCTGGCCAAGGCTTCTCGTGCCTATGCCTTCATTAAGCGTCGTGGCTATGTGGTGCCCGAGGACGTCCGTGCCGTGGCTCATGATGTACTGCGTCATCGCATTGGTCTGACCTACGAGGCCGAAGCTTCGAATGTGACCAGCGAGGAGATCGTCTCAAAGATTATCAACAAGGTAGAAGTGCCCTAAAACTAGTAGGACTAGTAGAACTAGTAGGACTAGATTATGGAAACATCTGAAATCATCAAGAAAGTCAGGAAGATTGAGATTAAGACGCGTGGTCTTAGTTCCAATATCTTTGCAGGTCAGTACCACTCGGCCTTCAAGGGTCGTGGTATGGCCTTCTCTGAGGTGCGCGAATATCAGTATGGAGACGATGTGCGCGACATCGATTGGAACGTGACAGCCCGTTTTAATAAGCCCTATGTCAAAGTGTTCGAGGAAGAGCGTGAACTCACTGTGATGCTGCTTATTGATGTCAGCGGATCATTGGATTTCGGAACTCAGAAGCAGCTCAAGAGCGATATGGTTACAGAGATTGCGGCCACTATTGCTTTCTCGGCTATTCAGAACAACGACAAGATTGGCGTCATCTTCTTCTCTGACAAGATAGAAAAATATATCCCACCCAAGAAGGGACGAAAACATATCCTTTACATCATCCGCGAGATGTTAGACTTCCATGCCGACAGTCCCCGTACAAACGTGGCTCAGGCTGTGGAATTCCTTACTGGCGTCAGCAAACGTCGTTGTACTGCTTTCCTGTTGAGCGACTTCTTTGTTCGTCAGGACTTCCTGCAGCAGTTGACCATAGCCAATCGCAAACACGATGTGGTGGCTATCCAAGTGTACGACAAACGCGCCTGTGAGTTGCCTGATGTAGGACTGATGAAGGTCGTTGATAGCGAGACTGGCTACGAGCAGTACGTAGACACCAGCAGCAAGAAGTTGCGCGAGTCATATAAACGTTATTGGTTGAAACGTCAGGCGGACCTCAAGGAAACCTTTGCCAAGAGTAATGTGGACAGCGTAAGCATTGCAACGGATGAAGATTATGTGAAGTCTCTGATGGGACTGTTTAAACAACGTGGATAAATGAAGAGACTATTCATTACATATCTCTTGGCATGCATTGCCGTGATAACTTCGGCCCAAGTCAAGGTCGAGTCGAGCATCAGTTCCGTGGAGATGCTGGTTGGTCAGCAGGTTCAGCTCACCGTCACAGCAACTGCTGGTGAGAATGCTGCTGTGGAGTTTCCCCAGGAGGCCACCTTTCCTCAAGGCGTTGAATTTCTTGGTGCCATCGACATGCCTGATGTGCCTGCTGACAAAGGACAGGTAACCCGTCAGCGTGGCTATGTGCTCACCTCATTTGAAGATACCCTCTACTACCTGCCCCCCATGGAGGTGCGTGTTGATGGTAAGGTCTATCAAACCAAGAAGTTGGCTTTGAAGGTGCTGACTGTCGATGTTGACACCACCAACTACGAGCAGTACTATGGTCCTAAGACCGTTCAGGACAATCCCTTTGACTGGGAGTTGGACGACTGGGCCAAGCCTTTCTGGTTGAGTGTTGTCATGCTGGTCTTGATGGCGCTGGCCTACTATCTATATCTCCGCTTGCGCGACAATAAGCCCGTGATTGCCCATATCCGTGTGGTGAAACGCTTGTTGCCCCATCAGAAGGCCATGAAGGCTATCGAGGAAATCAAGGCCGAGAAGATGGTGACAGCTGAAGACCCCAAGATGTATTACACACGTCTGACCGATGCTCTGCGTAAGTATATTGAAGAGCGTTACGGCTTCAGCGCGATGGAGATGACCAGTAGCGAGATTATCGAACGACTGATGAAGACCGACGACCCGCAGACGTTAAGCGAGTTGCGCCAGCTGTTCCTGACGGCCGACCTCGTGAAGTTTGCCAAGTACTCTACGCTCATCAATGAGAACGACGCCAACCTGGTGAGTGCCATCGACTTCATCAATAAGACAAAGGTCGAGACCCCAGTCAACGAGCAGGACCTGAAGCCAAAGTTGACTGCCGAGGAGCAGCGTACGAAGAACAGTCGCATCGCTCTGAAGACATCCATTGCCGTGGCTTGCATCGCCAGTGTTGGATTGCTTGGCTATATTGTTTATTGCGTGTACGACTTAATGTAAATACTTAAAGATGGAATTTGCAAATAGAGAATATCTGTTTTTGCTTCTGCTCATCCTACCTTATATAATATGGTATGTGTTGTTCAGAAAGAAGAAAGAGCCTACCATACGAATGGCAGACACCTTTGCCTTCCAATATGCCACACGCAGTTGGAAGGTGGTGATGATGCCCATCCAACTTGTTCTGCGTATTCTGGCCTTTACCTTCCTGGTTATCGCATTGGCCCGTCCTCAGACACATGACAATCTTCAGAACGAGAGTATCGAGGGTATTGACATCATGTTGGCTATGGACGTGTCAACATCCATGTTAGCCGAAGACCTTCGCGACGATACCCACCACATCCAGAACCGTATTGAGGCAGCCAAGACTGTTGCTGCCGAGTTTATTGCGGGCCGTCCCAATGACAACATCGGCCTCACCATCTTTGCTGGCGAGGCCTTTACCCAGTGCCCTATGACTATCGACCACGCCTCTTTGCTGTCGTTACTGCAGAATGTACGTACCGATATCGCTGCTCGTGGACTCATCGAGGATGGTACTGCTATCGGCATGGGCTTGGCTAATGCAGTGAGTCGTCTGAAGGACTCTAAGGCCAAGAGCAAGGTAGTCATTCTGCTGACAGATGGAAGTAATAACCGTGGTGACCTTTCTCCGATGACCTCTGCCGAGATAGCCAAGAGTCTGGGTATCCGCGTCTATACCATTGGTGTAGGCAGCAACGGCACAGCTCGCTACCCATTGAACGTAGGTGGTAGTGTGCAGTACATCCAGGTACCAGTAGAGATAGACACCCAGACCCTGACAGATATCGCCAAGACGACGAATGGTCTGTTCTATCGTGCCAAGAATGCCAATGAGTTGCGTGAGATCTATCATGAGATTGACAAGCTCGAGAAATCAAAGATTGAGGTACAGAAGTATAGTCGTCGCTATGAGGATTATCAACGTTACGCCCTTGCGGCAGTTGTGTTCCTTTTGCTCGAGATACTACTTAGAATAACGATATTTAGGAGGATACCATAATATATTATGTATAGATTTGAAAATCCAGAATATCTGTGGCTGTTGTTGGTGGTGCTTTTGCTGGCCATCATCCGTTTTGTCACCCATTTCAACCAGAGAAAGCGTCTGCGCAAGTTTGGTGACCCCGACTTGCTTCGCCATCTGATGCCCGACGTATCCCGTTGGCGCCCCCTTGTCAAGTTCCTGATTCTCGAACTTGCTCTGACCCTTTTGATTGTGATGGCAGCCCGTCCTCAGCAGGCCAATGGCGTCAGCCAGGAGAAGCGCCAAGGCATCGAAGCCATTATCGCCCTCGACGTGAGTAACTCGATGCGTGCCCAGGATGTTACCCCCAATCGCTTGGATCGCGCCAAGATGATGGTAGAGAACCTTGTGGAAGATTTCACCGATTCTAAGGTCGGCCTTATTGTCTTTGCCGGTGATGCCTTTGTTCAGCTGCCAATCACCAGCGACTACGTGTCAGCCAAGATGTTTCTCAATAGCATCGACCCCTCGATGATTGTCAATCAGGGTACCGACATTGCTGCTGCTATCAACATGGCTTCCCACAGTTTCACGCAGCAGGATAACGTGGGCAAAGCCATCATTGTGATTACCGATGGTGAGGACCATGAGGGTGGGGCAATGGAGGCAGCCAAGGAAGCTCACGACCAGGGCTACAATATCTATATCATGGGTATCGGCTCTACCAAAGGCGAACCAGTGCCCGACCCGTCAACAGGCAACTATATGACCGACAACCAGGGCAACATGGTGATGTCGAAGTTGAATGAAGACATGTGTCGCGAGATAGCCCAGGCTGGCGGAGGTGCTTATATCCACGTGGACAATAGTTCCAGTGCCCAGCACCTGCTTGACGAGGAGCTTGATAAGCTTGAGAAAGGCGAGACCGTCATCTATAGTAATTACGAAGAACTCTTTCAGTATGCAGGGCTGTTGACCATGTTGCTGTTGATCATAGAGATCTGTATCATGGATCGCAAGAATCCTATATTAAAGAAGATTAAACTGTTTAAGAAATGAACGTTTCTAAGTTGATATTGATTCTTATCCTGGCGATAGTGGGTACGGTTAACGTCTCGGCCGACAATCGTCAGTCGCGCAAGTATATCCGTCATGGCAACAGCCTTTATCGCTCGGGCAAGCAGCGTGAGGCCTTGGTAGACTATTACAAGGCCATGCGTGCCGATACCACCAATGCCCGTGCGCTGTATAACCTGGGTACATCGATGTTTCCAGAACAATGGCGCGCCGTACCCGAGACCCAACGTGACACGATGGTGAACTACTTCCGTTTGGCAGCCCAGCAAGAGACCTCACCCATCAGAAAGTCTCAGGCCTTCCATAACATGGGTGTCGTTCTGCAAGGCAAGCGCGATTTCCAGAACGCCATCGAAGCCTATAAGATGGCCCTGCGCTTTAACCCCAATGACGATGAAACCCGCTATAACCTGGTATTGTGTCAGCGCCAGTTGAAGAAACAGGGCGGTGGTCAGAACAACCAGCAGAACAAGCAGGACGACCAGCAAGACCAGCAAAAACAAGAACAGCAGAAGCAAGAGCAACAGCAGCAGAAGCAGGACAAACAACAGGAGCAGCAAGAGCCTCCCATGAGCAAGGAGAATGCTGAGCAGCTGTTGAATGCAGCCATGCAGCAAGAGAAGCAGACGCAGCAGCGCATGCAGGAAGCTCAGAAGCAGCAGTCCAAGCGTCGTCGTATTGAAAAGAACTGGTAAGAAGAATAAGAAACTAAATAGATAACACAACAAGGATTATGAAACGATTATTACTCATTATATCGTTTTTCAATTTTGTTTTAATGGCAGCATCTGCCCAGAAGTTTACTGCCAATGCCCCCCAGCAGGTCGCTGTTGGCGAGCAGTTCCGTTTGACCTATACCGTGACCTCTCAGGATGTATCAGGCTTTCGCATTGGTCAGATTCCCAGCGAGGCTTTTGAGGTGTTGATGGGTCCCAGCACATCGACTCAGTCATACTTCAGTATGGTTAATGGCCAGACCTCTCAGACGTCCCGAATCACCTATACCTATATTCTTTCGGCACTGAAGAATGGCACATTCACGATTCCAGCCGCCTCTATTAATATTGAGGGCAATCCTGTGAAGTCCAACGCCGTCAAGATTGAGGTTGTGGGCACAGCCCAACAGGGTGGGGGCAATCGCCATG
This sequence comes from uncultured Prevotellaceae bacterium, assembly GCA_902788605.1. GTDB lineage: Bacteria > Bacteroidota > Bacteroidia > Bacteroidales > Bacteroidaceae > Prevotella. The sequence goes on along the minus strand of CADAKX010000003.1, from coordinate 111,179 downwards.
GACGTCGCTCTCAGCAGCAGGACGAGATGCGTGCTGCCGGTTCTGCCATCTCTGGCTCCGATCTCTTTATCAAGGTGAGCGCCTCCAAGAAGAAGGTCTATGAACAAGAACCCGTGCTTCTGACCTATAAGGTCTATACCCTGGTGAGCCTGACCCAGCTTGAAGGCAAGATGCCCGATCTGAAGGGCTTCCACACCCAGGAGATTCCTCTGCCTCAGGAGAAGAGTTTTAAGATTGAGCAATTTAATGGCCGCAACTATAAGACCGTCACATGGAGCCAGTACGTGATGTTCCCTCAGATGTCTGGCAAGTTGCAGGTTCCCCCCCTCACCTTCAATGGCATCGTGGTTCAGCAGAATCGCAACATAGACCCCTTTGAAGCCTTCTTCAATGGTGGTTCCGGCTATGTAGAGGTGAAAAAGCAGATCAAGGCCCCTGGCGTGGATATTGAGGTAGAACCCCTTCCCACGCGCCCCGTTGGTTTCTCTGGTGGCGTTGGTCACTTCCAGATGAACACCACGATTGACAACACCCAGGTCAAGGCCAACGAGCCTCTGACCATCCGCGTGACCATTAGTGGTATCGGCAACATGAAACTCATCAAGGCGCCCGAGGTGAAGTTCCCCAAGGACTTTGACACCTACGACGTGAAGATGACCGACAAGACCCGCCTGACCACCAGTGGCCTCGAGGGCAGCATGATATATGAGTATCTGGCTGTACCCCGTCATCAGGGCAACTTTACCGTTCCACCAATCGAGTTCACCTATTTCGATACCGCCAGCAAACAATACAAGACCCTGACCTCCGAGTCGTATGAATTAACCATTGACAAGGGTGAGGGTGGCAATAGTCAGGTGCAGAGTTACGGAGGCAGTCAGGAAGAGATTCAGATGCTGGCCAACGACATCCGTTTCATCAAGTTGGACGATGTGACCATTTTTGGTGACGACACCCGTTTCTTCGGTTCCATGAATTATTACCGTCAACTCGCCTTGCTCCTTGTCTGCTTCCTCGGCGCTTTCATCGTCTTCCGCAAGCGCGCCATAGAGAATGCCGACCTGGTGAAGGTTCGCGGCAAGCGTGCCAACAAGATTGCCACCAAGCGATTGAAGAAGGCTGCCCGCCTGATGAAGGACAACAAGCCAGGCGAATTTTACGACGAAGTCCTGCGTGCCCTCTGGGGCTATGTGGGCGATAAGTTGAATATCCCCGTAGAACAGCTCTCACGTGAAAACATCAGCGATCGCCTCAATGCTCGTCAGGTTGACGAGGAAGTCATCCGCCAGTTTATCGAGGCCATCGACGAGTGCGAGTTTGAGCGCTATGCCCCTGGTGACCCCAAGGGTAATATGAGTAAAGTATATCAGACGGCCATGAGTGCCATCGAGAAGATTGAAGAAGGAATGAACCGCAAACATAAGAAGGTTGCAGCCACAGCTGTGCTGCTGTTGCTGCTGATGCTGCCATCGTCAGCCTTTGCCCTGAGTAAAGCCGATGCCGACAGTAACTATGTACACGAAAACTATCAGAAAGCTATCGAGCAGTATGAGGAGCTGATTAATCATTGGGGCTCGCATGTAGAGCTCCACTATAACCTGGGTAATGCCTATTACCGTATGGACGACATGCCCCATGCCGTACTCAACTACGAGCGTGCCCTGCTGCTGGCCCCAGGCGATGCCGATATCCGCTTCAACCTGCAGTTGGCACGCAGCAAGACCATCGATAAGATTGTTCCCCAGAGCGAGTTCTTTGTTGTCACCTGGTATCGCTCCGTCGTCAATCTGCTGAGTGTTGATGGTTGGGCCCGTGCCAGCCTACTCCTGTTGGCCTCCGCCCTCGTGCTGTTCTTTGTCTACCTGTTTTGCTCGGCCATCTGGCTGCGCAAGATAGGCTTCTTCGGCAGCATCGCCCTGCTCTTTGCCTTCCTGACGAGTATTGTCTTTGCCTGGCAGCAGAAGGGTATCGTTGACAATCGCGATGGTGCCATCATCATGGATGCCGCAGTCCCCGTAAAGAGCACTCCCTCTCAGGGCGGCACCGACCTCTTTATCCTGCACGAAGGCACGAAGGTGCGAGTGCTCGACAACTCTATTGGTGACTGGTGCGAGATTGTTATTCCCGATGGCAAACAAGGCTGGGTAGAAACCAAGCAAATAGAAATCATCTAAGTATATGGATTGGTCTGCATTGATAGAATTCGATAAGCAACTACTGTTGTGGTTCAATGGTAGCGATTCGCTGTTCCTCGACGGGATGGCCAAGACGCTGACGACAGCCTCTACGTGGATACCCCTGTATCTAGGATTGCTTTATCTGGTTATCAAGAACAACGACAACGTCCAGAAGATTCTCTTGATTGTTGCTGCAGCAGGCCTCTGCGTGTTTTTGGCCGGTTCTCTCAACGACCTCCTGATCAAGCCCTGGGTATGCCGTTGGCGCCCCTCTCGCGACCCCGAGATTGCCATGCTTGTCGATACCGTCAATGGCTATCGTGGTGGAGACTACGGCTTCTTCTCGTCGCATGCCGCCAATACGTTTAGCATAGCTATCTTCTTTGCCCTGCTGGTGCGCAGCCGCGTGCTGTCCATCGCCTTGGTGCTGTGGTCTTTGACCAACTGCTGGACGCGCATGTATCTGGGTGTCCACTTCCCTGGCGACATCCTTTGCGGTCTGCTTTGGGGCAGCATCGTTGGCACAGGCATCTGGTATCTCCACCAGTGCATCCGCCAGCGTTTGACCAGCTCCGTATCATATATTTCCACGCAATACACATCCACAGGCTATCAGTTGGCCGATGTTAACGTTGTCATTTGTATTCTCGTGATGACGCTCATCTATGCCATCTTGAAGTCCTGTCTTTATATTTACGCTTAATTCACTATGGATACAAAACACATTCACATTTCTGATTATAACTACCCCTTGCCCGACGAGCGCATTGCCAAGTTCCCCTTGGCCCAGCGCGATCATTCCAAGCTGCTGATCTACAATCACGGTGAGGTGGGCGAGGACACCTTCTTTAATCTGCCCAACCATCTGCCATCCGGCGCTTTGATGGTTTTCAACAATACTAAGGTCATCCAGGCTCGTCTGCATTTCCGCAAGGAGACAGGTGCCCTTATCGAGATATTCCTGCTGGAGCCTGCCGACCCCTCAGACTATGAGTTGATGTTTCAGATGCGAGGCCACTGCTCGTGGTATTGTCTCGTGGGCAATCTGAAGAAATGGAAAGAAGGTGCCTTGAAGCGTGAGCTCGATATTCATGGCGAGCGATTCACGATGAGTGCCACCCGTGGCGACATTCATGGCACCAGCTATCGCATCGACTTCGAATGGGACAACGACAACGTGTCGTTTGCCGAGATTCTCGAGTCGATGGGCGAGCTCCCCATTCCGCCATATCTCAACCGCGAGACCCAAGAGAGCGACAAGACCACCTATCAGACCGTTTACTCTAAGATCAAGGGTAGCGTGGCAGCCCCTACAGCTGGTCTCCATTTCACGCCCGAGGTTCTCAGCGCTGTGGATGCCCATGGCATTGATCGCGAGGAGGTGACCCTACATGTGGGTGCAGGTACGTTTAAGCCTGTTAAGAGCGAAGAGATTGAAGGTCACGAGATGCACACCGAATATATCAGCGTGCGCCGTCAGACCCTCGAAAAACTGCTGGCCCACGATTGCCAGGCTATTGCCGTTGGTACCACCAGCGTGCGCACCCTGGAGAGCCTCTATTATATGGGCCTCAAGGTGCTGGCGAAGCCCGATATCAATGAGGCCGACTTGCATGTGAACCAGTGGGAGCCGTATGAGAGGGAAGAGGGAAGAAGTAAGATGGAAGAGGGAAGAGGGAAGAGGGAAGATGTCTCTCCTCGTGCTGCTATTCAAGCACTTCTTGGCTGGCTCGACCGTAATGGCCTGCAGACCCTGCACAGCAGTACCCAGATTATCATCGCCCCAGGTTATGACTACAAGATTGTCAAGATGCTGGTCACCAATTTCCATCAACCTCAGTCCACGCTTCTGCTTTTGGTGAGCGCCTTCGTTCATGGCGATTGGCACAAGATCTACGACTACGCCCTCAGCCACGACTTCCGTTTCCTGAGTTATGGCGATAGTTCATTGCTCATACCCTAAAGCCCTGAAAGAAAAGAAATTAAACTATAGATATGAAACAACTGAAATACTTACCTCTTTTATTGGTCGTGCTGGCCCTGGGCGTTGTCGCTTGGAGCCTGCTGACCTATGAGGACAACTTGCTGTGGAAGTTGCAGGAGCTCAACCTGCACATGGACACAAGTCTATTTTTTAAACAACAGATGGTGGTGCCAGGCGGCCTGCTCACCTATCTGGGTACGTTCTTCACCGAGTTCTTCTATCACCCCTGGCAGGGCGTCCTGATGCTCTGTGCCTGGTGGGCCCTGCTGGTATGGCTGTCGGCCAAGGCACTTAGTATATCCATGAAATGGTGCGTGCTGCTGTTGGTACCCGTGGCCCTATTGTTGGCCACCAATATGGAACTGGGCTATTGGATTTACTACATGAAGTTGCGTGGCTATTTCTTTGTGGGCACCATCGGCCTCTCGGCAGCCATGGCCTCTGTGTGGGCCTATCGCTCCCTGCCAGCCAAGTTCCGCTTGTTGGCTATCATCGTCTTTTCCATTATCCTCTATCCGCTGCTGGGCGCCTATGGCCTGTTTGCCCTCCTGCTGATGGGACTACTCTCATGGCGCATGAGCGATATGTCTCTTTGGTGGAAAAACATCAACTTTGCCTGGGTATTGATGTCTATTGCTTTTGTACCCCAGATTTATTATTGGTGGGTGTACTATCAGACCAACTATGACTACCTCTATATGGCAGCCCTGCCTTTGTTCGACCTCGACAAATCCTATCCCGAATACTATCTGCCCTTTATCCTGCTGGGCATCTCCTATGTCATCATGGCAGTCCCCGTTCCAGCCAAACTCAAGACCCTGCTCGACAAGACACCCGTATGGCTCGCATGCCAGGTCTTGCTGTTGGCCCTGATGGTTATAAGTGTCAAACATTTCTGGTATTGCGACTTCAACTTCGAGAAAGAGTTGGAGATGCGTCGTGCCATGGAGGACAGCAACTGGGAAGGCATGCTTCGTGCTGCTGCCGATCTGGAGGAGGAAGAGCCCACACGCGCCATCGTGATGATGAAGAACCTGGCCTTGTTCCGTAAGGGTGCTCAGGGCGACCAGATGTACCACTATCGCACAGGCGCCAAAGCTTCTAATGCCCCCATGAAGGTCAATATGACGCAGATTGTGGGCAGCGCTATCTATTATCAGTATGGTCAGGCCAATTATTGCTATCGTTGGTGCCTGGAAGATGGTGTCGAGTATGGCTGGCGTATCGAGCACCTGAAACTGATGACGCGCTGTGCCATGGTCAATGGCGAGTATGCCGTTGCCAAGAAATATATCGACCAGCTGAAGCACACCCGCTTCCATCGCGACTGGGCCATCAACCAAGAGCAATTCCTGAATCATCCCGAGAAGATGAAGGATGATGCCGAGTATGCCATCATCCAACGCCTGTTGATGAAGGAAGACCATCTGGGTTCTGACAACGGCCTGGCCGAGATGTATCTGATGAATGTGCTGATGGACATCAATTCCACCGACCCCTTGGTCCAGGAGCTCACGCTGCTCTCGGCCATGTGGAAAAAAGATATTGGCGTCTTCTGGCCCCGATTCTTCAACTATGCCAACCTGCATCAGGGCGAGCACATGCCCAAGCACTATCAAGAGGCCGCCTATCTCTATGGCCATCTGGAGCATCAGGTGGACATCAGCAACATGCCTTTCGACGAGGATGTGAAGCGCAACTACGACGAGTTCATGCAGCAGGCCCAGCGCTGTGCCGGCATGACCGAGGAGCAGATGAAGCCTATCTTCTATCCCCGTTTTGGCAAGACCTTCTATTATGAATATTTCCTGATTAGAAATCAAAAGATTAACTAAACCGATGAAACATCTCTTATATACAATCATGGTAGCACTCACACTGGTGTCCTGCGGTGGAGCCAGCGTGCCCGAGAACTTTACGCAGTCAGAGAGTCTGCCAAAGATTTATCCCGACTATGTAGATGTGACTATCCCCGTCAACATTGCCCCTCTGACGTTTATGATGGAACAGCCTGTCGACGAGATGGTGGCACGTCTGAGTTTTGGCAACGAGGAGATGGTGCTGGGTGGCGAGAAGATTCAGCCCGACGTGGACGACTGGCACGAGCTGCTGCAGCAGGCCAAGGGTCAGGATATCACCGTCGAGGTCTATGCCCGTCAGGGCGAACAGTGGACGCGCTTCCAGCCCTTTGCCTACCACGTGTCAACTGATAGCATCGACCCTTATCTCAGCTATCGTCTCATTTCTCCGTCGTATGTCACCTACGAGGAGCTGACGCTCAACCAGCGCTGCCTTGAGAACTACGACGAACGAGTGATGGTCGACAATATGCTGTGCAGCACCGAGGAGAACGGGCAGTGTGTCAACTGCCACAACTATCAGAAGTACAACCCCGACCGCATGCTCTTCCATGCCCGTCAGAACATGGGTGGCACGGTGGTCGTCTATGATGGTGACATCCGCAAGATCAACATGCGCAACGACTCCATCCTTTCCGCTGGTGTTTATCCAACGTGGCATCCCTGGCTGCCCCTCGTCGTCTTCTCTACCAACCGTACCGGCCAGAGCTTCCACACCGCCCATCGCAATAAGATTGAGGTGTTCGACTCTGCCAGCGACCTGATTGCCTTTGATGTCGCCAATAACCAGGTGACCAACATCGAGAACGACCCACAGGAGTTTGAGATCTATCCATTCTGGGCGCCCGATGGCAAGACCCTCTATTACTGCAGCGCCCACTTTGTCTATAACGACTCGCTGGAACACGAGACCGATGTCATCATGCGCGCCAAGGAGTTCAAGTACTGCATCTATAAGAAGAGTTTCGATCCCGAGACCCTGACCTTCGGCCCCCACGAGATGGTGTTCAATGCCGATTCACTCGACAAGAGTGCCACGCTGCCTCGCATCTCGCCCGATGGCCGTTTTCTGGTCTTCACACTGGGCAACTATGGCTGCTTCCATATCTGGCACCACGAGGCCGACCTCTGGCTGATGGACCTTGCCACTGGAGAGTGCAGACGCATGGACGGCATCAACTCTGGCGACACCGAGAGCTATCACTCTTGGTCAAGTAATGGACGCTGGATGGTGGTCAGCAGTCGTCGCGAAGACAGCAACTACACTCGTCCGTTCATTGCCCATGTCGATGCGCAGGGTCGCAGCACCAAGGCCTTTGTCTTGCCTCAGGCCGATCCCGAGTTCCACCATCAGTTCATGAAGAGCTATAATATCCCCGAGTTTATGCGTGGTCCCGTAAAATACGACGCAAAAGACTTTGCCAAGGTACTTCGCAACGAGGATGGCGAGCCCGTGGAGTATGTTCAGAAACTCTCGAAATAAGTTAGAGGATGAAGCGCGACGAGCGATACCGATTGGTACTGGAGCATTTCCGCAACGAGATGCCAGAGGTCACCACCGAACTCGAGTTTGGTAGTGTCTTCCAGTTGTTGGTGGCCGTGGTGCTCAGCGCCCAGTGTACCGACAAGCGTGTCAATCAGGTGACGCCCGACCTCTTCCGCCGCTATCCCGATGCCAAGACGATGGCCCAGGCCGAAGCCGACGAGATATTCGAATACGTCAAGAGCGTCAGCTATCCCAACTCCAAGGCCAAGCACCTGGTAGAACTGTCACGCATGCTGGTGGAGCGTTTCAAGGGCCAGGTGCCCAGCGATATGAACCAGTTGCTCGAGCTGCCTGGGGTGGGGCGCAAGACCGCCAATGTGATGCAGGCAGTAGCCTTTGGCCAGTCAGCCATGCCCGTGGATACCCACGTCTATCGTGTCAGTCATCGTCTGGGCCTGGTGTCAAAGAGCGACAACACCCCTTTGAAGGTGGAGCAGACCCTGAAGAAGCATATCCCCGCTGCCGATCTCTCGCTGGCCCATCATTGGCTCTTGCTTCACGGACGCTATGTCTGCACCTCGCGCAGCCCCCATTGCGCCAAGTGCCCTCTGGAGGCTGTCTGCCCCAAGCAATTAGAAGGTTCGCGCTTGGAACACTAATTCTCACATCTCAATTCTCAGTTCGCAATGATTTGTTTTCCCATAGCAAAGATCAATCTCGGCCTCAATGTCGTTGAGCGCCGTCCCGATGGTTACCACAATCTGGAAACCGTGTTTTTCCCCGTTCAGTTACAGGATGCCCTCGAGGTGCAGGTGATGGACGAAGCATTTCCCTCTGCCTACGACTGCGATCTTAAGGTGACCAACATCGCTATTGAGGGAGACGAGCAGCGTAACCTTGTGGTCAAGGCCTATAACCTGCTGAAGCAAGATTTTCCCCAGATGCCCCGTGTGCATGCCCATCTTCATAAGGCCATTCCCACGCAGGCAGGCATGGGTGGTGGCTCCAGCGATTGTGCCGCCATGCTGCTACTGCTCAACACGATGTGCAATCTGGGTCTCACCCAGCAGCAGCTCATCGACTATGCTGCCAAGTTGGGTGCCGATTGTCCCATCTTTATCCTCAATCGTCCTGCCTATGCCGAGGGTATTGGCGAACGTCTGCAGCCCATCGACCTCGACCTCAGTGGCTATTATCTCACCGTGGTGCGCCCCGACATCCCCGTGCCCACCAAGGAAGCCTTCTCACGCATCCATCCCTGCAAGCCCGCCAAGAACTGCCTTGATGTCGTTCGTCAGCCCATCGAGACATGGCGTCACGACCTTGTCAACGACTTCGAGCAGAGCGTCTTTGCCCTGCATCCCGAGATTGGTGCCGTGAAGCAGCGTCTCTACGACCTTGGTGCCGTCTATGCCGCCATGAGTGGCAGTGGCAGCGCCCTCTTTGGCATCTTCAAAGAGAAGCCCACTCTTAACACCGAATTTGAAGGCATGTATAAGCAAGTGCTTAAACTGTAAACAAAATAATCGGGCGAGTCACGCTTTGTGACCCGCCCGATTTTATTTTCATATTAACATTAGACTGTTTTACTTGCTGAACCATGAGCTGGGGATGCTTGTGCGTTCTGTCATCCATTTGGTGGATGGATTTACGGCAATCATCATCGGGGCCTCGCCAGTCTTGGGGAACGAAACGGTGTACATTCTGCCGTCCTTGCCGTTGGCGCGGAAGGTAATGTTGTTAGCGTCGTAGTCATAATCGCTAACTTCGAACTCAGCCAAGATTTTTGAGTAGTCGATGGTGCCCTCGGTGTTGTACATCGTAGCGACGGCGTATTCCGACTCACTCTTTACCCACTTGGTACTACCGATGGTCAACTCAAAGTCCATCGTACCGCCCAGGGCGCGGATAAAGGCCTTGGTAGGAGCGGTGGATGTACTGATAATCTCATCGCTAGTCTTAACACCATTCTCAGATGTTACTTTATGGGTATAGACGGTATATTCCTCTACGTCTACAACTACGTCGTTAAAGTCGAAGTCGCCGATGGCCCCCAGATCTTCAATCATATAGCGCTTGGCGCGACTGGTTGTTACCTGATACTGGTTCTCACTGATAATCTTATCCTGGGGAACATCAGGGTTACCCACAACAGCCAGCACCAGGTCGTTGTAGTCAAAGTCGCCATTCTTGGCATCCTCGATACCTATATACTTGACAACATGATCTTCAGCCAACTCAACATCATCCAGTTCCAGTTTCGCGTCGTTAGGCACATCAATGTAAACAGCATAACCATTGGTAGTGCCCATCGTAGGAAGTGGCTTGTTATCTACATCAATCATATTATCCAGATAAATCTCTATAGGTGTGCCCACGGGAGCCTCTACCTTAACACCATGCATATTAACGATTTCGCCATTAAGTTTCTTCATGCCGTTAACTGTCTGGAAATTGGTGTAATCCTTCTTGAAAACGCATACAGGCTCTTCATCACCCACCTTTACCATCAAATCGTAGCGATTGCCACCTCCACTGAGCAAGGGATAGATATAGAACGAGCTGGATGGTGCAACCAAGACCACGTCGTCCTTCTTTTGCCCCCTCTTTTCAGGTAGTGCAATATTGATGGCGTTAAAAATCTCAGTATTCTTGGTAATGCCACTGAGAATAATGTCATAATCCCATACAGGCTTCTGTGGGAACGAATGGTGATCTAACTCCAGATTCGACACATCGCCCCAGTCAACACCTTTTTCCAGAACTTCTACATTGATTGTAGCGTAACCACGCGTGGTAGCGAGGTTTGACTCGCCTGTAGTGAAATCCCACGACTGGTTGGGACTAATCTGACCATACTTGGCTACGAAACTATTGGCATAAGTCTCCTTTTGTGCTTCCTCGTAAGAGGGGAGGGTTTCCTTTTTGCATGAGGATAGAGTGGCTAACAAAGCTAGGCCAGCTGTTAATACAATAGAATTGTTCTTCATGTTACTATATTTTTTTTGTTTATTTTTTGCAAAAATACGTAAAATCCAACTGTATTTACGAATTTATTAAGGATTTTAACCCATTTTGTCTTATTTTAACTCGCTTATAAAGGGCGAGTCACGCTTTGTGACCCGCCCGAATCCTTTTCATTTTCTCACTTTTTCATTTTAATTTTTCCCTCACTGTCTTAATTTAAGTGGCTTGATGCGGCCATCGCGGCCATGCGGCCATCAGTTTTCTATATTAATAAAAAAAAGGTATATGGTCATTTCATATACCTTTTCTATTTTTTAATTAATATATAGATTTGATGGCCGCATGGCCGCGATGGCCGCAAATCGATACTTTTTAAACGGTGTTTTATTTGTTCCACTGCACTCCAACAATTGTTAGAGAGCACTCTGAAAATTGACAGACCGCACTCTAACATCAGATATCAGCGTTTATTTTGCTCTCGCCAACACATCGAGGTCTTCTTGCTCGCCTACGACCCAGAGGATGTCGCCTTCCTCAAACTGACGGGTGGGGGATACGGGAGAGAGATTCTCCTTGCCTTCCTCAAGACCTACCACCATGCAGTTGTATAGACGGCGGATGCCACTCTCTTCGAGGGTCTTGCCAACGAAAGGACTGTCGGCGGCAATAATCATTTGGCGCAGCTTCATCTCGCGCTTCTCCAGTTCCAGGTCCTCGCCCAGTACCTCACTCTCGATGGCGTTTCGGAACTTGGTGAGCTGGTCGTCACTACCAATGGCCTGGAGTCTGTCGCCTGGATAGATGATATAGTTGCCGTCGGGGATGTTCAGGCGGAAACCACCACGCAGAATACTACTGATGTGAACGCCATACTTGCGACCAAGACTCAGTTGGCGCAGGTTGTGACCCATCCACTTGGAATTGAAAGGCACGTCGAAATCGGCAATATGTATATCACGGTCGAGGAGCTTGCCTTCGTAGAGGGGCTTCTTCTTGCCTCGCACCTGGGCCTCGATATCGCGCGAACGGAGGTTGTTGATAAAGAGTCGTTCGAGCAGGATGCTGCGACGCTTGATGCCCCTCGACATGATGATAATCACAATGACAACCAAGCCCAGGGTGATCATGATGGCGGGGGTGAAGCGACTGAGGTAATTGCAGATATAGAAGATGAAGGCCACGGCGATGCCCACACGCACCAGGATGGTGAAAATAAGGGGCAGACGGTTGCTGTTGCTCTCACGCCACAGGGCCTTGAACTCCTCGCTGTGGTTCTTTTTCATGACCATGGCACGGAGAAAGGGCGAGATACACAGGACGGTGATGACACCTGTGATGGCGTTGGCATACCAATGTAGTTCCCAGCCTGGCAGCAGCCTTCGCGTAAAGGGCAGCAGGAAGGTGAACATGACGGTGATGACTGCCACAGAGAGGATGCTATAGACCACGGTATTGGTGGTCATCTGGGTCAGGAGGCTCTTCCATTGGCTCTTCTCGTTGCTGTCGGGATGACTCATCGAGAGATGGTTGAGCGACTTGATAACGCGCGTGGGCAGGCGCTTCTCCAGCGCATTATAAGCCGGCGTGGCGAACCGTATCATGTAAGGTGTGAGAAAAGTGGTAATAACGGATACGGCCACCACAACCGGATAGAGGAAATCGCCAATGACGCCGAGCGACAGGCCCAGCGAGGCGATGATAAACGAGAACTCACCAATCTGAGCCATCGAGAATCCACAACGCATGGCTGACTTCAACGACTCGCCTCCCAACAGGAACGCCAGCGAGCCAAAGATGGCCTGGCCAACGATGATGGTCATCACGAGGGTGAAGATGGGGAGGGCATAGTCGAGCAGGATCTGCGGGTCGACCAACATGCCTACAGACACGAAGAAGACGGCTCCGAAGAGGTTCTTGACGGGCTCCACCAGCTTTTCTATCCTCTCGGCCTCGATGGTCTCGGCCAGGATGCTGCCCATGATGAAGGCACCAAAGGCGGAGGAGAAGCCCACGCCGGTAGAGATGACTGCCATGGCGCAGCAGAGTCCCAGGGAGACGATGAGCAGCACCTCGCTGTTGATGAGTTTGCGCACACGACGCAAAAACAGGGGAACGGCAAAGATGCCCACCACCAGCCACAGGATGAGGAAAAAGCCTATCTTGACGATGGCATCGAGCATCTGGCCACCATCGGGATTGCTGCCACTGGCAATGGCACTCAGCATCACCATCATCACAATGGCCAGGATATCCTCGAGGATGAGTACACTCATCACCAGGCCAGCAAACTGTTGCTGGCGCAGGCCGAGGTCGTCGAAGGCCTTATAAATAATAGTGGTGGAGCTCATGGCCAGCATACCGCCAAGGAAGATGCAGTTCATCTTGGACCACCCAAAGGAATGGCCCACGATGACACCGAGTATCGACATGGCGAAGATGATGCAGACCACCGAGATGATGGGCGAGGCACCCATTTTCAGAATCTTCTTAAACGAGAAATCGAGACCCAACGAGAATAACAGGAACATGACGCCGATGTCGGCCCAGAGGTGGATGTTGGACATATCGACCACTGAGGCAGTATAAGGCATGTGGGGTGACACCAGGAAGCCGGCAACGATATAGCCGAGCACCAGGGGTTGCTTCAGTTTCTTGAAAACCAAAGTCACCACACCTGCCATCATCAGCATCAGGGCCAGGTCGCGAATCATCGTGGGAAGTTCTGCCATGATGGATTATGAATTGTATTGTGCAGTAAGCTCACAGATCTTCACGATGACCTGCATGGCCTTCTCCATCGACTGGATGGGAACGAACTCATAAGGACCGTGGAAGTTGATGCCACCAGCGAAGATGTTGGGGCAGGGAAGGCCCTTGAACGACAGCTGGGCACCATCGGTACCACCGCGGATGGGACGCACCTTGGGGGTGACGCCACTCTCCTGCATGGCACGGAGCACCAGGTCGATGACATGCATCTGGGGGTCAATCTTCTCCTTCATGTTGTAATACTGGTCGTTGATATCTGCCACAACCGTACCCTCGCCATACTTCTCGTTCATCTGGTCGACCACGCGCTTAATGAAACGCTTGCGGTCTTCGAACTTCTCGCGATCGTGGTCGCGGATGATGTAGGACAACTTGGCCTGCTCGGTCTGCGTCTGCATGCCTGTGAGATGATAGAAACCCTGATAGCCCTCGGTGGTCTCGGGGGTCTCGTCGGCTGGAAGCATTCCTGCGAATTCTACGGCTAAGAGGCTCGCATTCAACATCTTACCCTTGGCATATCCTGGGTGAACACTCACACCCTTGATGGTGATCTTGGCCGAGGCTGCGTTGAAGTTCTCAAACTCCAGCTCGCCCACGTCGCCACCATCCATCGTATAGGCCCACTCGCAGCCAAACTTCTCGACATCGAAGTGATGGGCACCCATGCCAATCTCCTCGTCGGGGTTGAATGCCACGCGAATCTTGCCGTGCTTAATCTCCTTGTGCTCCTTCAGATAGACCATGGCCTGCACAATCTCGGCAATGCCGGCCTTGTCGTCGGCACCCAGCAAGGTGTGGCCATCTGTCACAATGAGGTCTTCACCCGTGTGCTGGAGCAACTCGGGGAATTTATTGGGAGAGAGCATGATGCCCTCGGAGAGTTCAATATCGCCACCGCTGTAGTTGTTGACAATACGCGGCTTGATGTTGGCACCAGAGCAGTCGGGACTGGTGTCATAGTGTGAGATAAAGCCAATGACAGGACACGCGTCCTTAGTGTTGGCTGGCAAGGTGGCATAGATATAGCCCTTGTCGTCGAGTGACACGTCCTGTAGGCCCACCTCCTCGAGTTCGTCCTTCAGATAGCGCGCAAAGATAAGTTGCTTGGAGGTGCTGGGCACGGTCTCGCTTTCCTCAGACGACTGAGTATCGAATTTCGTATAGTTAAGAAAACGTTCAGTAATATTCATTGCAAATGATATTCGTTGTTACTGGTATATAAAAGAATCTCACGAATCATACGAACTCACTCCCGCAGGACTGAAATCCGTACAATTCGTGAAATTCGTGATATTCAGTAGTGATTACTTCTTGTTCAGAGCGAGGTCAATCTCCACTGCGATAGATACGGTGGCACCTACCATGGGGTTGTTACCAATACCCAGGAAGCCCATCATCTCTACGTGTGCAGGAACAGAAGAAGAACCTGCGAACTGAGCGTCTGAGTGCATACGACCCAGGGTGTCAGTCATACCGTAAGAAGCAGGACCTGCAGCCATGTTATCGGGGTGCAGGGTACGACCGGTACCGCCACCTGAAGCTACTGAGAAGTAGGGCTTGCCAGCGAGCACGCGCTCCTTCTTATAGGTACCAGCTACGGGGTGCTGGAAACGGGTGGGGTTGGTAGAGTTACCAGTGATTGACACGTCAACGTTCTCCTTCCACAGGATGGCAACACCCTCGCGAACGTCGTCAGCGCCATAGCACTTTACCTTGGCACGGGGACCGTCAGAGTAGGGAACTTCCTTAACGACCTTCACCTCGCCAGTGTAGTAGTCGAACTGAGTCTGAACATAGGTGAAACCGTTGATACGGCTGATGATCATAGCAGCGTCCTTGCCAAGACCGTTCAGGATAACGCGGAGGGGCTTTTTACGCACCTTGTTAGCCTTCTCGGCAATCTTGATGGCACCCTCGGCAGCAGCGAATGACTCGTGACCAGCCAGGAAGGCGAAGCACTCAGTCTCCTCGCGCAGCAGACGAGCAGCCAGGTTACCGTGACCCAGACCAACCTTACGGTCGTCAGCCACAGAACCGGGGATACAGAAGCTCTGCAGACCGATACCGATAGCCTCGGCAGCCTCGGCAGCGCTCTTTACACCCTTCTTGATAGCGATGGCAGCACCGCATACATATGCCCACTTAGCGTTCTCGAAGCAGATACGCTGAGTCTCTTCACACATCTGGTAGGGATCAACGCCAGCCTTCTCGCAAATCTCGTTAGCCTCTTCAATGCTATTGATGCCGTTCTCCTTCAGAGCAGCCAGCACCTGATTGATGCGACGCTCGTAGCTCTCGAATGATACTTTTCTAATCATAATTTCTTTCCTCCTTACTCTTTACGTGGGTCAATAGCCTTAACAATTCCCTGCTCAGCTGTAGTACGACCGTAAGAACCGGTGAACTTCTTCACAGCCTCGTTGGCATCCATACCGTCCTTGATGGCTTCCATCATCTTGCCCAGGTGAACGTACTCGTAGCCGCAAACCTGATTGTCCTTATCCAGGAACTAGTACCATAGAGTGTACCAGTCTGTGAGCGCAGACCCTTACCCAGGTCTTCCAAACCAGCACCGATAACCAGACCGCCCTCAGAGAAAGCACTCTGTGTGCGTCCGTAAACGATCTGCAGGAACAGCTCGCGCATAGCGGTGTTGATAGCGTCGCAAACGAGGTCGGTGTTCAGAGCCTCGAGAATAGTCTTGCCAGGCAGAATCTCTGATGCCATAGCTGCAGAGTGAGTCATACCTGTGCAACCGATGGTCTCAACAAGAGCCTCCTGAATAACGCCGTCCTTCACGTTCAGGCTCAGCTTACAAGCACCCTGCTGAGGAGCGCACCGATGGGAGCAGGACCGTGGTTGGGGCCTTTGGCCACAACGCACATGTTTTCAACTTCCTTAGAATAAATCATTGTTACCTATTTTAAAATAGTGAAATTTGTTTCGTGGCTGCAAAGTTACGAAACTTTCACGAAAATACCTAAAATTGGTGAGAAAATTTTTTGTTTAGGCAAAAAGAAAAGGGACGGATTCATCGTCCGTCCCCTTGGAGTATGTATAATTTGCTATTTCTACTTGATAAGTTCTACGCTGCGCTGCAGGAACTTATCTCAAGGAATTATTTGATAAGTTCTACGCTACGCTGCAGGAACTTATCGAGCGCTTCGCCCTTAAGCATACCGTTCTGAAGCAGAGCGAGGTCGATGAGCTGATGAACGATGTCGTTCTTGGCAGCGAAACTGCCAAGAACGTCTTGCTTCTTGGCTTTTTGCTCGTCGATGGCCTTCTGGGTGTTGGCCTTGTCGTCCTTGAT
The DNA here is from genome assembly GCA_902788605.1 of uncultured Prevotellaceae bacterium. Taxonomy (GTDB): domain Bacteria; phylum Bacteroidota; class Bacteroidia; order Bacteroidales; family Bacteroidaceae; genus Prevotella. Next base: position 94,624 of record CADAKX010000003.1, on the reverse strand, counting down.
CTCCTGAGAAATCTCCTCGGGCTTCTTACCCTCGGTCTGCTGGTTCAGGGCTGCCAAACGGGCTTCCTGACCCTTAATCTCGCCCTCGATAGGCTTCAGCTGGTCGCTGAGCTGGTTCTGGGCGTCGTCGAGCACGCGCTTGATAAGAGCGTGGTCGCTGTTCAGCACGAGGTTGAACGAGTCGGGCATCTGACCATAGAAGCCCATGCCGCTCTGGTAGCGACTCATCTCCTTCATACGGCGCATCCATTCGTTCTGGGTGATGACCACAGGTCGCTGCTCGGCACCAAGGGCGTTGACCTCGACAATAAACTCGGCCTTGTCGAGCTTAGGCATCTGACTCTGGAACACGGCTGACAGATTGTCACGCTGACTGTCATTCAAGTCAGTCTTGGGCTGATCGTCCTTCTGAATCAGGTGGTCCACGGTGTCAGCATCTACACGGGTGAAGCGACTCTTCTCGAACTTCTGCTCCAGGGTCTGGATGCAAGGTACGTCAAGTTGTCCGTCGAAGAGCAGTACTGAGTAGCCCTTGTCCTGAGCGGCCTTGATGTAAGAGTACTGGTCGTCCTTATTGGTGGCATAGAGATAGACGAGGTTGCCGTCCTTATCCTTCTGAGAAGCCTCAATGAGGGTCTTGTACTCGTCGAAGGTGAAATATTTGCCCTCTGTATCCTTGAAAAGTGAGAAGTCCTTGGCACGGTCGTAGAAGTTCTCCTCGGTCAGGATGCCGTAGTTGATAAAGAGCTTCAGGTCGTCCCACTTCTCCTCGTAGGCCTTGCGGTCCTCATTGAAGATAGCCTTCAGACGGTCTGACACCTTCTTGGTGATATAGGTAGAGATCTTCTTGACCTCACGATCGCTCTGGAGGTATGAACGAGATACGTTCAGAGGGATATCGGGTGAGTCGATAACACCATGGAGCAGGGTGAGGAACTCAGGAACGATGCCTTCCACCTGGTCGGTGACGAAGACCTGGTTGCAATAGAGCTGAATCTTGTTCTTCTGCAGCTCCAGCGAGTTCTTGATACGGGGGAAATAGAGGATACCTGTGAGGTTGAAGGGATAGTCCACGTTGAGGTGAATCCAGAACAGGGGCTCATCGTGCATGGGATAGAGGGTGCGATAGAACGATTTATAGTCCTCGTCCTTCAATGTAGATGGGGTCTTGGTCCACAGGGGCTCTACATTATTAATAATGTTGTCCTCGGCAGTATCCACCTGCTTACCGTCCTTCCATTCGGTCTTCTTGCCAAAGGCCACAGGTACAGGCAGGAACTTACAATACTTGTTGAGCAGACCCTCGAGTTTGTACTTGTCGAGGAACTCCTTGGAGTCATCGTCGATGTAGAGGATGATGTCAGAACCGTGGTCCTCACGCTCGGCATCGTCAATCTCGTAGGCAGGAGAGCCGTCACAGCTCCATTTCACGGCCTTAGAACCTTCTTTCCATGACTTGGTGATGATCTCTACCTTCTTAGAAACCATGAACGAAGAGTAGAAACCGAGTCCGAAATGACCAATGATATTATTGGCGTTGTCCTTGTACTTCTCGAGGAAGTCGGTCACGCCAGAGAAGGCAATCTGATTGATATACTTGTCAATCTCCTCCTCGGTCATGCCAATACCGTGGTCGCTAATGGTGATGGTACCCTTGTCGGCGTCGAAGTTCACACGCACGGTCAGGTTGCCCAGTTCGCCTGTGAATTCACCCTTTTCCTTGAGGGTCTTCAACTTCTGCGTAGCGTCAACAGCGTTTGAAACCATCTCACGCAGGAAAATCTCTTGGTCGCTATAGAGAAACTTTTTGATGACGGGGAAGATGTTCTCAGTTGTAACCCCGATGTTACCTTTTTGCATATTTCGATGTTAATTTAATGTTCTGTCACATCGAAAAGCAAAATCCGTGCCAAAATCCTAATCTTTGTTGGGTTGGTGACCAAAATAGTATTGTCCACGCTGGCGAGTGATGCGACCATAGTTGATGGCATGCTTGGGACAATGGTGATAACAACTGAGGCAGTTGGTGCACGAACCATCGTGCTGCCATTGGGGCAGTCCGTCGCTCATCACAATGTCACCCGTGGGACATACGTTCTCGCATTTGCCGCAATGGATACACACATCGGCATCCACCGTAAACTTCTTGTCGGTAATCATGCGGGCATTAAAATAGGCGCCAATGACATGACTGAACGTCCAAGGGGTAAGGCCTCGCGTGGTCTTGACGATGCCTGACTGGCGATGAAGAATCTCGTCTGAAATGGTATTGAGGTCGGCCTCGGCCTGCTGGATCTTGGCGTGCTCTTTTTCAGGTGTGTCAGTATACATAAACGGCAGACACACATAGGATTCCGGCATAATCAGCGAATAAACGCTTAAAGCATGGATATGCTTCTTTTCGAGGTCTTTATTCAGGATCTCCATGGTGCGTCCAATGCTGTCGCCGCAGGTAACGAGGGCATAGACAAAAGTGGTAGGCAAGACCTTAAATGTGGCCTTGCGGATAAACGCCCTGACAATGTGGGGAGGTTGCCAACCATGTACGGGGAAGCAGAAGCCGAGACGTTCGTCTTCCTGTAACTCGTATTCGCAGTTGCCCTTCAGTTCGTCGGGGATAAAGAGCAGCTTTTCACCTATCTTTCTGGCCAGCTCTTCAGCAGCCCATCGCGTGTTTCCTGTACCTGAGAAATAGAAAATCATAGGATTTCAGCAAAAAGATGGGGCCAGCGACAAGCCAGCCCCCTAAATGATTATTGTTACTTATTGAATCTCCCAACCAACAGCCGAAGCGCCAAGTACGGCTGCCGAAGCGCCATCAAGTCCGCTGATGAGGAACTTGGCCTTGCCCTTGAAGATTTCCATGACATGAGCCTCGTAGGCTTCGCGGATAGGCTTCATAATCAGTTCACCTGCCTTGACCATACCACCAAAGAAGATGAAGGCCTCGGGTGACGAGAAGGCAGCAAAGTCGGCACAAGCCTCACCCAGCATCTTGCCGGTGAAATCATAGATTTCCTTAGCCAGCACATCTCCCTTGCCAGCAGCAATACTCACATCGAGCGAGGTGATATCGTCGATATTCATGTCGCGCAGGATAGAGGGACGGTCGGTGGTGGTCAGCAACTCGCGAGCAGTACGTGCAACACCTGTGGCAGAGCAGTAAGCTTCGAGACAACCCGTACGTCCGCATCCACAGAGACGACCAGACTCGCCGCGAACCATGGTGACGTGACCCAACTCGCCAGCAAAGCCATCGTGTCCGTAAAGCAACTGTCCGTTGACCACAATGCCAGAACCGACACCTGTTCCCAAAGTGATGACGATGAAGTTTTTCATGCCACGAGCAACGCCATAGACCATTTCGCCAATGGCAGCTGCATTGGCATCATTGGTCATACCAACGGGGATGTTATTCAGACGCTCGCTGAACATCTTGGCCAAAGGCACTACTGTGCTGTGGGCCCAAGGCAAGTTGGGTGCAAACTCAATCGTTCCGCTGTAATAATTGGCGTTGGGTGCACCAATACCCATGGCTTTAATCTTCTCGATGCCGCCCACCTGTTCGATGATAGGTTGCAAGGCATTTATACATGCATTGACATAGTCCTCAGCATTCTCATAGCCTCCAGTCTTGATGGCGGTGGTGGCTTTAATATCGCCTCTGGCGTCAACAATGCCGAAAACAGAATTGGTTCCTCCCAAATCCAAGCCAATGACATATGGCTTTAAAAGTGCTTGTTCATTCATATCGATGAAGTTTTGTGTAGTATTGTTATTATTGTTTGCTGCAAAGTTACAATAATCTTTGCAAAACTCAAGGCCTTTAACTCCTTTTAACTCCCAGATAGCCCATAAACTCCTCAAAAAAGCGTACCTTTGCAGTCGCTATGCTGCATACCATACCCAATATATTAGATATCGCATTCAAAGGATTGCTCATTGGCATTATTGCTTCTGCGCCAATGGGACCTGTAGGAGTACTTTGTGTTCAACGTACGCTGAACAAAGGACGATGGTATGGATTCGTCACAGGTTGTGGCGCTGCCCTAAGCGATATCATCTATGCGGGCATCACCGGATTGGGCATGGGTCTGGTTGTTGATTTCGTCAGCAACGACACCAATCGATTCTATTTGCAGATTGCTGGTAGCGTGATGCTACTGTTCTTTGGACTCTATACGTATCGTACGGACCCCACGAAGAATATGCGCAAACCTGGTCAGAACAAGGGAACATTGACACACAATGGCATCACGGCTTTCCTGGTTACATTGAGCAATCCCCTGATTATATTCCTCTTTATGGCACTCTATGCCCAGTTTGCCTTTGGTCTCCAGCCCGACAAACCCATCGATATGATGGTTGGCTTTGTGAGTATTGTGGCTGGTGCCTTGGTATGGTGGTGGGGGCTCACTTGGCTGATTGACAAGGTTCGCACCAAGTTTGACACCTATGGCATTCGTATCATTAATCAGATTATTGGTATGGTGGTCATTCTGGGCAGTGTCGTTATCCTGCTTTCCACGCTGACCAGCTTACACCTATATAATATATTCTAACACCCTTTGGTTATGTTTATTGCACAGGAATTACGTAAGAATAATATTGCGGAATACCTGCTTTATATGTGGCAGGTAGAGGATACCATTCGCGCCTTCGGATGCTCTTTGTCTCGCATTCGTCGCGAATATATCGATCGTTTTGACTACGATGATGACAAAAAGGAGGACGAAGCTGACTGGTTTGGCAATCTCATCAAGATGATGAACGAGGAGGGTTGTCGCGAGCAGGGACATCTGCAGATCAACAAGGTGACGCTTCAGCTGCTCACCGAACTGCATCAGCAGTTGCTCAGTTCGCCCAAATTCCCATTCTATAATACGGAGTACTATAAGGTGCTGCCTTTTATCGTGGAACTGCGCAATCGCGGAGAAAACAAAGAGGTGGGAGAGATTGAAACTTGTCTGAACCTGCTCTATGGCGTGATGATGCTGAGACTTCAGAAAAAGGAGATTACACCGAATACGGAGCACGCCGTCAAGGAGGTTTCGACCTTTATTGGCATGCTGTCAGACTATTATAAGAAAGATAAAGAAGAACCATTAGAGTTTTAGGATATGAATATACTTGTTACGGGATGCAACGGACAATTGGGTAACGAGATGCAGTTGCTGGAGAAGCTGCACCCTGAACACACCTATTTTAACACGGATGTGGCCGAGCTGGACATCACCAACCGCGAAGCCATTGAGCAGTTTGTGGGCGACAATGCCATTGACGGTATTGTGAACTGTGCAGCATATACGGCTGTTGACAAGGCCGAGGAGAACCAAGAGTTTTGTCATCTGCTGAATGCTGACGCACCAGGCTTTCTGGCAGAAGCCATCGAAAAGAGTGGTGGATGGATGATTCAGGTATCTACAGACTATGTGTTTGACGGCACCAACCACAAGCCGTATGTTGAGACGGATCCTGTTTGTCCCAACAGCACTTATGGACGCACCAAACTGGCAGGCGAGCAGGCTGTATTAAACAACTGCAAGAAGTCGATGATTATCCGTACGGCTTGGCTATACAGCACCTTCGGCAACAACTTCGTGAAAACCATGATTCGTCTGGGTCGCGAGAAGGCTGAGTTGGGTGTTATCTTCGACCAGATAGGTACGCCAACCTATGCTCATGATTTGGCTGTGGCCATTTTTGCCGCTATCAGTAATGGTGTTGTGAGCGGTATCTATCATTTTAGTAATGAAGGTGTTATATCATGGTATGACTTTACCAAGGCCATCCATCGAATAGCAGGTATCAGCACATGTCATGTGCGCCCATTGCATACGGAGGAATATCCCACACCGGCAGCCCGTCCTCACTACAGCGTGCTGGATAAAACAAAGATTAAACAGACATACAATATAGAAATTCCCTATTGGGAGGAGAGTTTGGAGGTTTGTGTGAACAAGCTTCTCAATGATAAGCAATAATACATTTTGTGAAGAATGAACCAAGAGATTGAACGTAGAAGAACATTCGCGATTATTTCGCACCCTGACGCTGGTAAGACAACCCTGACTGAGAAGTTTCTGCTTTTTGGCGGACAGATCCAGGTGGCTGGCGCAGTAAAGAACAACAAGATTAAGAAGAGTGCCACCAGTGACTGGATGGAGATTGAGAAACAGCGTGGTATCTCTGTGTCAACCTCTGTGATGGAGTTTGATTATACACCCGACGGCAAGGATATCGAATATAAGGTGAACATCCTGGATACACCAGGTCACCAGGACTTTGCCGAGGATACTTTCCGCACTTTGACTGCTGTTGACTCTGCTATTATCGTGGTTGACGGTGCCAAGGGCGTAGAGACCCAGACACGTAAACTGATGACAGTTTGTCGTATGCGTAAGACACCTGTTATCATCTTCGTCAACAAGATGGACCGTGAGGGTCGCGACCCGTTTGACCTGCTGGATGAACTGGAGCAGGAACTGGAGATTAAGGTACGTCCTTTGAGCTGGCCCATCAACCAGGGTGCTAAGTTCAAGGGTGTCTATAATATCTATGAGCACAAGCTCGACCTGTTTACACCTGACAAGCAGCGCGTCACCGAGAAGGTCTGTGTGGAGGTCAGTTCTGCTGAGCTCGACAAACGTGTCGGGGAAACCGACGCTAATAAGCTGCGCGAGGACCTGGAGTTGGTAGATGGTGTTTATCCCGAATTTGACGTGGAGACCTATCGCTCAGCAGAAGTAGCTCCTGTGTTCTTTGGTTCGGCTCTGAATAACTTTGGTGTTCAGGAACTCTTGAACTGCTTCGTAGAGATTGCGCCTTCTCCACGTCCTACCAAGGCCGAGGAGCGCGAGGTGCAGCCCGAGGAGGCTAAGTTCACTGGCTTTATCTTTAAGATTACGGCCAACATCGACCCCAATCACCGCTCATGTATTGCCTTCTGTAAGGTATGTAGCGGTAAGTTCCAAAGAAATGTGCCTTACCTGCATGTGCGTCAGGGGAAAACCATGCGCTTCACTTCGCCAACACAGTTTATGGCTCAGCGCAAGAGTACCATCGACGAGGCATGGCCAGGCGATATCGTAGGTCTGCCCGATACCGGTGGCATCTTCAAGATTGGCGATACGATTACAGAGGGCGAACAGTTGCATTTCCGTGGTCTGCCTTCATTCTCGCCTGAGCTGTTCAAATATATTGAGAACGATGACCCCATGAAGTCAAAGCAGCTACAGAAGGGTATCGACCAGTTGATGGACGAAGGTGTGGCCCAGCTCTTTGTCAACCAGTTCAACGGACGCAAGATTATTGGTACTGTTGGACAGTTGCAGTTCGAGGTCATCCAGTATCGCTTGGAGAACGAATACAACGCCAAGTGCCGCTGGGAACCAGTTCATCTGTATAAGGCATGCTGGATCAGCAGCGACAACGAACAGGAATTGGAGAACTTCAAGAAGCGTAAGTATCAGTATATGGCGAAGGACAAGGAGGGTAGAGACGTCTTCCTGGCCGACTCTGGTTATGTGCTTTCGATGGCACAACAGGACTTCGAGCATATACAGTTCCACTTTACGAGTGAGTTCTAAACGATTGTTGTAACATTCAAGATGAGGTACTTCGTTACATTAAGCTACGACGGAACGCGCTTTCATGGCTGGCAGATTCAGCCCAATGGCATATCGGTGCAAGGAGAATTGCAGCGGGGATTGTCATTGTTGTTGCGGCAGGAGATCGTTGTAACAGGTGCCGGAAGAACGGATGCTGGCGTACATGCCAAGATGATGGTGGCTCACTTTGACATTGAAAGTGAGATTGACTGCAAGCAGCTGGCTTATAAACTCAATAAGCTGCTGCCACAGGATATCGCTATCCAACATATCGAACCTGTGAGCGACGATATGCATGCCCGTTTCTCGGCTACTCTACGTACCTATTATTATTATATTCACACGGAGAAATCTCCTTTTGAACGTCACTACTCCTGTGAATTACACTATCCGCTGGATTTTAAAAAGATGAACGAGGCGGCTCGCATACTCTTGGAATACGAAGACTTCGGAGCTTTCTGTAAGAGTCATGCCGATGTCAAGACGACACTCTGTCATGTAACGTGTGCCGAATGGCATCAGACGAGTCCTTCCAAGTGGTATTTCGAGATATCTGCCAATCGCTTTCTACGTAATATGGTGCGCGCCGTGGTGGGCACGCTGATAGAAGTAGGACGCGGACGCATGACCATTGACGACTTCCGCAAGGTGATTGAGGGGAAGCGTCGGACAGAAGCAGGCGAGTCGATGCCAGGGAATGCCTTGTTCTTAGTAGATATAAAATATTGATATGTGGTTAATACTCGCATTTTTGTCTGCAGCGTTTCTGGGCATCTATGATTCGCTGAAGAAAAAAGCACTTAGGGATAACGCCGTCATTCCCATCTTATTTCTCAATACGTTGTTCTCATCACTCATCTTTCTGCCTTTCATCATCTTGAGTGAATATACAGAAGTGCTTGATGGGAGCATCTTTCATGTAGGCAGTGGCGGATGGGAGGTACACAAATACATTGTACTGAAAGCGCTAATCGTATTGTCTTCGTGGGTGCTGGGCTACTTCGGAATGAAGCATCTGCCTTTGACAATTGTCGGTCCTATCAATGCTACGCGACCTGTCATGGTGCTGATAGGCGCCTTACTTTTTTTTGGCGAACGACTGAACGTATGGCAATGGATAGGTGTGTCGCTTGCTATTATCTCATTCTTGTTGCTAAGCAGAAGCGGAAAGAAAGAGGGCATCGACTTTAAGCACGATCACTGGATATACATGATTATAGGAGCAGCTATGCTTGGCGCTGTAAGCGGTCTTTACGATAAGTTCCTGATGGCACCGGAAAGCGAGGGTGGAGTAGGGCTCGACCGCATGATGGTTCAGTCATGGTACAACATCTACCAATGCTTCATGATGCTCATCATGCTGTTGCTACTGTGGTGGCCTAAGCACAAGGAGACCACACCTTTTCATTGGGATTGGGCGATTATCGGCGTGAGTGTGTTTCTGTCAACGGCCGACTTCATGTACTTCTATGCATTAAGTATACCTGCGGCGATGATTAGTATTGTGTCGATGATTCGACGTGGAAGTGTCATCGTGTCTTTCCTCTGCGGAGCCATGCTCTTCCATGAAAAGAACCTGAAAGCAAAGGCTGTGGACCTGGCTCTTGTACTCCTCGGAATGATTTTCCTGTATATAGGAAGTCGATAAATTGCCTGTTTGCAAACTTTTGCAAACCGAAAAACAAAATGCGAATTATTGCGAATCAAAAAGTTTGCGTAATTCGCATTTTTGCATTACCTTTGCGACATGAATCAACTGATGACCATATTGACTCAGCGTGAAGCATTCCTGCTCATTATAGGTTCGATAACCTATATCGTGCTCTTCATTGTCACTGTTCAGAACAGTAGACGAAAGATATTGTTGCTGCGCCAGCGATTAAATAAGGTACACGCGATACAGGAAGAGATTGAGAAGAAAAGCCAGAGAAGCATCGAACAGAACAAGGTGAAGATTGCGGAACTGGAAGAATTGCTGAAGAAACTGGGCGACGAGAACTCAATGCTCCGCCTGGAACTGGAAGAAAAGAAGGCCAAGCTGGACTATGCCAACACGATGGCTATCATCGATAACGAAAAGCGTAGGCAGGCAGAGACAACCATCTTTGAATCGGATGTTTACTTGCGACTGAAAAGCAGGTTGGCTGAAGGACAAAGCCTGAGCGAAGAAGACTGGCAAAGGCTGTCGGCAATCGTCAATAATGTATATACCGGCTTTACCGAAAAGCTCTACAGTCTATATCCTATGTCAGAACAAGACTACAGGGTGTGTCTGTTGATCAAGGTTCGCATCCAGCCAAAGGACATTGCGACGTTGACCGTTCACTCAAAGGAGAGTGTTGCTTCTACGCGTAGCCGACTGTTCCAGAAGATCTTCGGAAAGAAAGGGACAACGCGAGATTGGGACGAGTTCATATTATCATTATAAACTAACATTAAAGAAAGGATAAAGGTATGATTGAGTATTTAGCTGCGAATATGTGGCAAGTATGGGCAGTAGTAGCCGTACTTGGTTTGATTCTTGAATTGTCGTCAGGCGACTTCTTCATCATCTGCTTCGCCATCGGAGCATGTGGCTCTGCCATCGTGTCACCTTTTGCCAATATCTATGTACAGTTGGCGGTGTTTATCGTTGTGACGGCATTAAGCATTTTCCAGATTCGCCCCTTCGCCTTGCGATATCTGCACAAAGCTGACGAAGAGCGAGTGAGTAATGCGGATGCCTTACTGGGACAGCATGGTGTGGTCAGCGAGACGATAAAGGCTGGTGGATACGGTCGTGTGGCTATTGGTGGTGACGACTGGAAAGCCGTGTCTACAGAAGACTCGGATATACCTGTTGGTACACGTGTTAAGGTTATTGGACGCGAAAGTATCATCATTACTGTTGAGAGATTATAATCATTCATTAATAACTAAAAATTATCAAGAATTATGGAACTATCATTGTATTTTCTGATTGCAGCCGCAATCCTGGTATTGTTCTTTGCCAAGATGGCTTTGGTAATTATTCCTCAGTCGGAAACAAAAATCATTGAACGCCTGGGACGCTATCATGCCACGCTGAAACCTGGTATCAACCTCATCATCCCATTTGTGGATAAGGCTAAGAATGTGGTTGTGCTGAAGTATGGACGTTATGTCTATTCAAACAATATCGACCTTCGTGAGCAGGTTTATGACTTCCCCAAACAGAACGTTATCACCAAGGATAACATCCAGATGGAGATCAATGCCCTGTTGTATTTCCAGATTATGGATCCTTTCAAGGCTACCTACGAAATCAACAACCTGCCAAACGCTATCGAGAAGTTGACACAAACCACGCTGCGTAATATTATCGGTGAGTTGGAACTGGACGAGACGCTGACCTCACGCGACACGATTAACACCAAACTGCGTGCGGTACTCGATGATGCCACAGACAAATGGGGTGTCAAGGTAAATCGCGTGGAGCTGCAGGATATCACACCTCCATCTTCTGTACTTACTGCCATGGAGAAGCAGATGCAGGCAGAGCGTAACAAGCGTGCACAGATTCTGACATCAGAGGGTGAGAAGGCTGCAGAAATCCTGGCATCAGAAGGTGAGAAGACAGCTACCATCAACCGTGCTGAAGCTGCTAAGCAGCAGGCCATTCTTCAGGCTGAAGGTGAAGCCCAGGCTCGTATTCGCAAGGCTGAAGCCGAGGCAAAAGCTATCGAACTGATTACGGAAGCTGTTGGCAAGAGCACGAATCCGGCTAACTATCTGCTGGCCCAGAAGTATATCCAGATGCTGGAAGAACTGGCACAAGGTGATAAGACAAAGACGGTATATCTGCCATACGAAGCCACCAACTTGATGGGAAGCATAGGCGGAATCAAGGAATTGTTTAAAGGAGAATAATTTTATTCTATAAAAAGATTGCAAACTATTCGGTAGTTTGCAATTTTTTTTGTACCTTTGCAATCAAATTATACTCAGTGTTTTTATGGTTTACAATATCTTTAAAGGGTTGGGAATTGCTCTCGTCACGCCTTTCAAGGAAGATGGATCTGTTGATTACGAGGCGCTGCTGCGTCTGCTTGACTATCAATTGGATAATGGTGCAGATTTTCTTTGCATCTTGGCTACAACAGGTGAAACACCTACATTAACAGCAGAAGAGAAGAAACGCATTAAGGATTTGATTGTTGACAAGGTTCAGGCACGTGTTCCTATTCTGATGGGATGTGGCGGCAACAATACGGCTGCTGTAGTCGAAGAACTGAAAAACGGCGACTTTAAAGGTATTGATGGCATCTTGAGTGTCTGTCCATACTACAACAAACCATCTCAGGAAGGTCTCTATCAGCACTTTAAGGCTATTGCTGCAGCAACCTCACTTCCCGTTGTACTCTATAATGTACCTGGAAGAACTGGTGTAAACCTTAAGGCTGAGACAACCGTCAGATTGGCACGCGACTGCCAGAACATCGTTGCCATCAAGGAGGCAAGCGGAAACCTGGAGCAAGTTGACGAGATTATTAAGAACAAGCCCCGCGACTTTGATGTTATCTCTGGCGATGACTCTCTGACATTCCCCATGATTTCTTGTGGTGCCGTTGGTGTTATCTCTGTTATCGGTAATGCATTACCCAAGGAATTCTCAAAGATGATCCGACTGCAGATGAAGGGCGAATATGATCCTGCTCGCATCATTCACCACAGATTTACTGACCTCTTTTCATTACTCTTCGTTGATGGCAACCCCGCTGGCGTAAAGGCTATGCTGCATGAGATGGGCTTCATCGAGAATGTGTTGCGTTTGCCCTTGGTGCCCACACGTATCTCTACGCTGCAACGCATGAGCGAGTTGATGAGGGAACTGAAAATTTAAGGAATTTGAATTGAATATCAATACAATTGCTAAATATGCCACTTAGCTATCGTAAGTATGGCATTTAGCATACGTAAATGGCATACTTAGATGAGCTAAGTATGCCATTTATGATTTGTAAGTATGATATTAATTATTATAGACGTTTTTCTTTGATTATTCCATGTCGGTAAGCATAAAGCAAATCCTTAAGTTCTTCAATCTGTGTTCTTAGTTCTTCACCCTTGTCAGTATCTGCCACCAACATGCGATGGGCCGACATCTCCACAATCTGCGTTGTCGATTTAATATCAGTACCACGCAGGATAGCATCCTGTGCACTTGTGAACGGTTCGTGCTGAACAAGTTGGAAACCACGACTATGATAAACCAAGGTATAACCTGCTATTCCTGTCTCTTTATGATAAGCCTCTGAGAAACCGCCGTCGATCACCATCAACCGACCACCAGCCTTAATAGGATTCTCACCTTTGGAAACATGAATAGGTACATGGCCATTGATGATATGGCGATTGGGACCTGTGACACCAAAGGCATCCAGAATACGGTCACATACTTCGGCAGAATCGCGCAACTTGAAATAATTACCTTTTTCCTCGTGATATGTATCTCTGTCGGTAAGGAAATAGCGCTCGAAGGTTGCCATCTTTGACTTATCAAACAATGGTGAATCCTTGCCACACCATAAATACAAGAAATAGTCCTTGGCATAAGCTTTCTGGTCGGCAGGTGTATCGTTCTGGAATGCGCTGCGAATGGTCTGCCCAATAACATCGAGCAAATCACGGCCACTATACTTCTGACCCATAATAGCTACTTCCTTCAGAGTGCCATCATCGTTGAGAGGGATAGATGCATGAAACAGCAGGTTCTGATTGCAGATGGTGTACATACATCCGTGACTCAGGATGGTGCGGATATGCTTACGCAACTTCTCACTTACGCGGAATGAGTGGTGAAGCTTGTGCATCAGATCTGCTTCTTCTGACGTAAACTCTGACGGATTCCCTTCCTTGATGGTTGGGAATTGGCATGACTTCATCGAATATTTAGCACCATTCATGGTACATGTCTTCTCGGCAAAGTCAATGTTTTCTATCAGGTTACGGTCTTCCATCTGCCATTCTGGACGACGATGGAATATCTGAGCCTCAGCCTTAAACTGAAGGATAGAAATGGCCTTGTGCATTTTGGCTATCAGATGGCGTGTCTTTTCGTCCATCTTACCATCGTCCTTCAGGAGCTTGGGTTCAAATTCCTCACAGGGGTCATCCCCATAGGTCTCGAGGGCAAATGTAGCTAATGGCACAAGATTGATGCCATATCCTTCTTCCAGTGTAGCCAGGTTGGCATATCTTAGACTTAAGCGAAGTACATTACAGATACAAGCGTCGTTGCCTGCAGCTGCTCCCATCCACAAGATATCATGATTGCCCCACTGAATATCCCACGAGTGATACTGACGCAAAGTATCGAGAATAATATGTGCACCAGGGCCACGGTCAAAGATATCTCCCAGGATATGGAGCTGGTCGATGGCCAGTCGCTGAATCACATTACTGATGGCCACGATAAAGTCATCGGCACGACCCGTGGAGATGATGGTATCAACAATCACAGCAACATAAGCGGCTTTGTCCTGATCGTCGGTACGTTCGTGAAGCAGTTCCTCAATGATATACGAGAACTCTTCGGGCAGATTCTTGCGTACTTTTGAGCGCGTGTATTTACTAGAGACATCACGACAGACGCGTACCAATTGATGAATAGTGATACGATACCAGTCATCCAACTCTTCTTCACCAGCCTTTATCAGTTCCAGTTTCTGTTCTGGATAATAGATAAGCGTGCACAGTTCTTTCTTCTCGCTCTCACGAATGGTGTTACCGAAGATCTCGGAGACCTTACGTTTGATGTTACCAGAAGCATTCTTCAGTATATGAATAAATGCTTCATGTTCTCCATGTATATCGGCAAGAAAGTGTTCTGTGCCCTTAGGCAGATTCTGGATTGCCTCCAGATTGATTATCTCACTGGCTGCATCTGCAACAGTGGGGTAGGTGTTTGATAGAAGATGAAGGTAACGTAAATCGGTATTCATTGTCGTAATTGTTCTATCGTCATAACTCGTCGCTGGTATATCCCTTAGGAAGAGGACGGCAGTTGTATTGTGATGCCATGATTTCTCCATAGGCACCAGCACTACGAATAGCAATGAGATCACCGCGCTTAGATCCATTAAGGTCTACCTGCTTGGCAAATACATCGCTTGATTCGCAAATAGGTCCAACCACGTCGTAAGCCTCAACAGGTTCTTCGCTCGAGATGTTCTCAATCTTATGATAGGCCTGATAGAGGGCTGGACGAATAAGGTCGGTCATGCCTGCATCTACAATACAGAACTGCTTGGCTGCACCTTTCTTAATATATAAGGTGCGAGTGATCAATGATCCCATCTGAGCAACGACAGCTCGTCCTAACTCAAAGTGCAGTGTCTGACCAGAGCGTAATTTCAGCCTTTTGGCATATGTGTCAAAGTAGGCTTTGAAATCGGGTATAGAAACACGATTGGGATGCTGATAGTCCACGCCAAGTCCACCACCGACATTAATGCTCTTCACCACAATATGATGACGTTCGAGCTGATCCTGCAAATCGTTGATACGATTACAGAGAGCCTGGAAGTCACCCATGTCAAGAATCTGTGAACCAATATGGAAGTGAAGTCCCACGAAGTTAACATGCTGCATCTGATTGGCCTGCTCAATGATAGATTCCATATCGCGCATGGCAATGCCAAACTTGTTTTCTGCCAGTCCAGTAGTGATGTTGGCATGCGTATGTGCACCTACATCAGGATTAATACGGAAGGCCACGTTGGCAACAACATTCTTGGCTTCTGCCAGTTGATTGATGACTTCCAATTCAGGTACACTCTCAACGTTAAAGCATTGAATGCCTGCATCCAGACCAAGATTAATTTCCCAGTCACTCTTACCTACGCCAGCATACACAATCTTTGAAGCGGGGAAACCTGCCTTCAAAGAGGCTTCTATCTCGCCGCCACTCACACAATCGGCACCAAGACCTGCCTGACGAATAGTTTTCAGCACGTTCAGATTGGCATTGGCTTTGACTGCATAATGCACACAAAAACCTTCGTGCTTATTTGCTTCATTATTGATGGCTTGCAGCGTTTGGCGCAGCAAGTCCATATCATAGTAGTAGAAAGGAGTTCGCAATGAAGCGAACTTCTTTATGGGAAATTGACCTTTCATGTTGGTAGTTTAGTTGTGTTTACTTAAATAAATTGTCACTCAGACTCTGCAATGCACGTTTCTTGTCTTCTTCACGAATGAGGAACGAGATATTGTAGTTAGAGCCACCATAGGAAATCATGCGAACAGGAATATCCTTCATGGCATCCATTACTTTGCTCTCGAAACCTACGTTCTGCCAGTCAAGGTCGCCTACAACACAGATAATGCACATGCCAGTGTCTACTGTTACGGTGCCATATTTCTTCAGCTCATCCATAATCTCACCCAGATGTGATGAGTTGTCAATACTCATTGACACACCAACCTCTGATGTGCACACCATATCAATAGGCGTCTGATAGCTCTCAAAGATCTCGAATACCTTGCGCAGGAAACCTGTAGCCAAAAGCATGCGAGAAGACTTAATCTTAATAGCGGTGATGTTATCCTTTGCTGCTACGGCCTTGATCTTTCCGTACTCGGTAGAGTTAGAGATGGTTGTGCCTTCTGCTTCGGGATCCATCGTGTTCAGCAGACGAACAGGGATACCGGCATACTTAGCAGGCTGTACACAGGTGGGGTGTAGGATCTTTGCACCGAAATATGCCAACTCAGCTGCCTCTTCAAACTGCAACTGATGAACGGGCTGCGTATGATCAACCACACGAGGGTCGTTATTATGCATACCATCGATATCGGTCCATATCTGAATCTCTTCAGCATTCAAGGCAGCACCAATCAATGAAGCGGTATAGTCAGAGCCACCACGCTGCAAGTTGTCGATCTCGCCATAGGCATTGCGGCAGATGAAACCCTGTGTGATATAAACCTGTGCATCAGGATTCTGCTCCATCTGGGCAGCCAGCTTCTCTTTGATATATACAGGATCGGGTTCTGCGTTCTTGTCTGTACGCATGAAGTCGAGTGCATTCAGCAAGACTGCATTGATACCAATCTCCTTCATGTAGTTTACAACCATGTTAGTAGACATCATCTCGCCCTGGGCCACAATGGTCTTCTCTTCAAACGAGGTGAAGAGTTCTTTTGTGAAAGAGCGCAAATAATTGAATTCATCACGAAGGAATTCAGCAGTCTGCGTGCGATACTCATCTTTAGCATAGAGTTCATCAAGATGCTTCATGTATTTTCGCTCCAGACTGTTAATGACTTCATTAGCACCATCGGGATTCTTCTTATACAGATAATCTGAAATCTCCACGAGAGAGTTCGTGGTTCCCGACATCGCAGAAAGAACAACAAATACGGGTTCTCCTGACTTGGTGACCAGAGCAGTCACTTCTTTCATTCGCTGTGGCGTGCCTACAGAGGTTCCGCCAAATTTCATTACTTTCATGATTCTATAATGTTATTAGTTTCGTTTTCTTCATCCTCTGAGATACAAATCTTATTGTAGTCTCCTGTCACTTCCTCCAAACGACCTTCGTGACAATGATACACAATACCAGGATACTTGTCGAGCAAAGGCATGTTGTGGGTAGTCATGATAACAGCCGTACCTGTCTGAGATATCTGGCGAAGGAGTTGCATGATGCCATCAGCAGTCTCTGGGTCAAGATTACCTGTAGGCTCGTCTGCCACAATCAGCTTTGGAGAATTCAGAATGGCGCGTGCGATGGCAATACGCTGCTGTTCACCACCAGACAACTCATGCGGCATCTTGTCTTTCTTGTCTTGCAGGTCAACATCACCCAACACCTTTTCGATACGTTCGTCAATCTCTTTATTGTCTTTCCAGCCTGTAGCCTTCAAAACAAAACGGAGATTCTTATAGACTGTACGGTCGCTGAGCAACTGGAAGTCCTGAAAGACAATGCCCATCTGACGACGCAGGGCAGGTATCTGCTTACGCTTCAACGTCAGCATGTCATCATCCAAGACCTGAGCTGTATCAGCCTCATCAATATCCAGTTCGGCATAGATGGTCTTCAAGAGCGTACTCTTTCCTGAGCCCACCTTACCAATTATGTATATAAACTCACCACTGTCAACATGGAAATCAACGTTGTTTAAAACCTTGATTCCATCCTTCTGACAAATGGTTGCATTCTTATATTCTATCAGCATACGCACAATTATTATCAATCCATTGTTCCTGCAGCCTTAGCTTTTCTGCGCTGAGCATCCCAGTTCGGGTCATGACGCTTGTGCAACTCTTCTGCAAGGTCTTCGATACGCAGGCCCTTGCTGGTGAGCAACACCAAGAGATGATAGAGCATGTCTGATGCTTCGTAGACAAGGTGCTCGTTAGTACCATTAGTGGCTTCGATAACTGTTTCCAAAGCCTCTTCGCCGACCTTCTGCGCCATCTTATTGACACCATCGCGGAACAACTTTGTCGTATAGCTGCCCTCAGGCATTTCCTGATGACGTTTCTCAATAAAGTCCTGCAACTCAGATAAGAAAGTGATGGCAGGCTTTTCGTTTACTTCGCCCCAACAGGTATCTGTACCTTTATGACAGGTGGGGCCAATGGGATGCACCTTTACCAACAAGGTATCGTTGTCACAGTCAATATCCATACTGACCAGATTCAGGAAATTACCACTGGTCTCTCCTTTGGTCCAAAGAGTCTTACGCGTTCTGCTCCAGAAAGTAACCTTTCCCGTCTCCAACGTCTTCTGATAAGCCTCTTCGTTCATAAAGCCCAGCATCAGCACATTGCGTGTATCAGCATCTTGTATGATGGCAGGCACCAGTCCGCCCATCTTCTCGAAATCTATTGTCATAGTCTTACGTTTATTCCTTCTGTTCTTAAATATTCTTTCAGTTCCATAATGGGTATCTCGCCAAAGTGGAAGACACTTGCAGCAAGTGCCGCATCTGCATGTCCTTGCGTAAAGACATCACGGAAATGTTCCTTGCATCCGGCACCACCGCTGGCAATAATGGGAATCTGCAAATTGTCTGCCAACTGCGCCAGTGCCTCATTGGCATAACCGGCTTTCACGCCATCATGATTCATACTCGTGAAGAGAATCTCGCCAGCACCACGCTCCTGCACTTCATGTGCCCATTCAAAGAGTCCTCGCTCTGTGCGTTCGCGGCCACCTTTCAGATAACAATGCCATCCATCAGGATCTAGACGGGCATCAATGGCTACGACGCAAACCTGACTACCAAAGCGGGTTGTAACTTCTTCAATCAGTTCTGGTCGGCGAATAGCAGCGCTGTTGATACTCACTTTGTCGGCGCCAGCATACAGCATTCGCTCAACATCTGCCAACTCGTTAATACCTCCACCAACAGTAAAGGGGATGTTGAGCTGCTGTGCTACTTTGGTCACCATATCAGTAAAGGTCTTTCGGCCCTCGAAACTGGCGGTGATATCCAGAAACACCAACTCGTCGGCACCAGCCTCACTATAGGCTTTGCCCAGTTCCACAGGGTCGCCTGCACTCCGAAGGTCTACGAAGTTGACGCCCTTTACCGTCTCACCGTCCTTGACGTCTAAGCAGGGTATGATTCGTTTTGCCAGTCCCATAATTCTTTCAGATTTATTTTTCCTTCGTAGATAGCCTTTCCAAATACAACGGATGGTATTTCTGCAGTATTTAATGCCTTGATGTCATCCATACAACTCACACCACCGCTAGCAATGAGATTCAGATGCGGATAGACAGACATGACCTCTTTATATAATAAGGTGGCAGGACCTGACAGGGTGCCGTCCTTAGAGATCTCCGTACAAAGCACATTCTTGACACCCATGTCAACATAACGCTTCAGGAAGGGTAGGAGTTCTTCTTTAGAATCCTCTTTCCATCCGTTAATACTGATATAGCCATTCCTAACGTCAGCACCAAGAATAATGTGCTCAGAACCATATTGCTGCAGCCATTTCTCAAAGAGGTCAGGACTAGACACCGCCACCGAGCCTACAGTTACCATATTGGCACCGGCATCAAATGCTTTCTTGATGTCGTCATCTGTCTTGATACCACCACCGAAGTCTATCACAAGCGAGGTCTGAGAAGAAATCCTTTTCAGCACCTCGTCGTTCACAATGTGCTTGGACTTGGCGCCATCGAGATCTACTACGTGCAAGCGCTTGTAGCCAATTGCCTCAAACTGAAGCGCCATCTCCAAAGGATCGCCATAGACGGTCTTTTGGTCATAGTCGCCTTTGGTCAGTCTGACGCAGTGACCATCAATGATATCTATTGCAGGAATAAGTTCTATCATAGTTCCAAAAAATTCTTGATGATTCTTTCTCCCACACCACCGCTCTTCTCTGGATGGAACTGGGTGGCATAGAAATTGTCCTTATGGAGTGCCGCACTATAAGGCTGAATATAATCAGCCTCAGCAATGGTTTCATTACAAAGAGGTACGTAGTAGCTGTGCACAAAATATACATATCGGTCCTCAACACCTTCCATTAGCGCTGACTTCGTGTTGTATAGTTTGTTCCATCCCATACATGGCACTTTATCCTCATGCAGGGTAGGGACGAATCGCTTGACAGGCACATCAAAGATGCCGAGACAATCCACGTCACCTTCTTCAGAATGCTTGCAAAGCAATTGCTGGCCGATACAGATGCCTAAGACGGGCTGTGTCAGAGAACGGATAACCTCGTCAAGTCCATGCTCACGCAGATAGTTCATTGCCCCCAAAGCTTCGCCTTGACCGGGGAATAAAACACGATCTGCCTGACGCAGTCTCTCTGCATCATCTGTCAACAGAGGTTCAACCCCCAGGCGTCTCAGTGCATTCATCACTGAGTAAATGTTGCCTGCATTATATTTGACTACTGCTACCTGCATTTCTTAAGTTCTAACTGAATATGATGGTTTTATTCTTATAGGTAAGAATCTTGCGCTGGATGTGCTTGCTGACAGCACGCGACAAGACAATCTTCTCGAGGTCCTTGCCTTTCAGTACCAAACTTTCTGGGGTATCCTTGTGAGTAATACGTGTTACATCCTGCTCAATGATAGGACCGGCATCCAACTCAGCCGTCACATAGTGACTCGTAGCACCGATAATCTTCACACCACGCTCCCATGCCTGATGATAGGGCTTGGCTCCAATGAAGGCAGGAAGGAATGAGTGGTGGATGTTGATGATGTGATGCGGATAGGCTGCAATCATGTCATCGCTGATGATCTGCATATATCGGGCCAGCACAATAAATGTAATACCCTTTTCCTTCAGCAGCTTCATCTCTGCTTCCTCAACCTCTGCCTTGTTGCTGTGGTCTTTCTTGATAGACCATACATAATAAGGTATGCCGAATTGCTCTGCCACATAACGCAGGTCTTCGTGGTTGCTCACAATACAAGGAATATCGCAGGCGAACTCACCAGCCTTCCATCGTGCCAGCAGGTCATACAGACAATGGCTCATCTTAGATACAAAGATAGCCATGCGAGGACGCTGGTCGCTGAAATATAAGCTGAATTCTATTTGATAACGCTGGGTATATAACGTCTCAATATACTCTTTGATTTTCTCACGTGGTATCAAAAATGAGTCAAGTTCCCATTGGA
The DNA here is from genome assembly GCA_902788605.1 of uncultured Prevotellaceae bacterium. Taxonomy (GTDB): domain Bacteria; phylum Bacteroidota; class Bacteroidia; order Bacteroidales; family Bacteroidaceae; genus Prevotella. The sequence continues at coordinate 73,380 of CADAKX010000003.1, read as the reverse complement.
CACGCATAAAAAACATTCCATCCTGATGATCCACATACTGGTCAAGGTCTACAATATTTCCCTTGTTGTCCGTAATAAATTTCGTCACTTCTGATATGATACCCTGCTGGTCGGGGCAATGAAGAAGTAGGATAGCTGTTGGTTTCATTTCCATACTAAATTACGTCGTTTGACGTGCAAAGTTACAAAAAAAAACTTGTTTTATATACTTTTTCTCACTTTTTTATGAAATTTTTCGCCAAAGTTGCATGTAATTTGAAAAAAAATTACTACATTTGCACAAAATATCCGAGTTGTCAATCATTTAAATGGAAATTTGAATTATGGCAAAGTATAACATTACAGACAAGAAAGAAAGAGAGGCTGCCTATCGTAGCCTGATTAGTCCGACACTGATGGACGAGTTGAAAGAGAAAATTCTCAATGTCATCGTCATGCAAAAGAAGTACAAAGACAAAGACTATTCTGCGAAGAAACTGGCTTTGGATCTTGGTACAAACACTCGTTACATCTCGGCAGTTGTTAACGTTAAGTTCCACATGAACTACACATCATTTGTGAACAAGTACCGCATCGAAGAAGCTATGTCTATCCTCGTTGACAAGCGATACCAAGACCTGCGCATCGAAGAGGTGAGCGATATGGTTGGTTTCTCAAACCGCCAGTCATTCTACGCTTCGTTCTACAGACTTATTGGTATTACTCCAAGAGAGTATAGAATCAAGCACACCACCTTGCTGAACGAGAGAACAAAAAGAGCGAGAGGATGAAATGTGAGTCTTTTGGCTATAAAGACGAACGTTTTGCAGATATCCAAATGTTACGCTATCGACTAAATGGTTTCGATAGCTTGACATTGTCTCAAAAGAAGCTCGTCTATTATCTTTCTCAAGCCACCCTTTACGGGAGAGACATCACATTTGATCAGTTTGGAAAACACAACCTTCGAATACGAAAGATTCTGGAGGTCGTTTATCGGAATCAGGATGTCAATCGTGATTCAGATGATTTTAGAGCCTTAGAGACATACTTAAAACGTATTTGGTTCTCTAATGGCATCTATCATCACTATGGTTGCGAGAAATTTAATCCTGGTTTCGATGAAATGTACCTTAGAAAGGTGCTTCATCAGGTTGACGCACGACAGTTGCCTTTGAACGAAGGTCAGACTGTTGACGAGATGATTGACGAGCTATCGCCAGTCATCTTTAACCCTGAAGTACTTGCCAAGCGAGTTAACAAGGCAGACGGCGAAGATCTTATTCAGACTTCTGCATGCAACTTCTATCAAGGAGTCACGCAGCAGGAGGCTGAAGATTTTTATGCCCGCATGAAAGCTGCAGAGGATCCGGAACCACCATCCTACGGTCTGAATTCAACGCTGGTCAAAGTGGATGGGGATGTCAAGGAACTCACGTGGTCTGCTCAAGGTCATTATACCAACGCCATCAAGCACATTGTCTATTGGCTGGAGAAAGCAAGCTCTGTGGCTGAGAACGATGCCCAGAAGGAAGTCATCGATACGCTGATTGCCTATTATCAGACAGGCGACCTGCGTAAGTTTAATGATTATTCCATCAAATGGCTGCAATGTCTCGACACCAAGATTGACTTCATCAATGGGTTTATTGAAGTCTACGGCGACCCCCTCGGACTGAAAGGTTCATGGGAAGGACTGGTGGAGTATATCGATGAGGAAGCCACCCATCGCACACAGACTATCAGCAGAAATGCCCAGTGGTTTGAAGACCATTCGCCGGTTGACCCCCGCTTCAAGAAGAAAGAGGTTAGGGGAGTGTCGGCCAATGTTATCTGTGCGGCTATGCTTGGTGGAGACGAATACCCATCAACAGCTATTGGCATCAATCTGCCTAATGCTGACTGGATTCGTGCACGCTATGGTTCCAAGAGTATCACCATCAGCAACATCACTGATGCATACAACAAAGCATCACATGGCAGTGGTTTCCGCGAGGAGTTCATCAAGGACAAAACAATTCTGGAACTCATCGATAAGTATGCTGACGCTTGCGACGATCTGCACACCGACCTTCACGAATGTCTGGGACATGGCAGCGGTCAGTTGTTGCCTGGCGTAGACCCAGATGCGTTGCTGGCATATGGCAACACCATTGAAGAGGCCAGAGCAGATTTGTTTGGACTTTACTATATGGCTGACGAGAAACTGGTAGAGTTAGGTTTGCTTCCCAATGGTGAGGCATACAAGGCTCATTATTACACCTATATATTAAATGGATTGATGACTCAGTTGGTGCGTATTGAGCCAGGTCGCCAGATAGAAGAAGCCCACATGCGTAATCGCGCGCTGATAGCAAGATGGTGTTTAGCCCATGCCAAAAGTATGTCTTTGACACGCAAACATGGCTATTACGAATTGGAAATAGGTAGTTTCGAAGAGCTGAGAACTTTGTTTGCAGAATTGTTGGCAGAGATTCAGCGCATCAAGAGCGAAGGAGACTTTAAAGCAGCCCGCGAATTGGTTGAGACCTACGCTGTGAAGGTTGATGCCGACTTACATGCTGAGGTACTGGAACGCTACAAGAAACTGAACCTGGCACCCTATAAAGGTTTTATTAATCCTTGGCTGCTGCCTGTTTGCAACGAGAACGGAGAGATAACAGACATCCAAATCAATTATTCTGAGACCTACGAGCACCAGATGCTTCGTTATAGTTCAGAATATGCCACTCTGATATGAACATCAACGAACAAGTCAAAGAAATAAAACAGTCGTTCCGTCAGATGATGGATGGCTCTATTGCCCAGTCCATGCGTGATAAAGGCGTGAACTACCACTTGAACTGGGGGGCCACATTACCCCGTTTGAAGGAAAAGGCTACAGAGATAGGTCCGAACTACGACTTGGCTATTGCCTTATGGAAAGAAAACGTACGCGAATGTAAGATACTCGCTACAATGATTATGCCTGCCGACAAGGTTCTGCCTGAGGTCATAGACATATGGGTAGAGCAGATTGATGCCATCGAGATTGCCGAGCAAGCATCATTCAACCTCTTTCAGCACTTGCCATTCGCGGCCGAGAAAGCCTTTCAGTGGCTGGCAGCCCCAGATGATTTGACTCAGCTATGTGGTTATCACGTTCTCTCACGCCTGTTTATGAACAAGCAAGAACCCAACGAACGAGGCATCAACGAGTTTATCGATCAGGCACTCGTTGCCTTGCAGAGTCAGAACCTTAGTTTGCGCAAGGCCGCCATGCAGTCTGTCCTGCGTTTTTCAGAGTTAGGACTCATGTATCAACGCTTGGCTCATTCGGCAATAAGAACAATAGGGATGGATTTCGTGTAAATCCATCCTTTTTTCTTTTTTAAGGAAAATAGTTGCAAAGCGATTTGTGGTTTATGCTTTTTTTTCGTACCTTTGCAACACCAATATTAAGTAAAGAATAAACTTTAAATAATTACAACTATGTCACAGATTACAGGACGCATTTCCCAAATCATTGGTCCAGTTATCGACGTATTCTTCGATACCAAGGGTATGGATGCTGAGAAAGTGCTGCCTAAAATCCATGAAGCTCTTAGGATACAGCGTGGCAACGGCCAGGAACTCATCGTAGAGGTGCAGCAGCACATCGGTGAGGATACGGTTCGTTGTGTGGCTATGGACAATACCGATGGACTTCAGCGTGGATTGGAGGCAATCCCTGTGGGCTCACCAATACTGATGCCTGCAGGAGAACAGATTAAAGGTCGTATGCTCAACGTGATAGGCAAGCCTATTGACGGCATGAAAGAGCTCGACATGCAGGGAGCCTATCCCATTCATCGCGAGGCACCATCCTTTGAAGAGCTGTCAACCAAGAAGGAAATCCTGTCAACAGGTATTAAGGTCATCGACCTGCTGGAGCCCTACATGAAGGGTGGTAAGATTGGACTCTTTGGTGGTGCCGGTGTAGGTAAGACGGTGCTTATCATGGAGCTCATCAACAACATTGCCAAAGGTCACAACGGTTTCTCAGTATTCGCAGGAGTAGGAGAGCGCACCCGTGAGGGTAACGATCTGATTCGCGAGATGATTGAGAGTGGCGTTATCCGTTATGGAGAAAAGTTCCGCGAGGCAATGGAACAGGGCAAATGGGATTTGAGTCTCGTTGACCCCGAAGAACTTAAGAAGAGTCAGGCTACCCTGGTCTATGGCCAGATGAACGAGCCGCCTGGTGCACGTGCTTCAGTGGCTTTGAGCGGACTGACCGTAGCCGAGGAGTTCCGTGATGCTGGAGGTAAGGATGGCGGTGCTGCCGATATTCTGTTCTTCATCGACAACATCTTCCGCTTCACGCAGGCCGGTTCTGAGGTATCAGCATTGCTGGGCCGTATGCCATCAGCCGTAGGTTATCAGCCCACGCTGGCATCAGAGATGGGTACCATGCAGGAGCGAATCACCTCTACAAAGTCAGGTTCTATCACCTCAGTACAGGCTGTGTATGTGCCTGCCGACGACTTGACCGACCCTGCTCCAGCTACAACCTTTACTCATCTGGATGCCACCACTGTGCTCGACCGTAAGATTGCCGAGTTGGGTATCTATCCCGCTGTGGATCCCCTGGGTTCAACCTCACGTATCCTCGACCCACTGATTGTGGGCAAGGAGCACTATGAGTGCGCTCAGCGAGTGAAGGAGATACTTCAGCGCTACAAGGAGTTGCAAGACATCATTGCCATTCTTGGTATGGACGAACTCTCTGACGAAGACAAGTTGACCGTGAACCGCGCCCGTCGTGTACAGCGTTTCCTCAGTCAGCCATTCTCTGTGGCCGAGCAGTTCACAGGTCTGCCAGGTGTGATGGTCAGCATCGAAGATACCATCAAGGGCTTCAATGCCATTCTCGATGGCGAAGTGGACGATCTGCCCGAACAGGCTTTCCTGAGTGTTGGTACTATCGAGGATGCCAAGGCCAAGGCCAAGAAACTGCTTGAAGCTGCGAAAGGATAATATCCTAAATCGAAACGAGTATGCTGAAATTAAAGATAGTTTCTCCGGAAAGGATAGAGTTTGAGGGAGAGGTGACGAGTGTTCTCGTGCCTGGCACACTGGGCCAGTTTGAGATACTCGTGAACCACGCCCCCATCATCTCTACGCTCGAGAAGGGTAAGGTGGTTTATGTCCTGGACGGTGGAGAGAAGAAGAGCATCGACATCATCGGAGGCTTTGTGGAAGTGCAGAAGAATGTGGTGAGTGTCTGTGCAGAGTTGTCATAACACATCAGTGAGTGATAGGTCTCTATAATATATAATAAGGTACGCGCGTATGGATATCAAAAAACAGAGCACCAACTATATTGTGCAGGGCATCTGTATGGTTACGCTCCTCAATCTGTGCTGCAGTTTGGCAGCAAAGTTTTGGGGATACGACCTGCTGGTTCCACAGATAGTTAGTACCGTTTATATTCTGATATTGGAAGTCACTGCGTCGTTGCTGTGGCGATGGGTAGCCCTGAACCATCGGGATATGCTGCCCACGTTCTATACCGCAGTCTCCGGCTTCAGGTTCCTGAGTGCGTTGCTGGTTATGCTGATCTGTTATCTGGCTGTGGGAAAAGAGATTATCATGACGTATATCATGGTGTTCCTGCTGTTCTACATGCTGTCACTGATTCACCACAGTATCTTCTTTGCGAAAGTTTCCAATCGTTTATAACGATTTATAAAACAACTATTTAGAATGAAAAAATTAAAGTCTATATGTCTCTTGCTGATGATAGCACTGATGCCATTATCTGGCTGGGCCAACGAGCAGAAGGAAGGGGAAGCCATCGATATCCCAGAGATTGTGCTGCACCATTTGGCCGATGCTTATGAGTGGCACATTGTCAGTGATGTCAGCATACCTCTGCCCATCATTATCAGAAGTTCTGAGACTGGTGAGTGGCATTTCTGCACAGAGCATTCTCTGCCCGACGGTTTCTTCTTCAATCCAGAGGCTCACGGCAAGATCTACGAGCACATGGCCGATGGCACTTCGGTGCGTCCGTTGGACTTGAGTATCACGCGCAATGTGATGCAGATATGGATTGTGGTGGCTGTGCTGCTGGTGATCTTCCTCAGCTGTGCGCGCTGGTATAAGAAGCATGACAAGACAGACAATGCGCCCAAGGGCTTTGTGGGAGCGATAGAATTGCTGGTGATGATGATCAATGATGACGTCATCAAGTCGTCGATAGGCGAGAAGCACTACAAGCCCTACGCGCCCTATCTACTCACGGTGTTCTTCTTTATTCTGGTCACCAACCTTCTGGGTCTGATACCCATCTTCCCTGGTGGCTCGAATGTGACGGGCAACATCAACATCACGTTCTTCCTGGCCGTGTGTACGTTCCTGGCCGTTAACCTGTTTGGCAACAGAGAGTATTGGAAAGAAATCTTCTGGCCCGATGTACCCATTTTCTTGAAGGCTATTCCCATTATGCCTGCCATCGAGCTTTTTGGCGTGTTCACCAAACCCTTTGCGCTGATGATTCGACTCTTTGCAAACATGATGGCCGGCCACGCGATGATTCTGGCCTTTACATGTGTCATCTTCCTGGGATGGACATTAGGTCCCACGCTGGGCACCTCGCTGAACATCTTCAGTGCCATCATGCTGCTGTTTATGAACGCCCTCGAGCTGTTGGTAGCCTTTGTGCAGGCCTACGTCTTCACTATGCTGTCGGCAGTATTTATCGGACTGGCCCATCCTGAGCACCATAAGGACTAAGGTGGACGAGTTCTAACAATTAACGGAAAACAAGAAATTAGAATATTAACAACTTAAAAAACATTTCAAAATTATGATTACATCATTGTTATTGGCCGCAGAAGGTCTGGCACAGCTGGGCTGCGGTATTGGAGCAGGTATCGCCGTTATCGGTGCAGGTATTGGTATTGGTAAGATTGGTGGCAGCGCTGTTGACGCCATTGCCCGCCAGCCCGAGGCCTCTGGTAAGATTTTCACTCAGATGATTCTGACTGCCGCATTCGTTGAGGGTTGTGCCCTGTTTGCTATTGCTGCCTGCGCATTCTTGATTAAGTAAAAATAACACATCAGCTAATGGATTTCACTCAATTACCAGCAATCCTTACGCCCGATCTAGGACTTCTGTTCTGGATGATGCTGGCGTTTCTGGTGGTCTTTGGAGTGCTTGCCAAGTATGGTTTCCCTGCCATTGTCAATATGGTGGACGAGCGAAACAAATACATCGACGACAGTCTGCGCAAGGCTCACGAGGCTCAGGAGCGTTTGGCCAATATCGAGCAGGAAGGTGAATCCATCTTGCAGGAGGCTCGCGAGAAGCAGGCACAGATACTGAAGGAAGCAGCCGAGACGCGTGAAGCCATCGTAGAACAAGCTCAGGCGAAGGCCCGTCAGGAAGGTGCCCGCCTGCTGGAGGAAGCCCGTGTGGCCATCGAGCAGGAGAAGAAGGCCGCCATTGCCGACATTCGCCAGCAAGTAGCTACGCTCAGCGTCGAGATTGCCGAAAAGGTGCTTCGTGCCAACCTCAAGGACGATGCCTCGCAGATGGCACTCATAGACCGTATGCTGGATGATGTGTCTTCTAATGAATAAAGCAGATTGCGTATGGACATAGGAGTAATATCGGTACGTTACGCCCGTGCGCTCTTGAAGAGTGCCACTGAGGCTAAGGTCGAAGACCAGGTTTATGCCGACATGCAGCTCTTGGCCAAGAGCTATGTTGACGTGCCTGCCCTTCGTCACACGATAGACAACCCGATGCTTGCCAAGGAAAAGAAGCAGATGTTGCTGGAGACCGCCTGTGGTGGCGACCAGTCGGCAGCGCTCTCGAAGGCCTTTATAGCCCTGGTGCTGAAGGAAGGCCGCGAAAGCATGATTCAGTTCATGGCCAATTCGTACGTTACGCTCTATCGTCAGCAAAAGAACATCATCCTGGGTAAACTGACCACAGCCACGCGTGTGTCTGCCACAATGGAGCAGAAGATGCGCAAGGTGGTGGAAGCAAAGACTCAAGGCACTGTGGAGTTTGAGACGCAGGTAGATCCTGATATCATCGGTGGTTTTGTATTGGAGTACGACACCTATCGCATGGATGCCAGCGTGAAGTCGCGTCTCAACGACATTCTACAAACACTAAAGAAATAAAAGAAAGAAACAATGTCAGATAAGATTAAACCAAGCGAAGTCTCTCAGGTGCTGCTTGAACAGCTGAACGGCATCTCAGGCAATGCCCAGTTCGACGAGGTGGGTACCGTGCTTCAGGTCTCTGACGGTGTGGCTCGTATCTATGGTCTGCGCAATGCCGAGGCCAACGAGCTGCTGGAGTTTGAGAACGGCACGATGGCCATCGTGATGAACCTCGAGGAAGACAACGTGGGTTGTGTGCTGCTGGGCACGACGTCGGGCATCAAGGAGGGTATGGTGGTAAAGCGCACCAAGCGTATTGCCTCAATCCGCGTGAACGACAACATGCTGGGCCGTGTGATCAATCCGCTGGGTCAGGCCATCGACGGTAAGGGCGATATAGACCTGAAAGACTCGTTCGAGATGCCCCTGGACCGCAAGGCCCCAGGCGTTATCTATCGTCAGCCCGTGAAGGAGCCCCTGCAGACCGGCTTGAAGGCTGTAGACTCGATGATTCCCATCGGTCGTGGCCAGCGTGAGTTGATCATCGGTGACCGTCAGACGGGTAAGACCGCCATTGCCGTAGACACCATCATCAACCAGAAGAGCTTCTATGAGGCAGGCAAGCCCGTGTATTGTATCTATGTGGCCATCGGCCAGAAAGCATCTACTGTGGCTGCCCTGGTGCAGACGCTGAAGGAGCATGGTGCCATGCCCTACACAATTATTGTGGCTGCCACCGCTGCCGATCCCGCCGCCATGCAGTATTACGCACCCTTTGCCGGTGCTGCTATCGGTGAGTATTTCCGCGACCGAGGTCTGCCCGCGCTGGTGGTCTATGACGACCTGTCAAAGCAGGCTGTAGCCTATCGTGAGGTGTCGCTGATTCTGCGTCGTCCCTCTGGTCGTGAGGCCTATCCTGGTGACGTGTTCTATCTGCACTCTCGTTTGCTGGAGCGTGCAGCCAAGATGAACGAGCAGCAGGAGGTGGCCGAGCAGATGAACGACCTGCCCGAGTGTATGAAGGGTCATGTGAAGGGTGGTGGTTCGTTGACCGCTCTGCCTATCATCGAGACCCAGGCAGGCGACGTGTCGGCCTATATTCCAACCAACGTGATCTCTATCACCGACGGTCAGATATTCCTTGAGAGTGACCTCTTTAACCAGGGCTTCCGTCCTGCTATCAACGTGGGTATCTCAGTGTCTCGTGTGGGTGGTTCGGCTCAGATCAAGTCAATGAAGAAGGTGGCTGGTACGCTGAAGATTGACCAGGCTCAGTATCGTGAGTTGGAGGCTTTCTCGAAGTTCTCGAGCGATATGGACGCCGTGACAGCCATGACGCTGGACCGTGGCCGTAAGAACAACCAGTTGTTGATTCAGCCCCAGTACAGCCCAATGCCCGTAGGCGAGCAGGTGGCCATTTTGTATTGCGGTGTGCACGGCCTGATGCGCCAGGTGCCCATCGACAAGGTACGCCAGTGTCAGGATCAGTTCCTTGACAAGTTGCGCTCAGCCCATCCCGAGGTTATCGAGACGCTGGCCAGCGGCAAGATTGACGATGCCACCACCGACACCATCGAGCAGGTGATGGCCGATATCGCAGGAACGTATAAAGCCTGATAGCCTATGCCTAGCCTGAAAGAAATTAAAGGCCGCATAGCCTCAGTCAATTCTACTCGAAAGATCACGTCGGCTATGAAGATGGTGGCTTCGAGTAAGCTGCACCACGCGCAGGTGGCCATCCAGAATATGCTGCCCTATGAGACCCTGCTGGAGCATATCCTCAAGTCGTTTCTCGCAGCCGAGGCTGGTGCTCAGACCATCTATGATCAGGAGCGCCCGGTGAAGCGTGTGGCTCTGGTGGTGTTCTCGAGCAACTCGTCGCTGTGCGGTGGTTTCAATGCCAACGTCATCCGCATGATGCTGCATGCCGTCAATGAGCTCTCGGAAGCCATTGGCCCAGACAGCGTGGACATCTATCCCGTGGGGCGCAAGGTGGCCGAGAAGGCTCAGAAGATGGGTTTCAACGTCAAGGGTGACTATAGCGACCTGGTGGACAAGCCCAACGTGAAGCAGTGTATCGACCTGGCCATGGAGCTGGGGCGCAGGTTTGCCGAGGGCGAGGTGGACAGGGTAGAACTGATCTACCACCACTTCAAGAGTGCCGGTTCTCAGATTCTGACCCACAAGACTTTCCTGCCCATCGATGTGGAGAGCGAGTTGGAGCGTGACCACGAGCGTGACCTGACGTCGACCGTCATCACCAAAAAGGCTCAGGACTACCTGAAGCGCAATCGCAAGCAGCGGGAGGTGAAGGAAGACGAGGTGAAGCCCCTGAACGACAACTTCATCGTAGAGCCCGACATGACCAGTGTGCTCACCAAGTTGCTGCCCAAGTTGGCCCACCTGATGATCTATACGGCCCTGCTCGACAGCGTCGCTTCGGAGCATGCTGCCCGCATGGTGGCCATGCAGACCGCTACGGACAATGCCGACGAGTTGCTGCGCCAGTTGAACCTGCAGTACAACAAGAGTCGCCAGCAGGCCATCACCAGCGAACTGCTCGACATCGTTGGAGGTTCGGTGAACAACTAATTTTGGAAATAAATGCCCGCTGTCACTGTCAGCACTGTCAGCGTCAGCACTCAAACATCAAGCAAGCCCAGTCGCCATCGTGCTTCTGGGCTTTCTTTGTGAGTCCCAGCGAGGTGGCTTTCTCTTCGAGCATGGGGATATCCTGCTGATAGAATCCGCTGAGCAGCAGGGTGGAGTGGGGTGCCATTTTCTTTGCGAAGGCCTCCATATCGGCCAAGAGGATGTTGCGGTTGATATTGGCCAGCACCACGTCAAACGTACCCTCCACCTCTTTTAATATAGTGGCATCGCCCAGGAGCGAGGTAAATCTGTCGTCGACCCTGTTGATCACCGCATTATGGCGTGCGTTGTCGGCACTCCATTCATCGATGTCGTAGCCCACGGCCTTGCTGGCGCCCAGTTTCAGGGCCGCGATGCCCAGGATGCCCGTACCCGTGCCGCAGTCTAGAATGCGCTTGCCATCGAGAGGCAGGGACATCAGCTGACTGACCATCATGCGGGTGGTCTCGTGGGTGCCTGTGCCGAAGGCCAGATGAGCGTCAATCTCGATGGATGTCTGAGGATGGATGTCAGATGGCAGATGGCGTCCGTCGTGAATCACCAGCGTGTCGTTGACCACAATCGGCTCAAACCCCTGCTGTTCCCACTGCTCGTTCCAATCCTTGTCCTCAGCCTCCTGCGTTGTAAAGGAAACGGAGCAAGAGGGTAGGGGGAAGTCATCCATCAGCGTCTTCAGCAGATCCTCATTGAAAAGTGTCTGCTGCACGTAACCCTTGACGCCCTCATCCGCGTCTTCAAACGTCTCGAATCCAGCCTCTCCAGCCAGTGCCGAGAGTATATCACGCGCATCCTGCATCAGCTCTTCGGGTGCTGCGATGTTGAAATTTACTTCGTAGTATTTCATATCCTTTGTTAATTTTAACTGCAAAATTACTAAAAATAGGGAAAATCCTACTACGTTTTAGGGTTTTTCCGTATCTTTGCATAAAAATTCTAAGTATTTTTGCATCGTAAAGAAATAACAAAAAACATTGAGCATATGAAAAAGTGGACGATTCTTTCAATGGCATTGATTCTGACCTCGCTCCAGGCGATGGCCCAGGACGACATGTACTTCATGCCCAGCAAGAAGCAGAAGGCTGAGCGCGAAGCTGCACGTCAGGCACGCCAAGCCAACTCAAGCTACGACCGCATCGACTACAGAGACTATAGTGGTTCGAATCGCAACGTAGACGAGTATAACCGCATGGGCAGTCAGATCGAGACGCTGCCAGCCGATACGGGCGACGTCATCACGTTTGACCCCGTGGAGGGCGTATATCCTGACTCTGTGGGCGACTATCAGCTGACCAAGCAGATGACCCGCTTCGATGACTACGTGCCCTCGATAGCCTATTGGGAGGGCTACAGCGCAGGCCGCCGCGATGCCTGGGGCTGGCACTCGCCTTGGTACTATTCGTCGCTCTATCCCTGGTACGACCCTTGGTACTACGACCCCTGGTATAGCTATGGTTGGTACGACCTCTGGTATTATGACCCTTGGTACTATAACTACGGTTGGCGCCACTACGGCTATTGGGGCGGATACTACTATCATCCAGTGGTCTATGTGGGTAGCGGTGGCTATCATTACAGCGGCACCTCGGGCAACCGCAGCCGCTTTGGCAATGACAGCTACGGCAATTCAAGTCGCGTGAGAAACTACACAGGCAGCAGTCGCTTTGACGGTGCTCGCCAGCGTGCGGGTGGGGGAGCCATCAGTCGCGGCAATGGGTCATCGACGACCTACGGAAGCACCAGAAATCAGGGTGGCAGCACCTATGGCAGTCCACGCAATACGACCAACGGCACGCCGCGCGGCACCACTACAACAACGCGTCGCGCTATTAATAATACGCCCGTACGCTCTACAACCAACTCGAGCACCTATGGCACCAGTCGCATGAATACGTCAACCTATGGCGGTTCGATGAGCACTGGTTCGATGAGCACTGGCCGTAGCACTGGCAGTTCTGTGGGCAGCAGCCGTGGCGGAGGTGGCTCTGCAGGCGGTGGCGCACGTGGCGGACGTAGATAATTGAGAAATTGATAATGGTAAATGGATCATTGTAATTAATAACCATATGAAAAAGATTGTTTCCCTTGCAGTTCTTTCGCTGGCCATGCTGCCAGTGGCTGCACAAGATACCTACGAGAACGCACGCCTTTTGGGCAGCGATCTCAACGGAACAGCCCGCTATGTGGGTATGGGTGGCGCACTCGACGCTCTGGGTGCCGACGTGTCTACCATCAACACCAATCCTGCCGGTATCGGCCTCTTCCGCCATAGTCATGTGAGTGGCTCGTTTGGGGTGGTCAGTCAGCAGGGAGTCAGCCGCTTCGACCATGTCAACAAGACCAATCTGAGCTTCGACCAGATAGGCTTCGTACACTCGTTCAACGAGGGCGACGGCCGTTCGTACGTCAACTTCGCCATCAACTTCCATAAGAGTCGGAACTTTGACCAGATTCTCTCGGCTGCCAACTCGCTGAACCGTGCTTCGCTCAGTAAACTGGCTTACGCTAAGAGTGTGGTGGGCAACGACAATGCGGGTGGCTATTACCTGGAAGAGAACAAGAATATGGTGGTGAATGGCTGGCGCAACAAGACCAGCGACGAGTTGGCTTGGCAATACACACAATGGGATAATGTGTACACCAACGGCCTGATGTGGGACAACGTCAACGTGCCTGCAGCCGATGTGCCTTCTTCGCCATACTACGACCCTAAGGGCATCTATTTCAACAACGTATTCTTCGAGGGCGATGACTACAGCTTCGACCGTGGCCACAGCGGCTATATCTATGATGCCGACATCAACATTAGCGGCAACATCAACGACCGCCTGTTTCTGGGTGCCACACTGGGCTTCCGACTCGTGGACTACAAGGGTTACAGCGAGTATCAGGAGAATCTGCTGGACTACAAAGACCATAAGATTGGCAGCACCGTATTGGCCGACGAGCGTCGCATCACGGGTACGGGTGTCAACGTCAAGGTAGGTGCCATCGTGCGTCCCTTCGAAGAGTCTCCATTCCGTGTGGGACTGAGCATCGAGACGCCCACATGGTATGACCTGAAGTCGAAAAACGCCACGCTGCTGGTCAATGGGGTAGACTATCAGAAGTATAATCCCGACTATAAGAACTGGGGCCATAACGAGTACAGCAGTGGCTACACCTTCGAATATCGTTACTACACGCCTTGGAAGTTTGGCCTGAGTCTGGGTCACACCATCGGCAATTTCCTGGCACTGGGCGCTGGACTGGAATACACCGACTATAGCACGGCCGACAATCGAATTAAGGACGGATACGATGAGTATGGCAATCCAGAATCATACAGCGACGTGGTGATGAACCGCCACACCGAGAATACGCTGAAGGGTGCCACCACGCTGAAAGTTGGTGCCGAGTTGAAGCCCGATCCATCGCTGGCCATCCGCCTGGGCTACAACCGCGTATCGCCAATGTATCGCATGGGTGCATATCGAGACACACGTCTGAACAGCGAGTGCAACTTCTATACAAGTACGGCCGACTATACCAACTGGGAGGGCACTGACCGCATCACCTGCGGACTGGGCTACAGATACAAGAACTGGAACTTCGACCTGGCATACCAGTACAACAACACCAAGGGAACATTCTATCCGTTCCAGCCAAACGTGGAGTTTGACGATATCACCAACAATCTGCAGCACGAAACCAACGTCTGCAAACCAAGCGACGTGAAGTTTGAGCGCCACCAGATTCTGTTCACCGTGGGCTATACATTCGATACATTCTTTGATTGGTAAATAATATTTTTGGTAAACTATTACTGCGCGCCTCCACGAGAGAATAATATTTTCTCCGTGGGGGCGTAACTTTTTCTAGCCTTCAGTTTTGAAGAAAATCAGGCCATCGGTTTTGTAGGAATTCAGGCCATCGGTTTTGTAGGAATTCAGGCCTTCGGTTTTGTAGGAATTCAGGCCTTCAGGGGAGCGCTGAGGGTCGTATTCAGAGAAACGTCGTTTCGCGGGTAGAGAAAGGTAGTATCACTCATCGAGAAACGCCTATTTATCATAATACCGATTCTCGTTTAATTTGGTTAATCATTTTTGGGCATCGCGTATCCTGGTGCTGACGCTGACAGTGATTACAGTTACAGTGGCCATTTATCAGGAATTTGGTTGGTATAGAGATAAAGAAATAAAGATAATTATATAAATATATACATATTTTAACTTTTAAATTAACATCTCTATCCAGTGCTTACAAAATAAATGCCCGGTGTCACTGTCAGCACTGTAATCATGTCATCACTTTACAAAAAATTGCCACACAACTTTGCTTTGCCGATTCACAGATTTTCCGTACCTTTGTAGATGCAATCGCAATCGCGCGCGCGTACCTTTTATTATATATAAGGCGTGCAGCATTAAGGGTAACAATTGCGAGCATTAATAGTAGCAAACAACACAATGGCAAGCAAACTCCTGAAACTCGACCCGCCATACTCAGTGATACTGGCTGGCACCACCGTAGGCCTCCACATGGCCACACTCATCAAATGGAACGACGATGACGTCACCGACAACGAATCATATCCCATCGTGGCCGAAGGCGAAGAAACGCCCGACGGCACACTCTGTCCTGTGGACATCCACGACTGCATCAGCATCTGTCCGCCCACGCGCAAGACTAACCTCGGCTGGCTGGCCAAGGTCATCGAGCACGACTTTCAGCAGCTGGAGCCCGCTGGCGTCGATTATATCATGCAGCGACTGTTTCTGCTTGGCGTAGATGTTCAGATGAATAGAGACAGGGACGGCAACGAGATATGGGACTACGACATCGCACTCGACTTCATCGACCCGCCCGTTTCGTGGGACGAGAACCCCTATTATCGCGTGCGCGGCGGACGACACAACGGTCTATACTTCCAGAGCGAAGGCACGGCCGACGAGGTCTACAACGACCTGTATCAACAGCTTTCGGCCTACTATGATTTCTTTATCAAAAAGAACATCTATCTCAAGGTGAAATTCCACACCTACGACATCGATTACGATTGCCCACTGATGGTGCGCCTTAACGAGATTGACTTTGGATTGTAAAGAGAGAGCGATGAACACACAGCAGATGAACGATATTCCCGTGAACTTCGTGGTGGGACACGCCCGACTGCAATCCACTGAAGCGCGACGCAAACCCTATGTGGAACTGGTCAAGGCTTGGGCCGAGCACGAGCAACAGCCCGAGGCGGCTCTCAGCGTGGCGGCAGAAATCATGGGACAGCAACTGATGGACATCACACACTTGCCCAAGGAGATTTTGCCAGCCTGGCGTTCGCCCGAGCGCGCCGAGGCTCTGATCAACGTGGTGCGCACGATAGACAAGAAGATTACCAATCAGGAGGAATGGTGGACGTGGGACCTGGTGATGCGCGTGATGGTCGACGATGGTATCCTTTCGCCTCGCACCCGAAGGAACCGCTTCGATAGCATCATCTGTTTGATGGTGCCTGGCAAGAGTCACGACACGGTGAGAAAAAGCGGCACGTATAAAGTGATGGATAAGAAAAATAGCTCATGGCACACATGGGTAAGCAACAGTCTCATCAATCCCGAGCAGGCTGAAAACAGAGCCTATTGTGAGCAAATTTCCCAACTTTTTTCCAGGTCTCTTCCGAAGTAATCCGATATCTTTCCGAGATTTTCCAAAATGATTCCGAGATTTTCCTAAATGCCTGTATTTCAAGAAGTTATTTACAGACATAAAATAATTGTTGTACCTTTGCATTGACAAAATTATTAATTAACTAAATTTTTGAGAAATGGTAAAGGAATTTACAATTGCAATGAACCGTCAGGTTCGTGGATCCAACAAGGGTCTGATTATCGAGGAAAGCCTCGAAGTGTTTAACGCCATCCAGTCATCAGCCGAGGTGGCAAGTATTATTAACCAAATTCGCAGCACCACAAGTGCCGACGAGCGCCGTCAGCTGAAGGCTGCTCTCCCCTATCGCTGTCCCCACTATTTCCGCTTCAAGGACAACCGCAGGGCTCAGGATTGCATCATCCCCGAAGAGTTCACCTTCCAGACCTGCGTAGACATCGATCGCGAAGACCAGGTGGAGGGTGCCATCGCTCGCGCATACCTTATTAACAATGAGGAGAGCAACCAGTGGTACCAGCATCTGCTGCGCGTAGAGAAGTCGGCATCGGGCAAGGTGCACTTTGACATCCGCCTGCCGCTGGGCATGACCATCCGCGAGGCTCAGCAGTCCTATTGCGAGGCCCTGGGCGTGGAGTTCGATGAGAGTTGCTGTTCGCCCGAGCGCATGATCTACATCACCGACAAGGCCTCCGAACTCTACGTCAGCGAGCATTGGCAGGAGCATCTGAGTGACGACGAACTCAAGTTGCGTCGCGAGGCTTATCTGAACCGCGGACTGACCATTGACGGACGCGAGACTGAGGTGCCTGCAGCCCAGGTGGTCACCATGCCCGAGGGTCCTTCTGATGGGGCCTATCCCGCTGATTATCAGGGCATCCCCTACCCCGAATTGGCCGAGGAATTGGCTCAGCAACTGGGTGGCTCGCCAGCCCACGGCAGTCGCAACAACTTCATCTTTTCTATGGCCTGCCATCTGCGTCACGTCTGCGATGACGACCCCAAATGGATTGCCAGCGTGATGCCCGACTTTGGCGAAGATGCTCAGCGCGTCAACGACACCATCCTCTCAGCCTGCCGTCGCAATCAGTCGCCCGCCATGTCGCAGAAGATGAAAGCGGCCATCGATGTCTGCCTCAAGCGCAAGCAGATGGACGAAGCTCAGGTGAAGAGTCTTGACGTAGAACCGGCATTCCCCACCCGACTGCCCGCTCCGCTGCGTCTGCTGGTGTCCAAAGCTCCCCGCTACTACTGGCCGTCAATCTCCACGATGGTCTTCCCAGCACTGGCCATGCGCATGGGTGGCGTCAAGTTCCGATATTGGGACAACACCTTCCATGAAGTGACCACGATGGCCATCCAGGCAGCACGAACGTCGGTGGGTAAGTCGTGTGTCAAGGCTCCCCTCAAAGCAATCACCAAAGATATTGAGGAGAAGGATCGCGAGGCACGCGAGAAGGAGCAGGCATGGAAGGACGCCATGAACACAAAGGGTGTCAACAAGGAAAGACCAGTACGTCCAGATGACCTATGCATCCAGGTGGTAGACTCGGACATGACCAATGCGGCCTTTACGCAGCGTCTGGCCGATGCCGAAAAGGCTGGCAACAAAGGGTTGTACTCCTATGTGGACGAGATTGAGATGCTTAACAAGGTGGCTGGCGGAGGCAAGGAGATGACGAGCCGACTCATCTGCCGCAACTTTGATACGGACCACTATGGACAGGAGCGCGTGGGGGCGCAATCGGTCACCGCACGCACGCTGATGCGCTGGAACATCGCGGCCAACACCACACCCAACTCGCTGGTGAAGTTCCTGGGCAAGCACACCACGGATGGCACCCTGGCACGCATCAATCTCTGCACCATCATTCCGCCCGAGGACTCTGACGAGATGCCCATCTTTGGTATCTATGACGACAGGTTCCAGGCCAAACTCAACCCCTATCTGAAATTGCTCGACGAGGCCAAGGGCACCATCGACTGCAAAAAGGCCAGGGAAATGGCGGCCAACCTGTGTAAGAGAGCTCGCGAACGCGCAGCCCTGATGGACGACGAGGGCTATAAGATCCTCTCCTATCGCGCTGCGGTCATCGCCTTCCGCAAGGCCTGCATTCTCTACGTGATGAATGGCATGAAGTGGTCTGAGGATATCGAGACGTTCTGCACCTGGGCATTTGATTATGATCTGTGGTGTAAGATGAGGTTCTTTGGCAACGCGATGAGCAACGATCTGAAGTGCGAGATGCTGTGCGTCAGTCACGTGGCTCCCAATATGCTCGACCAGCTGCCCGACACCTTTTCGCGCGACGAACTCGCCGACCTGCGTCAGGCACAGGGCAAGGAACGTAATCCACGCAACCAACTGGCTCAATGGGTGAAGCGTCAATTCATTCAGCGCGATGAACTCACGGGCTTGTACCACAAAACACAAAACTACCTCTCTCGCCATGCGGCGTGAGGGGTAGTAAAAGACTGCCTCCCAAACCTTGCGGCTTGAGAGGCAGTTTTTAGTATTAAAATGTGCTGACGCTGACAGTGCTGACAGTGACAGCGGCCATTTATCAGAATAATTAGTTCTTAAAGAAGTCCTTTACGTCCTCGTTGGGAACCATCTGCTCATCGAAGATGTAAGCACCAGTCTTGGGGCTGCGAACCATCTTGATGACCTTTGAGTAAGCGCGACCATCCTTCGAACCTTCGTGGAGGGTAGCAACGGTTTTCTTTGCCATACTGTCTTACTTATCTTACTTAATCTCCTTGTGAAGAGTCATCTTCTTAAGGATGGGGTTATACTTCATCAACTCCATGCGCTCAGGCGTGTTCTTACGATTCTTGGTCGTAATGTAACGGCTGGTGCCGGGAAGACCACTATTTTTCATCTCGGTGCACTCCAGAACTACCTGGACGCGGTTACCTTTTGCTTTCTTGCTTGCCATGGTCTATTAGTCTCCTATTACTTTAATGTCCTTCCAATCCACGAAGCCATTGGCTACAGCCTGCTTCAGAGCGGCGTCCAGACCTACTTTATTAATCATGCGAAGGCCAGCAGCGCTAATCTTCAACTGAATCCAGCAACCCTCCTCTACATAGTAGAACTTCTTGCTGAACAGGTTAACGTCAAAGCTACGCTTGGTGCGATGCTTTGAGTGCGACACATTGTTACCAATCTGCGCCTTCTTTCCTGTGATTTGACAAATTTTCGACATTTCTATCTACTTTAATTGTGTTCCTTATTGTAACTTACTCCAAACAGGGTGCAAAGGTACTGAATTTTCTTGAAAATTGGAAGTGTAGTTTTAAGAATTATTGCAGTCTTAATATTTTTTAACTCTCTTCGGCGTTTTCCGACGCACTATTGCCGCATTCAGCCTTCAGGAAGTCGCAAAGCATGTGCATGGCGCGGTTGGTGGCATTCATCAGATTGATGTCGCGGCCTTCGTCCTCGGTCAACTTGAAAGTCACTTGTTTTTCGGGGGTTCCGCAAGCCAGCCAGATGGTGCCCACGGGAATCTCCTTCGAGCCACCGCCAGGACCTGCCAAGCCTGTGGCTGCAATGGCATAGTCGGTGTTCAAGGCCTTGCAGGCACCCTTCACCATCTCAATAGCCACCTCTTCGCAAACGGCGGTCTTCTCCTCTATCAACTCGTGAGAAACGCCTAACAGGTTCTCTTTCACCTCGTTAACATAGCAGATGATGCCTCCCTTAAAATACTTCGAAGCACCTGGCACGGCAATCAAGGCCTCGCCAATGCGTCCACCTGTACAACTCTCGGCTGTGCCTACGGTCTTCTCCGACTCCCACAGCAACTGGCTCACCTCTCTGCTAATGATTTTTCCTTCTAAATCCATATCTCTTTACTTAAAAGTTACTTTTGAAAAGGCTGGTGCGTCAATCTCACAGAAGTCACCATCCTGGAATTTCTTATAGCCCACAATGCCAATCATGGCGGCATTATCGGTGGTATAGCTGAACTTGGGAATATAGATCGTCCAGCCATAGCGGCGCGCATGGTCTTGGAAAGCATTGCGCAGGCCGTTGTTGGCACTCACGCCACCTGCCACGGCCACATGTTTGATGCCGGTTTGCTTCACAGCCAGGCGCAACTTCTTCATCAGAATATCGACGATGGTCCACTCCAGCGATGCGGCCAGGTCTTCCTTGTGATGCTCCACAAAGTCTGGGTCGTCCTCCACCCACTTGCGCAGGTTATAGAGGAACGAGGTCTTCAGGCCCGAGAAACTATAGTCGAGGCCTGGTATCTGGGGCTCAGAGAACTGATAGGCCTTGGGGTTGCCCTGACGTGCCAGTCGGTCAATGATAGGACCACCGGGATAGCCCAGTCCCATCACCTTTGAACACTTGTCAATGGCTTCGCCTGCAGCATCGTCGATGGTCTGACCCAGCACTTCCATATCGTTATAGGCGCGCACCAACACAATCTGTGAGTTGCCACCACTCACCAGTAAGCACAGAAACGGCAGGGGCGGCGGATTGAAATCACCCTCGCCACCATCGATGAAATGAGCCATTACGTGACCCTGCAGGTGGTTGACATCAATCATGGGAATGCCCAGCGAACGGGCAAAACCCTTGGCAAAGCTGACACCTACGAGCAGCGAACCCATCAAGCCAGGACCGCGCGTAAAGGCCACAGCACTCAGCATCTCCTTGGTGATGCCGGCACGCTTGATGGCCTGGTCGACCACGGGCACCACATTCTGTTGGTGGGCACGCGAAGCCAACTCGGGCACCACGCCGCCATAAGCCTCGTGGACGGCCTGCGAGGCGGTCACATTCGACAGCAGCACGCCATTCTTCAGGACGGCAGCCGATGTGTCGTCACAGCTGGACTCAATACCTAATATATAAATGTCTTTTTCCATTTCTTCTATTGTCGTCATTCCGACATTCCGGTATCCCGACTTTAATAAGTTAACACCTCAACGCCGTGCTCGGTCATCAGCAATGTGTGCTCCCACTGGGCGCTGGGCTTCTCGTCTTCTGTTATCACCTCCCAACCATATGGATCGTCGGCATCGATAAACACGCGCCAAGTACCCATGTTAATCATCGGCTCAATAGTAAACACCATGCCGGGCACCAGCAACATGCCCGTGCCACGATAGCTGTCGTGGTCGACCTCGGGCTCCTCGTGGAACTTCAAGCCAACGCCGTGGCCAGCCAGGTCCTTCACGATGCCATAGCCGTATTTCTTGCAATGCTTCTTGATGGCATGACCGATGTCGCCCACAAAGCCCCAAGGCTTGGCGGCCTCCATGCCTATCTCCAGACACTCCTTGGCCACACGCACCAACTGCTCTTTCTCGGGTGTCGTCTTGCCAATGATAAACATACGTGAGGCATCGGCATAATAGCCGTCTTTGATGGTGGTGAAATCTACATTGATGATGTCACCCTCTTCAAGCACATCCTCCTCCTTGGGAATACCGTGACACACCACCTCGTTGATACTGGTACACACGCTCATGGGGAAACCCTCATAGTTGAGACAGGCAGGGATTGCGTCGTGCTCTTCGCAATAGGCACGACAAATTTTGTCAATCTCGAGGGTATTCATGCCAGCGTGAATCTCGGCAGCCACAGCATCCAGCACGCCAGTATTAATCACGCCAGCGCGACGAATGCCCTCTATCTGCTCGGGAGTCTTGATGAGATCGGGAGTGGGAACCAACTTGCCCTTACTCTCCCAATACATAATTTTTTTATCAAATTCAGTAGGCTCCTGTCCTGGCTGACAGTGCCATCTGCGTTTTTTTGCCATATCCTGTATTTAATTGTTGGTGCAAAGGTACTGCAAAATGACGTAAACGCAAAATTTTAAAGTCCTATTTATAACTTTTTAGAATATTCCGTCACCGTTTCCACCAGGGCAGCAGGATTTCCCATATCATAGCGGAGTCCCTTGAGGCGCAAGCCAATCATACCAGAGCGACTGCGCACGGCCTCCAGCGCCGATGTGAGTTCTATCTCCTTGGTCTTATCACCAGCGGCATCGGCTTCGGCTATGTCTTCTCTCAGTTGCATAAACACCTCTGGGGTCAGGATATACTGGCCAAAGACCGAACAGTACTCCTTATCGCCAGCCTTGTTCTTCACGCCAAGAAACTCCTCGGCATAGCTGGCCTTGGGCTTCTCCACGAAAGTCTTCACACGAAGCACACGTTCGTCCTTATCCTCCCAAACACCACTCATGATGCCAAAGTGACTCACCGTGGACAATGGCACGGGATAGACACCCAGCAGCAGTTTGTTATAGCGTTCGTAGGCCTCAATCAGCTGCAGGGCGCAGGGCTTGTTGGTCAATGAACGGCTCAGGGTATCGCCCAGCATCAGCAGCACGGGCTCGCCCTTGGCAAAGCCTGCAGCCTGATAGACTGCATGGCCAAAGCCACGCTTTTCCTTCTGTGTCACATAATGCAGGTGCTTACCGATATCCAGAATCCTGTTCTCGTATTCCTGCGACTCGGCATTCAGTTTGTTGAAGTGCTCCGAACTCAGCGGACGTTCGAAGAAGTCGCGATACAACTGGCGCTCCTCATCGCTGCCCAGTACCAAGCAAATATCCTCGATGCCGCTCTGGATAAGTTCCTCGAGCAGGATGAGAATCACGGGGCGCACCATACCATCAGGACAAGGTATGGGGAAGAAATCTTTCTTAAGACAACGGGTGGCCGGATAAAGTCGGGTACCAAAGCCTGCCACGGGGATGATAGCCTTGCGAACTGTATGAACGGGCTTAATGGTGAGGCGATAGGCTCGCATGCCCTTACTGTTCAGATAGTCTATGAGCTGCTGCTGGCACTCAGGATCTTTGGTCAGGAACTGCACAGAGCCGTCGCCGTGAGAACCTACACCCTTGCCACCGAGGGTCAGCGCTTTGACGTGCTCGTCGTTGAGCACAGCACGCAGTCTGGGGGCTGTGAGCTCTTCCGGACACATGGGTGCCACCTGGGCATTAAACACCTCTTCGGTCTCGGTCATCAGATGTCCCAGTTGTTCCACCTCTCCGTTGGCCATATACTTGATAGCCCGTTGCACGAACTCTGTATTCTTGGCACCCAGGGCGTCATGTAGCAGTCTTTCTTTTTCGTTGGATGGGAATGGGTAGGCCTTGTTCAGGTCGGCCAGAATCTTAATGGTATTCTTCTCGGCACACAGGTCGGCAAAGACCCAATAGAGGGGCTTCTTGACGTTCAGAGTCTGCACCTCAATCTCATCACCATCAAAGGTCATCAGGTTGGGTTTCACGCCAAAGGCACACGCCTGGTCCAGACGTCCGCAACGAGAAGAGGTGCGAAGCTCACCCACATAGGCGATATTCATCTCGCCCATAGTGTTAAGGTTCAACTTATATATCAGGTTGAAGGCACGAGCCACCAGGACGCAGATGGCTGCCGAGGATGACAAGCCACTCTTCATGGGCAGCGTCATATCGGTAATGGTGATGCGCACGCCACCCACCTTATACCACTCGAGCATATAAGAGGCCACACCGGCACAATAGCGGAAGAAGTCGCCAGAACGAGCCACGCGCTTCAACTCCTGTTCGTCCATGGGACACGAGAAGTCGGTCCATACGTTGTCCATCTCGAGCACAGTACTATACATCTCGAACACTGGCGATTTCTCTACCTCCGCATAGATGCCTTGCTCAATACCGGTCACGATGGCAGCTCCAGGAAGGACGTCGGCGTTCATCGTTCTATAGTGTCCCGCCCAGTCGGTATGTTCTCCAAACAGGCACAATCTGCCTGGCACAAATAGCTTCAACATAGTATTATTAGTTTTGTTGTGCAAAGTTAACTAAAAAAAATGAACTATTAACCAATTTGCAAACAAAAACTTAACATTATGCACAAAAAAAGTTGCCAACACGCAAAACGCATTGGCAACCTTATCATATTTTTGCGGAAATCAGCCTTTCCTAACAATCTTCAGGCGACGTTAAATATCGCCAAAGTTGTCGTGCATTATCCACCAAAGTTATCGTACATGATTGACTCGGGATCTACGCCGAGAGAGTCGAGCATACCCACAACGGCCTTCGACATTGGGCCAGGGCCGCACATGTAGTACTCGATATCCTCGGGAGCTTCGTGGTCCTTCAGATAGGTCTCGAACATCACGTTGTGAACAAATCCTGGTGTGTACTTTACGCCAGCTGCATCGGCTGCAGGGTCTGGACGGTCCAAAGCCAGGTGGAAGTGGAAGTTGGGGTACTCCTTCTCCAGTCCGAGGAAATCCTCGAGATAGAACACCTCGTTCAGCGCACGTGCACCATAGAAGTAGTGCATCTCGCGATCGGTGGTGTGCAGCGTCTTGGTCATGTGCATGATCTGAGCACGAAGAGGAGCCATACCGGCACCACCACCAACCCAAATCATCTCCTTCTTCGAGTCGAAGTGTGGGTGGAAGTCGCCGAAAGGTCCGCTCATGATTACCTTGTCGCCCGGTTTCAGCGAGAAGATATAAGATGAAGCGATACCAGGGTTTACATCCATGAAACCGCTGCGGTCGGCCTTGAAAGGAGGTGTAGCGATACGAACAGTCAGCATGAACACATCACCCTCGGCAGGATAGTTAGCCATTGAGTAAGCACGGATGGTGTCCTCGGGGTTCTTACACTTGAGTGGGAACAGACCGAACTTCTCCCATGCAGGCAGATACTCGTCGCCAATCAGACTCTTGTCGAAGTCCTTATCGTAGTCGATGCAATCAAACTTAGGAATACGAATCTGAGCATAAGAACCAGGCAGGAAGTCCATGTGGGCACCAGCAGGCAGCTGCACCTTGAACTCCTTAATGAAGGTAGCCACGTTCTTGTTAGAGATAACGGTACACTCGTACTCCTTTACACCCAGGATCGACTCATCAACGTGAATCTTCAGGTCACCCTTAACTTTGCACTGGCAACCCAGGCGCCAATGGTCCTTTATCTGCTTACGTGTGAAGTGAGGCTTCTCTGAATCGAGAATCTCGCCACCGCCCTCGAGCACCTGAACCTTACACTGTCCGCAGCTGGCCTTACCACCACAAGCTGAAGGCAGGAAAATGCCGTTCTCGTTGAGCGTAGCCATCAGGTTATTACCCTGAGGTACGTTGAGCACACGGTCACCGTTCACGGTGATATTCACATTAATCGTCACCAGGAAAACGATAATACTATTTACTATAAACATAACTGTCGCCCTCCTTAGATTTTAAGTCCACTAAAACACATCATGGCCATAGCCATCAGACCCACAGTAATAAACGTAATGCCGAGACCCTGCAGAGGCTTGGGCACATCGCTATACTGCATCTTCTCACGAATGGCACCCATAGCCACGATAGCCAATGTCCAGCCGATACCAGAACCAAGGGCATAGACCACAGCATCACCAATGCTGGTAATAGCCTTAGTCTCGCTGGGGTCGAGCAGGATGCGCTGCTGCATAAAGAGCGATGCACCCATGATGGCACAGTTTACGGCAATCAGAGGGAGGAAGATACCCAGTGCTGCATAGAGCGAAGGTGAGTACTTCTCTACGATCATCTCAACCAACTGCACAATACCGGCGATAACGGCAATGAACAGGATGAACGACAGATATGAGAGGTCCATACCAAAGATACCATCCTCAGAGAGCACCTTGGTCTGGAGCAGATAGTCAACAGGTACGGTAACAAACAGCACGAAGGTAACTGCCATACCCAGTCCCAATGACGTCTTCACATTCTTCGACACGGCAAGGAACGAACACATGCCCAGGAAGAAAGCAAAGATCATGTTGTCGACAAAAATCGAACGGAAGAATAATGATATTGCGTGTTCCATAATTTACTTCTCCTTATAAAAATAAGCACGGTGTACCCAGATAACAATACCCACGAGGATCAGAGCCATAGCGGGCATCGTCATCATGCCATTATTAAAGTCCTTGCAATCAATAATCTGGAAGCCCAGCAGAGAGCCACGTCCGAAGAACTCGCGCACAGCACCCACGATAATCAGAATCATGGCATAGCCAAGACCGTTACCCACACCATCGAGGAACGAAGGCCAGGGCTTGTTCTGCATGGCAAACGCCTCCAGACGTCCCATCAGGATACAGTTGGTAATAATCAGACCCACATAGACAGAGAGCTGTACGCTGACGTCATAGACATAGGCCTTCAGAATCTGACTGACGATGGTCACCAGAGCAGCCACAACCACCAGCTGAACCACGATACGGATACGTGTAGGGATGGTGTTGCGGATGATAGAGATAATCACATTGGCAAAAGCCGTAATGACAGTCACAGCCAAGCCCATTACGATGGCAGGCTTCAACTGGCTGGTCACAGCAAGCGCCGAGCAGATACCCAAAACCTGCACGAGGATTGGGTGGTCGAGGTTCAACGGATTGGTGAACGCCTCTTTATTTTGCTTACTAAATAGTGCCATAGTTCATTAGTTCTTTAAAAAGTCCATATACTTGGCCAACTGCTCCTGCAGCATCTTGCTAACAGCCGTAGAAGTAACGGTAGCACCAGTTACGGCATCGACCGTTGTCTCATTGTTGACAGCTTTCTCTACAGACAGGGCCAGTGTTTCCTTTGTCTCGTCAGCAAAGATTTTCTTGCCCTGGAACTTAGCCTGCCAAGCGGCGTTGTCCTTAATCTCAGCACCCAGACCAGCAGTCTCACTCTCGTGGTTGAAGTAGGCGCCATAAACGGTATTCTTGTCGCTGTCGATAGCCAGGAAGGCGCTGATGCCGCCCCACATGCCCTGACCCTTGAGGGGCAGCACATACTTCACGTCACCATTCTCGAGTGTGCAGACATAGACGTTCTGAGCCTCGTCATACTTCACAATCTTCTCATAAGTAGCATGAGCATCGTCGTCGCTCAGTCCGCGCAGGTTCAGAGAGTTCAGAATCTGCTTCTCAGTATCGAGAGCCACGTTCTTGTCCTGCATGGGCTTCAGCGTCTGAGAGACAAAAGCCAGCAGGAATGCTACGATGAGCACCATAATCGCGCTATATATAATAATGTACGCGTTAGAATTTGTATTCAGTTTCATTTTGTACCTCCTCTCTTCAAACGTTTCGAGATATTGCGGTCCACTACAAAGTAGTCAATAGCAGGAGCAAACATATTCATCAACAGAATAGCCAGCATCATACCCTCGGGGAAACCAGGGTTCATCACGCGAACCACGATGGCAACGGCACCAATCAGGAAACCGTAGATCCACTTACCACACTCGGTGCGGCATGAGGTCACAGGATCGGTTGCCATAAACACAGCACCGAAGCAGAAGCCACCCAGTGCGATGTGCTCATACCAGTGGATAGGTGTCATCTCAAGGTTCTCAAACATCAGGCCAGTGAGAATACCACCCACAAAGACGCTCAGCATAGTCTTCCAAGAAGCGATGCCCGTTACGAGCAGGATCACGGCACCAATGGCGATAGCAATAACGCTGGTCTCACCAATAGAACCAGGAATCAAACCGTAAACGGCATCCATCGTGAAGGTATAGTCGCTAAGGTTGGCCAGCGGTGTAGCGCCAGAGAAGCCATCGGGCACCTGACCACCAAAACCGAAGATGGGGCTGTCAGCAATCCAAGCCTGGTCGCCCGTCATCTTCTGGGGATAAGCGAAGAAGAGGAATGCGCGGCAGAGCAAAGCAGGATTAAAGATATTCATACCTGTGCCACCGAAAATCTCCTTACCGATGATAACTGCGAAGGCAACGGCGATAGCCAGCATCCACAGAGGCAGGTTAACGGGAACAATCAGAGGAATGAGGATACCTGATACAAGAAAACCCTCCTGAATCTCTTCGTTCTTCCACTGAGCCCACGCAAACTCAATACCCAGACCAACAACATAGGAAACCAGAATCTTTGGCAGTACAGCCAGCAGACCGAAGATGAACATATCCATAAAGGAAGCGTTCAGTCCAGAAGCGATAGCATTCTGATAACCAACGTTATACATACCAAACAGCATAGCAGGCATCAAGGCGATGACCACCATACTCATAATACGCTTCGAGTCGATAGCATCGTGGATGTGGACACCCTTCTTGGCCGTTGTGTTGGGCACAAAGAGGAAGGTCTCAAAACCATCGAAGAGGCTACGGAAAGCGTGCAGCTTACCCTCCTTCTCGAAGGCGGGTTTTATCTTATTGAGATAATTTCTTAGTGCTTTCATCGTCGTTATGCGTTTTCTTTACGTAAATTATTCAATCCCTCGCGGACAATGCGCTGGAGTTCCAACTTTGAAGAGTCTACAAACTCAGCCAGAGCAAAGTCCTCAGGAGCCACCTCATAGATACCCAGCTGCTCCATCTTGTCAATGTCGCCGGCGATGATAGCTTTGATGAGGTACTCTCCATAGATATCCATAGGCAGCACCTTGTCATACTCGCCACTCATAATCATGTGACGCTCGCCACCCTTCACACGGGCATCCAGAGCATATTCCTTCTTGCCAAAGAGCCAAGAGAAGTAGCTGCGGTTCACAGAGAACTGACCGAAGCGGGGCATGATCCATCCCAGCATCTCGTTGTTGTCGTCACCCTCAGGAATCACAGTAATCTCTGAACTGTGAGCACCCAAGAAGCTATCCTTCGTTGCGATGCGGCCCGTCAGCACGTTACCGTTGATAATGCGTACCGAGTGATCGGCATCAAAGCTGTTAGAGAGCAGCGTAGAGAGTTCCTCGCCAACCAGCATATCCACGTAGCAGGGCTTCTTCACCTCGCTACCGCAAAGAGCTACGGTACGAGTCAGGTCAACCTTACCTGTATTCAGCAGACGACCGATGAAGAGTACCACAGAGGGGTCACCGATGGTCCACACTACCTCACCCTTGTTCACTGGGTCAATGTTGTTCACTTGTACGCCCACGTTACCTGCAGGACACTTACCCTTGAAGATGTTCACCTCTACGTCCTTCATGTTCTCAAGACATGAGCCAACGCCTACACCCAGATACGTCTTTGCGATCTTTGAGAGAGCAGTAAGACCTGTCTGGAAGTCAGCCTCCTGACCCTTCACCTCAAACTCAAAGCTACCAGCCAGAGGCTTGTCACGCAGAGCTGAAACGAAGATAGCCTTCGGCATCACCGAAGGATTAGTAGAGATGGCATAAGGCAGCTGGTCGATATATCCAAAGAGACCAGCCTCGAGCAGCACGTCGATGACAGCTTTGCCATCCATCTTCTGCACGTCCTTCTTACCAAAATCCACATACTGTTGCTGACTGTCGGCCTCTACCTTCACGCAGAGCACCTTGCGACGCTCACCACGCTCTACTGCGGTCACTTTACCGCTGACAGGCGAGGCGAAACGAACTTCGGGATAGAGCTTGTTGACGAACAAGGCATCCCCGGCTTTGACTACATCGCCTTCACGTACGACAACCTTGGGAACGACGCCTTCGAAATCGTCAGGCACCAAAGCAAAATGCCCGTTCGACTTGAGGTTCATTTTCGTTTCCTCAGCTTTTCCTTGAAGGTGAATGTCTAAGCCTTTGCGTAGCCTAATAACATTTGCCATATTAATAAAATTGGTTTGATTATCTCTTTGGGCTGCAAAATTAATAATTTTTAGGATAATAGAAAAGAAAAAAGTCAGGAAAAACACGGATTTCGGAACTTTTGTATTAAATTTGCAGAGCATTTTGAGCAATACGTAAGTAATTGCCAACTCGAACTGACAGAATTGTGAAGAAAGTTAAGCATATCATCAATTGGATTGTGTGGAGTCTTTTGGTTTTGCACATCATGTTTGTCATAGCCATCAATCTCCCCGTCGTCCAGACGTTCTTTGGTAGCTATGCCGCCGATGCATTATCTCAAAAACTGGGCACCCGGGTGAGTTTGGAACGCATCGAATTGGGATTTCCCAATCGCATCATATTAGATAATGTAGACATTTTTGACCAGAGCGACAAAACCCTGCTACATGCAGGACGTCTCTCGGCCAAGATTGACTTCCTGCCCTTGGCTGAAGGTCGCATCTCCATTTCGTCTGCCCAAATCTTCAGCGCCAATGCGGTGCTAACAAAAGCCGATTCTTTGGCACAGCCTAACTATCAGTTTGTGCTTGATTCGTTAGCATCCGACAGCGAGGAGGCCAGCGCCCTCAACCTACGCATCAATTCGCTCATTATCCGCCATTCCAACGTATCGTACGACCAGCAGGACCAGCCCCAGACGCCCCACCGTCTGAACACCAAACACCTGAAGGTTAGCGACATCAGCGCACATATTATTCTTAAGGAACTGCAAGACGACTCGCTTAATGTCAACATCAAGCGTTTGACCTTCAACGAGCAGTCAGGACTAGCCGTCAATAAACTGGCGATGAGGCTAGAGGCCAATGCCAATCAGGCCCATCTCGAAGACTTCAAGTTGCAGCTACCCCACTCCACAATCCTTATCAACGACGCCAAGGCAACGTTTGACAAGGACCAGATGGAGCAGACCCTGAAATACGAAGCAAGTATAAGTACAACACCACTGACTGTCAACGAATTATCGTTTATCGCTCCAGAATTACTTTCATTCCATCAGCAACTGCAGATCGATGCTAAAATCAAAGGAACAGCCAACAGTACCACCTGCGAGCGACTGAACCTCACGTCCGACGACAACTCCATAGCTCTGGCTCTGACGGGTGCCGTCGAGCAACTTGGCCGTCAGCCCCTCTGGCATGTTGGCATCAACCAGTTCTTTGTGAGCAACGCCCTGATTACACAATGCAGCGAAGTCATCAAAGATCTGCCCGAGCCTCTCACTCGACTCAACAACCTGACCCTACGTGGTCAAGTAAGCGGAGTGGCACTCAAAAACATCCAGCTGCAGACCAACCTCTCGTCTGACGAAGGTAAACTGGCCCTGCAACTCGACCTCGACAGTACACGCCACATCAACGGCAAGGCTATGGCAGAAAATATCCTTCTAGGCCATATCCTCAACGATGCCAACCTGGGGCAGCTCACTGCCGATGCCCATATCAACGGCACTCTCGACAACTTCTCTGCTAATAGTCGCGTGCAGACCTTTGAATACAAGAACGTGGCCTATCGCGATGCCGAACTCAGCGGACAGTACCAACATGGCGACATCGCTGCCCGCTTTCACATCGACAATCCCCATGTCCAGACTGACATCGAGGGCGAATGGAAACATGCCAAACGCTCCCATATCCGACTGACAGGCAACGTCGGGCATATCAATCCCCAGGCTTTGAACCTCACCAACCAGTGGGGTAACACCCGTTTCTCGGGTACCATCGATGCCGATTTCACCGCCAGCAACATGAACGATGCCGAGGGCAGCATCAACCTCCGTAATTTTAATATGGTGACGCTCGACTCCATCCGCGACACCTACCATCTCCACGAACTGGCCATCACCTCGGGCTATGAAGCGGATATCCACTATCTCAACGTCAGGGGCGACATGGGTGAGGCCCGCATACAGGGCGAACTCGACTGGAACACCCTGGCGCAGAGTTTCGTCAACTACACCGCATCGAAGCTCCCCACCCTGCCTGGCCTACCCAAGAAGACGCACCCCACAGCCAACCACTTCGACGTATCACTCAGGCTGACCGACACCGACTGGCTGAACCACCTGCTGAATATTCCCCTGGACATCGAGCGCCCCATGACCCTGAGGCTCTCGCTCGACGACGCGCTGAACCAGATAGACCTCAAGGGCAACCTGCCCCTTGTGACCTACGATGGCAAGCGCTATCGCAACACCATGATAGATATCTCCACAGCCCGCGACACGATGAAATACGACCTCAGGTTGACCAAGGAAATGGACGACGGCGACCTACTCGACCTCAACCTTGATGGTCAGGCCATCGACAACCACCTGTTGGCGTCGCTCCATTGGAACAACGACGAATCAGCGCGCGACTCGCTGGAGTTAATGCGTGGCGTTATCAATACCGTCACCCAGCTCTATAATAATGAGCAAGGCGAAGGCGAGGCTCACGTCAGAATTCTGCCCTCGCAGATTATGGCCCAAGGTACGCCCTGGACCATGGAGCCCTGCGACATCATCTATTCGCCCAACCGCCTCGTTGTCGACCACTTCTCGCTGAACCACAACCGACAGCACCTGATTATCGAAGGTATCGCCTCCGAGCATCCCACAGACTCGCTGTCCATCGATATGAACGGCCTTGACGTAGGCTATATCCTCGACCTCGTCAACTTCCACTCCGTCAGCTTCGACGGACTGGCAACGGGCCGTGCCTATATGAAGCAGCTATTCTCCGACTTCTCCGCCTGGGCCGAGTTAAGCGTAGACCAGTTTAAGTTCCAGGACGGACGCATGGGTGTGCTGATGGCAAAGGTCGATTGGAACAAGACCGACAAGCAGATAGACATCGATGCCATCGCCTACGAGAACGACGACTCCCAGACCCTTATCCGCGGCTTCGTGTCACCCGTGCGCAACGACATCGGCCTCGACATCCACGCCGAGGGTTCCAATATCGAGTTCTGTAACTCGTTTACCGACGCATTCCTGCGTGACGTCAAGGGACAGGCCAATGGCGATGTGCGTCTCTCGGGCTCACTTAGTGACATCGACCTCACCGGACAGATTGTGGCCAGCGGACAGACCGTGGTCAAGTCGCTCAACACCACCTATACCTTTGTCAACGACACCGTGACCTTCGTCCCCAACGACATCCTCTTCCGCCGCGCCATCATCCAAGACCAATATGGCAATCGCGGCTACCTCTCTGGCGGCGTGCACCACGATCACCTGTCAGACTTCACCTTCGACTTGGAGGTGGATGCCGACAACCTGCTGGCTTACGACTTCAAGGACTTTGGCGACGACATCGTCTGCGGCACGGTCTATGCCACCGGCACCGCTGATCTTCACGGACGCCCTGGCGAGATTGTCATCAACTGCAATGTGACACCCCAGGCCAACTCCGTCTTTGCCTACAACGCCACCAACCCCAACGCCATCAGCCAGCAGGAGTTCATCACCTGGAAGAAGAGTGAGGCCAACACCCCAACGAAGAAACGTTCTGACGACGATGAAGCCGACGACGACTTGGCCAGTGCTACCAATATCTATATCAACTTCATCATCAACGCCGACCCCAGCGCCACCCTTAAGGTACTGATGGATGCCAACACTGGCGACTATATCACCCTCAACGGCAACGGCAACATCAAGGCCACCTATTATAATAAAGGCCCCTTCCACATGTTTGGCACCTATACCGTGGACCACGGTACCTATGGCATCACCATCCAGAACATCATCAAGAAGAACTTCATCTTCCAGAACGGTGGTACCCTGGTCTTTGGTGGCGACCCCTTCGAGGCCAACCTCAATCTTCAGGCCCAGTACACCGTTAACGGTGTGAGCCTCTCTGACCTGAACATGGGAAACTCGTTTAGCAATAACACCATCCGTGTGAACTGCCTGATGAATATTCTCGGCACGGCAGGCTCGCCCCGCGTAGAGTTTGACTTCGAGCTCCCCACGGTAAACAGCGAGGAGAACCAGATGATACGCTCCTATATCGCCGGTCAGCAGGAGATGAACCAGCAGGTGCTCTATCTCCTGGGCATCGGCCGCTTCTATACCCAGGGCGCCAACAACGCCCAGGCTCAGGAGTACGACCAGACCCAGCTCGCCATGCAGTCGTTCCTCTCAGGCACCGTTTCGTCACAGATTAATGAAGTGCTGTCGCAGGTCATCAAGTCGGACGACTGGAACTTCGGTGCAAATATCTCTACCGGCAATGAAGGCTGGCACAACGCCGAGTATGAAGGACTCATCAGCGGACGCATGCTCAACAACCGCCTGCACATCAACGGACAGTTTGGCTATCGCGACAATGCCACCCAGGCCACCCCGTCGTTCATTGGCGATTTCGACATCAGCTATCTGCTCAACCCCAACGGTAGTCTGGCGGTGAAGGCCTACAATCAGACCAACGATCGCTATTTCACCCGTTCTTCGCTCAACACCCAGGGTATAGGCTTCATCATCAAAAAGGACTTCAACACTCTAAAAGACCTCCTAACTTGGCGAAAAAAGAAGTAAAAGCAATGAATATTGCAAAAAAATCGCATGATTGTTAAAAAAACAAGGAGAAAAATTTGCAGAAGTGAAAATAAATGCGTACCTTTGCACCCGCATTTGAGAGCAAATGCTTTTCGGACACCGAAAGGGAACCGAGGAAGTTTGGGTGAGTGGCTGAAACCAGCAGTTTGCTAAACTGCCGTACGGGTTCCCGTACCGGGGGTTCGAATCCCCCAGCTTCCGCCCTCAAACGCGATGCTTGATGGTCGATTCATCTAATGGTTAGGATACAAGATTCTCAATCTTGGCATAGGGGTTCGATTCCCCTATCGACTACACAAGGGTATTTAGAAACACAAGGTAAAAAGATTTGGTCGATTCATCTAATGGTTAGGATACAAGATTCTCAATCTTGGCATAGGGGTTCGATTCCCCTATCGACTACAAAAATAAAGGATGCACTCATTTGAGCGCATCCTTTTTTCTTTTCTAACTTTTTTCTTATTTCACCACGACCTTGAGCTTCGCTCTAGCTCGTTCACGTTCGGAAGAGCTCGAGCAAGCTCGGTTCTTCTCTCACTTAATCACGACCTTTTTACCGTTCATGATATAAAGACCCTTGGCAGGATTCTCTACGCGACGTCCGTCGAGCGTATGGAGCTTATTAACCTTTGCCGATGCGCCAACGGTGCTGATGCCCGTATAATCCATGCCGATGATATGCTGGAATTCATTCCATATTCTGGCAGTCTGATAAGCCTCCTGCGTACCATTGGGAACATAGAGTTTGCAGTTTGCCAGCACATCTGAGTCGAAATATGCGCATCCTTCCTTAGTGGTGGGAGGTGTCGTGGCCTGGATATAGATTGTTTCCAAAGCAGGATTATCCAAGCCTTGCTGGCCGAGGTAACGGAGCGTTGCAGGCAGGGTGACGGATTTCAACACCTGACTGCCAAAAATGCCGCAGTCCTCAATTCTCTCCAGTTTCGCAGGCAGTTGGATGTTCACCAGATTGCTGCAGCTACTGAAAGCATGTTCTGGGAGTACCGTCACCTTGTCGGTCAGGAAGGTGACGCGCTGGAGTGCTCCTGCCGACCAGCACTCATTATTATGGAGCCTTGTTACCTGCGGACCATAGGTGAGGTCGGTAATCGTACCTGACCAGGTAAATGGACCGTATTCATACGTGGTTTCGGGGTTCGTCAGATTGATGTCACGACCAACATATATCTTGGTGAGTTGTGGACTATCAAGCAATGGAGATATAACGTAGCCTGTTAACGGCATGTCGCTATCCTCGATGGTCACTTCCTGTACGCCGCTACCAGCGATGATTTGTTGACCGATATACTCCACCGTAGCAGGAATGGTGAGTTCTCTCAGCAGGTTACAGTTATAGAATGCAAAGCTACCTATATTCTTGACGGTCTTAGGAATGACAACTGACGAGATGCCCAGTTCATAATCTTTCCAGAACGCAAAATCAGCAATCGCCGTCACGGTATATCCATTGACCTTCTCAGGAATCACGATGTCGCCATAATAGCTGTTGACCATGGTACCGTGATACTCATCGAGCTGCGCCCATACCTGTCGCTCCACCACCGTAGCCGTCTTGTCCGTCTCGTTGTATTCATACACCAGGATGTCCGATCCTTGCGGAGTATCCTCAGCATATGGCTTCACGCTGATACAGTTGCTCACGATGTTGAAATTAGCCTGGCCATCTTCGGTATACGAGCCACCCGTAAAGATGATATTACCCGTAGCCGGCTCCAGCGTATAGGCACCATAGTTATAGCTGCAAGGAAGCTGTTCGCCATAGTAAGCCGACATGGTTTTAGTCTGCATGTTGTAGTTGATGACAACGAGCGTAAAGGTACCATCAATATTCTGGAAGCCACCAATGACATAAGCCTCCTGGCGCGACTCGTTGACGACGATGCCAGGGCTATAGTTAACCTTATTGGTACTTGATGGTACAGCATTCGGCAACAACCCGAGATCTGTCGCCTGCGCCGTGGCAGGATTGAAGCACAGCAAATGCGTGAAATCCTCCTTGTTGCCCAGCAGGAAGAATTCTCCACTGGTGGTCTGAACAGCGAAGAAGTCACCATGAATCAGGTCATAGTCCTCCAGTCCCGTCTCCGATACCTCCTCGGCAGTCTTGTTGTTGGTGTCCACCTTCCATACTGCTACAGGCAGCGTGTTTGCATAATTGTTCTTGTTGCCGAATACATAGACAATACCCCCTCCGGCACTCACCATAAACGGGTTGTTCAACTCCACCTGCTTGTTGCCGAACGAAGACCATGTGCTGCCGTTCCACAACTCGAAAGTCGTGTCATAGTTATACCAGTTTCCACTCACCAGTACGTTGTTATCCACACCCGTGGCAACCCCGGCACAGAAGGCGCGTGCCGTATTCATATCTCCCGTGGAAGAGAACGAGTTTGTAGCGGGGTCGTAGATGTCGCACACCGTACTCTGGCCCATACCCCATCCGTAGCCGAAGCCACCGCAGATCAAGAAGCGTCCATCAGGCAGAGCCACACAGGCACCACCATCGTGCGGGTTGTTGATGCTGATACTCTCCCATGCACCATCGTGCAGGCGCTCGGCAGACGTAGTCAACTCAAAGTCAGTGGTGTGACCACCCACGACCACGATGTCGCCGGCAGGAGTGACAAAACAGGCATGACCACGACGTGGGGTCTGCATGCTGGGCAATTGTTCATACTGTAACGGACTGAATGTGACTCCATCAGCCCAAACACTCATAGCGGAAGCAACGAGTGCACACAACATAGTAAGTACACGTTTCTTCATAATATTCTTTAGGTTTTCGTTAATAGATTAAGTTTTTAAGACTATATTTATAGATTACTTTGCAAAAATAGTAAAAATTATGATTTATCACTATTATTTTGTTCAAATTCTCCATAATATTTGCAATTATTAACACTGCGAGGTTTCTCTCTCAACTAACGTTTCCCTTTTTCTTGGCCCGCACATATCAATATTATCCTATACCTCAACAATATAATACATCGAATACCATTGTGTATCTTCGTGTTTTTTCGTAATTTTGCACGCACAAAAAGATGTTCTGGAAAATAACCAAATAACGATATGAAGAAACTATTCCTTTTCCTACTGACAATGCAGACCTGTGCACCACTCATGGCACAGGACAGCGACAACACCGAACGACTTTGGTACGACACCCCAGCCACCATCTGGCTTGAGGCGCTCCCCATCGGTAATGGACGATTGGGTGGAATGGTCTATGGCGGACCGCAGACCGACGAAATCCAGTTGAACGAAGACTCATTCTGGTCGGGTGGTCCCCACAATAACAACAGCACCACGGCCAAGGCCAATCTCGAGCAGGTACGCAATCTGATATTTCAGGGCAAGGAACAGCAGGCCGAAGACCTCATCAACCAGAAATTTATCAAGGGCCCTCACGGCATGAAATACCTGACGTTGGGCAGTCTGAAGATGACCCATGCAGGCATCAGCACGACGAAGGTGACCAACTACATGCGAGAACTCGACCTGCAGACGGCCCTGTCGCGTGTTTCCTTCGAGCAGGACGGGCACCACTATCAACGCACCGCCTTCGCCTCGATGCCCGACAGCGTCATCATCATCCGCCTGGAGGCCGACACCCTTTCCACCGTCACGCTGAAGCACTCCGCCCCCTATTCCACAGCCTACAGCAAGTCTGCCGATGGCATCATGGCCACCATCCAGGGTGTTGACCACGAAGGCATCGCCGCCAAGTTGAAGGCTGCCTTGCGTTATTATGTTGAGAGCGACGGCGAGGTGACCTATCAGTCGGGAGGTACCGTCAAGGTTTCCAACTATACCACAGCCACCATCTTCATCTCTGCCGCCACCAATTATGTGAACTACAAGAACGTGACAGGTAAGCAGGGCCCCAAGAGTCTGAACTGGCTCAAGGACGCCCGCGAGAAAGACTATGCCACGCTCCTGGCCCGCCATCTGGAGGCCTATCAGCAGCAATACCAGCGCGTCCGCCTCACCCTGCCTTCTGTGGCTGCCAATGCCAAGCTGACCACCGAGAAGCGTCTGAAGAAGTTCTCGAGTAGCACCGACTGGGGCATGGTGGCCCTGCTGTTCAACTATGGTCGCTATCTACTCATCTCGTCGTCTCAGGCCGGAGGACAGCCCGCCAACCTGCAGGGACTGTGGAACGACAAGCAGGATGCCCCCTGGGACTCTAAATACACCATCAATATCAATGCCGAGATGAACTACTGGCCCTCAGAGGTGTGCAACCTCACAGAGACCAACACACCGTTCTTCTCGATGATACGCGACCTCAGCGAGACGGGTGCCAAGACAGCCACAACGATGTATGGCTGCGGAGGTTGGGTGGCCCACCACAACACCGACCTCTGGCGCATTGCCGGTCCTGTCGATGGCGCTTTCTGGGGTATGTATCCCAATGGTGGTGCCTGGCTGGCCACCCATCTGTGGCAGCACTATCTCTACACGGGCGACACGGCGTTCCTTCGCGAGTGGTATCCTGTGATCAAGGGAACGGCCGACTTCTATCTCGACTTCATGGTGCCCCATCCCAACTACAACAATTGGCTCGTGGTGACGCCCTCGGTGAGTCCCGAACAGGGTCCTGCCGGCAAGTCGACCCCCATCACCGCAGGCTGCACGATGGACAATCAGATTGTGTTCGACGCCCTTTCCAACACACTCAAGGCCGCCGAGATTCTGGGTGAAGATGAGGCCTACATCTCAAGCCTTCAATCAGCCCTCGACCAACTTCCTCCCATGCAGATAGGCAGCAGGAAGCAGTTGCAGGAGTGGCTCATCGACGCTGACGGTAGCGATATGCACCACCGACATATCTCCCACCTCTATGGACTGTTCCCCTCCAACCAGATCTCGCCCTACAGCCACAACGAACTCTTTGCCGCTGCCAAGCAGACGTTGACCGATCGCGGCGACGAGGCCACCGGATGGAGTCTGGGCTGGAAGATATGCTTCTGGGCCCGCATGCTCAACGGCAACCACGCCCTCACCATCATCAAAAACATGCTCAAGTTGTTACCTTCCGACGATGTCACCTCGCAGTATCCCAACGGACGCACCTATCCCAACCTGTTTGACGCCCATCCGCCATTCCAGATCGATGGCAACTTCGGCGCCACGGCAGGCATTGCC
The DNA here is from genome assembly GCA_902788605.1 of uncultured Prevotellaceae bacterium. GTDB lineage: Bacteria > Bacteroidota > Bacteroidia > Bacteroidales > Bacteroidaceae > Prevotella. The sequence goes on along the minus strand of CADAKX010000003.1, from coordinate 33,676 downwards.
GAGATGCTCCTTCAGAGTCACGACGGTGCCGTCCATCTATTACCCTCCCTGCCCACGTCGTGGAAGACCGGCTCTATCACAGGTCTGCGTGCCCGTGGCGGTTTCGAGGTCGACGAGGAGTGGAACGACAACAAACTGCAAACGGCATGTGTGCGCTCCACCATTGGCGGCACATTGCGTGTGCGCTCCTACGTAGAACTCGAAGGCGAGGGTCTGCAGCCTGCCCAGGGCGACTGTCCCAATCCCCTCTTCGCTCCTGCACAGATCAAGGAGCCCCTGCTGTCAAATAAGCTCAGTTCCAAGCCTCAGGCCACGGTAAAGAAAGTCTATGAGTACGACATTGAGACCGTGCCAGGTGGCGAGTACCGCCTCTACCTGAAGGGCACAATGGCAGGAATCCGGTCAATGGATAATGGCCGTCCCGTTGTGAATCCCCAGCGCGGACTCTATATCAAGAACGGCCAGAAAATTTACGTCAAATAATCCAAGATTTAGACCTATTTCTAATAATAAGACCGCACCTCAGAACGTGAGATGCGGTTTTATTTTGATATGGCAAGCAGAAAAGGGACGCACTCAAATCGAGTGCATCCCTTGTATTCTAGTCATTCTCGCTGCCGCCTCCGCCGCCTGAGGGAGGATTGGTGGTGCCGCCCTGGTTACCATTCTCGCCGCCAGTCTGACTAGCTCCCTCGCCACTGGGAGAGGGCTGGGGTGAGGTCGTTCCATTCTCCTGCTCGGGATCCTCGATGTCGTTGCTGTCGGCGCTGGTCACGCGCTTCACGATCTTGCCCTCCTTGTCGAAACAGGTGATGGAAATCTTGGTGTTCTGCAGCTCGTCCCTAACCTCCTTCGAGGGGGTGAAGATGACACGACGGGCAGAGATGAGCGAGGTCTTCACATCCTCCACGCTCTGCACACTCTTGGAGCGCACGCCGAAGCGCATGGAGCCCAGTCCAGGCAGGGGCACGTTATGACCTTCGGTGGCCCAGGTGCGGATGACCTCGCCGGCTGCGTCCCAAGCGGCCTTGATGACGCCTACGCTGATGCCGCTGCGCTTGGCTGCCTCTTCGATAACCTTGCTGGCGTCCAGCGTGTTGTACAGATGTGCGGAGAGCACGAATGCCAGCTTCTCAACGTTCTTTTCGAACGAAACGTTCTGTTGCTTTGCTTTGATTTGAATCATAATATCAACCCCTTCCATAACCTCCCGCTCGTTGGGGAAGGACTGCAAAACAGGGCTTGGGCAGTCTGGTTAGATACTCATTTTTTTTGTCTCGTTTTTGCTGCCTCCGGAGTCTGCACGTGTTGTTCCCGGGAGTGTGCAAGTGTAGCCTCGGGGAGTCAGCAAATGACACTACAAGTGTGGTGCAAGGCGAACGCAGAGGCAAGCTCGCTTGGCCTTTGCTGAGCCGCCGCCCACACTCGCCGTTGCATCTTTTTTGCAACGGCAAAGGTACGACATTCGCCGCCACCGTTCTGACGATGGCTGGCGATGTCGTGCGATTTATGGACTTTATTCATGAAAAAACATCATCCATCAGACTTCTTACATCTTCCTTCTTTACGGTTCTCCCAACTGCTCGACGATAGCTTTTACCTGACGGGGCGTAAACGTCTTACAGGTGGTTTCGTAGCCCGTCGCCTCGAGTTGTTGCCAGAGCTGGGTGCAGCGGCGAATCCAACTCATCAGGTGGCTCACAGCCGTGCGTGGGCTGCTGTCTGGGAAGTACATCAAGGCCAGTTCCTTCTTGCTATATGCACGAATGATAAAGTTATCCATTTTGCGTTTTCGTTTTGGTTATCGTTGACAGATAAAGTTCGCTATAGTCCTTGCAACCCAAAGGTAGTTGATGATGCACCAGCGAGGGCAAAACCTTTTGCAGTTGCAGGAAGAGGCGTTCGCCAGGGGCGTCGTTGTCGGGGAACATATGGAAAGACCCACCCCCAACCCCTCCCTGTAATGGAGGGGAGTATATACCTTTTAGCAACTCCACGTCTTTTTTCGTCAGTAAGGTCGCCGACGGGATGGCGATAGCCTTATGACCAGCCGAGAGCATGGCCCAACAGTCCGAGGCACCCTCGGTGATAAAGAGCTGGTCGCCAGGCTTCAGCAGATTCAAAACAGGCAGATTGTAGATGCCGCATTCTGCCCCTTGCGGGAAGCGGAAGCGAGGCAAAGCCCCCTTGATAAGGTTGCGATTCTGCACACCCACCAGTTTGCCCTCACAATCGTAGTAAGGTATCTGCAGCCACGGCACACCCTGCTTATCCTTCCACGAAGTGAGCCTACACCAGCGTACAACCCTTGGGTCAATTCTGCGCTCATCAAACAGAAACCGCCGTGCCTCCTCGTTCAACCATGGGTGCTCAAAGAACCGCGAGTAGAAACCCACCCCTTTCCCCTCCCGTGCAGGAGGGGTATCCATATAGTTGCTGCTATCCAAACTCCCCTCCTGCACGGGAGGGGCTTGGGGGTGGGTCTCCGCTAACCACCTACAGGCTGCCATGAAGTCCAGACGCAGATGTTTCATCACCAAGTCGATAGGACCTATTGATTGCGTCATACACACGAAACATCGACAAGTATTCTTGCTCACCTTAAACGACAGACTCGGATGATTGTCTGCATGAAATGGGCAAAGTGCCTTATGGTGCGAGACCTTGAGTCCAAGGCGCTCTGCGACTCCCTCAATGGGGAGTTCGCGGAGCTTTTGAAGTTCTTGTTTATCCATAGAAATTTTGATTTTAGGGTCCCGCAGAAATCGCAGAAATCGCAGAAATCGCAGAAATGTTTTCCTTCGGAAAAATGCCTCGAGTAGCTGCGTATACCAAATATTTGCAGAGCAAATAAAATTTCTGCTATTTCTGCTATTTCTGCGGGACTAAAAATTATCCATTAAGATAACTGTCCGTCTTCGTGTACAGTCCCGTCTGGTTCGAGTACGTGACGAACTTGCGGAACAGCCATTTGCGGAGTTGACTGTTGGTGCCCTCCTTACTCTTTCCGAGGTTCTCGCGGAGTGCTTCCAGCTGCGCCTCGCTGAACGTGTTGGGCAGGTCGTCCAGCATGTTCTTCGGGCCACGACGCTGTGCCTCGCACATCGTGTCGGCATCCTTGCCCAGCAAGTCGGCAAACAGCTGCATCTTGCTCCAAAGGTCGCGATAGACCAGCCATTCCACCACGTCGCCCATCGCCTTCGACCACGTCTGGTTGTTGAGCACCCAGAGAATGCAGCCCGCTTTCCAAGCCGACACCAGAGCACGCTTGGAGCAGTCCCACAGCACATCGTCGTCCACCAGGTCGGCCAGCGAGGCCATGTCCTGCGCCAACTTGTCGGCCAACTTGTTCAGCGGACGAATGATGAAACGCCCCTTCGTGATGTCGAGCCGCACCAGATACTCGTCCAACTTCTGGTAGAACTCGTCCGTGTATTTGCCCTGTCGAGGTATGCGCCCGTCGCGACTCTGGCGAGCCTTGTAGGAGAAGACCATGCGCCCGAAGGTACCGTTGAACAGGTCGTTCTTGTAATACTTTCTGGCGGCAAACGGTGTGGCCGAAAGTGTCAGGTTGGCTCGGAGAATCGGGTTGCCCGTCACACCATCTGCTGTGGCACGCAGGGCACCCGCACGCTGACGGTCGTAGATGTTGCGCAGCATCTGCGATACCTGTTTGTGACCGCCACACATGCCGTCGGCCATCTCCACCTCGGGCATGTTGAGGTATTGTGTGCGACCACCCTGAGCCTCCAGCGCCATCGCGTTTTGCAAGAACGCCGGGCGCGTGGTGTCATTTGGTGGAAAATAGAATGCCACATCCGGACGCGCAGGCTTCTCCTTAGTGCTCGCCTTCTGCTTGACCTGTTTCGACCATTCCACCAGTTTCTTCAACTCGCCCTCGTCGTGCTGTCGAAAGTCGCGACAAATAGCCTCCACGAGGTTGGACAATTGGCCCTTGTTACAGCCGCTGTCGCCCACCAAGTTGGCCATCATGCCCGTTGGCTCCTTCCAACTGAGGTCTGGGTACTGAAATTCCGCACCGCTGATGTGTGCGCCAAGTACGGGGAAAAGCATCGGAACCAAGGGTTCGTGCATGTCTTTCGATGTCTGCGAGAGCAGCAATCGGATACATTCTGTGCCTTTACCCAGGTTGGGCATAGCGGGCGCAGTCGCTTTTGAAATATCGTATCTCATTGATTTATTGCTTTTTAGATGAAAATTAAATGGCCTCGTGTTCCAGTTCCAGTTGTTCCAGTTTATTATTCTGGCAGTTCCACTACCCCTTGTTTTCATATATAACTACCTGTATATTAGTTAGTTATAAACTCTAAAGAAGGGCTTTTGTCCCTCAATTTTTAATTGGAACATTTGGAACTGGAACATTTCCGTTAAGCCTTGAGCAGAGTCAAGTGTACTTGAACTCTGCCGAGGCGAGGAAATATCGGATGAAATCCAACATTTTGGCTCGGATTACTTTACTCTTCTACAAGGCCTTTCAGCGCTTGGCGAAGTTCACGGTACACCTCGAAGGCGTAGTTGTCAACACTCATACCTACAGGCATCGGCTTGAAGTTGGGGCGAAGGCTTCCGTCATCCCTACGAGTAACCGTGATGTATTGGCCGTCGAAGACGTGCGGATTACGCTTGCCTGCTGTCATACGTACCACCTCGGTGAACGTGTAATGAGTATCGCGACAACGGAAATCCTCAATCTCAGCATCCGAGTCGCGGCAAAGCACACCCAGATACTCCTTGTCAGTCTTCATCGAACGGTCGCTGCGAAGAATTGTTTTCAGATCCACGGCCAAATCCGTGTTATGATTCCAACCTTGCTCTTCGGCTTCTCCGTTCTCCTGAGAAGCGATGTACTGACGATAACCAACAGCCAGCGGTGAACTACCATGAAGCATTTCCTCAACGATGCTTCCGAGAAGGCGAGGTTCGTTAGATTCTCTTGAACCTGCCTTGATGTTGCATTTTAATACCTTTTTCATAATTATTTAAGCGGTATTAAGGGCGTTAGACACGTCAGCTTAGCCCTATAGCGACAGACGGCCAAGAACAGAACTGTTCAATTCTCGGCTGCAAAGGAAGCATGGGATTAAAAGGGGAGCAAGACGGGATTTCTCTGGCAAAAAATCCCATTCACGGATTATTGAAATCCCATTCGATAGTAATCCATAATCACCTGATACACAAATAAAAAAGTGGAGATTAGGAACATAATAAAATGCCAATCTCCACTTAAATTTTTATTATGGGATTTTCAAAATCCCATTTTCCCACTCACTTTTTCTTCTTCGGTTTTAAATACCTGTCATAGTCTGCAGGCTTATCCGAAAGGTGTTTGGAAAGAGATGCCTTATTGTCTTGCATCTGCAAGAAAGTCTCACTAAGAAAATCCAGCCATAATTGTCGGCCTACACATTTGCCTTCGTTCTTGAAAACCAAATAGAAAGTATAACGCAAATGTGCTATTGGAAGATTCGTATGAAGTTTTGACTCCTGTTTCTTCACAACGTCGTTTTCTATGAGGTATTCCACCGCCTCTATCATCGTGTTGAAATTCGAGGAAGTCATAATCAGAGTTTCGCTATCTGGCAGACAACCTTTCATAAACGCAAGACGCTTCTTAACGCCTTCTTTTGCCTTTGTTCTTTCTTGGGGTGTGCTGATTGGATTTATCGGGTCTGCATAGTTTTTGGGGCTTTCCAATCTTTCGCTGATGTATTTGCCTGTGCTGATATACTTCTGTATATACCCTGCAAAGTTGCTCTCTATATTATTGCCGAAAGGCGTGGCTATAGTATTGAGTTCTGAGTGCTCAGCAATTTGGGACATAAGAGTCTCTGTATGCTGAATGATTTCCCAATCGTCGCTTGCCGTCATACAGGCAATAATGGAATAGACGATGCACGATGTTGCTGTTTCGAGTTCTTCATCTTTGAACACTCTTGACATTTCTTGGGCATCATCCATCAATTCTATGTATGTGTTGTTCCACATGCGACATGTTATTTCTCCTATGTCGTCGCGGTTCTTTAAGATCTGGTCAAAGCCAATGAAGCAGTTGACCCAAATCTCTTCTGGTGAGAACCTGAGTTTTGCCATCTGAATCTCTTGCTTTTGGTAAGCAGCATCGATAGTGCGGAAAACCGCATTACCCTTGAAAGTTTCCTTGATACTCCGCTTATTCGCAGTCGTCAACAATCTTCTCATGATCATAGTCAGCTATTTGTTTTCTGATTTCGTCAAGTTTCTCTATCAGTTCGAAAGTCGTACCTTCGCCTTTGTCTATGAGTTGTCCCGACTCGAAGTCTCTTATCAGTTTATTTTCAATAGAACCAAATGCATCGGCCACATCCTTGAAATTAACCACAGGAGAATTGTAGAAATAGTACGCTAACTTATAATTGTTTTGGGCACTTAAGGCAATTATTTGCGCCCAGTCTTCAATCTTATCGTCATCAACGTCAATAGGGTTCTTCTTAGAACCTGTCAGAGTCAATTTACCCTTTAAGGCTTTTGAAGCCTGAGTGAATAACATAAGGCCGTTCAATCTGTCTTTCATTTGCTGAGTGGCATCAATCCCCTTAACTCTGTCTGGATTGGGGAATTCCCATACGACTCTTTTTACAGAATCCTTCTGTTTGATAATTCTTTCACGTATGATATCCTTGAACTTACTTGCCTGCCACTTTCTCTTGATGACCATCTTCAGACCATATTCGGACAAGTGCGCTTTGAATGCTCGTCCGAGATACTTGACCACTTTGTCGGTATCAGGGCCAAAAGCACTATTTTTCTCTATCGCTATCTGACACACATTGGGTCTGTTGTCAACTATAACATAGCTGCCAGGATGCTCCTCGTAAGGAATTTTCTCATGGCCTTCAAGCAGAGTCTTGTCCTTCACGTTGCACAACTCCCATGCGAACACGCCTTCCCTTCCAATAAAATGGAGGTTTTTCAACAGTTGGTCTTCATTCCTTTTCTTGCCAATAACAGTCAAGCCATCCTTCAGCAGATTGCCAATGATTTCGTTTGCCATATCAATGGCCTTCTTCCCCGTTTCTTTGTAGAAGAGACTCCTATTGCCTTCTTGAACCTCGTATGAGTAAATTGCGTATACTGCCATAAACTATTTTATTTTGATTTTCGAACCAGTTTTCTACTTCTTAATCTTATACTTCCTGTTCTTATACTCACCCTCTATCTCAAGGACACCTTCTTCCACGAGTTGTTTGAGGTAGTCGCGGGTTCTTGAGAGTTTAAGTCCGATGGCTTTCGAAATGGATTTTACATCTGAAATCTCGTTATCGGCGACAAAATCGATGATTTGCCTCCGATTTTCCTCATTTCGATTTCGATTTTCCGTTTTTTGCTCATTTTTATCAGCCTCCTCTTCATCCATCGACTTTATCAGCTTAAACACCAAATGCATCTGGCTGTATGCTATTCTGTCCTCGGGCGATGCCTCGCTCAGACGGGTCAGTTCCTCGGCATAACCGATGGCACGTTGCAAGTCGCCATGCTCCGTCAGATAGTTATACAGGTTGTTCTTCTTGAAGTAGCGTGCCGTCTTTTCATAGCCGGGCATATAGTGCTGCAGGTCGGGCAACACATCGTCGCACGTATCATAATGCTTGGTGGAAATCTGCGGTAGAAAGTGAAGCAGGAACCAGAACTCGGTACACGGGTTGGTCTCAATCCAAATCACATTCCGACTGCTCTTCTTCTTCAGCTTCTGATAGGTCGCCATTTCCGCAGGCACCCTGAGCAGACGATCCATATCCACAAGGCAAACCACGTGGTCGGTCTCGCGCTTTACATAGTCCTCCGCCAGTTTTGCCATGTGAGGAATATCCGAATGCTGGGGAAAGTCGGGGGCCACCTTGAACTTATAGCGGCAAGCCACGCGCAGGGTTTCAAAGTACCACCACTCGGTTTCTCCCTCGCCTATGATTGCTATACTCTTCTTTACTGCCATGCGTCGTTACTCTGTTTCAAGGTAAATACTTCCGAGGAAAGGCAGGTCCACCAACTTGCCCTGCTTGTAGGCGTTGTATGGGTTCATCGTCTTGTGCAGGCCGAGTGAAGAGAGTCGCTTCAGCTGCGTAGCACCCTGGCTACTCTTATCGGTAAACCACACGATGTCCCTGCGAATAAAGTCCTCATTCAGCAGATTGATGTCGTGGGTGGTCATCAGCAACTGCGACGAACCCTCGCTGTTGGCCAGGAATAGTTTGATGAAATAAGCAAGCAGTTCATAGTGGATGCTGGTCTCAATCTCGTCGATGGGGATGAAATTGTTCTCGTGCAACACGTAGTACAGCACGATTGACATGCCCAAGAACCGATGCGTACCGGCAGACTCCAGCTTCTCATGCAACTCATATTCCCCATCCTCACCAGTATGTCTGAACATAATATCATCAAACTTGATGGTGCCACGCTTAAGCATCTCTATCTTGGCTTCCTCGGATATCGGAGCACTCTTGATGGTCTTCTCCATTTCAGGCGTGATGGGCTCTTCGCGCTCGTCGAGTGTCATGTCAACGATGTTGAAGTCGCTGGCCTTTAGCAACTGGAGTAGGAAACGCTTTTTCTTGCCATCCTTATCGTTACGAAGTTCGTTTTTAACATCATACGACAGATAGTCTCTTGGGGTCAAGATACTCTGAATGCCCGATAGGAAGAAATCAAACACGTCGTTGAGCTTTGAAACGTGAGCATTCGATTGTCCGAAGGCAGCCATCACCGTGCAATTGTTAGTGGTATTACCTTCAATAGCACGCTGAGTGGCCTTGTCTATGCCAGCCTTATTGCCAAAAATCACCTCCGTATGGTCGGACTCCGATTGATAGACACGTTTATAAAGAGAGGTCGGACGAGCGCTGGTATATACCATCAGCGATTCTTCGTAAATTCGCTTGCTGTCGAATTCCAGGTTCAGGACGTACTTTTCTCCGTTCAGCCAGAATGTCATCTGCATCTGCGAATGCTCGTCCCTGCTATGTTTGTCGAGCAGGAACGGGAAGTAACCCATGCCTTCATTCTTCGACTCAGGCTTGTTGAGCATAACGCTACGGAAAAACGACAGGGCTTGGAGCAAGGTAGTTTTACCGCTGGCATTACTACCATACACGATGCCAATCTTCAGGAGTTCTACTCCCTCAGCCACTTCGTGTACGTATTGTCCACGCATATTACCATCGTTGGTCGGCACAAAACTAATAGTTTGCCGCTCCCTGATGCTATAGAAATTCTGTACTTGAAACTCCTGTATCATAGTAGTACCTTTAAATAATTGAATTATGAGTGCAAATATACAACAAGAAAGTCTATTTTGCAAATTTAATTGAGAATTTCGTGAAAAAATCACCATATTTTTAAATATAAATAACTTTTTAGGACTTCAAAAACCCCAAAATCGGCGAAATAGTCACTTGCGTTATTTCATCTTATAGGGGCTTTCTTTGACCTAAAGATGCATAGTGTGGCGCTGCAATCTATTAAATAATGTGTAATTTCGCCCAAAGGTGTTTAAGTCTGGATATTATTTCGTATCTTTGCATATTGTAAAAACAACAGACATATGGATTCAGAGAAGATAATCAATTATCACCTATACATCGATGAATGTGGCGACCAGAACTTAGAAACGTTCAGTCCCACCTTCCCTATCTTTACACTTTGTGGCATACTTGTGCGCGACGACCTTGTGCCAGAACTTGAGGAGCAGGTGCGAGCCTTGAAACAAGAGTTTTGGGGCGACCGTCAAATTATCCTCCATTCACGTGATATCCGCAAATGTCAGAATGGTTTCGAGGTGTTGTTCGACCTTGATGTAAAACGTCGTTTCTACGAATCCATTAACCAGCTATTAGGACAGCGTGGCGTCTATGTCATCGTCAGTTGTTCTATACTGAAAGAACCATATATTCGCCAGTTCGGCCGTTTCAACGATGTCTATGGCCAGTCGTTATCATTTGTGCTCGAACGTGCCATCTTCTGTATTGATAACCAATGTCCCAACGGGCAGGGTAAGATTTCTGCCATCGTTGAGCGCAGGGGCAAGCGTGAGGACAAGAACCTTATGAGTTACTATCAACAGCTTTTAGAGAAAGGTACTTATTGGGTAACAGCAGAGCGCATGAAGAATCGCATGCTCTGCCTTGACTTCAAGTGGAAATCAGAGGACATTGCTGGCTTGCAGATTGCCGACTTGATAGCCTATCCATTGACTCGTTATGTTTTGAATCCTCATGCCGTCAACCTGGCATACGATGTTCTGGAGCCTAACATCTTTATGGAAGACGGCAAGTTGATGGGATTGAAAATCTATCCCTCTCAACAGGCATAAAAAAAGAGTCGCCACGAACCTGACAACTCTTCCGATCGGGGACACCCCAATCCCTCTAAATGGAACACGTCCATTGTTCTGTGTGCAAAGATAGGTATTTTTCTCTTATCTTCCAAACTTTTGAGCAGCGAATTCAAAGAAAAATGCATTTTTCCTTTGATGAGTCGTTAAAAAAGTTCAGCTAAGGCTAAATTATTTCGCACTTTTTTCTATTTAGAAGGCAAAATTACAAATAAAATTTGTATCTTTGCCCCTGCTATCCGCCTTATGCGGCAACGATGTCCTTAAAAACATCAGGGACTGGTACCTGTCTCGCATATAAGAGGCGCCGCAGGGAAATCATCCTTGCGGTGCTTTTTTTTTGTAATTCAAGTAGTTTTTTGTAACTTTGCTGCGTCTAAAGGGTAAAGGATTACAGAAAAGACAAAAAATGAATGCATCAGAGAAACAGTTTGCGCAAACCGTGAAGGAGCATCGCAGCACGATATACACCGTGTGCTACATGTTCTCGCAGGATGCCGACGAAGTGGAAGACCTCTTTCAGGAGGTGCTGGTAAAACTATGGAAAGGCTTCGAGGGGTTTGAGCAGCGCGCCGACATCAAGACGTGGATCTATCGCGTCGCCCTGAATACCTGCATCTCACAGGACAGGAAGAAGAAACGCCGCTCATCAGAGGTACGCATGACGATGGACATCAACCTCTTTGAGGACAACGACGAGGAGACGCGTCAAGTGGATATGCTCCACAAGCGCATCTCGCGCCTGCAGCCCTTCGATCGCGCCATCGTACTCCTGTGGCTTGAGAACCTGCCCTACGAGGAGATAGGCCAGATAGTAGGCATCACAACCAAGAACGTCGGCGTGCGCCTGCATCGCATCCGCGAACAACTGAAACAAATGTCTAACGATTAAAACATTTACCCATTATGAATGAGAATTTTGAACTTGAGAATATGCGCCAGCAGATGGCGTTGCTGAAACAGAAACTGGAGCAGCAGGAAATCGTGAACGACTCAATGATTCGTCAGTCGGTGAAGAAGAACGCCTCGTTCATCAATAACACCCATCGCCTGTACTTCATCCTGGATATCATCTTTATCCCGTTCACCTATCTTATTTTATGCTATTTCTCGCACCTGTCCATATGGATATGGCTCTATATCACCTGCGGACTGATTTACGATGCTTGGCACCGCAGAAGGATATGCCGACTGATAGACGGCAGACATCTGTATGAGCAGAACCTGCTGGAGGTACGCAAAAAGGTGCTGAAAGTTAAGAAGTACGAGCGCACCTTCAACATCATCTCCTATCCCGCTATAACCCTGTGGATGGTTTTGTTTTTCTATAACAGCTATCTGACAGACCTTCATCCCTCTGTGATTCATACCATCGTAGTCTTCATCATCGCAGTTGCATTTTGCTTTGGTTTATGTCTGTACCTTGACAGAAAGATGGCACGTCACTATCAGGACATTATCCAGCAGATAGAGGATGTCACGAATAGTGAGGAGCAAGAGGAGCAAGAGGAATAAGAAAAAGAATTATCAACATTATAAACAAGTAAAAAGATGAAAAAATTTGAGGATGGCAGGGGACATCCCCTGACATCTCTTAATTAAGAAATATGATTTATATGAAACGACTATTGATTTTATTCCTTTTGTCAATTGTAAACCTGACAAATGCCAATCATGCTATTGCAGCAGAGATGCCAGACTCTGTGATAAGGGAGGAAAAAAGTACATGGACGTCTGTTAGTAATGATAGTTTAGAAGGACAAATTGCTGGTTGTAACATCTTTAATAAACGTAATCGTTGCAAAATTGTCATTACTGAAATGGGGAGATGGGAATTGACTCCACATTTCAATATAGGATTCGGCGGTTTTTTCAATGGACCAGAAAACCTTGAAAAAGGAGACAGATACGGAAACATAGAACTTGGCTTAGAGACATCTTTTGACTGGCATCCTTTCGGTTACCAAAACGAATGGAGCATAGGCCTTGGCTTGGGATATCGGCATTATGAATTAAATAAAGATGTTCATTGGGAAAAGAATAATCTTGTGATGAGTCTTGTAGCTTTTGATGAATACCAAACAAGCACCAGCAATAGCCTGAACGTAATGAGCATACAGATACCTATAATTTACACTCACTACTTTTTCAAAAGCGGTCTTGGCATCTCGTTAGGAGCTATCGTAAACTGGAATGTTTCGGCTTGGGCAAATCGTGGATACGAGTTTAAAGGCGAAGAATATAGTGTTGACACAAAAGATATTGGACAGAGACCTTTTACTGTTGATTTCATTTTCAAATTTTTGCCACCTTTAGGGCGGTGCTATTACCCTCCTTTCTATTTTAAGATATCCCCTACGTCATTCTTTAAGAACAATCGCGGACCTGAGATGTATCAACTTTCTTGCGGTTTCTGCATATAGTCTGTGTGCTATTGAAGGGTTACTTCTGTTGAGGATGGCAAGGGACATTCCCTGACATCTCTCACCTGTCCCTATGACATCTCTAATCGGCGAAATAGTCACTTGCGTTATTTTCTCTTATAGGGGGCATTCTTTGACCTAAAGATGCATAGTGTGGCGCTGCAATCTATTAAATAATGTGTAAAATTGTGGCAAATCGTTATAAACTCGGAAAATAATTCGTATCTTTGCAGATGCATTGTGGCGCGAACTGAACTCTAACGGGAGGGAAGGCTGCGGTGCAGATTTTTGCTGGAAAAGAAGAAAGTCGTGTCTTATGACTGAGATTTTGTGCTGATAAAAACTGGCCAAGTAATTTAAGCTGAATCTCAGGAAGAAGGATGCGCCAATATGGCGTATTCATTCCTGAAAGTTCAAGCTTAATGGGTTTAACCGGCCAGTTTCTCCCTCAGCACAGGAACCGTAAGGAGTGGGTACGCTTCTTTGTGCTCTGGCAGACATATTAACAGAATTCATTTAGAACTAAAAACTGGCCGGTTATGAAGTATCTAAAACAGGAATCTGTCTCTCTGAGTCGTACCCTTAATCGAGTGCGGCTATGAGTAGGCATATAGATAAAGCTGAACTTATCAGCAAATTACAGAATTTAGAGGGTCTTACTATGGACGAACGTAGTAGTCTTATTGGACTATTGCGTGAGCACAAGAAGTATGGACTGGTGTGGGAAGAGAAACCAGAGGACGTTGAAGAGCGACTTCGCGATGAACTGCCCGTTCTTCGAGAAGTGAAGGACAAGGCGATATTGAGCGATGAGCCTGAAGCCCCAAACCATATTTTGATTGAGGGGGATAACCTTGAAGCTCTTACAGCCCTTAGCTATACCCATGAGGGAAAAATAGATGTCATCTACATCGATCCTCCTTATAATACAGGCAACAAGGATTTTGTCTATAACGACTCGTTTGTGGATACAGAAGACAGCTATCGTCATTCCAAATGGCTCTCCTTTATGAACAAACGGTTGAAGATTGCCAAGAAACTGCTTTCTGATAAGGGTGTCATCTTTATTTCAATTGATGATAATGAACAAGCACAGTTAAAGTTGTTATGTGATGAAGTGTTTGGCGGACAGAATTTTGTAGCAAATGTGATATGGCAACATAGTATACAGCCAAAAGGATACCTTGACACTTTCTCTGTCCATCATAACTACATATTAATGTACAAGAGAAGTCTTTATACACTAGTACCTCAAGAACGCAAAGAAGAGGATAATAAAGCTTACAGTAATCCGGACAATGACCCTAATGGCCCTTGGAGAAGTGGTGACGTTAGAAATGCTCTTTACCGTCCAAACTTAATTTATGATATCATTTCACCATCTGGTAAAGTAATAAAACCTTGTGCAAATGGATGGAGATGGAGTAAAGAAACTGTTGCAGAGAAAATTAAAACTGGAGAAATCATTTTCAGCAAAGATGAATCACGTATTATAAGAAAAATATATTTAAAGAACCTAGAAGGAAGAGCACCTGAGACTATTTGGTTTGGCAAAGAAGTGGGAACAACTCGAGATGGTGTTGGAGAATTAAAAAACATTTATGGTTACGCACCTTTTGAAACGCCAAAACCAATCAATCTTATAAAAAGGATACAGTTGTTTAAAAAAGAAAAAGATATTTCCATCCTTGACTTCTTCGCCGGTTCTGGCACAACCCTTCATGCTACCATGCAATTGAATGCTGAAGATGGTGGTCAAAGACAATGTATCCTTGTGACGAACAATGAGAATAATATCTGTGAGGAAGTGACCTACGAACGGAACAAGCGAGTGATTAATGGCTATACAACTCCCAAAGGTGTAAAAGTGGAAGGACTAAAGGCCAATACCCTGCGCTACTACAGAACTGACTATATTTCTCGTGACAGGACTCAGAAGAACATGAGGGATTTGGTGGCAGCAGCTACTGATTTGCTATGCATCAAGGAAGACCTGTATGAGGAGCAAAAGAAATTTGGACGATTTAAACTGAAGCCTCAATTGGCTCGCTACTTCGATAATGGCAAAAAGCACATGCTGATAGTTTATCGCGAGGAATTGATAGACGAGATTGCTGAAGAAATAAAGAACCTCGACTTTGGCAAGATGCGCCTGAAAATATACGTATTCTCACCTGGCCGCTATGCCTTTAACGATAACTTCCGTGAGGTGGAAGACAAAGTAGAACTGGTGGCATTGCCAGCAGCTATCTATGATGCATATCAGAAGGTGTTGCCAAAACGTAGAGAAAAACTGTTTGAGACGGAAGAGAAGAAAGAAACTTCACCTGCATCTCAGGATTTGTTTGCTAACGAAGAGGAAGGAGGCGAAGCATGAAAGAGATTAAGTATCAACAAAAATATGTAAGGGAGTTGGTTGATAAGACTATTGACCTTCTTCGACTGACGGGACATCGGAAGACGTTGATATTCAAGGCTCCCACAGGGTCTGGAAAAACGGTGATGGCCTCGCAGATGTTAGCAGACCTGACAGAAGAATTGCAGAGTCGTGGCGATAGCCCTTACCAACAGGTGGCTTTCATTTGGATAGCACCTAATAAACTGCATCAGCAGAGCTACTTCAAGATGAAGAACTACTTCACAGAGACGCGACTGCTGAAGCCTGTGATGTACGACGAAATAGACCAGAGCGAAGGCGTTATCAAGGCTGGTGAGATTCTGTTCGTGAACTGGGAGAGCATCAACAAAGAGAAGAACGTGATGGTGCGCGACTCTGAGCAGAACGCCTCACTTTATGAGATTACTCGCCGAACTCAGGAAGAACAAGGCCTGCCTATCGTTGTGGTGATTGACGAGGAACATCTGTTCTGGTCGAAGTCGGCAGATAAGAGCGCAAAGGTGCTCCAAAGAATTAATCCCAAGGTGGAGATACGTATCTCTGCTACCCCTAAGACAAACTCTGACCATAAGGTGACTATTAGTCGTGAAGAGGTGGTAAGGGAAGAGATGATTAAGAAGCAGGTAGTGCTGAATCCTGATATCACTAAGGGTTATAATGACGAGAACGAGCTGAACATTCACTTGATACAATGTGCTTTGGAAAAGCGTAGGTTGTTGGCAGAAGCCTACAAGAAGGAAGGTACGAACATCAATCCGCTACTGCTTATCCAGTTACCTAACGATACCACAGAAAGCATGACAGCAGAAGATTCTGCTATTGCTACTCAGGTGAAGACATATCTGAAAGAGATAAAGGATATTACGACTGACAATAAGAAACTGGCTGTTTGGCTGTCTGGCGAAAAGGAGAATCTGGAAGGTCTTGAAGAGCCGGACAATATGACGGAAGTATTGTTGTTCAAGCAGGCTATTGCTCTTGGTTGGGACTGTCCGCGAGCAGCTGTACTGCTCATCTTCCGTAAGTTGCAGAGCAATCAGTTTACCATTCAAACAGTAGGTCGTATCCTCAGAATGCCTGAACAGAAGTTCTATAAGAACGACCTGTTGAATGTGGGCTATGTCTATACGGACATCAGCAAAGACCAGATACAGATTGTGGCTGAGGATATGGACTATCTGAACAAGGATGCGTTGCAGGCTATTCGAAGAGACAATCTGGAAAATGTTGCCCTGATCTCTTACTACAGCGTTTATAAGAGTTCAGACCGTAATCGCCTTGGTCCAGACTTTAAGAAAGAACTGATAGACTGCTTCAGCAGGAACTGGTTAGTGAAGTGGGAACAGTTCAGCTTCAGTTTTGATGATGAAGATATTCCAGACTCTGAGCCAGACGAGAGTATTGCTGCACAAAACAGAAAGCAAGTGGAGCAGAACGAGCATATTAAGTTTGATGTTCTCCGCTTGGGTGTTGAAGTGCCAGAGAACGTTGTATTCCAAAACGAGGTAGGCATTATAGACATTGACAAACGTGAACGCAAGGAGTTTGCAAAAAGTGCTGGTGAGGTGCATCGTATCTATATTGACTACTGCCGTTCGCTGTTAGGTAGTTTTGAGAAGGCTCATAGCACAGACATCTTGGCTGGCTATTTGATGCAGGCAATGGAAATACTCTTTGAATTGTTTGAGACGGATGCCAAGAAGGTGATTCTATGTCATGCCAACAAGCCTAAGTTTACAGACATTATCACGAAGGCACTTGCCAACTACGAACGAAAGTTACAGGAACGTCAGCGCAAAGCCAAGGAACGAGCTTTTGAGAAATATACATGGGAGGTGCCTGCTGAACGTCTCTACAAAGAGAGCACTCACCATGTGATTCCAAAGGTGGAAGAACATGCGCTGTTGCCTTTCATAGAAATGAATACTGTTTCTACTCCAGAACGTCGTTTTTCAGATTTCTTAGAGTCCAATAAGGAGTATATTGACTGGTGGTATAAGAATGGTGACGAGGGCAAACAACACTATAGCATTCCTTACGAAAACTCACAGGGCGAAAAGGCTTTGTTCTATGTGGATTTCGTCATTAGAATGAAGAACGGAAAAGTGTTCCTGTTTGATACTAAAACAGAGAATAGCGACTCAGAGGCTCCCAACAAACATAATGCCTTGATAGACTATATGAAAGATAAAGATTTGCAGGGAGGTGTCATTGTTGAGAAGAATGATATTTGGTATTACTCACGTTTCCCAATTGACACGACTGAAGATGTAACCGGATGGGATGCATTCTTCCCAGATAAACAATAATAGAATCAAGAAACCAAATAAAACCCTAAAACAATATGGCAAGAAAAGGAATATACTGTGGTGAAACAAGTGACAGATACCTGTTTCACTCGCACCTTTATCCGCCGCTATATTAAATAACAAAAGAGCCACCCGAAGTGGCTCTTTGTTTGTAAATGGAGTAGTGTCGATCAAGTCTTGCTCCCACGCGGAAACTTACCGGATAGCCAAAACTAATGTTCTGACGATGCAAAGATAGATATTTTTCGGTTATCTTCCAAACTTTTTCTTACTATTTTCTAATATGGGATGCTCAGTAATACCCATATAACCTCAGGGAAGTGCGGGAAACGCCAGGTCGTCCCGAATGGATTTCGTAACTTCGCAATGTATTTAAATAACACCAATTATTCCTCAATTTAAAACATCAAGAAGTTATGAGCAAGACAGTTAAAACAGTACTTAAAGTTCTCGGTTACATCATCGCAGCACTCCTCGGTGCAGCCGGTGAAGCCACCATGTTGTAAGATGTAAAACCATCGAACTATGGAACAAAACAACGGCTTTAAAATCTCTCAGTACGCCTGTGCGGTGCTGCTCATCGTGAGCAGTATCGCACTCGTGACTTATCAAGTAGTCGAAATAGACGATGTGGCTGCCGGCCTGCTCTACTATGTGGCGCAGTCGTTCTTGCTGGCAGGCTCCATATTCGGACTCGACCAGTACATCAGAATCATCAAACGCAATGAAAACAAATATGAACACAACAATCAATGACACTCGGCTCTCGCCCCACTTCAGGCTGGGCGAGTTTATTAACCTGCACAAATACCCGGATAACAAACCCACCATGCAGCACGTGGCGAACATGACCTACGGCTGTCTAATGCTCCTGGAACCCGCCCGACAGGTGGTCGGTCCCATCCTCATCAACTCCGGTTTCCGCAACCCTCGCGTCAACGCCCTCGTGGGTGGTGTCCGTAACTCGCAGCACCTGCTTGGCCAGGCCGCCGACATCCACCCCCAGGACCCTCAGCAGTTCCAGCGCCTGGTCGATTTCCTCCAGCCTCACGATCTGACCGACCAACTCCTCACCGGCAACGGGTGGCTCCACATCTCGTGGAACCCCTTCGGCATCCCCAGACATGATGTCAGGATTGGATATTACAAATAGCATTTCCAGAATGACCAGTACCTTGATTCGAGGTACTGTTTTTTGCGTTTTGAAGTGGCTGCACTTTTTCTGATATTTCCAAGTTTTTGCACTTTTTTTTGTTCAATTGCAGTTTATTCCACAAAGATTTTACTTTCTTTGACTTCGTCTTAGATACTTTCGCTCGAAAATAAAAAGAAAAACGAGAATACTCCGCTTTTGCAAAAATACTATTTATAGGTTATCGTCTGATGACGCTGATAGTCATAGAGAGTGAGACGGCGCAGGTGATAATAGGCCAGCCAGTAATTCTGCAAAGAGGCAATCTGATTCTGACGGGCGGTCTGCCAATGGCTCTGTGCCACCGAGAGGCTGTAGGCATCGGCCTGGGCGCGGATGAAGCGCTGGAGGGTCTGGGCATAGGCGTCCTCGGCGATAGTGAGGGCCTGGCGGGCTGTCTCGACGATAGCCTGGCGTTCGTTGAAGTCGGCCACAGTCAGGGCGACATCGAGTTCGGTATCGCGTGCACGCTCCTGTTCGGCTCGCTCTGCTGCCTCGACAAGGCTCTGGGCGGCGAGGTAGGCATTACGGCGCTTGCCCCAGTCCTTCAGGGGGATGGACAGGGTGACGGTGGCCATGTCCTGACTGAGCAGATGGCGATAGGCATCGGCAAAGCGGTCGGCCACCTGGTTCAGACCGATGCTGGCGTCGAGACTCACGCTGAAGTTCTTCTCCACGCGGGCTCGCTCGGCCTCACGACGGGCTTCGGCTGTGGTCTGCCTACTTTCCAGATACTGGGGATTATTCTCGCGGGCATAGGCGATGGCCTCGGCGGCATTGATATGCAGCGGACCTGCCACCGTGGGGATGATGAGCTCGATATCGGTCGTGGGCTCCATGTTGAGATAGGTGGCCAGCTCCTGGGCAGCACGGACTCGCGAGATGCGGGCATTGGCGAGTGTGGTGCGGGCATTGGTCTTTTCCAACTCGAGGATACTGAGTTCGGCCTTCGAGATGCTGGCAATCTTGTAGCGACGCTCGGCGATGGCATAGATGGTGTCGCACGAGGCCAGGTATTCCTCTGCCATGCGCTGCATGTCCTGGGCCAGGGCGAGGGCAAAGAACTTGGCCACAGCGTCCTCGCTGGCTGTCTCGATGCCATAAGCCAGTTCTTTCTCTGCGCGCTGCAACTTCAGGGGCTCTATCTGGCGGTCCCACTTCAGGGGGTTATAGAAGAGCAGGTCCTGCTTATAGCCCACGGTGACGGGGACGGTCATAAACTGGGTCTGGTTCTGGTCGCCAAAGGTGCGCAGATAGCCCAGCTGCGTGGAGCCATAGAACTGTCCGCCCCAGGGCTCCATGGTCTGGGTGGCGGTGATGCCTGCCTGCGAATAGAACGTGCGCTGCTGGCGATACTCGTCGATATCCTCGGCCGAGAGGTAGCGCTGGGTCATGTAGCGCTGATACATGGCGGGCGTCGACTCCAGGGCAAACTGGGGCTTGCGCGAGGCCTGCCACGACAGATACTGATAGCGCGAGACGTTATAGACGCTCTGATAGCGCTGGGCCGACAACGAGCTGTCGGTGGCCAGGCGCACGGTGCGGTCGAGGTCGAGCACTACGCGTTGCTGCGCTTGAGCAATGGATAAA
The DNA here is from genome assembly GCA_902788605.1 of uncultured Prevotellaceae bacterium. GTDB lineage: Bacteria > Bacteroidota > Bacteroidia > Bacteroidales > Bacteroidaceae > Prevotella. The sequence continues at coordinate 13,377 of CADAKX010000003.1, read as the reverse complement.
GGACAATTGATAATTGACAATTGGGCTATCGCCAGAAAAATATATAGTCGTCTAAGCTTCATAATTAAGCATTAAGCATTAAGAATTAAGCATTATCATCACATTCATGCCGTCAAAGAGGCTACTGGCATTGCTGATGCGGGCACGCAGGGTGACGGCACCCTGGGCATCGACAACGGGGTTGATCTCGCTCACCTTGGCATCATAGCGCTGCGAGGCGTTGGCCACGGGAACGACACTCACAGCAGTACCTATCTGATAACGCGAGAGGTCGGCCTCCATCACACGGAACTCCACAGCCATATCGCCCGAGGCGATGACGCGGCATACCGGCTGACCGGCCTGGGCCAACTGATGGGCCTGGATGGCGACATTGGCCACCACACCGTCAAAGGGCGCCGTCAGCACCCCACTCTGCAGTTCGTGCTGGGCAGCAGCAAGGTGGGTCTTGGCGATGGCCAACTGGTTCTTTGACAGGGCATAACCCGACTTCACATCGGCGTTGTGCATCACGTCGGCAGGTATCTGCGACGTCTTGTCGGGGTCGTAGCCCTGGGCAATGATGACATCCTGCATCTGCAGACGGGCCTGCTCAATCTGGAGCTCTGCCTGCGCGATGGCTTGCTGTTGCTGGGTGATGGCATTGCGCAGCTTATAGGTGTCGAGCTGGGCCAGCACCTGTCCGCGATGCACGTGCTGTCCGTTCTTGACCAGCACCTGCTCGATGGGCAGCGCCGTCTCGAATGCCAGGTCGGCATAGCGCTCGGCCACCACCTTGCCCATGGTGTGAATCGAGACCTCTCCCTGGCCCTCCCCCAAGGGGGAAACCTCTCCCTGACCCTCCCCCAAGGGGAGGGAATTATTTACAATAGAATCTACTTGGTTCTCCCCTCCTTGGGAGGGGTCGGGGGAGGTTCCCCTTCCACTGCCACAACTCGCCATCGTTGCGGCTAAAGCCATATATACAATTGCTTTCTTCATATAGTCGTTGTTTTATAGTTGTCGTTGTGCCATTTCATAAAAGAGGCCCTGGTTGGCCATCAGTTCCTCGAAGGTGCCCTGCTCGGCTATCCTACCCTTGTCGAGTACGATGATACGGTCGCAATGGCGGATGGTGGAGAGACGGTGGGCGATGACCACACGCGTGCACTTCAGGGCGTCGAGGTTGTCGCTGACCGTCTTCTGTGCGATATTGTCGAGTGCACTCGTGGCCTCGTCGAAGAAGATGATGTCGGGCTTAGAGATCAGGGCTCGCGCAATGAGCAGGCGCTGCTTCTGTCCGCCACTAAATCCGCCACCACCCTCGCTCACCATGGTGTGAAGTCCCATCGGCATGCGGCGCACATCGTCCTCAAGACAGGCCAGGCGCAGAGCCTCCCATGCTTCATCATGGGTAGCCCAGGGGGCCGTGATGGTGATATTATGGAACAGGTCGCCCGTGAACAGGCTGCCACTCTGCAGACAGCAGCCTATCCTGCGGCGCAGCGAGGCCTTGTCGACCTTCGCCAGGTCGTAGTTGTCGTAATAGACGCCACCCGACAGGGGGTACTCGAAGCCGAGCATCAGGCGCATCAACGTGGATTTGCCACAGCCCGACTTACCCACAATGCCTACATACTCGCCTGGCTTGATGGTCAGCGAGAGGTCGTTGAGAATCAGCGGACCATCGTCGCTATAGCGGAACGACAAGCCGGAGATCTCGATCTTTCCACTGAGTCGTTGCACCTGAGGGGCCTTGTCCTCCATCTCGGGCACAGCCTCGAGTATCGGCTTGACGCTTTCGAGCAGGGGCCTGATTTGCGAGAGACTGGGTAACACGCCGTTGAGCTGTACCAGCGAGGCGGTAATCATGCCGAAGGCGGAATTGAAGGCGATATAGTCTGAGGTGCTGACGCCATTCTTCAGCGTGCTCCAGAAGATGAGCATCGTGCCACCAAGACCCAACAAGGCGGTGAGTGCAGGATAGAGACGATAGGTGAAGAGCGGATTATAGAGGAAACGGGCAGCATCGCCATAACGATCGAGCCAGCGGGCAAAGGCACGGTTCTCGCTTCCCGTCAGCTTCAACTTCTGGATACCCGCAAAGAGGTTGTATTCCAGTCCGCTGAGTTTGGCGGCGCGCTCTGTGTAATGATGGCGCATCTTGACCGACATGCGATAGTTCAGCGCAAACACAGCTGCCTGGGCGGCGAGAATGGCGATGGCAGGCCACAGCAGCGAGCCACCATAGTAATAGACCTGCACCAGATAGATGATGCTGAGGGTGCCTGAGAGCAGGGCTCCCACGATGGTCTCGTTGACCAGCGAGGCCAGTACCGACACGTTCTGAAGCTTCGCGGTGAGTTCGCCGCTGGAGTGCTTGCTGAAAAACGTTGGCGAGAGCAGGAAGGTGCGAGCCATCACGGCATTCTGGACGTGCATCTCGATGATGTGCTGGATGCGGATGATATAGAGGTTGCGCGTGAGTGTCAACAGCAGGGTGCCTACGGTGGCGCCGATGAGCAGACCGGTAATCGGCAGCAGGTCGACAGCGTCGCCCGTGGGTATCACCGTATCGAAGATGAGTTTGTTGGCCATAGGGGTGAACATGCCGAGGAAGACCACCACGAGGGCACACACCACCAACAGCAGGGCATTGGGGCCCGACACAACGCTCCACGTGAAGGCTATCAGGTCTTTGAGCTTCAGGGGTCTCAGGGGCAAGGCTTTCGTAAAGGTCACAGCCTTGGGCTTGAGTTCCTCTGCCATCACGCGATGACTCACCTGACGGATGGTGCCGTCCTGCTGGCGATACTGATAGCCCAGGCCTGTCTTGGTGGGAACGAGTGCCACCAGTCGTCCGTCCTTGGCATAGCCCAGCAACGGGCCCACGCACTCGCGCCACCATTCGCCTGTGAGTTGGATGTCGCGCATCATGATGCCACGGGGGCGAAGGATGCCTGTCAACTGCTCCTCGGGGGTCAGCAGGTCGGTGTCTTCCAACTCATAGTCGGTGATGCCGAGGGCTTCGAGCAACTGGCGCAGGGCACTCTCGTCGTTCTGAGGCACGGCACGTTTCTGTCCGAGCAGTCCCAGTCGCTTGCTGGTTTTCTCGTTGACTTCTGCCAATGCGGCTTTCTCCGCTGCGCGTCGTCTGTTTATCTGGTTAATGAATAGTTCCAAAACTTATATGAATTGAGAATGGATAATCGGTTATTACTCGCTTTGCATCAGGTCGCGGTACATACCCTCCTGATTGATCAGTTCGTCGTGGGTGCCGCGCTGCAGTATCTTGCCCTGGTCCATGACGATGAGCTCGTCGCAGTCGCGGATGGTACTCAGTCGGTGGGCCACGATGATCTGCGTGGGACCTATCTGGCGGATGCGTTTCATCACCTCGTCCTCGGTCTTCGGGTCGAGGGCGCTGGTGGCCTCGTCCATGATGAGGATGGCGGGCTCCTTGGCCAAGGCCGTAGCCATTTCTATGCGTTGGCGCTGTCCGCCACTGAAGTTCTGTCCGCCCTTGACAATCTTGGTGCCAAAGCCCTCAGGACGACTCACGATATCGGCACGAATCTGGGCGTCGTTGCAGGCCATCATCATGGTGAAGTCCTCGATAGAGGGGTCCCACATGCGGATGTTCTGCGCCACGGTATCGTCGAAGAGCACCACGTTCTGGTCGATGACAGCCACAGAATTGGTGAGCTCTTCGCTGGAGATGCTCTCGATGGGGCGGCCATCAAAGAGGATCTCGCCACTCCAAGGCTTATAGAGGCCGGCAATCAGTTTGGCCAGCGTTGACTTGCCACAGCCCGACGAACCCACGAAGGCCACGCTGTGACCTGGTTCTATCCTCAGGTTGAAGTCCTCGATGAGAGGGGGCTGCAGGGGTGAATAGCCAAAGGTGACATGCTTCATCTCGAGCAGTCCGCCCAACTTGCCCTGGGTCACCTCGCTCTTGGTGTCGCGGTGGTCTTCGGGGTATTTCATCACATCCTCCACACGCTCCATCTGACTGCGCATCTCGACGATGGTCTGCGAGGCGTTGACGATGGCGTTGACGGGGTCGAGAAATGAGCCCATGAACCCTTGGAAAGCCATGAGCATGCCCACGGTGAGTTCGCCTTTCAGGATGAGATAGGCACCCAGCACCAGCACCGACATATTTACTAATCCAGTAGCCAGTACGGGCAGCAGGGCCATCTGCGTCTGCTGACGGTCGGCATTGCCGTTGACATTGAACTTATGGGCCCAGAGACCGCTCCAGTACTTAAAGAAGCCTGTCTCGGCACCGGCGGCCTTGATGCTCTCCATATTGTCAATACACGAGATGGTAGCCGAGAAATACTGGCCCTCGCTCTGCTCCATCGAGCGGATGAGGTTGATGCGTCGGGTAGAAAAATACTTCACCATGGCGAGGTTGATGACTGCTGCCAGCACGCCGATGAGGGTGAGCCAGAAGGAATATGAGAGCATCAGCAACAGATAGAGCACCAGCAGACCGATGTTGATGACCTGCGGGGCGAGTACCTCCACCAACGACTGGGTGATGGTCTCGTTGAGGTGCATGCGCTGCTGCAGGTCGCCCACATTACGCATGGCGAAGAACGACATCGGCAGGCGCAGCAGGTGGTGCAGGTATTCCTTGTTGGCTTTCAGGGCCAGAGCTCCCACCACGCGCTTGGCATAGCGTTGCTGCAGGAGCACCATGACAAACTGATAGACAGCCAGCGCACCCATGCCGCAGAGTAGCCACGTGGCCCAGTCGGCATTCTTGCCCGAGAGGATCTCGTCGAGGAAGATACGGGTGAACAGGGGTGTCAGCAATGCCACGAAGGCTGCCATCAGGGCAAAGATGAACGTCAGCCAGAAGGCCTCGCCGGCTCCGCTGAGGTTCTTACGGATATACGAGAGGATACTGGTCTGCTCGCCACCCTTTTCGAAGTTCTCGGTGGGCTCGAAGGTCAGGCAGACTCCCGTGAAATGCTTGGTAAACTCCTCCATGGGCCATTTCACCGGTCCCAAGCCAGGATCGTTGATACAGGCATATCCTTTCTTGTCGAAACCGCGAAACACCACGAAATGGTCAAAGTTCCAGTGGATGATGGCGGGTTGCTTGCCGTCGAGGGCTTCAGCACTCATGCGGAAACCCTTGGCGTCAAGTCCGTAGTTACGGGCGGCGCGCAGGATACTCTTTGCCGACGAACCATCTCTGCTCACGCCACAAGCGGCGCGCACCTGCTCCAGGGGAAGCCATTTGCCAAAGTGGGCCAGTATCATCGTCAGCGACGCTGCACCACACTCCACCGCCTCCATCTGCATCACCTGCGGCACCTTTACAACCTTGTTTCTACTCATACTCTGATTAATTGCCCATGATTGATTCAACGGTATTCTCGATGGTGCCCACAAGGACGCGCCATACGGGTTTCTTGCGTGTGATGATCTGGATGTTGCAGAGGGCACCATTGCCCACGTTGACGTCGCGACTCTTCTCGCGACTCCACACCAGTCCGCCGTCCTGCGTATCGAGGGTCACGCGCACCTCGTACATGGCCTGTCCATCGGGGATAAATGCTGCCAGGGGGTCAAGCTTCACACGATTGACAATCTCCTGACGGGTGGTAGGATATTGCTCGATGCCCACTACCCTACCATAGGCGTAGCCCCAGTTCTCGCGCTCCATATTGGCGGGGGTGGCCTGCACCTGCTGACCAATCTTCAACTTGCGCAGGTCGTCATAGGTCACATAGCAGAGCATCTCGCGCCCTGTCATCTGCTGCGCCTGGGGCAACAGCCACGCCACGGGCTGACCAGCCTTGAACTCGGTGCCAAGGGGAAGGGTCTGGATGACCACGCCGTCGCGAGGGGCCTGAACAGAGGTGGTAGAGAGGGCATTGCGGATCTCCATCACCGCTGCGCCACCCTGGACTGAGGTTCCATGACTGACGAGGTTGCGACTCACCGTCCCGTCGTAGGGCACACTAACGGGTGCTGCCTCTGCAAAGGGGAACACCACACCCTGAGCCGTCACTTTATAGTTGATGGTGCCAAACACGCACCAATAGACCACCACCACCATCATCGCCACCATCGCGCCAAGCACGATTCTTACCTTGGGCGATGCCACACGCGGCATCTCTTGCGCCTCGCTATGGTCGTCGAGGGCTTCTAACGCTTCCTGATTGAATATATTGGCCATTTTTAGATAGCTAATTGTTCACTTATTTATTTCTACGCCAAACGCCACCATCGCCAAAAGGCGACGGCAGCGCACTATTTGCACATCAATTCAACGAGATTATTTATTTTATGGGTGTGTTCGTCTTAAAGATTTCATAGCCATTAGCACGTCCACCTGCAGCCTGATCCAACTCTTCATCGTTGAGAGGCTTTACCTCGTTCTGATCTTTGTTTAATGTAGCCATAATTGTTAGTTTTTAAAGGGTTAATATAAAATATTGATTTTTGGAATAATCAACCATAATACTTCTGTTTCCCAGTCTTCGACTGGCTTTTCCCGTCAATGAAATCATCGTCACCATTGAATATGGTTCCGGGCTTTGCGTATCCACCAGTAGCCTGGTCGAGTTCCTCATCTTCAAGAAGCTGAGCTCCAAGGTCTTTCTTTTCGTTAGCAAGTGTTGCCATAATTACCTTCGTCTTTTAAGTACGTTATTTTACTTTTGTGCATAGATTGGTCTATGTACTGCACCTGTAGCCTGATCCAGCTCCTCTTCATTGAGAGACTGTACGTCATTTTCTGATTGTTTGTTAGCTAATTTCTCCATATGTGCCTCCATCTTTAAGTACGTTTTTTACTTTATTGGGATTAGTGGGGTTGATACGTGGTACAAGTCTAAAAGCTCCACCTGCAGCCTGATCCAGTTCTTCATCACTGAGAGACTGTACGCCATTCTCCAATTGTTTGTTATCTGTTGTTGCCATAATGCTTAATGATTATTAATGAATAATTTGTGGAAGTGTCACAGACTATCTTTTAGGCTGGGTCGGATCCTTAAAATCCAAAAACGGATGATAACAACCTCCTGCCACGGCGTTCAGATCGTCCTCTTCGAGGGGCCATGCACCAGCTTCTACTAGTTCGTCCTTCAGCTTCTTAGCCTGCTCAGCCAACTGCTTCAGTTGCTGCTTCTTGGCTTCTATCTGTTCGTTAGTTAATGTTGCCATAATGATGATTGTTTTTAATATTCAAAATGGATATCTTATAGGAGTATCACTGGCTATTTTTTAGGAATATTCATAAACGGGCGACCAGGCAAACCACCTGCTACGTCATCCAGTTCGTCCTCTTCGAGGGGCCATGCGCCAGCCTCTACCAGTTCGTCCTTCAGTTTCTTAGCTTCCTCAGCCAACTGCTTCAGCTGCTGCTTCTTAGCTTCAATCTGTTCGTTAGTTAATGTTGCCATAATGATGATTAATTATTTATTATATTTTCAATGAATATTTAAATATCACAAGCTATCTTTTAGGCTGTTTCGGTGTCAGCGCATACTCTCTCGGGTACCGAAGACCTCCAGCCACGTCGCCCAGCTCGTCCTCTTCAAGGGGCCATGCGCCGGCCTCTACCAGTTCGTCCTTCAGTTTCTTAGCCTGCTCAGCCAGCTGCTTCAGCTGCTGTTTCTTGGCCTCAATCTGTTCGTTAGTCAATGTTGCCATAATGATTGTTATTAATACTTAAACAGGCTATACTTTAATGCGGATTAGTGTAGCGGTGAGTAATTCTACCACCTCCAGCCACGTCGCCCAGCTCGTCCTCTTCAAGGGGCCATGCGCCGGCCTCTACCAGTTCGTCCTTCAGCTTCTTAGCTTCCTCTGCCAACTGCTTCAGCTGCTGTTTCTTGGCCTCAATCTGTTCGTTAGTTAATGTTGCCATAATACTTCAATCTTTAAGAGTTCGAATTATCACTTGGTAACGGTGTACCAAACGGATCATGAGAATAACCACGACCGCCAGCTACATCGGCTAACTCTTGGTCTTTAAGCGTTTGCTCAACCTCCTTTTTACCTAATTTTTCTTTTGCCATATTGAATTACTTATTTTTGATTAGCGTTACGTGTGAATTAAATAAAATAATGATCATGGAGGTTTGTCCTAGAGTCGTAGCCAGAGTCGTTGCCAGAGTTGTTGCCAGAGTCCCGACGTATGCGTCCTCCTGCCACGTCATCCAGTTCGTCCTCTTCGAGGGGCCATGCGCCAGCCTCTACCAGTTCGTCCTTCAGCTTCTTGGCTTCCTCGGCCAACTGCTTCAGCTGCTGCTTCTTAGCCTCAATCTGTTCTTGTGTTAATGTAGCCATGATGATTAATGTTTGATTCAATGACTCAACGAATGACTTACACAAGTGGCTTATAGTCTTCTATAACACCAGGTGTGCGGACCTGTCTGCAGCCACCAGGTGTGCGGACCTGTCTGCAGCCACCAGCAGCCTGGTCCAGCTCATCCTCGTCGAGGGGCCATGCGCCAGCCTCTACCAATTCGTTCTTCAACTTCTCAGCCTCCTCAGCCAACTGCTTCAGTTGCTGCTTCTTGGCCTCAATCTGTTCGTTAGTTAATGTTGCCATAATTGTTAGTTTTAAAAGTGATTAATTACTTATATTTATATTTTCTTGTCTTCAGTTTTTGGCTTTTGCGCAGGAGTGACACCTGCAGCAGCCACATAGCCCAACTCGTCTTCGTCGAGCTGTTGCTCGCGCTGGTCTTTCCTTAGCGACTTCTTCATCGCGGGCTTACTATTATTACTATTACGCGCGCCCATACCTAATTCATACTGGTTCAGTTTCTCGCGCATGTCTATGTTCTCATCAATAAACGCCTTCAGGTGTGCGTTGTTGTCGCTGATGCGCCAACGCAGATAGACGATGACGCCTGTGAGAGCCAAAATCACCACCACGATGGCGACGCCCAATGCTACTGCTATGACAAATGATGTTTCCATATCGTTTTAATTTTGATGCAAAAGTATGGATTTTAATCGAAACTGATGTATCACTGGCGGAAAAATGTGTTTCATTTTTGGAAAAAAGCGCAAAAAAGGGCTAAAATCGCACAAAAAATGCCCATTTTTTGAATTTTCGACTAAAAAGATTGGGCAAATCACAAAAAATGTGACTTGCCCAATTTTTGATGATTTCATCGAAAAAAATGCCTCGATTACTTCACAATCTTCTTGCCATTGATGATATACATGCCATGTGCCAACTGGTCGATACGGGTACCCACATATCGTCCGTCGAGGGTGTAGATGCGTACAGGCTGCTGCTGATGCACATCGACAGTCTGGATGGCAGTGGCATCGGCATTAACCACCAGGATCTCGTCGAGGAAGAAGCGACCCTTCAGTTTCTCTTCTACCTGTACCTCGAAGGTCACCTTGACATTACCCGTACCACTGATGGTGGCTGTGAAGTCCTTAAAGGCGCCACGATCCATCTCTACGGATGCAGGTTCGATGGTTGCACCCTCGGCCGAGAGCAACAGCGTGGTGGCGTCGCTGGTGCTATCCCAAGCGCCAGCCTTGAAGGTCAGCGTGGCGGTGCCGTTGACAGCAAAGGCAGGCGTTGTGGCAGATCCGGCCACCTTAGCGGTGCCAAACTTCGCACACTGATTGGCGCCAAACGACTTGTCGGCAATCCATCCCTCGTTGTCGGGCTGGAAGTCGCCACTGGCAATCGAGCCACTCCACTGATTGTCATTTCCACCCTTGCCTTCACACTGGTTAAACGACTCATAGAAGAGGTAATCGCCCTTGATGGTGTCGGTCTGAATGGTGTCGCCACCCTCGGTATTACCGTAGTTAGCAACAAAGTTGAACGAGATGGTTTTATCTGCGTTCTGGGTGATACCCTCAACCGACGAGTCCAACCAATAGGTGCCGTTGGCATTCTTGTTGAAGAGCTTAGCAGCACGTTCGGCTTGCTTATCGTTCTTCTTAGTCTTAAAGTCCTTGTTGAAGGCGTTGATACCCTCATAGGGGAACAACTCGGCAGGGTCATAGTATTTGGAGCCATTATATGTGTAATAGCTGTACTCACCATCGGCAGGCACAACTGTCATGCGCTGATGATTGGGGTCGTCGTTGGGTCCATTGGCCTCCCAGGCAGAGACGTCGTGGTCGCAATGCAAGATGAGCAATCCTTCATAGGGCAGCGTGGCATCCCAGCCTTCCTTCTGACGGTTCTCCAGCATGAAATACTCGTTTCTGTTACCCTTGTTATAAATAATATAGCTCTCGCCACCATTCTGCAGCGACTTCATATCGGTGATAGCTACATCCACAGAATCGAGTTCGATAGGTGTCTCCCAACCGGCAAACCAACGCTCATAACTGGTGTAGCCTGCAGGCTGATAACCACCACCGTTATACGAACCTTGGTCCATCAGGTCATATACGCCCATGCCCTGACCATCAGAGTAGTCTATGTCATAGAAGTCGGGATAACCCAGACAGTGGCTATACTCATGACACATGGTGCCAATACCGCCAACATCGCTCGTCCGGCCATCCAACTCAGGACCACAAGCATAGCTGTTAACCACCAGGTTCTCGCCCACGGTAACAGCACCTGTGCCATCACCATCATCTTTCGCTGAATTCAAGTCATAGGCATGCGGCCAGATGGTGTTTGAAGCGCCACCGTCAGCCTCGCCCTTACCGGCATAAACCACATAGACCTGGTCCACTTCGCCATCGCCATCCCAGTCGTAGGGAGTCCAGTCTTCCACTATCTCCTTAGCCTTTGTGACGGCCTCTATGACCATCTCTGCAGAGTGTTTGTCCTCGCCCTGCAAGTCGTTTTCGCCATAATAGCTGTAGTTCTTGCTGACCTTCAATGGGCCAACGACGTCGAAGTCGATTACAAACTGTCCGCGGCTCTGGGCCTTGAAATAGTCTTTCATAGAGCCCTTGAACTTGCCCTCCGAAAAGCCTTCCTCATTGGCAATTCGCGTAAAAAGGACGCTATCGTTAGCTGCCTTAAACGATGTGTCGTTGAAGTTGACCAGCAGCATAATGGCCTTCTTCTGCCCCAGAATGGTGGTGGGGTGACCAAAGGTGCGATGCATGGCACGCTTAGCGTTGGCCTGCTGGCGACGTGCCTTGGCTTTGGCAACCAGCTGCTTGTCATCTATAGCCTTGAAATAGGTTGTACCCTCCTGCTCCAAATAAGCCTTTCCATTTTCTGCACGCCAGAAATGGCCGTGCTCATCGCCAACGAGCATGGCTTTTACCTCGGTGCCATCCTGCAAAGTCAGCGTTTTCCATAGTCCGCGCTTGGCGGGTACTGCCATCATCGTCATGGCTACAACCATGAGAGACAGCAAAGTCATCATCTTTTTCATATATTAAACTTAAATTAACGTCATCTATACTACCTCATTGGATTCACGTGTGACTGAAACCAACATTTGGCGCAAAGATAGGTATTTTTTGCGATACTGCCAAACTTTGCACCTATATTTCCTAATTTAACAAAGAATTATTGTCACTATCAATGCTTTTTCGAGGTCATGATGTTCAAAACCATATCATCAGTTTTACACATGGCCTCGGCACCAATGCTGGTAAGATTGTGAATGCTTTTGTCAACATCATCATCCACAATGCCTTCGTCCTGCGACACGCATTTTCCCTCCATCGCGAGCAGCGCAGAAAGCAAGGCCGTGCTAACGCCACTTGTAATCTTCAGCGAACACGAGGGTTTGGCTCCGTCGCATATCATACCCGTCAGGTTGGCAATCATATTCTTTACCGCATAGCAGATACGCTCGTAGTTACCTCCCATCAGGTAGGTAATACCACAGCTGGAACCTATCGAAGCTACCACACAACCACAGAGTGCCGATAGCTTTCCAAGACTCTGCTTGATATAGATGGCTGTTAAGTGGCTGAGCATCAGGGCACGCAGCAGTTCTTCCTCCGTGTTCTCGTTTTCTTTGGCATACACACATACGGGGTTTGTGGCACAGATGCCCTGATTGCCCGATCCCGAGTTCGACATCACGGGGATCATGGCGCCACCCATACGGGCATCACAAGCCGAAGCCGTTCGAGAAATAATGTGCGAATAGATGCTGTTACCGAAGATGCCTTTGGCCAGCGGACGATCGATGGTCTTACCCAGATTATGGCCGTGGTTGCCCTTCAGCGCCTCGCGGGCAGCATTCATGTTGTAGGTTCGCGCCTCCTCAATAAAGCGTATCTCCTCTAAAGGGGCTGTAGTGGCAAAGTCGTACACCAGTCGCAAGTTGAGTGCTATCTCGTCATCTTCATCGCTCGCCGCAGTCCTGGCGTAGCTGGCATCACCCGAAACAAAATGGGTATGACTGCCAGCGATGATAGCCGTTTCCCCTCGATCACCTGCCGATGCAATAACCTCTATGTACAGTTTGTCGCACTCGCCCTCCTTTAGCCGGATATCAATCCTATTCTCTGAAATGTATTGTTTGCCCTCTTCGAGTGCCTCGGGCGTAAGGTCCTTCAGCACCTCCAACTGGTATTCGCTCTTACCGATAAGTGCTCCCAAGGCGATAGCGATGGGAAGTCCTATCATACCTGTGCCTGGAATACCTACACCCATGGCGTTCTTTAAGATATTAGCACTCAGCAGGGCCACAATCTTTTCTGGTTTACAGCCTAACTGCTCTTTAGCTTTTGCCGTACATAGTGCCACCGCCATCGGCTCGGTACAGCCGATAGCAGGCACAACTTCTTGATGCACCAAAGCTATTATCTGTTCGCGTATATCTTTACTTATCATAGATTTTTAATAATTTGGTTGCGAAGGTACAAAAAAAATCCCAAATAACGAACGAGTGAGTGCAAAAAAAACGATTGAGACTTGCTCAAATCGTTTTCTTTTGCCGAACGAGGAGTACTTATAGAAACATAATGGGCTGACTTCCCTAAAAGGATGCCAGCCCATCTCTTAATGTTTACAACTGTCCTGATTGTACGTCCTGCCTGCAGAGATCCCAGCCCTTTAGCATGGCGAAGTAGTCCAAGGACTCCATGCCGTTTTCTTGGATTGCCATGGCGATGCCGAGTGCCATCCAACGCGAAGGCCTGTCTGAGGGGATGCCCAGGGGCTCATCGGGGTCGATGCCTGTGAGCCTTGATACATTCTCAATATACGCCTTGGTATTGTTCTCGTTGGGTGGTGCCCATTTACTAACTATCGCCCTAATCGTATACAATCGGTACTTGTGATAGTAGGTGCGGGTGAGCAGGTAGAACGCTGCGCGCCAGCCCCATTCCAAACTCTTGAACTGTACAAAGGCACGGTCTGTCTGCACCTCTGCCATTCCCTTCCACTGGTCCTTTGACCTGCGGATGTTCAACGGGTTATGATTACGAATTCCTCTTGGTAAACTCATGATA
>CADAKX010000002.1 GCA_902788605.1 uncultured Prevotellaceae bacterium | reverse complement strand
TAAGGGCGACTTCAGCGGCGCATTCTTCGAGGCTGGTGTTGCTGAGCTCACCATGGCTTGCTGCTGTATCGGTATGGCTCTGCACGGTGGTGTTATCCCCGCTTGCGGTACCTTCTTTGTATTCTCTGACTACATGAAGCCCGCCGTACGTATGGCTGCCCTGATGGAGCTGCCTGTTAAGTTCATCTGGACTCACGATGCATTCCGCGTAGGTGAGGATGGACCTACCCACGAGCCTGTTGAGCAGGAGGCACAGATTCGCTTGATGGAGAAGCTGAAGAACCACCACGGTAAGAACTCTGTATTGGTAGTTCGTCCTGCCGATGCTGAGGAGACCACCGTTTGCTGGCGCATGGCTATGGAGAACGTTGATACTCCTACAGCGCTCATCTTCTCTCGTCAGAACATCGAGATGCTGCCCGAGGGCAACGACTACAACCAGGCAACAAAGGGTGCTTATGTTGTAGCTGGCTCAGACGAGAAGTTCGATGTAATCCTGCTGGCTTCAGGTTCTGAGGTTTCTACCCTGGAGGCTGGTGCCAAGTTGCTCCGCGAGGACGGCGTTAAGGTTCGCATCGTGAGCGTTCCTTCTGAGGGTCTGTTCCGCAGCCAGAGCAAGGAGTATCAGCAGAGCATCCTGCCTGCTGGTGTTAAGAAGTTCGGTCTCACCGCTGGTCTACCCGTTAACCTCGAGGGTCTGGTAGGTGCCGACGGTACCGTATGGGGTCTGGAGAGCTTCGGTTTCTCAGCTCCCTACAAGGTGCTCGACGAGAAGCTGGGCTTCACCGGCCAGAACGTTTACGAGCAGGTAAAGAAGCTCTTGGCTTAATGCATAATTTATAATTATGGAAGTAAAGACAGTAGGCATAGCCAGCGATCACGCTGGCTATGCTCTTAAACAGTTCGTCAAGAAGTACCTCGAAGAAAAGGGCTACGAGTATAAGGACTACGGCACTTATACCGAGGACTCATGCGACTACTCAGACTTCGGCCACGCACTGGCCAAGGGCATTGAGGCTGGCGAGGTGTTCCCCGGCATTGCTATCTGCGGCAGCGGCGAGGGCATCAACATGACGCTGAACAAGCACCAGAGCATCCGTGCCGGTCTGTGCTGGATTCCCGAGATTGCCCATCTGATTCGTCAGCACAACAATGCTAACGTGCTGGTGATGCCAGGTCGATTCATCGACGAGGAGATGGCTCGCAAGATCATGGACGAATATTTCACAACGGAGTTTGAAGGTGGACGACACCAAAAGCGTATTGATAAGATTCCCGTTTAATCTAAATAAAAAAGGAAGCCGGTTGGCTTCCTTTTTTATTTATCACTTACCATGTCCTCAGTTTCAATTTCACAGGCTTTAAGACAGGCGCAGAGGCCGTGACAACCAACCTACCCTTCTGTTGTGGCTTAGAACGAAGGATAAGGGTGCAGTTGCCGTGATACAGGCGGCGTTTATTGCCCACGGTGAGTTCCTCGCTGTTGATATCGCCATTGATAACGCCTACTATCTCGGCAGGTCCTTCCACACTGAAAGTTACCTCCTGATCGGCAGTCTGCACTGTGCGGCCGCGCTTATCAACGGCCACCACCTTGACATGCTGAAGATCCATACCGTCAGCTAGCCAGTGGACGGGATAGTCATCGTCGAGGGCCACGAGCTCCACGGCCGGACCTGTGGTCTCAAGGCTATGGCGACACACCTCCTGACCGTTGTTGCGGGCAATGGCCACAAGTTTGCCTGGCTTATACTCTACGTTGCTCCAGAAAAGTTGGTTACGCATCTTGGCGTTGTTCAGATCGTTCTGTTTCTTACCAAGGCTCTTACCATTGAGCAGCAGCTCCACCTCCTGGGCATTGGTATAGACCACAACATTATGCTTCGAGCCTTCTGCCCTATTCCAATGGTCACTCATGCCGTCGTTGCCCGTCTGCACACCGTTCCACATCTGATTGCCTTTGCTCTCAACAATACCGATATGCACAGTATTCTCCTCAGGTTTGAAGAAGCTCTTCATATAGTATGCCTTTGGCTTGGGGTTGAGTGCAATGTCGAAGACGCCTTGGTTCCAGCCTTTGGCCGGCCAGCCCTGACTTTCGCCCAGATAGTCGATGGCACCCCAATAAGCCAGTCCAATGACCTTGTTGAGGTCCATCTCAAAAAAATTCTGCCCCATAGTAGCCACGGCAGCCTCGCTCTGATAGAACGTCATCCATGGGAAACGACGACCATCGCCGGGGAAATACATATACCTATAATTATAGGCCTGCACATCTGTGACCATTGCCAGGTCGCAAGGCAACGAGTCGGTCTGCCAGTTGCGATAGCGCGGATGCATGGCCACAGTGACCAGGCGTGTGGAGTCATAGCGCTGAATCAAGGTCTTCATCAACTTAAACATCGTAACGCCAAAGTCGTTGTAGGGTTGATTAGCATCCTGCTGCAATTCGTTACCAAGACTCCACATGACAACGGATGGCGAGTTGCGATCGCGCTTCACCCATTCGGGTACGTCTTTCTGCCACAATTCCTCGAAGGACACACGGCCTCCAGTATGCTGGCGGGTCCATTTGTCGTAGAGCTCATCAACCACCAGAATACCATGTTTGTCGCAGAGCTCGATAAACTCGCGGCTATAGGGGTTGTGACTGGTGCGAATGTGGTTGATACCATACTCCTTCATCAACAGGATGCGCTTCTCGATGGCCTTTGGATAGGCTGCAGCACCCAAGGCGCCCAAAGAGTGGTGGTTGGCATAGCCTTTCAAAAGCACCTTCTTACCATTGAGTTTGAGACCATAGTCTGGACCAATCTCTATGGTGCGGATGCCGAAGCGCTCGCTGTATGTATCTACGGCTACACCTCTTTCATTATATAAGGTGGCCTTAACAGTATAGAGGTTTGGATGCTCGGTATCCCACAACTGGGCATCAGGAATCTCGACCTCCACCAACTGTTGTTCGACAATACGCGATGGATTGCTT
This sequence comes from uncultured Prevotellaceae bacterium, assembly GCA_902788605.1. Lineage (GTDB taxonomy): Bacteria > Bacteroidota > Bacteroidia > Bacteroidales > Bacteroidaceae > Prevotella. Next base: position 163,909 of record CADAKX010000002.1, on the reverse strand, counting down.
CTCAGCACCTCAGCACGTCCGTGATAGACAATCTCGCCTTGAGGGTCCTTAATCTCTAGGGCCACAGGCATCTTCTTATCACGTCCACGCACATTGACTTCTACTGACACCGTGACGAAGCGATTGTCTCGGGTAGTAATCTTCATGGGGTGGCGCTCGAAAAAAAGGTCGCGGTTGGTAGCAACGAGCTTCACATCACGGAAGAGTCCACCACCGGTATACCACCGCGAGTTAATGGGCTCGCGGGTATCAGCCATCACAGCAATGACATTGTCTTGACCAAACTTCAGGTCGTTGGTCACGTCAAGCTGGAAACCCACATAGCCATAGTCGGTGCCGCCAACCTTTCGGCCGTTGACATAGACATCACCCACATACATGATGCCACCGAAGTCGAGTACTAGGCGGCGACCCTTCAGCGAGTCAGCAGGTGTCAGGTGAAGGCGATACCAGCCACAGCCCATTTCCTTGAAGCCGCGACTGCTGAGGCGACTCTTGATATTGGCAGCAGGGTCGTTGTTGTCGGCCTTTTCACCAGCACCTGGTGCTACCCATGGCTGCTCAATCTGAAAGTCATGAGGCACGTTGACCACGCGCCACGAACTGTCATCCAACCCTGGCTGAGCGGCATCCGCCACATCACCTGCATGGAATCTCCAGCCGAAGTTCAACAATTCGACGGTGCGCTGTGCCTGCACCTTAGTTACTCCTAACAGCACGGCACCGAGAAGCACCAGTACTGTCATCATTGTCTTCTTTTTAGTCATTAGTCTCTGAAATATTAAGTAATTTGTTTATGCTTCCGTAATCTCATCGGTCTCTTCCTCCACTGGCTTGGGCAGTCGCTGGCGACGCTTGGGATTCTCTTGAGCACCATACTTCAAGAGTTTGGTGGCGGCCGTAGTGATGCTGACACCCGATGATGAGGTGCTACGCTTCAATTCATCAAAGGCCTCGCTGGTCTTGTGAAGCTGCTCATCTACCTTAAGGAAACGCTCATAGAAAATCTGGACGCGTTCCACCACTTGACTGGCCACCTTCATCATCTCTTGCTGGTTCTCTACCTGTCGCATCTGCTTCCATGACATCTCCAGAACACGCAACATGATAAAGAGACTCTGGCTACCGGCAATGATAACACCACTGTCGTAGGCCCACTTCCAGAGTGAGGGGTCTGCACCCAAGGCCAACTGAAGGGCACTCTCGCTGAAAACGTACATCATCACGAAGTCGAGGCGATGGCGACCTTCACGAATATAGTTACTGTAATTCTTTCGAGAAAGTTCGTTAACATGCTGGCGCACAGATAGTAAATGACGGCGCAAAGCAGTTTCTCGTTCCTCTTCTGTCTTGGCATTATGATAGTCCTGGAAGGCGGTAAACGACATTTTTGAATCGATAATCACATCGCGCTGATCGGGGAAATGCAGGATGACATCGGGCACCAGACGATGGCCTTCGTCAGCATCGTGGATAGCTCGTCCGTATTCATCACGCATGGTAACCTGTTCCTCAAACTGGATGCCTTCCTCCAAGCCCATCTCCTCTAAGAGTTGTTTCAGCCTCAACTCACCGAAGTTGCCCTGTGTTTTGTTTTCGCTGGTCAGAGCACGGGCCAGGTTCTCAGCACGCTGCCCCACCTCTTGAGCCTGCTTCAGGTTTTCCTTGATAGAGGCATCAAGTCGTTCCATCGTCACCGTCTGGGCTCGATCACTCTTCTCTACGGCGTCCTTCATCTGACGGATGTTTTCTTTCAGGGGATTCAGAATATTGGAAAGCTGCTGCTCGTTGGAATCTGACAATTCACGGGCACGCTCTTTGAGGATGCGCTCTGAGGCCGAAAACATCTCGGATTTGATGAGCTGTAACTGCTGCTCCAGCTGCTTGGCATATTGCGATTTTGAGTAAAGGAAGCCGCCAATCAAGCCCAAGGTCAGCCCCAATAACAACATTAAAATGAGTTCCATTATCGTATTTTAGTTAGTTTCTGGCTGCAAAGATACAATTTTTTAAACTTTTATGATGGTATTCTCGCAAAAAAATGGTATTTTTGCCGACGATTATACAATTAATGAAATGGCCGAACGCTTTGAATTCACTATAGAAGAGAGAGAATTAGTCCTAAATCTCTATACAGAACTAAAGGAAAAGGTAGCTCCGTCACTCGAGGAAGACGACGAGGGACGCATACGGAGTCATCTGCTTCACGCCATAGAACAAGACCAGGTGCAGCGCGATGTCTTTGGATTGAATCCTATTGTGACCAGTCTGCAGACAGCCCTCTTGCTAGTTGACGAGATTGGCTTGAAGCGTGATGCCGTATTGGCCATCCTACTAAACCCGTGCATCGAGTCGGGTTTTATCACCATCGACGACGTGAGTTCCATCTATGGTCTGGCTGTAGGACGTATTTTACACGGTTTACAGCGCATTCAGGAACTCTATAAGAAGAACCCGGCTATCGAAAGTGAGAACTTCCGTAACCTATTGTTGTCGTTTGCCGAAGATATGCGCGTGATTCTCATCATGATTGCCGATCGCGTGAACTTGATGCGCCAGATACGTGACTCTGACAACGAGGAGGCCAAGCACCGCGTCAGCGAAGAAGCCGCCTACCTCTATGCGCCATTGGCTCACAAACTGGGTCTCTATAAATTGAAAAGCGAGCTGGAGGACCTGTCGCTGAAATACCTGGAGCACGACGCCTATTATCACATCAAGGAGAAACTGAACGCCACAAAGGAGGCACGCGACAAGTATATCGAGCAGTTCATCGGCCCGATAGAACAAAAACTGAAGGATGCCGGACTGAAGTTCCACATGAAAGGACGCACCAAGAGTATTCACTCCATCTGGCAGAAGATGAAAAAGCAGAAATGCGCCTTTGAGGGTGTATACGATCTCTTCGCCATCCGCATCATCATCGACTGTCCAATAGAAAAGGAAAAACAGCAATGCTGGCAGACATTTGCCATCATCACCGATATGTATACTTCGAACCCCAAACGCATGCGCGACTGGCTGACGGTTCCGAAAACCAATGGCTACGAGAGTCTGCACATCACCGTGCTAGGTCCCGAAAAGAAATGGGTAGAGGTACAGATACGTACGGAGCGCATGGACGAGATTGCCGAACGTGGTGTGGCTGCGCATTGGCGCTATAAAGGTGTGAAGTCTTCGGAGGGCGGCATGGATGACTGGCTGAACGGCATCCGTCAGATGCTGGAGAACGCCAGCGGCATGGAGGCGATGGACCAGTTTAAGATGGACCTCTATGACGACGAGATCTATGTCTTTACGCCAAAGGGCGACCTGCTGAAGTTCCCCAAGGGGGCCACGGTACTAGATATGGCCTACCACATCCACTCGAAGGTTGGCTCAGCATGCACAGGTGCTCGCATCAATAACAAAGTTGTAACCTTCCGCCAGGAGTTGCACTCTGGCGACCAGGTGGAGATTCAGACCTCATCGACGCAGTATCCGAAACAGGAATGGCTCAACATCGTTAAGACCGCAAGGGCAAAAGCAAAGATACGTCTGGCCCTGAAGGAGACACAACAGAAAGAGGCCCTGATGGTGAAGGAGATGCTGGAGCGCAAATTCAAGAACCGCAAGATTGAGCAGGACGAGAGCCTGATGATGCGCACGATGAAAAAGCTAGGCTACAAAGAGGCCAGCGACTTCTATCGCGACATCGCCCACGAGGCACTGGACGTGCAGACGGTGTTTGATAAATACTTGGAATTGCAACAGGGTGAGAAGACCGTCATCGGCGACAACCAGGCCCGATCGGCCGAGGAGTTCGTGCTAGAGGACTTTAAGGGCCAGAAAGTTTTGCAGCAGAACGACGACGTTTTGGTGATCGGTCAAGACCTGAAAGGGGTCGATTATCAGTTGGCGAAATGCTGCAACCCCATCTATGGCGATCAGGTATTCGGTTTTGTGACTATTAACGGCGGTATCAAGATTCACCGTTGTGACTGTCCTAACGCACCAGAAATGCGCCGCCGCTTTGGCTATCGCATCGTGCGTGCCATGTGGAGCGGCAAGGGCTCAAGTCAGTATGCCATCACACTACGCATCATCGGCAACGATGACCTGGGCATTGTCAACAACCTGACCAGCATCATCTCGAAGGATGAGAAATTGATACTGCGAAACATCAATATCGATTCGAACGACGGCATCTTCCGAGGCACACTGACCATCATGATCAACGACAACACCCGATTGGAGGCCCTCGTCAAGAAACTGCGCACCGTGAAGGGCGTGAAGCAAGTAGAACGATTATAATGACAGATACGAAGATGACACAGAAGACTAAATTCGTGACTTTCGGAGAGTTGCTGCTCCGTTTTTCAAAACAGAACCACCAGCGACTCTCGCAGGGAGATTATTTCACCAGCAAATACGGTGGAAGTGAGGCCAACGTGGCCGTATCGCTGGCCACATTGGGAGATACTGTAGAGTATGTTACCCGACTGCCAGAGACACCCGTAGGACATGCTGGGGCTCAAAACCTAATGCAATTGGGTGTGGGCTGTCATTACATCCAATGGGGTGGACAGCGCATCGGCACCTATTATATGGAACCAGCAGCAGGTATGCGCTCGGCCAAGGTAATCTACGACCGTGCCAACTCATCCTGCTCAGAAATCAAACCAGGCATGATTCCCTGGCGTGAAATTCTGAAAGACGCATCGGTGCTCCATGTGTCTGGCATAACGGCCGCAATTTCGCAGTGTACTGCAGACGCTACGTTTGAAGCTCTTGACTTCGCCGATGAGATGGGCGTCAAGGTGGCTTTTGACATCAACTATCGTAAGAACCTGTGGAAATATGGTGCTGATCCCAGAGAGACGCTGAAGCGCATTCTCTCTCGATGCGACATGATGTTTGGCGACGCCATCGAGTTTGAATGGATTTGCGAGCGAAAGCAGCCGCCTTTCACCGCCTTAGACACAAAGTTTGAGATGCAGATGGAAGAATATCGCGAATGGTTTGACGACCTGCACCGCGAGTTTCCCCGTTGTCGCAAGTGGCTGATGGGCATGCGCAACATGGTGGCATCGAGCCGACACCTACTGACTGCCCTGCTGTGGACTGACGGCGAACTACTCAAGGCTCCTATCTATGACATCAACGGTGTGGTGGACCCATCGGGTGTAGGTGATGCCTTTATGGCAGGCTTACTGCATGCTGTCGAGGCTTTCCCCGACGACAATAACTACCAGCTGAACTACGCCTTGGCTGCCTCAACGCTGAAGAACACTATTCCAGGCGACTTCAACCTGGCAACCGACGAGGAGATACAAGAACTCATCAAACAATATATCTAAAAAAACATGTTAACAGAAAAAGATCTAAAGCAGATTGCTCAGCGTGGTATCACCGAAGAGCAAATCAAAACACAACTAAAAGAGTTTGAAACGGGCTTTCCTTTCCTGAAGTTGGAGGCTGCAGCCTCTGTTGGTAACGGTATCGTGGCTCCCAATGAGAGCGAGCGTAAGCAGTATGTCAAGGCGTGGGAGGACTACAAGGCTGCAGGTAAGCGCATCGTAAAATTCGTACCGGCCTCTGGCGCTGCCAGTCGTATGTTCAAGAACATGTTTGCCTTTGTCGATGCCGATTACGACGTGCCCACCACAGACTTCGAGAAGAAGTACTTCAACGAGATTGAAAAGTTTGCTTTCTACGAGGCACTGGATGCCGTCTGCGTAAAAAACGAAGGCAAAAGTATCAAAGTGCTGATGGCAGAAGGGAATTATAAAGCCGTGGCTGCTAACATGTTGAAAGCCGATGGATTAAACTACGGCCAGCTACCAAAGGGCATGCTACTGTTCCACAAATATGCAGAGGGCTCACGTACCCCAATGGAAGAACATCTAGTGGAGGGTGCACTTTACGCAGCCTCTAACGGCGAGGCACACGTTCACTTCACCGTAAGCCACGACCATTTGGCGTTCTTCAAAGCAAAGGTTGCCGAGAAAGCCGACGGCTTCGCACAGAAGTATGGCATCAAGTACGACATCACTTTCTCTGAACAAAAACCCAGCACAGACACAGTCGCAGCCAATCCTGACAACACACCCTTCCGAGAGGCTGATGGCTCACTGCTGTTCCGTCCCGGTGGCCACGGGGCACTTATCGAGAACCTAAACGAGATTGAGGCCGACGTTATCTTTATTAAGAACATTGACAACGTTGTCCCCGACCGTCTGAAGCCTGAGACAGTAGAGTGGAAGCAGGTCATCGCCGGCGTACTGGTCAGCCTTCAAAAACAGGCTTTTGAGTACCTCCGCGTCCTCGACAACAACCCTTCAGATGCTCAAATAGCTCAAATCGCCAAGTTCGTTGAAAAGAACCTCTGCACCAACCCCAAAGGCCAGAAGGTGGATGCCGACTACCTGCGTAAGAAACTAAACCGACCCATGCGTGTCTGCGGTGTGGTGAAGAATGTTGGCGAACCTGGTGGCGGTCCGTTCTTAACCTACAATCAGGATGGCACAGTGAGTCTGCAGATTCTGGAAAGCAGTCAGATTGACACCAACAACGCTGAATATATGAAGATGTTTACACAGGGCACCCACTTCAACCCCGTTGATTTGGTATGCGCCGTGAAAGACTACAAGGGGCAGCCCTTCAATCTGCCTGACTTCGTGGACAAGACCACTGGTTTTATCTCAAGCAAGTCAAAGGGCGGCAAGGAGTTGAAGGCTCTCGAATTGCCCGGCCTGTGGAATGGCGCCATGAGCGACTGGAGCACCATTTTTGTAGAGGTTCCTCTGGGAACATTCAATCCCGTAAAGACCGTCAATGATTTATTGCGTGATCAACATCAATAACCCTGAAAATCAGATAATTAAAGAATATCAAACGGAGTAGCCGCAAAGGTGGTTGCTCCGTTTTCTATTAGAAAATCTCTCTCACGAAAGCCCCACAATACACTGATGCATGGCAAGGAAGAATTGCGGGCGGTCTGCAAATCTACATCACTATCACCAATATAGACAGCGCCATCCTTCCCCACCCCCAACTGGCGAAGTGCCTCATTCACTGTATCGGGAGCAGGTTTCTTGCGAATACCCTCAGCCTCATGTTCACCAATAGCCACTTCGATAGTGTCAGGAAAGAAATGGCGACAGAGTTCCTGGGTGGCAGCATAAAACTTATTGCTGACAACCGCCAAACGCTTACCCCTACGTTTAAGATTCTCCAATAGTTCTGGAACACCAGCATAAGGACGCGTGGTATCGAGCGAGTGTTCCAGATAGTACTCACGAAAGGTTCTGAAGCAATCCTCAAATTGGGGATTATTCTCACCATTGGGCACTGCACGTATCATCAGCAATCTCACACCATTACCCACGAAACGACGGATATTCTCACGTGAGTGTTCGGGCATCCCATACTGTCGTAAAGCATAGTTAACAGACGCCATCAAATCATCAAGTGTATCGAGCAGCGTCCCATCCAAATCAAAGATATAAGTGTTGTATTCTGTCATTTTGAATGCAAAAGTAGTAATTTTCCAGGTAAAACTGCACGAAGTTACTGTTTTTTTTATACCTTTGCATTCACTCATAGAAAAAAGAACATGAAACGCAGCAAAGCAAAACTCTATCTTATCCCAGCCCTCCTCTGTTTGGCTGGCGTAGCAGCCATAGGCTATTTTTATTTCTTCACAGCGTTTTCAAGTCACGCTGACAAGCAGTACGTCTATATCGACAACGATGATACGGCAGACTCTGTCTATATCAAATTGAAGTCTGTTGCCACTTCGCACGCTCTTACCGGATTTCGCACATTGGCACGTCATTTTGACTACAACGAGAACATCCGTCCTGGACGCTATGCCATCGAACCAAGTATCAGCACTATAGACGTATTCCGCATGATTCGAAATGGGCGTCAAGAACCCCTAATGCTCACCATCCCCGAAAGTCGCACCATGCCTCAACTGGCAGCACGTCTATCGGCCAAGCTGATGCTAGACAGCGCCTGCATCGTCAAGATTCTCAAAAGCAATGATTACTGCCAGAAACTAGGTTACGACACAGCCACAATTGCCAGTCTTTTCGTTCCCAACACTTATGAAGTATATTGGAACACCGACATCGACAAATTCATGCAACGCATGGTCAAAGAACACGACGCTTTTTGGACGACCGAACGTCGTCAGAAGGCTTCTAGACTGGGTTTGTCACCAGAGCAAGTATGCACTCTGGCCAGCATCATCGACGAAGAAACTGCTAACAACGGCGAAAAACCCATGATTGCAGGCATGTATCTGAACAGACTAAAGGTGGGCATGCCCTTGCAAGCTGACCCAACAGTAAAATTTGCCCTTCAGGACTTTTCGCTGAAACGTATCTACCACAATCACCTCACAGTCAACAGTCCCTATAATACCTATAAGAATATCGGCCTGCCACCAGGCCCCATCAAGGTAGCCTCTATTCAGGGAATTGATGCCGTACTGAATCGTGTACAACACAACTATTTGTATATGTGCGCCAAAGAGGATTTCTCGGGTACGCACAACTTTGCCGTGAGCTATCAGGAGCATCTAAAGAATGCAGCCCGCTATTCTGAGGCATTAAACCAACGGGGCATCAAATAACCCGTAAAATTAGGCAGTTACCAAAAAGAGTCTATTGGTCAAAACACGATGTTATTAAATCTGTTTAACGATTAAAACAGGTTTTCGTTTTGTGTTTCTCTCTTTTTTTCGTAACTTTGCACCCAAATAGCATAATATTCGAATATTAGACATGAACATACTTGAACTGAGTGAACAAGAAATTCTCCGTCGACAGTCGCTCGACGAGTTGCGCAAGATGGGCATTAACCCCTACCCTGCAGCAGAGTATCCCGTAAATGCATGGAGCACCGATATCATTGAAAACTTCGAGGATCTGCCCGTCATAGGAAAAGATGAAGAAGGTAACGATGTACGCGAAACGGCTACACCAGAAAACAGCCGCATGGTGAGCATCGCCGGACGAATCATGAGCAAGAGCATCATGGGTAAAGCAGCCTTTGCTAAGTTGCAGGACTCAAAGGGGCGTATCCAAGTATACGTACAGCGTGACGCCATCTGTCCAGACGAGAATAAAGACCTCTACAATATTGTATTCAAGAAGCTTCTCGACCTAGGCGATTTTATAGGTGTGAAGGGTTACGTGTTCCGTACAAAAACAGGAGAAATTAGCGTTCACGTGCTGGAACTGACTGTGCTGAGCAAAAGTCTAAAACCACTGCCCGTGGTAAAGACCGATGCTGACGGTAAGGTGTACGATGCGTTTGATGATCCTGAGTTGCGCTATCGTCAGCGCTATGTGGATCTTGTTGTAAACGCTGGCGTCAAAGAGACGTTCCTTAAACGTGCCACCATCATCCGCACCATGCGCCGTATCCTCGATAACGCAGGTTACACAGAGGTGGACACACCAATTCTTCAGAACATCGCTGGTGGCGCATCGGCCCGTCCGTTCATCACCCATTTCAATGCTCTGAATCAGGACATGTACATGCGTATTGCTACAGAGCTCTACCTGAAGCGTCTCATTGTTGGTGGCTTCGAGGGTGTTTACGAGATGGGTAAGAACTTCCGTAACGAAGGTATGGACAAGACTCACAATCCCGAGTTCACTTGCATGGAGCTTTACGTGAGTTATAAAGACCTTCTGTGGGGTATGACCTTTACTGAGAAGATGCTGGAAGATATCTGTACAGCCGTTAACGGCAAGCCCGAGGTTGAAATTGACGGTAAGGTTATTTCATTCAAGGCCCCATTCCGTCGCCTGCCTATCCTCGATGCTATCAAGGAGAAGACTGGTTTCGACTGCGATGGCAAGACCGAGGACGAGATTCGCGAGTTCTGCAAGTCGAAGGGCATGGATGTAGACGAGACAATGGGTAAGGGTAAACTCATCGACGAGCTCTTTGGCGAGTTCTGCGAGGGTACCTTCATTCAACCTACCTTCATTACCGATTATCCTGTTGAGATGTCACCTCTTACCAAAATGCATCGTTCTAAGCCCGGTCTTACCGAGCGTTTCGAGCTGATGGTGAATGGCAAGGAGCTGGCTAACGCCTACTCTGAGCTCAACGATCCTATCGACCAGGAGGAGCGTTTCATCGAGCAGATGAAGTTGGCAGATAAGGGCGACGACGAGGCTATGATTATCGATCACGACTTCTTGCGTGCGCTGCAGTACGGTATGCCTCCTACATTTGGTATCGGTATCGGTATCGACCGTCTGGTTATGCTACTCACAGGTAAGTTTGCCATCGGCGAAGTAATGTTATTCCCCCAGATGAAGCCTGAGAAGAAAGCTCCTCAGAGCAGTATTCAGGAATGGGCCACCATCGGTGTACCCGAGAATTGGGCTTACGTATTGCGAAAGGCCGGCTTCTATCTCATCCAGGACATCAAGGATGAGAAGGCACAAGGTCTGCAGCAGAAGATTGGCGAGATTAACAAGAAGTTCAAGTTGAACTACGAGAAGCCATCACTGAACGAGGTTCAGAGTTGGATTGACAAGGCGCAAGCCTAATTGTCAAATCTATTTTTTCAATTGTCAATTAGAAGCATGTTCGACTGCGGTAAGATAGCGATTATTGGCGGAGGCTCATGGGCCACAGCCATTGCCAAGATTGTGGTGGGAAAGACCCATCACATAGGCTGGTATATGCGTCGTGAGGACCAGATTGAGGATTTTAAGCGTCTGACCCATAATCCCAGCTATCTTACTAGCGTACATTTTAACATCAAGGAGATTGAGTTTAACAGTGATCTCAACAAGATTGTCGAGGCCTACGACACACTGGTCTTCGTGGTGCCCTCACCCTATCTAAAGAATCACCTAAAGAAACTAAAGGTAAGACTAAAGGATAAGTTTATCGTGACGGCCATCAAAGGTATCGTACCAGATGAGAACCTGATTTGTACAGAGTATTTCCATCAGGTCTTTGATGTGCCCCACGACAACTTAGCTTGCATCGGCGGTCCAAGCCATGCTGAAGAAGTGGCATTGGAACGACTGAGCTATTTAACAGTTGGTTGCTCGGACATGGAAAAGGCACAGGCCTTTGCTGACGTGCTTAATAGCCAGTTTATCAAGACAAAGACATCGACCGACGTTATCGGTATCGAATATTCTTCGGTACTAAAAAACGTCTATGCCATTGCAGCCGGCATCTGCAACGGACTAAAATTTGGAGATAACTTTCAGGCCGTATTGATTTCAAACGCTGTACAAGAAATGGCACGATTCCTGAAAACAGTACATCCAATAGAGCGTAATGTCTACGACAGCGTCTATTTGGGCGACCTATTGGTAACGGGCTATTCGAACTTCTCAAGAAACCGTGTCTTCGGCACAATGATTGGCAAAGGCTATAGTGTCAAGTCGGCTCAGATGGAGATGGAGATGATAGCTGAGGGGTATTTCGGAACAAAGTGTATGAAGGAAATCAATCGTCACTGGCACGTGAACATGCCTATCCTCGACGCTGTGTATAATATATTGTACGAACGCATAGCTCCTCAAATTGAAATTAAGCTGCTCACAGACTCCTTCCGTTAAAAGACAATGAGATACATAATTATTGAAACAGAAGCGGAAGGAAGAAATAAGAAAGGGATTATTTGATTGGGATATCGACCCTAAAGGTGGACCCCTCGCCTAACTTCGACTCCACAGTGACATCGCCACCCAGGCTAAAGGCCATTACACGGCAGATACTGAGACCAAGACCTGCTCCTGGAATAAACTCATCTACTTTAAAGAAACGTTCAAAGATGCGCTCATAGTTTTCTTCGGCAATACCCTTACCTGTATCGCGCACCCAGAAACAGACTCGGCCATCAACAGGAGCATCGCATCCTACCACAATTGAGCCCTGATCGGTAAACTTCATAGCATTTGAAACCAGATGCTTTGCTATGGTGCTCAAACGAATCATATCGGTGGTAATGGTCAGGGACTCCTGAGCAAACTCAACATTTAGCTCTACACCTGGTTTCAGACGCTCGGCAAAATGGCTCATTGCTTCCACCAACATCATATTGAGGTCGAAGGTGGTCATCACTAATTCCTCCTGTCCAGACTCTATCTTTGAGATATTCACGACATCGTCCACAATATGTAGTAGTTTCTGAGTATTTTCATTAACCAAATCAAGTAGACTGCGACGCTCAGCATCATCAGTGATATCTGGCAACAGACTAGTGAAGCCAACAATGGCATTCAACGGCGTACGTATCTCATGACTCATATTAGCTATAAAGGCCGTCTTCAGACGGTCACTCTCTTCTGCACGATTACGAGCCTTAACCAAAGCCTCCTCCATTGCCTTGCGTTCATCAACTCGCATCGTTGTTCCGATAATCTTCGTAGGCTTGCCCTCTGTATCACGCTCGGCAATGGTAGCATAACTCTCTTCCCAATAGAATGAGTTATCATAAGGCACCTTAACACGATAAATCTCATGATAAGATGACATACGACCTTGGCAAAGGTCAGAAAGCGCCTTACCTACTCTATCAGCATCACGCGGATCAAGGGTCATGACACTTTCGTCCATCGGCATGCCATCAACATTCGTAAAATACTTATTGCCCTTCTCACGAAAATCCTGTTCAAAGGTTAGCTTGCCTGTTATAGTATCAAAATGCCATATTGACAGGCGCATCACTTCGAGCACAAACTCATATTCCACATTATGCTTATGCAGCGATTCAAGAATCTTCAACTCAGACTTGATGCGCTTGGTATTGCGCATTTGAAAACGAACGAAGAATACAAGTACTAACATCACAAAACCCAGTAACGCAAAGGGCAGCACCTCTAAACGCTGAGCACTGATTAGAAAAATATGTGTCATGAAAATTAGTAGCATGTTCATCATTCTTTTAGGTTTTCATTGATGCAAAAGTACAAAATAAATCCGAAATGCAAAAATTAATTCATATTTATTTTGTTTCCCCCCCTTTTTTTAGTATATTTGCACGCGAAATCAAATAGAAAATGGAAAACGAATTCGAACTCATCGCCAAAACGTTCATGGGACTGGAACCTGTGCTGGCGAAAGAACTGACCCAATTGGGGGCAAACAACGTACATATTGGTAGACGCATGGTGTCGTTTACAGGTGACAAGGAAATGATGTACCGCGCCAACTTCTCTTTGCATACGGCCATCAAGATCCTGAAACCTATCCATCGTTTCAAAGCTCAAAGCGCTGATGACGTCTACGAGGAAATCAAAAAAATCGACTGGAGCGAATATTTAGGCAACGATCGTACGTTTGCCGTTGACTCTGTGGTGTTCTCTGAGGAGTTTCGCCACTCAAAATTTGTTAGCTATAAGGTGAAGGACGCCATTGTGGACCAGTTCCGCGAGAAGACTGGAAGCCGACCTAACATCTCTGTGGCCAACCCAGATTTGCGTCTTCATATCCATATCGCCGATGTGGCACCAGACAAGAGCGAATGTACACTGTGTCTTGACTCCAGTGGAGAATCTCTGCACCGTCGCGGCTACCGTCAGGAAAGCGTAGAGGCTCCACTCAACGAAGTTTTGGCAGCTGGTATGATTCTGATGACGGGATGGCAAGGAGAGACAGACTTCATTGACCCCATGTGCGGCTCGGGCACACTACTTATCGAGGCTGCCCTCATTGCTCGCAACATGGCACCAGGTCTCTTCCGAAAGGAATATGCCTTTGAAAAATGGCCAGACTTTGACGCAGACCTTTTTGACCAGATATACAATGACGACTCTAAGGAACGTGAGTTCAAGCACCATATCTATGGCTATGATATTGATATGAAGGCTGTAAACACAGCTCGACTCAATGCCAAGGCCGCAGGTCTAACTGCCGACATCACCGTCGAGCAACAGGACTTTAAGGACTTCACACAACCCAAAGAAAAGAGCATCCTAGTATGCAATCCACCTTATGGTGAACGTATCTCAACACCAGACCTCCTAGGCACATACCGTATGATTGGCGAACGACTGAAACATCAGTTCCTCAACAACGATGCGTGGATTCTATCATATCGCGAGGAGTGTTTCGAGCAGATTGGTTTGAAGCCTAGCATCAAGATTCCCGTATATAATGGTTCGCTGGAGTGCGAGTTCCGCAAATATCAAATTTTTGACGGAAAACTGAAGACTTTCCGCAGCGAAGGTGGCACAGTAAAAACTGAAGATGAAAAGCGCCAGATGGCTGAGAAACATCGCTTCAAGAAGAACCGCGAGTTTAAGCAGCGACTGGACGAGCAGGAGGAAAACGAAGGCAGCGATATCCGCTCATTCACCTTCCACCGTCACGAGATGAACTCAAGAGATCGTGATTTCAAAGATTCAAAAAGCCCCAGGAGATCAAAAGAATCTCGAGATTCAAGGGAGTCTAGAGATTTCAGAGATTCCAAAAGATCTAGAGACACCAAAGGCTTCCAAAAAGGCCGTGGAGAGCGCGACCGATTTGATAGAAAAGGTAAAGGAGGAAAACGTAACAACCGATTTATAGACAATGAAGATTAAACTCAATAACAAATGGACGCGCATAGTCGCGTCCATCCTTCTTTTTTCTACATCATCAAATATGTCTGCACAGAAACTGTTCACACTCGAGGACTTGAACTTCGGCGGAAATAACTACCATAACATGCAGTCAGAGAACAAATGGTATGCATGGTGGGGAGACGAACTCATAAGGACTGATGTGGAAGAATGCTGCCTTGTCAACCAGAAAACGGGTAAGGAAACCATGTTATTCACTCTCGAAGAGGTCAATACATGGTTGGATAGCGACGATAAGAATTGCGTACGCACCCTCTATAATGCCTCGTTCCCCTATCCCGACCAGCCACTCGTGACTTTAGGCAACAAAAAATCATTCCTTTTGCTGAACTTCAAAACGCATGAAATAGTATGGCAAGACAGCGTTTCAACTCAGACTTCCAACGACTGGAACAAGACATCACGTGCCACAGCCTACGTCAAGGAGAATCAGTTGTATGTAGTAGATTCGCAAGGCAAGGAGTACCAACTCACAACGGATGGAAGTCGTGAGATTGTCTATGGGCAAAGTGTTCACCGCAACGAATTTGGCATAGAGAAGGGTACTTTCTGGAGTAACGACGGACTACGCCTGGCATTCTATCGCATGGACCAAAGCATGGTTACGGATTATCCTCAGGTAGACATCTTTCCACGCACCGCCTCTTACGAACCTGACAAGTACCCTATGGCAGGCATGACTTCCCACAAAGTCACCGTAGGCATATATGATTTAAAGACTAACAAAACCATTTATCTAGAGACTGGCGATCCTACAGACCGTTACTTTACCAACATTGCCTGGGGACCAGACTCAAAGACTGTCTACATGTTTGAACTGAACCGTGAACAGAACGACTGTCGGCTAGTGAGCTATGATGCCACCACGGGTAATCGTATTTGTGAACTCTATCGGGAAACAAGTTCAAAATACGTGGAGCCACAGAACCCTATCATCTTCCTGCCCTGGGATAACAACCTATTTATTATGCAGAGTCAGAAGGATGGTTACAACCACCTATATATATATAATACAAAAGGTGAATGTGTGAAACAACTAACCAAGGGCCCATGGGTGGTAATGGACATACTGGGTTTCAACAAGAAGAATAAGTCGGTTATCATTGCATCAAACGAGCTACATCCCCTGCAACGCAACCTCTATGCCGTCGACATTAAGACAGGCAAGCGTACCCTGCTCGACAATGGTAAGGGTGTACACAAAGGCGTACTCTCAGCCAACGGTATAAAGCTGTATGATAAATATACAGAGCCTAATGTTCCGCGCATTATCGATATGATAAACACGCAAACAAAAAAGAGCCTAAGATTACTGACATCGAAAGATCCCTGGAAAGAATATGCGGTACCACAATACGAAAGTGGCAGCATCAAGGCGGCAGATGGCGTGACAGACCTTTATTGGCGCATGGTGAAGCCGGTCAACTTCGACCCAACAAAGAAATACCCCACAGTGGTCTATGTCTATGGTGGTCCCCATGCTCACAACGTAGAAGCCTCATGGCATTGGTCCAGTCGCTCGTGGGAAACGTATATGGCACAGAAAGGATATATTCTTTTTATCCTCGACAACCGCGGTTCAGAAAATCGTGGACTTGACTTCGAACAAGCCACCTTCCATCAGCTGGGCCAGATAGAGATGCAAGACCAAATGAAGGGAGTCGACTATCTAAGAACACTACCATATGTCGATATGGACAGACTGGGTGTGCACGGTTGGTCGTTTGGTGGTTTTATGACTATATCCCTGATGACCAACTATCCTGATGTATTCAAGGTGGGCGTGGCTGGCGGTCCTGTCATTGATTGGAAATGGTATGAAGTGATGTACGGAGAACGTTATATGGGTACCCCTCAGAACAATCCTGAAGGCTATGCCATAACAAGCCTTATCAGCAAAGCCAAGGACTTGAAGGGGAAACTGCAGATTATTACAGGATACAACGACAACACCGTAGTACCACAACACTGTTTGTCGTTCCTTGATGCATGCATTAAGGCCGGTACACAGCCTGACTTCTTTGCCTATCCTGGCGAGGAGCATAATATGCGCGGTCATGCCAGTGTTCACCTTCACGAACGTATCACACAATACTTTGAAGATTACCTGAAGTAAAAAAAACAACACTTTTCTTTGGCGAATAGAAAAATATTGCTTATATTTGCAGGCGATATTGCTAACCGAAACGAGAAAAGCCAATGAATAAAAAGCGTTGGATACTGACTTTGGCCCTAACTTTGGTAACCACATTGACTATAGGGGCAAGAGACTGTAAGAACGACGAAACATATCTTATGCTTCGTGATACAATGCGCTTCGCCTTTAACACAGGCGATAGCGCAAGTTTCTTTGAGAGTGTCAGAAAGTTGGAAGACTATCTTCTGTCTCAAGACGACTTGCACAACTATTATACCCAGCGGTGTAATGAAATTGTGTTTCTGATGAATCATCAGAAAATCTTTGAAGCCTATAAAGCTGCGCAACAACTGTCAAAAGAACTGAGAGAACGGGGACTGAACAAAGAAATGTATATGGCCATCAACATGATGGGACATATTTATCGATACTGTGGAAACTATGATGCGGCAAAGAAAGCGTTCAGAGAAGTTATCGCTCTGATGGAGAAATATGGCTACTATGAAAGCATGCCACCTATTTATATGAACATTGTAAATATCGAGATGGGGGATGATGCGGAAGAAGCCATAGAGATGCTAAACAAAGCAGCAGAGATTGCCAAAGTATATGCCCCAGAAAGAGTCTTCGACATCGAGACAAGACGCATACTAAGCTATTATAATCTTGGAGAGACGACAAAATTCCTTGAAGGTTATAAGTATTACAAGGAGGGTATTGACAAAGGACTTTCATCTGTAAGTGGAAGATCTATTGAAATATACTATCAGGCATACCTAGGCAACACGGACAAAGCGATTGAGATGGCTCGCAATGAAATGGGTGACAAAGGTAATGACATAATAACTAACCTATATAAGAATGCTGGCAGATGGGAAGAAGCATATGAGTCGCAAAGAAAGGAAATGGCTACTCACGACTCTATCAATATGGTCATTCTCAGCAACAGTATGAAAGGTATAGAAGACGAAATTCGTTTATACGAAGCTGAACGCGAGGCTGCAAGAAACAGAACTATAGGTTTGACAATAGCCATTTGCCTGCTGTTAATGCTCATCGCTGCACTTAGCTATATTGTATACAGCAGACGACGTCATATTCAACAACTTAAGAAGGCTTATGAACATGCTCTCGAGTCTGACAACATGAAGACGGCTTTTATCCGCAATATCAATCACGAGGTGAGAACACCATTGAATATTATTTCCGGCTTTGCACAGGTTATCTCTGACCCAAACATTGACATGAGCGTGGAAGAACGCATGAATATCTCAAAGATGGTTCTCAAGAATACCAATCTCATCACAAGCCAATTTGACGAGATGATAGAATTGTCACTTAATGAGAACTCTGGTGATGATGTTAAGACTGAGGAAATCAAGATTGCTGATGAATTAGCAAATATCATTAGCGAGCGCAAGGATGAAGTAAATACTGGAGTAGACCTTCATATGCACAGCATGCTTACTGAAGGTTTTTCCGCACATGTCAACAAAAAAATGCTTTACCGCATGGTGAATATTCTATTGGATAACGCCATTAAGAACACCACCAGTGGATACATCATTATTAAAGCCGAAGCCAATACAAAACTCCTGAACATTGCCGTTGAAGACACAGGTATAGGTATCGCACCTGAAGAGGCAGATCGTATCTTCGAGCGATTTGTTAAACTCGACAGTTTTAAAGAAGGATTGGGACTAGGTCTAACTCTCTGCAGAATGCTAGCCAAACGTATAGGTGGTGACGTAATACTAGACACAAATTATGCAGGGCCTGGGGCACGATTTATTATCAATCTTCCCATCAAACAATAAAACATTATCAACGTCATGCACCTTCCATTGTGGATTAAATGCATGACGTTGATGATTTATATTAAAAATAATTAGATTTTTTTTGTTCTTTTCACAAAAAACTTGTATATTTGCAACGCAGATTCATCAGAAAAAGAATGGAAATGCTCTATTTCGCATAAAGAAGATACTTCTGAAACAGCCAGGAAGACCTCGCTCCTTTGTACGAACGTAGACACACATATAACTATTAATCAAAACATTCGTCCTGATTTCGGGGTCATCAGGTCTAACTAAATCGCAATAGAACTATGAAAATGGTAAGACTAATCATCGCAGCAATGTTTTTTTGCTTCGCAGGTACTGCACAGGCTCAATTGACTAAAGAGCAACTGAAACAGCGTAAAGAATTGAAAAATCAGACAAAGGACGAACTGGACGAGAAAGCTACAAAGGCTGCAAGCAAAGAGGCAAAAAGCCTTAAAAAACAAGGATGGCTGGCTGCTCCTGGTGCACTACCTATAGAGAAGCAGTTAGACAGATCCTATCGAATGCAAAGCGAATATGACGAAGAGATGTTCCCCATGTATATTCAGGGAGAAGGTATCAGCACAGGTCAGAATTACGATGCTGCAAAAATGCAAGCTATGGAAATGGCTAGACAGCAATTAGCTGGCCAAATTCAGACAGAGATGACTGCACTGATTGAGAGTAACGTCTCTAATAACCAGTTAGAGGCTGGTGAGGCAGCTTCTGTATCAAAGACTATCATGGCTGCAAAAGCCCTCATCTCAAAGAGTTTAGGACGTACCATCCCTATCATGGAGGTTTATCGCGACCTAAAGAATGGCAACAAAGAGGTTCTGGTTCGCGTAGCATATAGCAGCAAAACAGCTAAGGCAGCCGTAAAGAAGGCTGTTCAAGAGGATCTTGAGAAGGAAGGCAGCAATCTCCAGAACAAGCTTGACGAACTTTTGGGTTGGTAATTTCTGTGCCTATGAAAAAAATACTATTTATCTGTCTTCTTTCGTTTCTGACTTTAGGAATCTCAGCGACATATGCTGATAGCGGGAAACTGAGTAAGACACTGCAGAAAGAATGGAAGCAGCAGGTAAAACAACTAAAAAAAGAAGGATGGACCGTCTGGGGCAAGACTCAATCAATTGAGTCTGCCCTGGAGGCTCATTACCTTCAGATGCAAGAAAGCGGCATCGAAGCAGTGTCAATAGAAGGACGTGGAAAGGCAAAGACACCTAACACAGCAATTCGCAAAGCAACGATAAACGCCCAAGTGCAATACTCATCCATGAAGCATAGTGATGTGAGTGGTAGCACAAAGACTGAGATTACAAACACAAGTGGTGCTGAAACAGAAAGTAAGACAGAGTTTGAAGCCGACTACACGTCTCACACAGAATCAAAGATTAAAGGTTTTAATCCCACTGTTATTCTCTGTCGGGAAACGAAAGACAGCAACTACGAAGTACTGGCTCTTTTCGTTGTTAAGGAATAAAATAACAAACAAACCGTATGAAAAAAACATTTGCACTCATATTTCTGTTCTGTTGCTGGCTGACCCAAGAATTAATGGCTCAAGAAACTAAGCTGGTACACGGAAAATATGTCTTCGAAGTAAGCGACAACGATGACATCACTTTGAAAGATGCAAAACTTAAATGCATTGCATTAGCTAAAGCTAAAGCAATCAAAGAAGAGTTTGGCGAAATGGTCACATCGGATGTCATTGAATCTAATGTTGAAACCAATGGTGAATCTACCAGTTCAAAATACTGGGAGAATACCGTTGCAATAGCTAGAGGAGACTGGAATAGAGATACACAAGATCCAGAAATAAGCGTTGAATATATCAACGGAAAACTCATATTTACCGCTGAGGTCTGGGGTGAAGCTAGTGAAATTGTACAAGCAAAGACAGAACTGGAATGGGTGGTGCAAAAAGAAGATGCAGGAAAAAAAGTAGCTACTGGACAATTCAACAATGGCGAACGCATCTATATGAAGTTCAGGTCACCAGCTGATGGTTATCTGGCTGTTTATCTGATTGAAGATGATGATATCGTTTCATGTCTATTACCTGACAAAAAAGACACCGATGGAAAATTCCCCATCAAAGCTAGTCAAAACTACACGTTATTCGATGCAGAGAACAACCCTGGAACTGTTTCTTACAAAATGACGACTAAACGTTCACAAGAAAACAACCAACTGGTTATCATTTATTCTCCCAATCCATTTGTTAAGTGCAATGATATTTCTCGTGATTCACGTCATCCAAATACAATCAACACACACGACTTCCAAAAGTGGCTTTTGCGCTGTCAACGACAGGATCGCGACATGGTAGTTAATAAAAGAAATGTGAGAATACTGAACAATCAATAGCGTTGTTTAAAAAGCCTATAACTATGAAGAAACTGAATGTAAAGCCTATATTCCGACATTGTTTCACTGTGCTATTTGCCTTTGCCACGATGGGGATTTTGGCATCAATGGCACTGAACCTGTCATTTCTGAACCCAGTGGCTCAGACGATGAAAGGATTCTCGCTTACGGATATATACTATCACGTGATGGAAGAATATGGGCAGCGTGACACGAGTCGCGTGATTACCATCGTCGACATGACAGACTTAGTCAAACGCGACGACCTTGCCAACGTGCTGGCCCAGATAGAGGAGGCCAATCCAAAAGTGATTGGCGTGGATATCGTTTTCGAAGGATGGAAACCAGATTCTGCAGCCGACATGTATCTGTCAGAGGTAGCACATACCTATGATAACATTATCTTCTCGTATAGAATGCTTAACTATGTCAACGACACGATAGGCTATACAGAAGAGTTACATTCTTTCTTCACCGAAGTAGCCCCTGTTAACGAAGGTTTTACAAACTATGAACGTACCCTTTATGGTGGTTTGAAACGAAAATCCAATCTAAGGAGAATCTGTAACGGCGAGATGCGTACGTCATTTGTGCAAGAAGTTGCCATGCGATATACAGACGGACAACTACTAGAGCATAAGTCTGACGACTTGAACATCAATTTCCGTCCTACTGTTTTCCGGGTGATTTCTCCGGACTCTATTGCAGAACACAGAGATTGGATAGAAGACCACGTTGTCTTATTTGGTGCGACCCACGAACTGGCTGATATGCACTATACGCCACTAGGAGAAATTGCTGGTATTGAACTCTTAGCCTACTCACTTCAAACCATATTTGAACAGACTGAGATACGATATCCTGACTTATGGGTCACCATAGTACTTTCATTCTTCATCGTACTATTCACCTTTATGTGGCGTCGCCAATATATGAAATGGGCAAAAAGCAGAGAGTCAGAATGGTTACGTTTTTTCCTGACAACGACATTTGTTGTCGGTTCACTGTTATTCATTTGGTCAGCCATCTTGGTAGGTTTCGGATTTATCACTTTCTATATAACAGGAATCAGTGTCAATCTTGGCTGGGCGATGGCAGCTATTCCCTTCTTAGGTGGTGCTGATGAATTTTTCAGACTAACCACCCGTAGATTCTTTGGCGGATTTAACCTCATGTAAAACAAATCAACAAGCTATATTATGACAAAGAGATTAGTCGCATTAACATTATTCCTAACTATCTTCATTGGAGGAATAATAGCACAAAAGTATGTCGTAATTAGTGTTACCGGAAAGGTAATACTTGAAAACGCAGGTGCCCAAAAACGAGAACTAAAGTTGCGTGAAGCCTTGAACCCACAGTCTATCCTCAATGTACCATACAAAGGTCAAGTAGAACTTCTGGACGAGGCAGACGGAAAGAAATATACCATCAAAGTTCCTGGAAAAGAAGCTTTAGGAAATATGATAAAAGACCGTCAGAACACGGTTATGCAACTCACAGCGCAATACCTTTCTTATATTAAGGCACGTGTCAAAAGCGATGGAGAGCTGTCATCACGCAGATACAGTGACCCTGCCACGGTCACACGCGAGGTGTGTATCAAGAAAAACACCTTTGAGGAGGACTTTGACATTTTCCGTCAGCAATCACAGAGCAAATACCAGAAATTCCGTCAGGATGCCATTCGAAAGTATGCTGAGTTTGTACGTAGTGCTTGGAAAGAGTTTGGCCCTCTGCCTCCACGTCCAAAACCAGTCAAGGAAAAAGAAGTTCCACCTGTAGTAATCGAAGAACAACTACTTCTGAAACCCATCAGTAGTACCCCCATCAAAATTGATTCGCAACCTATTGTGTTGCCAGATGTCAAGCCTCAGCCTGTACCCATTGTGCCTATTCTGGAACAGCCCATTATGATTGAGGAGGAGCAAGAAATGGTGAATATCCCCAAGGGAGGTAAGAACTTGCAGGGAAAGCTCAATGGCAAGGAAGAAAAGCTTGACGCCAATGTGCCACAAGGAGATATCATTTCACAGGAAGAACTCCGCAAACGCATGCAAGAGGAGCAGGAGATGGTAGACATACCTGATGGCGAAGGCCAACAGGTAAAGATTAACGGAAAAAACGAGAAATTGCAGGCAGACGTCCCTTTGGGAGACATCATCTCACAGGAAGAACTCATCAAGCAGAAAAAGAAGCTTGACCAGGAGCTCATGGCTCAGTATGTAGACTTCGACCTCTATGGAACCTCGTTCCACGCCCGTTTCACCGAGAAAGAGGCGTTCCAGATTAAGAATCTAACCCCCGATGGAATTGCTGATGTATATGAACAGATGGCAAGTGCCAACTTCAACAACACCATTCGAGACTGTTTGGAACTGCGTATCCGTCACCAGTTGAATGACTGGGCCTATTTGAATATGCTCCAGTCATTGGCAAATTCATGTTTCCCGACACAAAATGAAGCCACAATGTTTATGGCCTGGATAGCCCAACAGACTGGTTATAAGGTACGATTGGCTATCAGGGACGACCGTCTCTACATGCTCTATGCTACAGAGCATATGATTTACGGACGTGGCTACTATACCATCGATGGCGAAGACTTCTATGTTTTCGGAGAAGATGTTGGCCGACTGAAGATCTGTAATGCAGAATATCCCAACGAACAACCAATTTCGCTACGTATTACTCAGCCCATGCTGATTGATGAGACACGTACAGATGCCCGTACACTGCAGTCAAAGCGCTACAGCGACATGTGTTTCAAGACAGATGTCAACAAGAACCTGCTGAATTTCTATGAGGCCTACCCTACCTCATCCATCAATGGTAACCTCATGACACGCTGGGCTATGTATGCCAATGTTCCTCTTGATGCCAGCATCAGTCACACACTAGTGGCAGAGCTACACGAGAAACTCAAGGGACTGAAAGAAACAGAAGCGATGGAACGCCTCTTGAACTGGGTTCAAACCGCTTTCGTCTATGAGTATGACGACAAGGTATGGGGTGGCGACCGTGCCTTCTTCCCAGAAGAGACACTGTATTATCCCTATTGCGACTGTGAGGATCGCAGCATACTTCTGTCACGCTTGGTCCGTGATTTACTAGGTCTAAAGGTTGTTCTTGTCTACTATCCAGGACACTTGGCTATGGCAGTTTGCTTCAACAGCGATGTTCCTGGCGACTACATCGAGTACGAAGGTAATCGTTATGTTGTATGCGACCCCACCTATATTGGTGCGCGTATCGGCATGACAATGCCAGGTATGAACAACAAGGAAGCGAAAGTAATTCTTCTATAGACAGAATAAATCGTAAGCGTTTTCTTTGCAGTGACAAAAAATATGATTACCTTTGCAGGCAAATTTTGAAATCAATTGTAAAGAGATGAAGATTTTACTGTTGGGAAGCGGCGGCCGCGAGCACGCCCTGGCTTGGAAAATTGCTCAGAGTGAGCGAGTGGAGAAACTGTTTATTGCCCCAGGCAATGCCGGTACCTCAAACTGCGGAGAGAATGTGAACATGAAAGCCGATGATTTTGAGGCTATCAAACAGTTCGTAGTTGAGAAGAACATCGACATGGTGGTTGTAGGCCCCGAAGACCCATTGGTAAAAGGTATCTACGACGACCTAAAGACAGACGAAAGAACCAAGAACATACCTGTTATTGGTCCTTCGAAAGCTGGTGCTGTACTCGAAGGTTCTAAGGATTTTGCCAAAGGATTCATGCAGCGTCATCAGATTCCTACAGCCCGCTACGAGACGTTTGATGGTGAGCATTTGGAAGAAGGTCTGAAGTTTTTAGAGACACTTGAGGCACCTTATGTACTGAAGGCAGATGGATTGTGCGCTGGAAAAGGTGTGTTGATTCTGCCCACTCTTGAAGAGGCAAAGAAAGAACTGAAAGACATGCTGGGCGGTATGTTTGGCAATGCATCTAGTCGTGTGGTAATTGAGGAATTCTTGAGTGGCATTGAATGCTCTGTCTTTGTACTGACGGATGGTTCCCACTATAAGATTCTGCCGGAAGCAAAAGATTACAAGCGTATTGGTGAAGGCGATACAGGTCTGAACACAGGTGGCATGGGTAGTGTATCGCCTGTTCCCTTTGCGACAAAAGAGTGGATGCAGAAGGTTGAAGACCGTATCATCCGTCCCACAGTAGAAGGTCTGAAGTCAGAGAACATCGATTACAAAGGCTTTATCTTTTTTGGATTGATTAATGTGAAGGGAGAACCTATGGTCATTGAATACAACTGTCGCATGGGCGATCCAGAGACCGAAAGCGTGATGCTTCGTTTGAAGAGTGACCTGGTAGACCTCTTGGAAGGTGTTGCTGAAGGAAATCTGGACCAGCGTTCTATCGAGTTTGACGAACGAGCAGCAGTATGCGTCATGCTGGTAAGCGGTGGTTACCCCCAAGAATACAAGAAAGGCTATCCTATTAGTGGCATCGACCAGGTAGACGGTTCAGTTGTGTTCCATGCTGGCACCACAATGAAAGATGGACAGGTTGTAACCAGCGGAGGCCGTGTTATTGCCGTATCGTCATATGGCAAGAACAAAGAAGAGGCACTGAAGAAGTCATTCACTGAAGCACAAAAGATCAAATTCACTGACCAGTATTTCCGCCGCGACATCGGTGCTGATTTATAATTGTAGGAAAGGAAAGTTATTACAGCATTGGAGAAACGCTTACAAAACATCATTGCTGAAAACGTTCTGACGCTATACGTCTGTACTATCTATGGTCTCTTTACCTGGATCATGGCAGGCGTATTCGTACATCATTTATGGTGGCAACTAATTCTATTAGCTGCCACCAATTATCTGATGATAGAAATGAGTAAAGATATCATCTTCCTACGTATTCGCAGTTGGATGGTGACATCAACGTTTATGATGCTAACAGCAGGCTGTGGCTTCAACTATGGCTCCATGGAAGCTGGCATTGTAGGTCTTTGCACAGCTATCACCTTGTTTATGCTTTTCCTCACCTATCAGAATCCTGAAGACGTTAATCACACCTATTATGCCTATTTATCTTTAGGCATAGCCAGTTTATTTTATGTTCAGGCTTTGTATTTTGTGCCATTGATATGGTTACTCACCTTGTATACAATCCAATCACTAGGCATTCGTACATGGCTATCATCCCTATTGGGACTTATTACCCCCTATTGGTTCGCACTTCCATTATTTCTTTATTGGCAAGACTTTGATACTATCAAAGAGCATTTCTCACCATTGGTCTATTTTCCCGACAGTGAGATTTCGCTGATGCCCATACAAATCATTTTGTTTATTGTTGTTGCCGCACTAGCTCTAATTGGTGCTATCAATTTCTGGAGGCAAAGCTACGAGGAGCGCATCAGAACCCGTCAGATATACGACTTTCTACAATGGCTTGGCGTGGCTGTAAGTATCTTCATCCTACTCCAGCCACAACATTTCGACACACTCATACGTGTTGTTCTCATATGTGCCAGTCCGTTTATTGCCCACTTCTTCACATTCACGAGTACAAAAGTTACATATTACCTATTCATAATAACGGTATTGCTTCTTTTAGCACTCTCAATTGTGAGCACCAACGAGACACTATTAAACTTCACCAATCAAGCCATTTACGATGGACTGGGTTATTGATATTCTTTCCAGCTATGGCTACTGGGGCATGCTGCTGGCTGCCTTCTTAGCTGGTAGTGTATTCCCTTTTTCAAGCGAAACGGTGATGCTTCTCCTCTTAGGTTCAGGACTTGACAGCTGGCAACTGGTCATTTACGGTTCTATTGGCAACACACTAGGGTCGGTGTTCAATTATTACGTGGGGCGCATGGGAAATCCGGAATGGATAGAGAGAGTACTGAAAATCAAAAAACAGAATATGGAACGTGCCCAACGATTCATGGCAGGACGAGGTGCCTGGATGGGATTCTTTGCATTTTTACCCATTATTGGTAGTGCCATCACAGTAACATTGGGTTTTATGCGTGCCAATGTACTTATCTCGTTTATCAGTATTGCCATAGGAAAATTTCTGCGTTATTGGTTACTTGTTTATGGTGCGGAATTAATTATTTGAACTATTCTATTGCGCTTTAACTCCCTTTAACTCCTTTTACTCCTTAACTCCATAAAAAATTACTAACTTTGCAGGCTGAAAAAAGTTTTAACGTTAAAAAACAAACCTGTAAAAATGAAACAATTCCGTCTCGTGGACAATATCTTCGGATGGCTCACTTTCTTTATAGCGGCCTTCGTTTATTGTTCAACAATCGAGCCGACAGCCTCATTCTGGGACTGCCCTGAGTTTATTACCACTGGCTACAAACTTGAAATCGGTCACCCACCTGGTGCGCCATTCTTTATGTTGACAGCCAACCTGTTCTCACAATTTACCAGTGATCCGACACAAGTGGCACGTATGGTAAACACAATGAGTGCATTGTTGTCTGCAACCTGTATTCTCTTCCTTTTCTGGAGTATCACGCACCTAGTCCGTCGATTGCTCATTGACAAATGGGAAGAGCTATCAACTTGGAAATTAGTTACCATAGAGGCATCAGGTCTTGTTGGTGCACTCATCTACACCTTTAGTGACACATTCTGGTTCTCAGCTGTTGAGGGTGAGGTATATGCATACAGTTCTGCATTCACTGCTGTTGTATTCTGGCTTATTCTTAAATGGGAAGACCACGCCGATGAGCCTCACTCAGACCGTTGGCTGGTACTCATTATGTACATGACAGGCCTCTCTATCGGTGTTCACCTGCTAAACCTGCTCTGTCTGCCTGCCATCGTATTGGTATACTACTATAAGCGTTTTCCCAATGCAAACATCAAAGGCAGCATCGTAGCTCTGCTCATTTCATTCCTGCTTCTCGCAGCTGTTCTATATGGTGTAGTACCTGGTATTATCACTGTTGGTGGATGGTTCGAGTTGTTCTTTGTCAACACACTTGGCATGTCGTTCAACACGGGTGAATACATCTACCTTGCCCTACTCGTAGCATTAGTGATTTGGGCAATCTATGAAACTCAGATGGCCAAAGAGACCAAGAACAGTTGGATACGCCAGAACATTGCATTCCTGCTGGCCATTGCCATGCTGGGTATTCCTTTCTACGGATTTGGATGGAGTGCATTCTTCATTGGCGTAGTTGTATTAGGAATCCTTGCCACAATCCTTTTCTTGCCCGGTGCCAAGAAACAGATTATCTCACCTCGCATCAAGAACACGGCCCTGCTGTGCATGCTGATGCTGATGATTGGATACTCTACCTATGCCGTTATCGTGATTCGTTCATCAGCCAACCCCCCAATGGACCAGAACTCACCTGAGGATATCTTTACCCTGGGTAACTATCTAAGCCGTGACCAGTATGGCTACCGCCCACTGATGTATGGCCAGACGTTCAGTTCTGAATACAAGATAGACCAAGATGGACGTGTCCAGATGGACGAAGGCCAGCCTATCTACCAGCGCAAGGAGAAGAAAACTGCTGATGAGCCCGACACCTATTTTGTTGTCAGCACAAAGGATAAGCCTAAGTATGCCCAGAACATGCTGTTCCCCCGTATGTACAGCAACGACTCAAGACATATCTCACAGTATAAGAGTTGGGTTGGTGGCTTCAAGGGTACGCAAGAGCCTTCAAACTACCGTCAAGGCAGTTATGTTACCGTACCCACGCAATGGGAAAACATCAAGTTCTTCTTTGCTTACCAGTGTAATTGGATGTACTGGCGTTACTTCCTATGGAACTTTGCCGGACGTCAGAATGATATTCAGGGCAACGGAGAACTGGAGCACGGCAACTGGCTCTCAGGTATTCCTTTCATCGATAACGCCCGACTGGGCAACCAGTCATTACTACCCGATGATTTGAAGAACAACAAGGGCCACAACGTGTTCTATTGTCTGCCTCTGTTATTGGGTCTCCTTGGCATTTTCTGGCAGGGAATGATGCGAGGTCAGAAAGGCGTCAAGCAGTTCTGGGTCGTATTCTTCCTGTTCTTCATGACAGGCCTTGCCATTGTGGTCTACCTGAACCAGACACCTTTGCAGCCACGTGAACGTGATTATGCCTATGCCGGTTCATTCTATGCATATGCCATCTGGTGTGGCATGGGCGTAGCAGCCATTGTAAGCATGATTAACAATGTGATGAAAAAGAACATGCTTATTCCCGCCATCATTGTTTCTGCTATCACATTACTGGTTCCTATCCAGATGGCTTCACAGACATGGGATGACCACGATCGCTCAGGTCGTTACACCTGTCGTGACTTCGGTCAGAACTACCTGATGTCAATGCAGGAAGAAGGCAATCCCATCATCTTCACTAATGGTGATAACGACACATTCCCCTTGTGGTATAACCAGGATACCGAAGGTGTTCGTACAGATGCCCGCGTATGTAATCTCTCATACCTGCAGACCGACTGGTATATCGACCAGATGATTCGTCCTGCTTACGACTCACCTGCCCTGCCAATCACATGGAGCAGACTGGAGTATTGTTCTGGCACCAACGAATATATCCGTGTAGACAAGAAGATCCGCAAAGCCATTGAGTTGCTGGAGAAAGAATATCCCAAGGAGACAGCCGAACTTTTCGGTAGCAATCCCTTTGAGTTGAAGAATGTGCTGAAGTATTGGGTACGCGACCAGCGTGACAGCGAACTGAAGCGTCGTCAGGCAGAAGCAATTATGTTTGCTCAGATGAAAATTCCTGAGATTGCCAATGACCCCTACTATCAGTTAGACCAGTCGCTCAACGTTATTCCTACAGATACACTTTTCATGACCATCGATAAAGAGGCCGTCAAGAAGAGTGGTATGCTGATTCAGGGCGACTCTATCCCCAACCGTATGGTCATCTCGTTGGAAGGTCATAGTGGTATTGACAAGAGCAAACTCATGATGTTTGAGATGTTGGCAAATGCCAACTGGACCCGCCCCATCTATGTTGCTTACACTGTAGGTCAGGAGAACTACATGAACCTGGGTGACAACTTCGTACAGGAGGGTCTGGCTAACCGTATCACGCCATTCACCACCAACATCAACGAGAAGCCGTTGCCAGGTATGACAAACTTCGATACAGAGAAGACATACAACAACGTGATGAAGCGATTCAAGTTCGGCGGCATCAATGTTCCTGGCGTCTATGTTGACGAAACCGTGATGCGCATGTGCTACACCCACCGTCGCCTCTTTGTGAAGTTAGCCATGAATCTGGCAGCTCAGGGTGACAACAAGCGTGCGGCAGAAGTACTGGCCCGTGCCGAGAAGGAATTCCCAGATTGCAATGTGCCCCACGACTACCAGTCGTTCTCTATCGAGATGGCACAGACATATGCATCTATCGGCAATATGGCGAAGGCTAAGGAACTGACCGAGAAGCTGTGGAAGAAGTCAGATCAATACCTGACCTACTATCTGTCACTCGACAGGGATAAGTTCCTTACTGTTGAACGTGATTGTCAGCTCCACATGTTCTATATCATGCAGAACCTGATTAGCGTAGCAGACAGCATCGACGACAAGTTAGCTAACACATACTCCAGCAGGCTGTATGCTTTACTGGAGCAGTACACATCAAAGGGCGGACGTCTGCCCCAACGTTGAATCTGACATATGTTCATAGAACAACCTGCCATCTATCTGAGATGGCTCTACCCTAAGGCCCTATGGCGAATGGACCGTCGCGAACGAGCAGTCTACCTGACGTTCGACGACGGCCCTATTCCCGAAGCCACCCCTTTTATTCTTGAAGTATTGAGGACAGAGGGAATCAAGGCTACGTTCTTCGTCGTAGGTGACAACGTGCGTAAATATCCCGAACTCTTTCAGCAGATTCTGAACGAAGGACACTGCGTGGGCAATCATACCCACAACCACATTGGCGGCTTGCGTCATACCATCAAGGAGTACAGCTACAACGTTGAGAAGGCTAACGCTTATATCCATAGTAAGCTGATGAGACCTCCACATGGATGGATGCGTCTGAGTCAATATGCATGGTTGAGCAGAAAATATAAAGTAGTTATGTGGGATGTGGTCACACGAGATTACTCAAAATGGCTCAGTGCCGAAGACGTGGTAGCCAACGTAAAGCGCTATGCCCGCAATGGCTCCATCATCACCTTCCATGACTCGCTGAAGTCCATAGAGAAGTTACGCACAGCGTTGCCCCAGAGCATCAAATGGCTCAAAGAACAAGGCTATGCGTTCAAGACATTCAATATTTAATCTGTTTAGATAGTGATTTCGCCACTGCCGTAACAACGGTGGTAGCGATTGTCATAAATGACACAGAACTGTCCTGGTGCCACACCATGAATCTTCTCTTCCGACTGTATCTCATAGCGCCCTTCTCCCTTAGGAATAAACTTAGCGCGATGATATTCAGGCGTATGACGAATCTTAAACGTAATATCCTCCTCAGGCATTTCTCCATTGATACTATGGAAGTCATGAATAGCGAAGCTCTGCTTATATACCGTTAACGGGTCGTAGCCATGCGCCACATAGAGGATATTATTCTCTACATCCTTCTTCACAATAAACCAAGGACCACCGCCAAAGCCAAGTCCTTTACGCTGTCCTATGGTATAGAACCAATGTCCATTATGACGGCCTATCAGCTTACCTGTTTCCAGTTCAATAACATCGCCCTGCTGTTCGCCAACATACCTTCTGACATACTCCGTATAATCAATCTTTCCAAGGAAGCAAATACCCTGTGAATCCTTACGTTTAGCATTCACTAAATGCTCGCGCTCAGCAATCTGTCGCACTTCGTCCTTCACATAATGCCCTATGGGGAAGATTGCTTTCTGCAATTGCCATCCATAGATTTGTGCCAGGAAGTCCGTCTGATCCTTTACGGGATCAGGACTCGTTGTCAACCATTTCTTTCCATCAATGATTTCCGTCTGGGCATAATGTCCAGTTGCAATAAGGTCGTAGTCATGTCCACGCTTTTCATGGAAGGCCCCAAACTTAATCAGACGATTGCACATCACGTCAGGATTAGGAGTCAGACCAGCCCGCACCTTATCCATCGTGTATTTTGTCACCTGGTCCCAATACTCACGATGGCAATCTATCACCTCAAGACGACAACCATACTTATGTGCCACAGCCGTAGCCATCTCCAAGTCCTCCTCGCTGCTGCAGTCCCATTCCTCTTCTTCCTCAGGACCAATCTTAATGTAGAAGCAATCAGGATGGAGGCCCATGCGTGCAAACTCATAGACCACCACACTACTATCCACACCACCCGAGAGCAGTACAGCAATACGCTTATTTTCCAAATCAGACATATTCATGGGTGCAAAGGTACGAACTTTTTTCGAGACGAGAACAAAATTACAGTTTTATCGATGCCTTACCACGAATATCGGCACTACTTGCACCAATCTGAATGGTGTAAATGCCAGCATCCACCTGCCATCCATGCAGACTCTCATTCCACGAAGCCAAGTCACTCTTCTTCATCGTCATACGAAGTGTCTGACTCTCGCCAGGCTGTAGCAAACGTGTCTTAGCAAAAGCCTTCAGTTCCTTTACTGGCTTCTCCATCTGCTTGTTTTTGGGAGCAGACACATAGACCTGTGCAATTTCCTTGCCTGCCACCTTACCCGTATTTGTGATGGTAGCCTCAACAGTAATCACATCATTATTAATGCTTACAGACGGCTTGCCATACTGGAACGTCGTGTAACTCAAACCAAAACCGAAGGGGAACAGCGCCTTCACTTTGTTGTGCTCAAAGCCACGGTACCCCACAAACACATCCTCCTTATAGTATACCTGCTTGTTAACGCCAGGATAAGCCTCCTGACCGTATTTCACATAGGGATAATCAGCATACTTCTGAGCAAACGTCACAGGCAGTTTACCACTGGGATTAACTTTACCTGTTAGTACATTCAGCAACGCGTTTCCAGACTCACTACCAAGATACCAGCAGTGAACCAGCGCCTTCACCTGAGAGAGCCAAGGCGTGGCATAGGGATTACCACCAAAGGTCACCACAATGATGTTGGGCTGAATCTTTGCCAATTCACTAATCAACTCGTTCTGTCCGAAAGAAAGGTCATACGACTCACGATCACCGTTCTCACAATCCTGACGATGATTCTTGTTCATTCCACCAACAAAGATAATGAGCTCAGCATCCTTGGCTTTCTCCAAGGCCTCTGCCTTTAAGCGAGCCTGCTCTTCAGGACTGACCCTATCCACACGGTCATACATGGCACGTCCAGAAGAATATCCCTGGGCATAGTCTACATGACCTTCATGGGTATTCAGACCATAAAGCATTTGTAGAGCACTCAAAGGTGATTCATCCTTCAAGGTCTTCAACTCCGA
This sequence comes from uncultured Prevotellaceae bacterium, assembly GCA_902788605.1. GTDB lineage: Bacteria > Bacteroidota > Bacteroidia > Bacteroidales > Bacteroidaceae > Prevotella. The sequence continues at coordinate 130,579 of CADAKX010000002.1, read as the reverse complement.
AGAGCCTCCACCCTGAGTCAGCGAACGCGTTGCATTCTCGCCGACAACCAGCACCTTCTTATAACTCTTATGATTGAATGGCAAAACGCTCCCATCGTTCTTCAGCAACACGATACCCTCCTCGCCAATCTGTCGACAGGCCTCATAGTGAGCCTCGCTGCATTGCGAGCCAATCACCTTATCAGGATTCATCGACGTACGGAAGATGACACGCAACACACGTGCGGCCTTCTCGTCAAGCACAGACATGGACACCTTTCCCTCCTTAATCAGCTTCTCAAAGGGATTCGCGAGATAATAGTCATCAAAAGTAAACTCACTCTCCCTGAGTTTTCCATCGGTGAAGGTACCCATCTCGATATCCAGTCCACCATGTACAGCCTCGTCGGTATTGGTGGTGCCTCCCCAGTCGCTCACCAGAGCGCCGTCCCAGCCCCATTCCTTCTTCAAGATACCATTCAGCAATTCGTCGTTGTGACAGCAGTGCACATTCTTCCACAGGTTATACGAACCCATGATGCTCCACACATGAGCCTCATCGACAGCCTTTTTAAAAGGATAGAGATATATCTCGCGCAAGGCCCGCTCCGACACGTTGACATTGACAGCAAAACGGTCTATCTCCTGATCGTTCAGCACGAAATGTTTCAGACAGCATGCCACGCCATTCTTCTGTACCGCCTTGATATAGGGCACCACCATCTCGCCAGCCAGATAAGGGTCCTCACCCATATACTCAAAGGCACGACCATTGAGAGGCGTACGCTGTATATTGACACCAGGACCCAGCAGCATATCCTTGCCACGGAAAGCAAATTCCTCACTGATGGCATTACCATAGACATCCGAGAGGTCACGGTTCCAAGTAGCAGCCAGACACGTCAGCGACGGGAAAGCCACCACATAGTCATTAGTCCATCGTGCAGGACTCCACGAGTTCCACAGCAGTTCCTCACGCACCCCATGAGGTCCGTCATCCATGTTCAACTGTCGAATACCAAGACGAGGGACACCAGCCGATGTGAACTTACTCTGTGCATGCAGAATCTGTATTTTCTCATGTACCGTCATGCGACTCAGCGCATCCTTGATTCGTTCCTCAATGGGCGCCTTCGTATCCAGATAGACCTGTGCCCTTACCGTTATCACGCTCATCATCGCCAAGAGCGATGCCATAACAATACCCTTTTTCATATCAAGCGTTATTTCGTTATTCAATATTGACCACTAACTCCTTGCCGTTATATTTCACCATCTGTCCATCAGGATTTTCCAGGTTCAGCTCACACACATGATGTTTGTCGATATAGACGATATTGAATCGGCGTTCCTTTAGCATACCCTTAAAGGCCCCCTGTCGTCGTCCGAAGGTCACCGTCTTATGAATATCATCATAGCGGATATCGATGGTGGCATATTTACCTTTCTCATAGTTATAGTTCGTTCCCTCATCCTCATAGAGTTGGAACTCACCATCCTGTCCGCCATACACATAGAGGTTTATCAGCTCCGCCGGTTTCTCATCGCTCCACTGCATGGCAGGACCGAAAGGAATGATGGCACCCTCACGCACAAAGACAGGGATACGCTCATAGGGCGCATCGACCACAAGGATACTTCCGCCCTCTCTGTACTCACCCGAGTAGAGGTCGTACCAGCCACACTGCTTGGGGGTATAGACAATGCGGTTGCGAGCCTTATAATAGCCCACAGGACAAGCCATCAGCGCCGGTCCGAACATCCACTGGTCGCCGATGTTCTCCACATTCTTGTCGCCGTTGAAGTCCATCACCAAGGCACGCATCAGGGTATAGTCCTTGAAATGCGCCCAGCCTGCCAGCGAATAGATATAGGGCATCAACTGATAACGCAGGCGGTCATAGTAGACAAACGACTTGTAGGCAGGATGGTTATCAGGTGCGATGTTCCATATTTCACGCAAAGGCCACTGACCATGACTACGGAAGAGCGGGATGAATGCGCCAAACTGGTTCCATCGCGTCTGCAACTCACGCCACTCCTTCAGGTCCTCGTTCTCCTGCCCCGTACGGTCAAACAACTGCTGAGCCCTTACATAGCGGTTCTCCACACAGAAGCCACCCTGATCCATTCCCCAGAAAGGAATACCCGACAAAGAGTAGTTCAGTCCCGCAGTCATCTGTGCCCGCATATCTTCCCAGCGCGTACCAATATCCCCACTCCATGTAGCCGTGGAGTAGCGTTGTTCTCCGGCAAAGCCACTACGTGTCAAAAGGAACACACGTGGCTCATCGTTCTTACCTTTCCATACGCCGCGTTGTCCCTTATAGATAGCATCCGCGTTAACCAAGGAGTAAGCATTGAAATATTCAGTTGACGTGCCAAGTGCCGTGGGACCGCAAAGCGCCTTGCGATACCACATCGGCGTGCAGTCTCTGACATTTGGTTCTGAGGCATCCATCCACCAGGCATCAACGCCCTTACCAAGTCCAGAATACAGTTTCTCGTCCATCTGACGCCAGAACACCTTGCGGGCCTCCGGGTCATAGGCATCATAGAAGCCATTCTTATAGCCACGTCCCACCCAGTCATGGATATCGTCCGTGGGCGATTGGTTGTACATCCAACCTTTGGCATCAAGTTCCTTGTAGTTATCCGTGTTCACATAGAACTTTGGCCAGACGCTTATCATAAACCTGCCATGCATCTGATGGACATCGTCGAGCATCTGCTGCGGGTTGGGATAGCGAGACGCCTCAAACTCATGACTTCCCCACTGGTCCTCGGGCCAGTAGTTCCAGTCCTGCACAATATTATCGATAGGAATCTGACGCTTACGGAATTCCGCCAATGTCGATACCAGTTCGTCCTGCGTCTTATAGCGTTCACGACTCTGCCAGAAGCCCAGTGCCCACTTCGGATAGAGTGACGCCTTCCCCGTCAACGTGCGATAGCCACTAATCACCTCGTCGAGATTCTTTCCGGCAATGAAATAGTAGTCCATATCCTTGGCCATCTCACACCAGATGGTCAGCGCATTGCGCTCAGCCTCAGAACGAGGCTCTGCCACACGCAGACCACAGTAACTCTCACCGCCATCGGGCTGCCATTCAATGCGCAGATGCGTCTTCGTGTTCTGCTTCAGCTGTGCCTCAAACTTATAGGCATTGGGGTTCCAGGCCGTACGCCAGCGCTCTGGCACCACCTCTTTACCATCGATATAGACCTTGATGTAGCCAGCGTAATACAGAATAAATTGATAATTGACAATGGATAATGGATAATTATTGGCGATGCTACCATTCTCCATTGGCTCAATAAAGCCTTCATAGACGACATTGGCACCAGCCAACGAAAATCCCTTCGGCAGGTTCTTGATACCGCCATTGTCGGTTTTCAAGGCAATCTCCGACTTCTCGGGCGTACCATATTCATAATAGATAGAATCCTCGTCGCGCACCAGTTTCCTCCCCCGTGCATCCACATAGGTCCCCGTCAGATGACCTTCCCTACCCTGCTTGTCATAGAGTTTGAAGGCGCGATTCAGTTGCAGGTAGTCGTTCGGATTACCAAAGCGACAGTAGCTGTAAGCGTCCCACAGCAGGCCATAGCCCTTATTTGAGAGTACAAAGGGAATGCTGACCTTCGTGTTGTACTGAAACAACTCCTCGTTCTTTCCCTTCATATTGAACTCCTCACTCTGGTGCTGACCCAGTCCGAAGAATGCCTCGTCCTCAGAGGAATCAAACTTCATCAGCCATGTGAGACCGTGTTTATGTTCCTCGGGCACCGTATAGCCAGTCTTCATACCCAGTTCGCGTTCAGGCACTGTGAAGTCACAAAACTGCTTACCGTCTTTGGCCTCCTGCAACAGTTGCTTACCATCGGCATCGAAGAACGTCACCTGACCATCAGTCTTCTGCACAACAGCCTTAACTTCTTTGGTTTTCACCACTACGCGTGTATCTTCATCCGTCACGGTGTAACAGCCCTTTTGGGGGGCAGTTTGCGGCACAATCATCAGCGAAGTAGGTTTCTGTGGCAACTTATCCTTGGAGGTTGCACGCACCCGGATGATGCGATTGTTCATCACCTCCAGGCGAATCACCTTGGCCTGTCCACCATCAGGGCGTATAGTTACCACATTACCTTTCTTTTCCACGCTGGCAGCCAGCGCAGAAAGAGAACACATACAAAAGAGAGATACAAGGATTCCTAGTCGTTTCATACCGCTATTCCATGGGGAAGAGACCAAAGAGTTTTGCATCAATCATATCGGTGACCTGCTTAAAGTCCTCGGGGTTATCACCAAACTTACAATGGTCCCCATCAATCACGATGAGCTGTCCCTTGTAAGTAGCAATCCACTCCTCATAACGGCGACTCAGTCCCTCCAGGTAGTCCAGTCGCATGGTCTGCTCATATTCGCGTCCACGCTTCTGAATCTGTGCCACCAGTGTGGGAATGCTCGAACGGATGTAAATCATCAAGTCAGGCAACTTCACCAGCGACATCATCAGGTCAAACAGGTCCTTATAGTTGGCAAAGTCGCGGTCACTCATCATCCCCTGCCCGTGTAGATTGGGTGCAAAGATGCATGCATCCTCAAAGATGGTGCGGTCTTGAATAATCGTATCCTGTGAGTTGGCAATCTCCACCACCTCCTTGAAACGCTTGTTCAGGAAGTAAATCTGAAGGTTGAACGACCAGCGCTTCATGTCGGCATAGAAGTCCTCCAGATAGGGGTTGTTGTCAACGGGTTCGAACCTTGGCGTCCATCCATACCGATGGGCCAGCATCTTGGTAAGCGTTGTCTTACCACTTCCAATGTTTCCTGCTATTGCGATGTGCATATTCTTGATGTTATTTTATTCTGGGAAGAGTCCGAAAAGTGTCGCGTCAATACGGTCCACGATCTGGGCAAAATCCTTGGGATTATTCAGATAATCCAAATCGTCCTTCTCGATCACCATCACGCGACCCTTATACATCTTATATATAAACTCGTCATACCGGCGATTCAGGTTCTCAAGATATTCCAGCTTCATACTCTGCTCATAGTCTCGCCCACGCTTCTGAATGTTTCCCACCAGATGCGGCACCGAAGCCCGCAGATAGATCATCAAGTCGGGATAGTGAACCACCGTCATCATCTGCTCGAAGAGTTCCATATAGGTCTCATAGTCGCGGTCACTCAGGTTACCCATGGCTTTATTGTTCTGCATAAAGACATAGACGCCTTCAAAGATGGTGCGGTCTTGAATGATGGTATGGTCAGCCTTCGAGATATCAATCAAATCGCGGAAGCGCTCTTTGAGAAAGAACACCTCCATATTAAACGACCACCGGTGTATATCCCGGTAGTAATCTTCCAGATAGGGATTATGGTCGACAGCCTCGAAGCGTGCCTCCCAGCCATAGTGGCGGGCCAGCATGCGTGTGAGCGTCGACTTTCCACTTCCAATATTTCCTGCTACTGCTATATGCATTTTCTAAGGTTTCTGAGGGCAAAGGTACAAAAAACCTTTCATGCAGCAAAATAATGAATGATGTATTTTGGATTGTGAATAAATAATTGTAACTTTGCGGACAAAATTCATGAGTATGGGAATAATCATTGGAATAGACGTGGGCATCAGCACCACGAAAATAGTAGGACTGAAAGACGGGAAACCCACTGCCCCGATACGTATCACGGCAGCCGACCCCATCACTTCACTCTATGGTGCCTTTGGCAAGTATCTTCATGACAACGACCTGCAACTCGAGGAAGTAGAGCACGTGATGCTGACAGGTGTGGGAGCTGCTTATGTCAAGGGTGATGTCTACGGCGTTAAGACCAGTCGCTGCGACGAGTTCGTAGCCGATGCCTTGGGAGCCCGCTACGAGAGTCACCTGGACCACGCCATTGTGGTATCGATGGGCACGGGTACATCGTTTGTCATGTGCCGTGGCGACGAATTCAGCCATATCGGCGGTATCGGCATTGGTGGAGGAACACTTCAAGGTCTTAGCCGTATCATGCTGAATACCAGCGACATTAAACAAGTATCAGAATTAGCCAAGCAGGGCAACATCAAGAACATCAACCTGCTCATTGGCGACATCTCGGCCCAGCCCCTACCCGGCTTGCCGATGGAAGCCACCGCCTCACTCTTTGCCCATGCCAAGAACGATGCCTCGCGCGAAGACATTGCCTGCGGCATCATCACGATGGTCCTCCAGAGCATAGGTTCTGCAGCCGTATTGGCAGCTCAGGGCACTGGTTGTCGCGACATGGTACTCATCGGCAACCTGTCGTTACTTCCCCAGAGCAAGGAGATTTTCCCCGCTTTGGAAAAGCTCTACGACGTGCGATTCCATATTCCCAAATACTCACAATTCTGCACCGCCATCGGTGCAGCCTTAGCCTACGATAAAACAACTTAATCAATAACATCAACAACCAAACAACATGAGAACAATTACATTATTAATGGGACTAATGCTGACCACAACCATACAGGCCAGACAGTTCCATGTGGCCAAGTCCGACACCATTAAGCAAGACACCGTCAGACAAGACAGTATTGCTGCCGACACCGCTAAAGTAGAGAAACCCAAGAAAGAGACAGAGTACGAAAAGATTGTGAAGAAAGGCGGCACCGTGATGAAAGGCCTCTTCACCGTACGCCACATCGAGGACAAGTACTACTTCGAGGTGCCCGACTCGATGCTGGGCCGCCTCATCCTCTGTGTCAACCGCTTCACCGCCGTTCCCCAGAACTTCGGCAAGTTTGCCGGCGAGGAAGCCAACGACATCGCCTTCTATATCGAGAAGCGCGACACCACCCAACTTCTGGTTCGCCAGTATGTGGTGACCCAGAAAGCCGACAAGAACGACAACATCCGTCGCACACTGGAGCAGTCCACCATCAACCCCATTGTGATGGACCTGAAAATCATTGGTCACAACGAGGCCAACGATGCCAACCTGGTGGAGGTGACTCCCCTCTTCAAGGGAGCCAGCAAACTGACCGAACTGGCCAGCAGTCTGAAGAACAACCTGAAGCTGGGCGGTCCTCAGAACAACACCACCTATATCGACACCATGAAGGTCTATCCCACCAATATCGAGGTGGTGACCACCCGCACCTATGGTGCCCAGAATGGTCAGTCGCCAGCCTCTCAGGCCGGCAACATCACGTTGGGCATGAACACCAGTATGGTGCTGCTGCCCAAGGAGCCCATGCGTGGCCGTCTGTGGGACGAGCGTGTGGGTTACTTCGTCAATGGCTTTACCCGTTTCAACGACGATCAGCACAAGACGCAGCACGAGTCATTTATCGCCCGCTATCGCCTGGTGCCTAAGGACAAGAAGAAGTATCTGCGTGGCGAACTCACCGAGCCCGAGAAGCAGATTGTCTATTATATCGACCCCGCTACACCCAAGAAGTGGCTGCCCTATCTCATTCAGGGTGTCAACGACTGGAACGTGGCTTTCGAGGCTGCCGGCTTCAAGAATGCCATCGTTGCCAAGGTGCTACCCGAGGACGACCCCAATGTTAGCATGGAGGATGCCCGCTATTCTGGTCTGCGCTATCTGCCTGCCGAGATTGAGAATGCCTATGGCCCTCACGTCATCGACCCGCGTTCTGGCGAGATTATCGAGGCACACATCTGCTGGTATCATAATGTGATGAACCTCCTAACCAAGTGGTATATGGTGCAATGTGGTCCTTCGGACAAACGTGCCCGCACCATGAAGTTCGACGACAAGTTGATGGGCGAACTCATCCGCTTCGTCAGCAGCCACGAGGTAGGCCACACCCTGGGTCTGCGCCACAACATGTGCGCCTCGAATGCTACACCTGTTGAGAAGTTGCGCGACAAGAACTGGGTCGAGAAGAATGGTCACACCTCTTCTATTATGGACTATGCCCGCTTCAACTACGTGGCTCAGCCCGAGGATCATATCTCAGAGAAGGGACTCTTCCCCCGCATCAACGACTACGATCGTTGGGCCATCAAGTGGGGCTACCAGTGGCGCCCTGAGTTCAAGGACGAGTACGAGGAGAAGGAGAAGCTGATGAAGGAGACCTCTGAGGTTCTGCGCAACAACCGCCGTTTGTGGTGGCTAGGTGGCGAAGGCTGGGGAGAAGACCCCCGCGCCCAGACCGAGGACCTTGGTGATGACGCCGTGAAGGCTTCGGAATATGGTATCAAGAACCTGAAGCGCGTGATGGAGAACCTGCCCAAATGGACCAAGCAGGACAACGACCAGTATGACGACCTGCGCGAGATGTGGATGGCCGTACGCGACCAGTTCAATCGCTATATGAACCATGTTCACAACAATATCGGTGGACGCTATAACAACAACACACCAGGTCTGGAGCCATTCGTTGGCGTACCCAAGGAGCGCCAGAAGGAAGCACTGGCCTACCTCGGTCGCAACGTCTTTGAGGCGCCCACATGGCTCTTCCCCGATAATATCATGTCGAAGACAGGTACCATTGTCACAACAATGATGAACGACATGCAGGAAAACGTGCTGAGAAATCTGATGTCAGCCGTGAAGCTCCGCAACGTTGAGAATGCCGGCTATCCCGCAGACGAATATCTCGACGACCTCTTTGCCGAGGTATGGAAAGACGTCAATGGCAACGACCTGCAGGCCAAGATGCGCCGCAACCTGCAGCGCTCTTACCTGAAGTTCACCAACGCCCTGGTGAACCCTGCCGCCAATAACAACATCAATGGCAACACAGCCAACTTCGGCATCTCCGACGCTGAGCTCTATATGATGCTGAACCTGCAAAAGGTAGAGGACTTCTGCAAACAGAGGGCCCAGACCGAGGCTGGCATCAACAAGTTGCACTATGAAGACTTGCTCCGCGAGATCAAACTGATTCGCGACCGAAGGACGACAGTCAAATAACAAAATCACTAAAATATGAAACAAAAGCTATTATTCCTAGGACTCGTGACCTTGGGGATGACACAAGCCACCCAGGCACAGACCGACCTCTACCCCAAGCACTTCGCGCTGCATGAGGTGACCTTGACCGACGGCCCTTTCAGGACGGCGCAGGACAAGAACATCGACATGCTGCTGCAGTATGACACCGACCGACTGCTGACGCCCTTCGTACGCCAGGCAGGCCTCTCGGCTACCACCGACGCCCAGAGCCCCTACTACCAGTGGGAGCAGCGCCATCCCAACTTCAAGAACTGGGGCGGCGATGCCGGCTTCGACCTCAGTGGCCATGTGGGCGGACACTATGTATCGGCCCTGGCTCTGGCCTATGCCGCCAGTCACGACGAGGCCCAGCGTGCCAAGTTGAAGGAGCGTCTGGACTATATGCTGAAGGTGATGAAGGACTGTCAGGATGCCTACAACACCAACACCGAAGGCCTCTATGGCTTCATCGGCGGACAGCCCATCAACGAGTCGTGGAAGAAGCTCTATGCCGGCGACCTGTCAGGCATCAGCAAGAACTGGGGCTGGGTGCCCTTCTATTGCGAGCACAAGGTTCTGGCCGGTCTTCGCGATGCCTATCTCTATGCCGGCAGCAAGGAAGCCAAGGAGATGTTCCGCAAGTTGGCCGACTGGAGCACCAACCTTATTGCCAAGGTTGATGACCAGGCCTTCGAGGGTTTCCTCAACTGCGAGCACGGTGGCATGAACGAGTCGCTGCTCGATGCCTACCAGCTCTTTGGCGACAAGAAATACCTGGAGGCAGCCAAGAAGTACACCCACAAGGCGATGCTCAACGGCATGCAGACGCTCAACACCACGTTCCTTGATGGTAAGCACGCCAACACCCAGGTGCCAAAGTTCATTGGCATGGAGCGTATTGGCGAGATGGACGCTACTGCCACCAATTATATCACCGCTGCCGAGAACTTCTGGCAGGATGTGGCCACCAACCGCACCGTCTGCATCGGTGGCAACTCGGTGAACGAGCACTTCCTCACCGCTGCCAACAGCAATCGCTATATCGACCAGCCCGATGGTCCTGAGTCGTGCAACACCAACAACATGCTGAAGTTCTCTGAGATGCTGTTCGACCGCACCGGTGATGCCAAGTATGCCGATTTCTACGAGCAGGCCATGTGGAACCACATCCTCTCTACCCAGGACCCCCAGACTGGTGGCTATGTCTATTTCACCACCCTGCGTCCTCAGGGCTATCGCATCTACTCTGTGCCCAACAAAGGCATGTGGTGCTGCGTGGGCACTGGCATGGAGAACCACTCCAAGTACGGACACTTCGTGTTCACCCACGATGGCAAGAAGACGCTCTATGTGAACCTCTTCACCTCGGCTAAGCTCCAGAACAAGACCTTTGCCGTGACACAGACCACCCGGTTCCCCTTCGAGCCCAAGACTACTATCACCATCGACAAAGCCGGCAAGTACGACATTGCCATCCGCCATCCAGAATGGGTGAGTCACGACTTTGCCATCAAGATCAACGGTCAGCCCATCAACTTTGATTTTAGCGAGGGCAAGGCCTTTTATGTCACCGTCACCAATAAGTGGAAGAAGGGCGACGTGATTGAGGTGAGTCTGCCCATGACGCTGCGCTATGAGGAGTGTCCCAACTACGGCGACTATATCGCCTTTAAGTATGGCCCCATCCTCCTGGGCGCCAACACCACCCAGGGCAGCGAGAAATTGCAGAACGAATACGGCTTCGAGGGCCGCATGGACCACTCGCCTGGTGCCATGGGCAAGCAGCTGAACCTCCTCTCTGCTCCCCTGCTCATTGGTGCCCGTGCCGATGTGCTCAACCTCGTCAAGCCCCTCGACCTGTCAAAGCTCACCTTCACCATCGACGCCAAGCGTCCCGGTGTGGGCAGCTATAAGTGGAACACGCTGACCCTGCAGCCCTTCTACCAGATCCACCACGATCGCTATATGTGTTACTGGTATCAGCAGACCCCTGAGAACTTCGCCAAGAGCGATATGGCTAAGACCGAAGCTCGCAACGAGGAGTTGATTCGCCACACCGTTGACTTCGTGGCTGCTGGCGAACAGCAGAGCGAGGCTGGTCACGAATACAACTACAGCAGCGACTCTAACACCGGTATCTATCGTTCGGAGCGCTATCGCGATGCCCGTGCCAACGGACATATCCAGTACACGCTGGTCAACCAGAACGACAGCAAAGACCTCTGCGTCATGCTGCGCTTCAACCTGGCCGACAAGGGTCGCATGGCGGTGCTCACCATCAACGACAAAAAAGTGGCCGATATCACGATACCAGCCACTGTTGAGGGTGCAGAACCCAACGGATTCTTTGAAATGAAATATGATATTCCTGCCGAGATGGTGAGTAGCACCAAGCGCTTTGTGGTTCGCCTCACAGCCTCGCCCACCACGCTCTGCCCGGGTCTCTACTACCTCCGTTTGTATCAGAAGTAGTTTTCGCCCCGTTTGAGTTCCACCTTTTTTCGCTCACCGTTCATCAGCAGCGTCACCACGCAAGGCTGTTGGGCGGTGAGCGATACTTTTTTCACCTTGCCGTCTTGCCACGTCATGTCTACGGTGATGCCGCCACGAGCCCGCAGACCACTCACCTCGCCGTCTTTCCAGTTGTCAGGTAGGGCGGGCAGCAGTTCGATGCTAGTAATGGGCAGGCGAGATGAACTCCAGTCGGGAATCTGGTATTCGCTCTGCATCAGCATCTCGATGACGCCAGCACAGCCACCAAAGTTTCCGTCTATCTGGAAGGGCGAGTGGGCATCCAGCAGATTGGGATAGGTGCCACCACCCCGTCGGGCATCAGGTCCGCGATAGCCATCAGGACTCACATAACTCAGCAGCTTGCGATAGATATGATAGGCGTTCTTAGCATCGTGCAGGCGGGCATAGAGGTTCACGCGCCAGCCTGTGCTCCATCCCGTGGTCTTGTCACCCTTCAGTTCCAGCGTCTTGGCGGCAGCACGGTGGATGGCCTCCTTGGTGTTCACACCATCATCCAGTCGGTGACCAGGATAGACACCAAAGAGGTGACTCTGATGACGGTGGTGCGGGTCCTCGTCCTCCCAGTCATAGAACCACTCCTGCAGGTTGCCCTTCTTACCTATCTTATAGGGTTGCAGACGATTTAAGGCTGCATTTGCCTCGACAATAAAAGACTGATCGATACCCAGCACCTCGGCTGCTTGCACCGCATCAAAGAGGCATTCACGAATCATGGCCAGGTCGGCAGAACCGCCATAGCAGGTGCGTCCATGGTAGCCATCTGGCGTTACAAACGAGTTTTCGGGTGATGTCGCTGGTGCTGTGATCAGATACTCCTGTCCGTTCACTCCCATCTCCTTCGTTGAGATGAGCCATCCCAGGCAGAACTCGGCAGCGCCCTTCAGCACGGGATAGTACTCCCGCAAAAAGGCCTTGTCGAGCGAGAACGTATAGTGTTCCCAGATATGCGTCGAGAGCCACGCCCCACCCATGTTCCAGTTGGCCCACATCGGGTCGCCCGTATGCAGTCCCACGGGACACGTCATCGCCCAGATGTCGGTATTGTGAGCCAGACACCAGCCGCGGTCCACGCCATAGTAGGCCTTCGCCGTCAACTCGCCCGAGCCCTGCAGCTCTTTCATATAGGTAAAGAGCGACTGGTGCATCTCAGGCAGCCCCGCCGTCTCGGCAGCCCAGTAGTTCTCCTCCACGTTGATGTTGCTGGTATAGTTGCACGACCAGGGTGGCAGTATCGACTCGTTCCACAGTCCCTGCAGGTTGGCAGGCACGTTGGGCGTACGCGAACAACTAATCAACAGATAGCGTCCATACTGGAAATAGAGGGCCTCCAACTCAGGGTTAAAGCGGCCCTCGTCCACATAGTCCCTCAGCACCTCGTTGGTGGGACGGTCATCCGCCACCGCCTTGCCCAGGCGCAGTTTTACACGATTATAGATAGCCTTGTAGTCACTCACGTGGCGTCCTCTCAGTTGATTGAACGACACGCCAGAGAGTCGCTTCAGCCGTGCGTCGGCCAGCGTCTTGTAGGGCTTTCCCTCCTTCACCGGGTCCTTGTCATAGCCATTAAACGAGGTTGCATCGACGATATAGAGCGTCACCTCGCGTGCGCCATCCACCACGATGTTCTCACCCTCAGCCCGCGTGTTCTTGCCACTCACCAGCACCTTGGTGCGGAAGTGGATGCCGCGCCCAGGGTCATAGGCAAACTTCTCCTTGGCATCATAATAGCTGGGCAGCGATGCATAGCCGGCATAGCCGTCAGTAATGAGGGTATTCCCGTCCTGTATGCTGCGACTATGTCGCAGCTGACAACTCAAGGAGAAGCGGGCCCGGATGCCCTTGGGGTTCGTTGTGGTGATGCGTACCACCATGCCCGAGTCGGGGTTCGTGGCAAAATACTCCGTGGTGTAGCGATAGCCCCCGCGCTGATAACTGGTGTGTGCCGTCGCATCACCGATGTCCAGCCAGCGCCGATAATCCGTCACCGCCGCCATCGTGTCCAGATACTCGATAGCCAACTGCCCCAGTGGCTGGTAGTTCTGCGAGAAATGACCCTGCACCTCGCGCTGCAGTTGGTCAGCCTTCTTGTAGTCGCCCTGTCGCAAGGCTTCGCGTATGGCGGGAATAGTCTTGTGGGCATCGGGCGAATAGATCTTCATGTTGCAGGGCTCACCCGTCCACAGCGTGATGTCGTTGAGCGAGATACGGTCAGTCTGTGTGCCACCATAGACGATGCCGCCCATGGTGCCGTTGCCTATCACCAGCGCCTCCTCGAAATAGTCGGCAGGCCTGTCATAGTGCAGCGTCTGCGCCCAGCCCGTGAGGGTCATCAGCGCCCCAGTTAGTAAGATAGTCCTTTTTCTGTTCATTGATACTTTTGGATATAGTTTTGTAGTATGATGATAAATCACTTAAAGAGATACTGAGCAAATTCGTGCAGCGACTTGCGCCACACCTGCCACTCGTGGTCGCCGGGATACGAGTTGAACTTCACCTCCACCCCGCCGTCGCGCATCTTCTTCACGATGTCGCGGGTGTACGAGATGCGGGGGTCCTGCTCGCCACAACTCACAAAGAACACGTCAAACTGCTTATTAAACGTCTTGGTGTCTGTCAGCATGCCAGGTACCTCTTTCTCCAGGTCGAAGTTCGAAGCGCCCTGGATGCCGCCAAACATACCCGTTGAGAACACACCCACATTGGCAAACACCTCGGGGTCGCGCAGTCCGATATAGAACGACTGTCCGCCACCCATCGACAGGCCACACATGGCGCGGTTCTTGCGGTCTTTCTTCACACGATAGGTCTTTTCCACGAAGGGGATGATGTTGTCTATCATCTCCGAGCGGAAGGTCTGCATGCCCTGCCAGCTGTAGCCACCGCCAAAGCCGCCGTTGCGGTTCTGCACGTTGCTGTTCGAGCTCACCACGATCATCGGCACCGCCTTACCCTGGGCAATCAGGTTGTCCATGATCTGCGCCGTGCGTCCCTGCTCCATCCAGCCACGATGGTCCTCGCCACCGCCATGCTGGATATACACCACGGGGTAATCCTTTTTTCCCTCGTTATAGCCTGCGGGCGTATAGACCATCAGGGGGCGCCACGACTCGTCCACCTTCGAGTAGTAATACACCGTGCGCACCTCGCCGTGGGGCACGTCCTGTACCTCGAAGTCAGCCATCCCCTCCTCTTTTATTTCGATGGCACTAGACCACCTGCTGCATCCGAAGAACGTCTGACTGGCAGGATCAGCCACCGACACGCCATCCACCACCAGCGAATAATAGTGGAAGCCGGGCACCTGCGTCTTGGTAGTCAACGTCCAGGCACCGCCCTCTCCTTTCGTCATGTCATACTTGGTGCCACAGAGGTCTATCTGCACATTCTGGGCCTGCGGGGCGTTCACGCGAAACATCACACTACCGTCCTTCAGCACCCGCGGATAGCTCCCTCGGTTAATGTTAGTCACTGGAGAGTACGAGCCCTCGGGCATCACCTCTCTACGAAAATTCTGAGCTGCGAGATCACCGCACCACATAGCTGTCATCAGTACAGCCAGCATCATTTTGGTTGATTTCATATTCATCGATTGTTTTATGTTGTTGATTATTAATTTCCTCAAACAGTTTCTCGTTCTCCTCTGCCGACTCCTTGATAGAATCTTCGTAGCCCGTCAAGGCAGCAAAGGGTGCGAACTGGGCCGCACGGTTCCACATCGACATCTGGGGATGACGCTGAGACACATGATGTGGCAAGTTGATGATATCGTCGAAATTATCCATTAACCTTTAACCTTTAACCATTAATCTTTAACCCTTAACCATTCCTCACGCCTTATGTCCTCCTATCTGTTTGTTACGGTCCTTGGCTGTGGCCCCCTCAGAGTAGTTGAGACCACGGAGGATGGCATTCTTGCCAAAGCGCTGCTTGATTTTCAGTTGCACCTCCTGCATGCGGCGCTCCTTGTCCATACGGGCCTGTTCCTCCTGTTTCTGTTTCTCCAATGCCTCGTAGTCCATAAACAAGTCCAACTGCTGGGGGTCCTCATGCTGCGAGACAACAGTTGACTCAGGCACCACGTGATTGACCGAGATGTTCATCCTGCGGATAAGCAGGTCAGGATTAACCAGTCGGTCAAAGAGTTCTGCAGCAGCATTCATCATCAGGCGCGACGACGACGTGGGCTTGTCGAAGTTCGACGTGCCGTGAGCATGCTTGGGCACAGGCTTTCCGTAATAGTTAGTGACAATCTCGCCATGATATTTTTCGCGTATCTCAGGACGAGTCAGACACTCGACATCATAGCCTACAGTCAGCACCATCTGGTCTGTCACCATGCGTTTCGACACCAGATTAAGTGCCATGCCTTCAGCCATCTCCTGTATCACCACACGCGCCTTCTGAAAGTCATACGGTTCCTGCAACACCTGCCCACTACTAAACGAGTTAGTCTCAGGCCGATACGCCTTCACGGCCTCGATGGTGCACGGCTCCCAGCCCCAGGCATGGTCTATCAGCAGTTCGGCATTGACGCCAAAGAGTCTGTAGAGCAGTTCCTCATTATGAACCGACATGCGCGCAATCTGCCCCATCGTTTCCATGCCATGCAGCGCCAGTTTGTTGGCAATACCCTTGCCCACCCGCCAGAACTTGGTGATGGGGCGATAGTCCCACAGTTCGCGGCGGTACGACATCTCATCGAGTTCGGCAATACGCACGCCGTCCTTATCAGCAGGCATCTTCTTCGCCATAAT
Organism: uncultured Prevotellaceae bacterium; assembly: GCA_902788605.1. Classification (GTDB taxonomy): domain Bacteria; phylum Bacteroidota; class Bacteroidia; order Bacteroidales; family Bacteroidaceae; genus Prevotella. The sequence goes on along the minus strand of CADAKX010000002.1, from coordinate 114,370 downwards.
ATCCATCGCCACCTTGCAGAGATACATATTCGTGCCGATGCCAGCCGTAGCCGTGATACCCGTTTGTTTCAGCACGTCGCGTATCATCGTCATAGCCAGTTCGTGGGCCGTCATCTTGTAAGTACCAAGATAGGCCGTGACATCCATAAACACCTCGTCGATGCTATAGACATGGATATCCTCAGGAGCGATATACTTCAGATAGACGCTATACACCCTGCTGCTCACCTCGATATAGTGGGCCATCCGAGGCGGCGCGATAATAAAGTCCACGCCTCGCGCTTTCTGATACACCTCGAACAGTCTTGCGCGCCCTCCGATGCCATAGGCCTTCAGACTAGGCGACACCGCCAGACAGATGGTCTTCTCCGTCCTACTGGCATCCGCCACCACCAGGTTCGTGGTCAGCGGGTCCAGCCCCCTATCCACGCACTCCACCGAAGCGTAAAACGACTTCAGGTCGATGGCAATATATGTCCGCTGTGTCTCTTGCATTCTATTCCTAATTATTACCCATCATAGACGGATTTGCAAAGTTAATCAAAAATCCCAATTATTCCTATCTTTACACCGAATATTAACAATTGTTGATTCCATACGAATCTGCATCAGCGCATATTTGCGCTATCGTTCAAGCGAAGTTATGCAAGTTATGCAATTATGCAATTAGGACATCTAGGTTTTTTACCCCTGAAGTTAGTCACTTAGTCACTTAGTCACTTTGGACATCTGACATTTGCAAATGCCGAAGTTACTCACTTACTCACTTACTCACTTCGGACATTTAGGTTTTTGAACATACAGTTCGGGTGGGACTTTCTTCAAAAACCACCTCTTGTTAATGACCACGATAGATGGTTAATATGTTATATTTAAATTATTATATTATTATATATATTATAATATATATAATAATATAATAATTCTATAATTAGGAAAAACAAGAAATCAAAATCAAAGTAAAAACCTAAATGTCCAAAGTGACTAAGTGACTAAGTGACTAACTTCAGAGGTAAAAAAAAACTAGATGTCCTAATTGCATAATTGCATAACTTGCATAACTTGCATAACTTCAGCATTCAGAGCAAATAAACAAATCGTACATTTTTATCTTTAAAAGAAACAGACATAAGTGCTTAAAATTACGGCATAGCCATAAAAAAAAATCTCCATAGCCAAAGAAAAAGTTCTACATGGCGTAGCAGTAAAACGAGGAGTTTTCTCAGTTATTAGATTTTTCTTACATTTTATTCGGAGAAAATATGTACCTTTGCAGTCGAGCTAGCATAAAAGAAACGGTAAAAAGAGAATAGAACAAGTGGAACAAACGAAAATATCCATATTCCAACGCCCCGTATGGGTGGTGGTATTTGCCCTGACAGCTGCAATAGCCTGGGGATGGGCTTTTCCGCTGATTAAAGTGGGATTCAGCGCCTTTGGCATCACGGCGGACATGACGGGCAGTAAGATGCTGTTTGCAGGCATCCGCTTTGCCGTGGCTGGATTGATAGTCCTATCCGTTGCCCGTAGCAGCGGACGTTCGTTCAAAACAGGCAAAACAGGCGACTGGTGGTTTATCCTTGCCTTTGCGCTGATGAATACCACGCTCCACTATTTCTTCTTCTATGTCGGCATGTCGCACAGCGAAGGTTCGCGGGCAGCTATTCTAAACTCGCTGAGCACCTTTCTCGTGGTGCTGTTGGCATGTGCCTGTTTCAAGAGCGACAGACTGACTACACGAAAAGTGCTCGGCTGTGTGGTAGGCTTCAGCGGCATTCTTGCATTGAATCTCGGTGGGGCTGAAAGTGGGCGTTTTACCTTGCTCGGTGACGGTATGATCATCCTTAATGCCATCTGTGGCGCACTCTCGAACCTGATGACGCGTGGGCTGAGTCGTCGGATAGACGTCTTCGTGGGAACGGGCTATGGCCTCACCATCGGAGGCATATTGCTCATTATTCCCGGATTGTTGTTTAGCGGTACGCTGCCCCACATCAACATGCTCGGCATCGTCTGCTTATTGCTGCTCATTGCCATCTCTGCCGTCGGATTCACCCTCTACAACAAACTGCTCAGTCTGAATCCTGTTGGGAAGGTGGCAATCTACAATTCGCTGATTCCCGTAGTTGGTGCAGTCACCTCATGTCTCTGTCTTGGCGAGACGTTCCATCCGAAATACGCCCTTGCAGGAGGACTCGCCGCAATTGGTATCTACATCATCAATAAAGGAAAAAACTAATTTTCCACCACCCCGATTTCGTGAATGGTGAACGAGCCGTTTTCATCAATAGTGATGGGAGCCGAGAGTTCTGGCATGTCGTCGTATATGAGGACAAGGCCTGTGGTGAACTTCACACCAGGAACAAAGATGAGCTTGGGGGCATCACCACTGACATCATAGTACAGCTGTTCACCAATCCATAAAGGGTGTTCGTCATCAAAGCCACCCATATCCTCGACGGTGTTGGTGACTGTCGCCAACAGTTTGGCGCCATCATAGAGCGTGATTGTTTCGCCCTCGATGGTGTAGCCTAAACGCTGCAAGAGGGCCTGCTGTACATCGTAAGGGTTGACCTGCGTCTTTACATATGCTGTCTTGTTCTCGCCAAAGCGAATCTGATGAAGCCACTCCACACGAACACCCGTACCTTCCATCGCCGAACTGGTCAACCAGAGGTCGCCTGTCTTGGCATTGTATTTCGACTGCACCTCACGGGTGTGGCGGATATGGGGGAAGATAGTTGATACGCTTCCATTCTTGACCATGACGCCGCATCCGTCCATAGTCTCATCGGGAGAAAAGGGCTCGTCCAACGTGCCATCCATTGTTTTCGTATTAACATTGGCAGGCTTACATCCCGCCAGCATCAAACCTAAAGCCAGGAGGATGCTCAGACTGAATAGATACTTTCTTTCCATACGCATATGTTATTTAAAAACCAAACGCCAGGCCGAGGGTGACGGAAAGGGTACCCAGATAGCGGGGGGCGCTCAGTTGGGAATAGCCTTTGTGATATTACTGCTGTTCTGCCTCCAGGAACCTCAGTTCCGCCTCCAGCATCTCGAGCTTGGGCATGGGACAGCCGGAAGCGCGGGCAATCTCGAGGGGACGAGTATAGAGATAGTAGATCTCCATGGGACGGTGGAAGTCGTAGTCCAGTCGCATGGATGGTGAATAGGGGGTCATCGCGTCGGTGGTCTCAATCATCTTGGCGACAAACGATTCGTCAAGGTTCTTCACCCCCAGGTGCTGGGCAGTACGAACCACCTCCATCATCTGCTCGCGAATGAGTTGGCGGGTGGATGGGTTCTTCAGCAGCTTGTCGGTCTGGGTGTGCAGGGCTACGGTCATACCATTGAACGGCATGTTCCAGACGGCCTTCTTCCATCGTGCCTCATGATATTCCACCAGCCCTGTCTCGATGCCTGCCGCGCGGAACTCATCGACAACGGTCTGCATCAGCGCCTCGTCCTGACAGGAGTAGTTGGCCAGGTTGATGCTGCCATAACACTGGTGACAGACAAGGCCGGGCTGGGTCTTGGCTGAACAGATGAAGGCCAGTCCGGCAGCGAGTTGCACACCAGGGAACATCTTCTGTACATCCTCCTCAACCCCAATGCCGTTTTGGATGAGCACCACCAACGTCTCACCGTGAAGTAATGGTGATAGCAAAGGCTGCAACTTACTGTTATTAACGGACTTAAGTCCCACGAGCACCACGTCACACTGGGGCATATCGCCCGCATGCTGATAGACGTTGACATTGTCCAGATGGAACGAGCCATCGCAGGAGTCAACTTGCAGGCCGTGTTGTTTTACATACTCGTAGTCGCTGTGCAGCAGGAAGTGGACTTCCTCGCCTGCATGAGCCAATTTGGCACCATAATAGCCGCCAATGGCACCGGTGCCGATAATTCCGTATCTCATATTGCTAACATTTTTCTAAAATTACGGTGACAAAGGTACGATATTATTATGATATTTCATCGTTTTTATTTCAAGAAGTTACTACACTCGGCAAAAAAAGAAAAAATACCTATTCCTTTTGGCTTTTCCATCAACTTTTAGTAACTTTGCAGCCAAATTAATATATAAATAGGATTATGGCAGAAATAATACAGAATGAAGGAGAGGAGAAGAAAAGCCTCAGTTTTGTAGAACAGATGGTAAAAGACGACCTGGCAGAGGGTAAGAACGGCGGAAGAATGCAGACCCGTTTCCCACCCGAACCCAATGGCTATCTGCACATTGGACACGCCAAGGCCATCGCCATCGACTTCGGACTGGCAAAGAAATATGGCGGCGAATGCAACCTGCGATTCGACGACACCAACCCCGTGAAGGAGGATACCGAGTTTATCGAGAACATCGAACAGGATATCAAATGGCTGGGCTATGAATGGGCACACGTCTATTACGCCAGCGACTATTTCCAGGAGCTATGGGACTTTGCTGTATGGCTCATCAAGCAGGGACGCGCCTATGTGGACGAGCAGAGCGCCGAGCTGATTGCCCAGCAGAAGGGCACAACAACCAGTCCGGGTACAAACTCGCCCTATCGCGACCGCCCCGTGGAGGAGAACCTGAAGTTGTTTGAATATATGAACAGCGGCGACTGCGAGCCGGGCAAGATGGTGCTGCGCGCCAAGATCGACATGGCTCACAGCAACATGCTGTTCCGCGACCCGCTGATCTATCGCGTGCTGAACATCCCCCACGTAAAGACGGGCTCGAAGTGGAACGCCTACCCCATGTATGACTTCACACACGGACAGTGCGACTTCCTCGAGGGCGTGACACACTCATGGTGTACGCTGGAGTTTGTGGAGCACCGCCCCTTGTACGATCTCTTTGTGGGATGGCTGGGCTACCTGGAGAATATGGGCGACAAGTTTGCTGACTTCGAAGGTCCCCGCCAGACGGAGTTCAACAAGCTGAACCTGAACTATATCCTGCTGTCGAAGCGTAACCTGCGCACACTGGTCAGCGAGGGACTGGTGAACGGATGGGACGACCCCCGCATGCCGACCATCTGTGGTTTCCGCCGTCGTGGCTACTCGCCCGAAGGTATCAAGAACTTCATGGAGAAGATTGGCTATACGAAGATAGACGCCCTGAACGATATGGCGCTGTTTGAGAGTGCTCTGCGCGACGACCTGAACACGCGTGCCCTGCGTGTGAGTGCCGTACTCGACCCTGTGAAGGTGGTTATCACCAACTATCCCGAAGGTCAGCAGGAGATGCTCACAGCCATCAACAACCCCGAGAACGAGGCCGACGGCACCCACGAGGTGGAGTTCAGTCGCGAACTGTGGATTGAACGCGACGACTTCATGGAAGTGGCCGAGAAGAAGTTTATGCGTCTGGCTCCGGGTAAGGAGGTACGCCTGAAGAACGCCTATATCATCAAGTGCGACGAGGAGCACCCCTGCGACAAGGATGCCGACGGCAAGGTGACAACCATCTATTGCACCTATGACCCCGAGACACGCAGCGGACTGCCCGGCGCCAACCGTAAGATCAAGGGTAAGACCCTGCACTGGGTGAGCTGCCACAACGCTGTGAAGGCCGAGGTACGCCTCTATGAGCGCCTGTGGAAGATGGAGAACCCACGCGACGAACTGAAGCGACTGGAGGAAGAGGAGGGCATCAAGGGTGCCGACGCATTGCGCCAGATGATGAACCCCGACAACCTGCACATCCTCAAGGACTGCTATATCGAGCCGTTTGCTGCACAGCTGCCGGCACTGACTTATCTGCAGTTCCAGCGCATCGGCTACTTCAACGTGGATCCCGACTCAACTCCCGAGAGCCCTGTATTCAACAAGACCGTGGGTCTGAAGGACACATGGAAGAAATAAAAAAGAGATGAAAGTAGGCGACGATTATTTTGACAGCGCTGATTTCCAAAGGCTGCTGAGCACGTATGAGAAATCCATCAACGCAGGGGAACCTGTGTTTATGGATGCCGACGAGCTGACGGATATCGCTGACTACTATCAGTATACCGAACGACTGGACGAGGCCGAGAAAGCCATATCGCTGGCACTCAGCCTCTCGCCAGGCGCCGTCGCTCCCCTAACCTACCGCATCCACGAGGCGCTGTATAATGGCGACACGCAGAAGGCATGGCAACTGCTGGACCAGATTATCGAGACCAGTGAGCCCGACTATATCTATGACCGTGCCGAGATTCTGATCAACGAGGACAAGGTGGACGAGGCAGAGCAGTATCTGAACTCTATACTCGAGACGATAGAGGACGAGGAGGAACGTCAGGACTTTATCATGGATGTCGTGGGCATCTTCTCGGACAACGGACTGCCCGACAAGACTTTGGAATGGATGACCAAGGGACACCAGGAGAACACGACGGCCTATAAAGAACTGATGGCCAGGTCGCTCTTTGAGATGGAGAAATTTGATGAGAGCGCCAAGATATTCAACCAACTGGTGGACAGCGACCCCTTTAGCTGCCGATACTGGACGGCATTGGCCTCGGCGCAATTTATGAACGGGGAATACAGCGAATCCGTGCAAAGCAGCGAATATGCCATCGCCATCGACCCCAACGACCCCAACGCCCAACTGGCAAAGGCCAGCGCGCTAATGAGGCTGGAGAACTTTGAGGAGTCGCTGAAGTTCTATGAGAGGTACCTGGAACAAGAACCCGACGACGACGAGGCGCTGGCACGAAAGGGATACTGCCTGACACGCTTGGGCAGAAATGAGGAGGCGCTTAGCGTCATGAGACAGGCGGCGGATATCATGCCGGCCGACTCGCCCAACCTCGTAAAAATCTATGAGGAAATGGCTTTCATCCTCATGGATATGGGACGCACCGACGAGGCTATCGCCGAACTGGACAAGACGAACGACTTGGACTGCGACCACAACGACATCAACATCGTCAAGGGCCATATCTTGCTGACGGGCAAAAGAGCAAAGGAAGCAAAATACTATTTTGCTCAGGGCTTACTCTATTCAGACGATAAGTACCATGCCTTCATCAAAATCGTCGTATCACTCATCGAAAACAAATTCGTTGAGCAGGCCTACGACCTCCTCAAAGAGCTCTTCAGCCAATACAATGAAGAAGACAACGGGGGCTACGCGTATATGGCGTTCTGCTGTCGCGCACTGAAGAAATATGAGGAATACCTGGAATATCTGGAATTGGCCTGCGTGCGAAATCCCAAGGAATGTAAAGAGGTACTGGGCGATTATTTTCCCAACGACGTACCTCCTGAGGAATATTACAATTATACCGTAGAAGAAATCAAAAAGAGACAATGAACTGGATATCAACACTACTTGGCAACCTGAATTACGGAACAATACTCCTGCTGATGCTGTTGGAGAGTACGGTGATACCCGTACCCTCGGAACTCGTCGTGGCTCCCGCAGCCTATCATGCTGCCAGCGGACAACTCAATGTGGTGCTGGTGGTGCTATTTGCCACCATCGGTGCCGACCTAGGCGCATCAATCAACTACTTCGTGGCACTCTACGTGGGACGACCCGTAATCTATAAGTTCGCCAACAGCAAATGGGGCAAGATGTGCCTGCTGAACCAAGAGAAGGTGGAGAAGAGTGAACACTACTTCGACGACCACGGCATCATGGCCACACTCACGGGCCGACTGGTACCTGGCATACGCCATCTGATATCCATCCCTGCCGGACTGTCTCGCATGAACTACTGGAAGTTCCTACTATACACTACACTGGGCGCAGGCGCATGGCACGCCATCCTCGCTGCCATGGGCTGGTATCTGCATGCCGTGGTGCCCGAGGACCAGCTCGAGACCACCATCCAGCACTACAACCACTATATCGTGGGGGCCATCCTGGCCATCCTGGCACTGGCTGTGGGATATTTCATCGTGAAAGCAATTATTAAAAGAAAATAGCTATGAAATCTTCAAAGAATCACCTCGTCATTATGGCAGGCGGCGTGGGCAGCCGCTTCTGGCCTATGAGTACACCCGAGAAGCCCAAGCAATTTATCGACGTATTGGGCACTGGCAAGACTCTGCTGCAACTCACCGTTGAGCGCTTCGGAAATCTGGTAGCGCCTGAAAATATCTGGGTGGTAACCAACGAGAAATATGCCGACATCGTGGCAGAACAGCTGCCCGACATGCCGCGCAACCACATTCTCTGCGAGCCCTGCCGACGCAACACTGCCCCCTGTATCGCCTACGTATCATGGCGCATCAAGGCACAGGATCCCAAGGCCAACATCGTGGTGACTCCCAGCGATCATATCGTGATGAACGTGCAGGAGTTTCAGCGCGTCATCGCAGAGTGTATGGACTTCACCTCTGACAGCGACGCCATCGTGACACTGGGTATGAAGCCCAACCGTCCTGAGACGGGCTATGGCTATATCCAGGCCGACCTCTCGGCTTCATCGCTGCGCAACAAGGGTATCTTCCGCGTGGACTCTTTCCGCGAGAAGCCTGACCTGGCCACAGCTCAGCAGTATATCAAGAAGAACTACTATTTCTGGAATGCAGGCATCTTTATCTGGAACGTGTCGACCATCGTCAACGCCTTCCGCATCTATCAGCCCAAGATGAACAAGATCTTCGAGCAGATGCTGCCCATCTATGGCACACCTCAGGAGCAGGAGGTCATCAACGAGAAGTTCCCACAGTGCGAGAACATCTCGGTGGACTATGCCATCATGGAGAAGGCTGAGGAGATCTTTGTATGTCCCGCCGACTTCGGATGGAGCGACCTGGGCACATGGGGCTCTCTGCAGACGCAGACCAAACGCGACATCTATGGCAACGCCTGCATCGGCGACAACATCCAGATGATCGAGAGCCACAACTGTATGGTGCACGCCACACAGGAGAAGAAGGTGGTGATCCAGGGACTGGATGGCTTTATCGTGGCAGAAAACGACGATACATTATTAATATGCAAACTGTCCGAGGAACAGCGCATCAAGCAGTTCTCGGGCGAAAACTAACCCTATGAATAAAAATATTGCACTCATCACCGGTATCACCGGACAGGACGGCTCGTATCTCGCCGAGTTCCTCTTGGCCAAAGGCTACGAGGTGCATGGCACCATACGCCGCTCGTCGGTGGACTACCGCGAACGCATCGCCCACCTGGAAGGCAAGCCAAACTTCCACCTACACTACGCTGACCTGGGCGATTCGATGTCTATCCTCGGCGTCATCGGAAAGGTGCGCCCCACAGAGATCTATAACTTGGCAGCACAGAGCCACGTGCAGGTGAGCTTCGACTCGCCTGAGTTTACAGCGGATGTGGATGCCGTGGGTGTACTGCGTATCCTGGAGGCTGTGCGACAGCTGGGACTCAAAGACCAGTGCCGCATCTATCAGGCCTCAACATCTGAGCTGTATGGCAAGGTAGAAGAGGTGCCCCAGAACGAGGATACACCCTTCCACCCCTACTCGCCCTATGCGGTAGCCAAACAGTATGGCTTTTGGATTGTGAAGGAGTATCGCGAAGCCTACAACATGTATTGCTGCTCGGGCATCCTCTTCAACCACGAGAGTGAGCGCCGAGGCGAGACCTTCGTCACCCGTAAGATTACACTGGCTGCAGCACGCATAAAACAAGGCAAGCAGGACAAGCTCTACCTGGGTAACCTGGGTAGCCTGCGCGACTGGGGATACGCCAAAGACTATGTTGAGTGTATGTGGCTCATCCTGCAACAGGAGAAGCCCGAGGACTTCGTCATCGCCACAGGTGTGCAGCACTCGGTACGCGAGTTCTGTTACTATGCCTTCAAGCATGTGGGCATCGAACTGGAGTTTGTTGGCGAGGGTGCCGACGAGAAGGGCATTGACAAGGCAACAGGCCGTGTGCTCATCGAGGTGTCGCCCGACTTCTATCGACCCACCGATGTGGTCAACCTGTGGGGTGATCCCACCAAGGCGAAGACGAAGCTGGGATGGGATCCTTCGAAGACCTCGTTTGAAGAATTGGTGAAAATCATGGTTGACAGCGACATGGCCAAGGTGGCTGCCGACGGCGCCGCTGCCAAGGTGCGCACCAATCTGGAGGAGTACCTGGAGAAGGGTATCGTGAAATAAGGTCAAGAATTTGAGAATTGTGTTAGATAAGAACTCGAAAATATATGTAGCGGGGCATCACGGACTGGTGGGCTCCGCTATTTGGAATAACCTCTTGCAGAGAGGGTACACTAACTTGGTGGGCCGAACCCACCAAGAACTGGATCTGACTGACCAAGTGGCGGTGAAGAAGTTCTTCGATGAGGAGCAGCCTGATGCAGTGGTATTGGCTGCTGCCTTCGTGGGCGGCATCATGGCTAACAGCCTGTATCGCGCAGACTTCATCATGATGAACATGAAGATCCAGTGCAACGTCATCAGCGAGGCCTATGCCCACGGCGTGAAGAAACTGCTGTTTCTGGGCTCCACGTGCATCTATCCGAAGAATGCACCCCAGCCCATGAAGGAGGATTGTCTGCTGACCTCACCCCTGGAATACACTAACGAGGAGTATGCCATCGCGAAGATTGCAGGCCTGAAGATGTGCGAGAGCTACAACCTGCAGTATGGCACGAACTATATCGCCGTGATGCCCACCAACCTCTATGGCCCCAATGACAACTTCCACTTGGAGAACAGTCACGTGATGCCTGCCATGATGCGTAAGGTGTATCTGGCCAAACTCATCCACGATGGAGCATGGGACAAGATTACCATCGACCTAAACAAGCGTCCTGTAGAGGGCGTCAATGGTTCAGCATCTCGTGATGAGGTTATGACGGTATTACGAAAGTATGGCATCGAAGACAACAAGGTGACGCTCTGGGGCACAGGAACGCCATTGCGAGAATTCCTATGGTCAGAAGACATGGCTGATGCCTCAGTACATGTATTGCTGAACGTGGACTTCAAGGACGTCATTGGCATCGAGAAATACTCCAGCGTGCACTATGGAGCCTCTGTCGATGGCGCCGTAGACCGCAACCACAGCACTGGACGAGGCGGCGCTATCCCATCACTGGGTGAGATTCGCAACTGCCACATCAACGTGGGCACAGGCAAGGAACTCACCATCCGCCAACTCTCAGAACTGGTTGTCAAGGCGGTGGGCTTTGAGGGCGAGGTGGTGTTTGATGCCACGAAACCTGATGGCACCATGCGCAAACTCATCGATGTTTCGAAGCTGCACTCACTAGGCTGGACCCACAAAGTGGAGATCGAGGATGGCGTGAGAAAACTCTTTGAGTGGTATCAGGAGAGTCTGAACTAAACGACATAGAAACACAAGAAAAAAGGTAGTCTCAACGGACTACCTTTTTATTGTTGATGATATTGATGCCTCGCTGCGGCGCATCCCTGCGGATGCCATCAAGACCAAAGTAGGCATCGTTCTGCAGCTCTGTCTTCACATCAGTGATACCCGAAGGATCCTCGGCTATCACCGCCCTGACCTCGTCGCCAGTCAGGGCGTAGTTGTAGATACGCACATCGTCGAGCCAGGCCGAAAGGTTCGGGTCGGCAAGGAACTGGCTGCGTCCGAGGTAGTTCATCACTGGACGGATATCACTGGGACGAATGGTGATGCCTGTGGTAGAGGCCACCTCCTCGCCATCGACATAGAGCGACGTCTTATCCTTACCCAGCACCACAGCAACATGCTTCCACTGTACTGCCGTCAGCTTTGTGGGAGCATCGAGCACCTGCTCATCACCACCATTCTTGATGGCAAAGCGCATCACGTTGGTATAGCTATTATAGGGGGTCAGGAACATATAGTGCTCGGTGTCGTTGCCAAAGTCAAACAGGCGCTGCCACTGGGTGGTAGATGAACGCCAGTTGACCCACATGGCGATGGTCAACTCGTCGCTGGAAGCAATGCTATAGGGCAGCTGTGCAAACTGGTTTGCCAGGTTCAGCGACTTATCGCCCTGCTTATGGTCGGCCTGATACTTGGCTGTAACGCCACTGGCATATGCCGCATCCATCATGTTGGGGGTCACGTCATAGAGATTATCCTCAAAGGTCCAGCGGGCTATCAGCGAAGGCTCGCCACTGGGGGTAGCCTCAACAACCTCGGAGGCGTCAGAGATATTCTGAGAGAGGTCGACGGCCTTCACCTTATATATATAAGAGGTGCCAGGGCGACAGGTATTGTCCACGAAATAGGTGGCTGTCAATCCGCGGGCAATCACATCCCACTCTTCCGTTCCCTTGGGGGCACGCACCACCATATAGTCCTTCAGGTCGGCATCTTCATTAGCTTTCCACGACACACGCACCGAAGCAGCGGAAGACTCAGCAATCACCTGACTGGGCGCAGCAGGGGCTGTGATGTCGTAGGTTACTTCCACAGGGATGAAGCGGAACAGCATGCGATCCTGGGCAGAACCAGTGAGTTTCTTGGTCTGGATGAAACGGGCCTCGGAAGCATGCTTGGCCAGATAGAGGGCACTCTCACGATTGCGAATGTAGTAGAAGCCATTATCCACATACTCCAGATACCACTGCTCATTGCTTGTGGGATTATCCTGGGTATAGCCAATGATATCGGCCTGCGACAACGAGTAGTTCTTCACATTGAGGTGGACCTTGGCGTTGCTCACCGACTCGATGTCATAGAAGCTCAGGTCGCCACCAGTGCGATTAGTGACGGGCTTCACCGTCCACTGCTGCTTGGCTGTGCCTTTATAGGCCTGCTGCGCAATGTTACCGCCATTCGACGTAAAGGCCACCACATTCTCCTTATCGCCAGCTGCCTTGCAGATAATCTTATAGGTGCCATCGATGGGGCAAGGGGGCACACTCTCACCCCACTTCACATTGATGACACGCTCGGCATTGGTCTGACCTGTCTGGTAGCCTGTACCACCAGGCATGGTTGATACATACTCATGCACGGGACCAAATCCATCGTAATAGACGGGGCGCTCAGCGGAAACAAACTGATAATTGGTGGTCTTGGCCTGGCGTTCGCTACTGCCCACAAAGGCCTTGATACGTCCGTCCTCATGGCGATAGACCGATGCTGCGGTCCAGTTGTTGCGGTGCTCAGCATAAGCCAGTCGGTCACCGTGGCGAGAGATGTCGCAGAACTCACCGCGGGCTCTGCTGTCAAAGCCCCACCAGATGCCCACCGTCATACCATACTCGAGACCTACCATCGCCTCCCCTACATTGTGCATCTCGTCGGCATAACCCACCTTTCCATCCTTCTGCAACTGCTGGAAGAATTTGGCGAAGTTATCAAACGAGCCTGCCAACTGGTGGGTGTTGCCCCAGTCATAGTACTGCTTGCCAGGGGTATACCAATCCAATGCCTTGTCGTCGTTCAGGGTGTTACCTCCCACCATAGCGATGTCGGCACAGCGGGGATAGTTCTCCTTCAGGAGCTTAGCCACCTGCCACTGCTTGGCTGGCGAACCACCCTCCTCCACACTCCAGTAGTCACCCTCGTTGAAGGGTGAGATGCCTACCACAGGATGCTTGGTGTTCTGCTGCACCCAGTGCACATGGCTATTAATCATGGCAGCCCAGTGGTCGTTGTTGGCCACCTTGTTTTTCACGTAATACTCGTTGGTGCCTGCCTCCTGGTCTGCCGTAAGGGTCAGGGGAAGCGTGGTACTGATCTTATTAAACAGCGTGCAGCGTTGCTTCAGCACGTTAATCAAACTGGTAGTGAGGGCCGAATCGTTGACCAAGGACTCAGTAAAACGGAAGGCGATACGTCCGATGCCGATGTTTTCCTTACCCATGTGGTTGACACCCTTCATGATGTTCTGCTCACTAATCCACGCCAGGTCGACGCCCCAGGTGGGTTCGAAGCGCTTACCCTCTGCTGAGAGATAGAACGGCACGTTGACATCGGCCTTCTTTAATCCCTGCAGATAGATGCTCGACGACGAGCGTTCCTGGGCCTGAGCGCCAACAGCCACGAGAAGCGTCAGCGCTGCTCCCATCACATATTTCTTGTTCATAGACATACGCATTTATTTGATGATGACCTTCTTGGCCTGTCCGTTCTCCACCTTGATATATAAGCCACTCTTCAGATGTTCTGTCTCCTTCATCTGTCGGCCATCAATGGTATAGAAGCCATTGGCGGGCTGTGAAGCAGAGACTGCCGAAGAGATACCTGTCAGGTCGTCGATAGCGTGATAATAGAGCACAAAGCCCGTGGCACACCACCATCCCTCACGGTTGTCCTTGCTGCCCGACGCATTGCCGAAGCTGTGCCACCAACTGGTATGGGCATTGGTCTTAGAACTCTTGAAGCCCAGGGTCAGCGAGCCATTGGGCTCGACATAGATCGGCGTTGACTTCAGCGTCTCCCAGACATCGGAAACAGGCAGGTCGAAGAAGTCTTTCGTCATAACTGGCGTCACGGCTTCGTTGTTGCCACTCTTCAGATAGCCATGCTGGTCGGAGATACAGAAGTGCTCGGTGGTGCCCTTACACTCCAACTGGTAATAGCCTTCTGGCAGACCTGTCACCGTCTGGCGAATCTCCATTGTGGCGGTCCTCGTCGTGGTGCTCCACCAGGCATTCCAGCAGGTCTTGCCAAACTTAGTGGTGGCTTTCTGATCGCCATCCTTATAGGTACCTACCTTCGTCTCCCAACCATCACTCTTCTCACCGGCAAACGAACCATACTTAGGCTGCTTGGACGAACGGGTGAAAGCCAGATAGGTATCCATCAACGTCTGAATCTGCTCTGTCAGGTCCAGTTTCTCCTGATAGGTCTGAGCAGCCTGTGCCTGGGTCAGCAGTTCCTTCATCTGGTCGTAACCGGGACAGGGTTTATCCTTGATGGCGTCGAGGGTTGTAGCAAAGCGGGCAAGACGGTCTGTCAAGACTGTAGATTGGGCATGATAAGCCTCCTCGGCCTGAGCTCTCAGCTGTGACTTAGCAGCATCATCAGCCAGAGCCTCCTCGCGGGTAGCAAAGAGCTGACGCAGCTCTACGGCGTCAATCTGGGCCTTGGCACCCAAGGTATAGAACGACAGGATACCCTTGTCGTAGGTCTCGGTATTAAACACAAAGCGCTCGAGGTTCCATGAGGTGCCGTTGGTGGCCTTTGCCACTTCCTTGACCAGCGTAGTGCCATCGGGCGAGAGTGCCATCTTCGCATAGTTGCCACAATTGATGGTAGCCATGCGGAGGATATAGTTCTGATTCGGCACCAGGTCCACCGTCTTCTTCACAGCAGAAATCGTGTTCATGCCACCATTCATATGGGCCTGCAGATAGGCACCGCCATCATATCCGCCAGCACCTACTACCTGGAACTGGGGCTCTGTCAGGGTGTTACCCTGTCCGTTGGTCCAGTCTGTGAAGCCGAGGTCAAACTCGCCGTTCAGCAAGACGTTGCCACCAGCATAGAACACCTGTCCGTCAACCTCTACCACGTCACCGGCATTCAACTCGTCAGAGGTAAAGTACTCCTTGCCACTGAGGTCAATCAGGTGGAGACGATAGTTAACGGTCTCGTCGGAATTATTCACGTCATAGGTATAGTTGGCTGCTGTCTCCTTCTGAGCAATCGTGTCAAGCACCACCCAGCGACCCGAGGCATCCTTCATCTGAATCTCCATCAGCTGGTTGTACTCACCGTTGGAGTCGTGCCATGTGAGGCGCATCTTGCCATTGGTCAGCGCGGCCTTGAACTTCGAAGGACCATACTGACGAGGTGTGGTAGGCACGAAATCATACTTGCCATTGTAGGCCATCGGGGCATCCATCGCAGAATAATATTCACCAGCAGGTGTCAAAGATCCATTCTTATAAACCTTCGAGATGTCGCGCTCACTGTTCCAATAATAGTAACGCTCCACATAATTGGCATTATTAAGACCAGAGCAGATGGTTTGCAGGGCATTCTTCACCTGAGCCTGAGTCACGCCATTAGCAAAGGCACCATTATTATTCCACGAGGCCCCCCAACACCACTCTGAAATCCAGATGGGACGCTTGTATTTATTGGCCCAGTTAGCAATATTACCAAAGTTACCCTCGGTCCAATAGCAGTGCAGGTCGATGATGTCACAACGCCATCCACGTGCATCAATAGAGTCCATAAACTCTGCCAGGAAACCTGTAGCGTTCCAATAGTCACTGCCATCCCAAGAGGCTGGTGAGCACAGGCGCATACCGGTACGCATCATGTTCTCCCAGTTATTAAGGATAGTCTCAAGGTCCTGAGGGTGATCGTCCGACGAGTTGCGGGGCTCATTGTTGTTCTTGGTATGTGGCGACTGCGAGGTTCCACCGATGGTAGATGATGAGGGCCAGTCCTCATAGATATGATTGGGCACCCATTCGTAGTCGGGTAGCAACGAACTGTTACCTTGGCCCCAGTCATAGCTACTCTGAACACGGAGTGCAGAGAGGGCGTTCTTGTCGCCTGCGGCGCTGGCCAACTGCTTCTTACTGGCATCATACCATTTAAACACGCGGTATGAGGAAATCTTCTGGTCGAGTACGGCTGGCAGTTCTTTAATCTCCAGGTCAGCATCGGCAGCAATGAAGCAACGACTGTAACCTTTACCACTGCCCTGAGTTGAGAAGGTCACCATATAACCTCTCTTCAACTTGAACGAACGGATGCGGTTGTTCAGAAGTGCTGTGGTCAGGGTGTTCATATAGCCACCAGTATTACCCAAGCCATAGTTATTGCACGAATCGCCCTCAAAGTTACGCTCCGTAAAGGTGGTCAGGGGCTTAAAGCTATTACCATAAGGCAGGATGATACAGCCGTTTCTATAGAGTTTCACCTGACAGTTGGTGTTGTTCTTGGCCTGTTCACCATTGACCAGCACCTTTTTCAGCCATTTGCTGATGGCTACCGAAGGCTTCACCTTGTTGATAATCAGCACGGCATGGTCGGTATTCACAATGTTCACCTTACCATCATCGGTAAAGGGGGGATCACCCGAGATGATATAGTCCACATTATCTGTCACAGCCACCGAGTCGGTCACCTGTGTCACTGTTTTCTTAGTGTTGCCGCCCATCATTGCCAAAGGCATGCAAAGCATGATGAGCATCCAAAAAGTAGTTAGTTTTCTCATATAGTTACACTTAGTTAGTTTTTTAATTCTTTGCAAAGATAATTGATTCATGTCAAACAGCCAAATTAATTCATGATTTTTCACGATTGTCCAAACATCTTCAACGCCCCATATCTTCCTTCGGAATCTGGAGTTCCAAATCGTTGCGATGGGCAAAGATATGGGGCGACATAATCTCGACACCTGACTGATGGAAGGCATCAAGAATGTTCTGATGAAGTTCTGAATAGATGGTGGACAACTGATTCGTATGCTTCGTATAAGCATTAATCTCATATTCCACATAGAAGTCATCCAATGTCGTCACGATGACAAAGGGCAACGGACGCTTCTCAATATGTTTCGTGGCACGGGCAGCACTGAGCAGAAGATTCTCAATGGTGTCGTGCTTCACGTCATAGCCAATGGTCACCTTCGTATGCACGATGATGCCATAGTTCTCTGCTGACATCGTGTAGTTGGAGGTCTGGGCACTCATCAGGGTGGAGTTGGGAATAGTCACCAACAGGTTTTTCCTGGTACGCAGACGCGTCACCAGACCCGTCTTCTCGACAACAAAGCCTTCCACATCGCCAAAGCGGATGAAGTCACCCACACGGAAAGGGCGCATATAGGTCATCACAAGTCCAGCCATCAGGTTGCCGAAAATAGACATCGAACCCAATGACACGATGACACCGATAAACACCGACACGCCCTGGAACACCTGTGAATCACTGCTGGGCAACAGAGGCCATATCATCACAAACATAAACGAATAGCACAGGAATCGGAGGATGAAGAACGTGGGACGGGCCCAGTCGGGATAGAAACCGTTAATCTTTAGATGTCCAGAAGCCACCTCGTTGGAGAAATAGCGCAAGATCTTCACCAGATAATGAGTCAGCACAACGAGAACGATGATCTTGAAGACATTAGGCAGATAGCTCACCACACTCCAGAAGAGGTCCTTCACGGGGTTCCAGATATACCCCAGGATGGTGAAGGTAAACTTCTTCGTCTCGGGAAACACAAAGAACATCAGGGGGATACTCACCATCAGCTGCATCACAATGATGGCAGCACGCAGCAGTCTGTAGATAACCAGAAACAGCACACCCTGCTTATGGACGTTCAGCACTTCATAGTCCTTGATTTTCAAGGGGATAGCCTTACGCAGCGTAAAGCGGGTCAGACTGAACTTCCAGCGTTTATAGAGCCAAAGGGTAGCTTTTATCAATAACGCCTGCACCACAACAATCAGCACTAGCAATGCGATGTTCAGCAACAAGTCGCTTGCCTCTCCCACCTCGGCTTTGATGGGAAGATGCTCTTTGTAGGCATATAATGAATCTATCAAAAATCGTTTATTCATAGGTTTTCAGTATCGATGACCCTGCAAAAATACAAAAAATCTGCGGTAAAACAAAATAAGACGACATTTTTTTGCGTTTTGGAATTATCTTTGTACCTTTGCAACATCTTAAAAACCCCAAGCTAAGAATGCACTACAAAAACCTCTTTACTCTACTTCTCTGTCTGCTTTGCCCCACACTTTGCTTCGCTATCGACTGGGACGAGAAGACATATCGCGAGATAGAACGCAGCATCCAGTTGCCAAAACTGGGTGCGACCACCTATAGCATTTCATCTTTCGGTGCCAAGACCAGCGCAACAGCTGCCACCAACCAACGGGCTATCCAGAAGGCCATCGACCAATGCTCTACCAAAGGGGGCGGACGCGTGGTGGTGCCCGCAGGACAGACATTCATCACGGGAGCCATCCACCTGAAAAGTGGCGTAAACCTGGTTATCGAACAGGGGGCCACCCTGAAGTTTGCCTTCGAACCTGCACTCTACCCCATCGTCGAGACATCGTGGGAGGGCGTCGATTGCTATAACCTGTCGCCGTGTATCTATGCGTTTCAACAGAGCGACATCGCTATCACCGGCAAGGGCACCATCGACGGTAATGGCTCCAAGGAGACATGGTGGCCATGGTGCGGTGCCAGTAAGTATGGCTGGAAAGAGGGAATGGTGAGTCAGAAGACAGAAGCCAGACCGCGACTACTGAAAAACGGTGAGGACGGCGTACCGATGAAGAACGACAAGGGTCAGCGTGTGGAGAGTCGTGTTTTCAAGGCTCAGGATGGCCTGCGTCCCCAACTGGTAGGCCTCAACCAATGTCAGCGCATCCTCATTGAGGGGGTGACACTGCTCGACTCACCTTTCTGGGTCATCCACCCCTTGAAGTCGGAGGATGTGACGGTGAGGGGTGTACGTATCAACAACGCAGGCCCCAATGGTGATGGCTGCGACCCGGAGTCATGCAACAGGGTTCTCATCGAAAACTGCTATTTCAACACGGGCGATGACTGCATTGCCATCAAGAGTGGACGCAACCGCGATGGACGTGAAAGGGCAATGGCATCGCAGAACATTATCGTAAGGAACTGTGAGATGAAGAATGGGCACGGCGGCGTAGTCATCGGTTCGGAAATCAGTGGAGGTGCCAAGAATATCTTTGCCCACGACTGCGTGATGGACTCGCCCAACCTGGACCGCGTACTTCGCATCAAGACCAACTCATGTCGAGGTGGCGTCATCGAAGCTGTCTATGTCAGGGATATTAAGGTGGGACAATGTGCTGAGTCGGTACTAAAAATCAATCTGGACTACGAGTCTCACGAGGTATGCTGTCGTGGCTACTACCCCACAGTCAAGAACGTACTGATGGAACGGGTCACCTGCCAGAAGTCACGCTACGGTGTACAGATCATCGGTCTCAATGAAGATACCTTCGTCAAAGAAATCACCGTGAGAGACTGCCACTTCGACGGCATACAACAGGGCAACACTATCACCGGCAAGACCTCCGGCATCCACTTCGAACGCCTCTACATCAACGGCAGTCTGGCTCTAACGCAGATGCCATACAAGCACTACTCTGAATGGATGACACGCTCTGAGATGGCTCGCACACCGAAGTCGTTTCTGCTGGACTTCTCCAAGCGTCCCAAGTGGTCGTATGTCATGGGAATAGAACTGGAGGCGATGCTCGACACGTATCTACGCTATGGTGGACAGGATATCATGGACTACTGTCAGCAATACACCGACACGATGATAGACAGGAAAGGAGGCATCAGGGGCTACAAACTGAAGGATTACAACTTAGACAATATTCGTACGGGCCATTTTGTGGCCCGTCTCTATGCTCAGGCTCCCGAAACGAAAAACCTGAAGGCACTGCAAACACTCATGAAGCAGTTGGAACGACAACCACGCACCAAGGACGACAACATCTATTGGCACAAGGCTATCTATGCCTATCAGGTTTGGCTCGATGGCATCTTCATGGGTTTGCCCTTTCGTTGTCTGACAGCACCATTCACCGATAAAAAGAACGTCACCAAGATCTACGACGATGCAGTAGACCAACTCATAAAGACCTACGAACGCACGCTGGACACCAAGACAGGCCTCAATCGTCATGCCTATGATGAGACGAAGAATATGTTTTGGGCAGACCCCGAAACGGGACTGAGTCAGCACTGCTGGGGACGTGCGCAGGGGTGGTACACCATGGCACTGATAGAGATTCTCGATGCACTGCCCAAGGACTATGCACGACGCCAAGAGGTCATCACACTCCTACAGAAGGATCTGGAGGCTATCGTCAAATGGCAGGACAAGCAATCGGGAGTATGGTATCAGGTGATGGATGCCCCCGGACGCAAGAGTCGCTCGGCCGAAGGTCACTCGCAAGTCGAGAACTATCTGGAGAGTACTTGCTCGTGCATGTTTGCCTACGCCCTGCTCAAGGCCTACAGAAAGGGCTATGTTGGTACACCTTATCGCGAAGCTGGCATCAAGGCCTATCGGGGTATCATCAACAACTTCATCCGCATTGACAATGACCTGAGTCTGTCGCTAACCCACTGCTGTTCTGTAGCAGGATTAGGACCTGACAATAACCGAAGGCGTAATGGAACATTCGAATACTATCTATCTGAGCCTCAGCGCGATAACGATGCGAAAGGAATTGGTCCTTTTATCTGGGCAAGCCTAGAGATAGAGCAGATGGGCTATACCACCGACGACGTGATGCACCCCATAGACCGCAAGGCTGTGACACAGCGCCACAACCCCGTCATCACCCAGGCTGACCCACTGGCATCGCTCACCGTAGGCAATGGTCATTTGGCTACTACTGTCGACGTCACTGGAATGCAATCTTATCCTGATGAGTATACCAACGGCATTCCCCTGACCACGATGAGTGACTGGGGCTGGCACTCGTTTCCCAACCCGTTGAACCTGAAACGCGAAGAGAGCGAACGAACAATGGACTTAGGTCATGGACACGACGAGGTATATGCCGTGGAGTACAAACACGCTGAGGACGGACGTCACAAACTGGCCACTGAATACTTCCGTGCTAATCCTCACCGACTGAACCTGGGCGTTATCGGACTGGATTTGAGAGACAGAAGCGGACAACGCATTCCACTAGCAAACCTGAGAGACATCCATCAGGAACTAAAGCTATATGACGGCGTCATCGAATCAAGATTCAAAGCCGATGGCGAAGCGGTGGAGGTAAGCACTATCGCACGGCAAGATCAGGATGCTGTGGTCTATCACATCAAAACAGCCCTGCTGAAGAACGGACAGGCAAAGGTAAGCATCCGACTGCCCTACCCCACAGGTAAACATTCTGACGATGCTGCCGACTGGACCAAACCCACGCTTCACCAATCACACATTGTTTGCGAGGATAGTCACTCGGCTCTCATCGAACACACTTTGGACACCACCCGTTATTTCCTGCAACTATCATGGACAGGCCAGGCTACCATCATCGAAACAAGTTCGCACGAATTTCTGCTGTCGTCCAACGATGACGTGCTCACGCTAAAAGCACACTACTCTACCAACATCCCCCAAGACAATTCCACACTGGTGTATGACCAAGAACTGAAGAATGTGATGAAGGAATGGAACACATGGTGGAATCATGGAGCAATGGTTGATTTCTCAGCATGCAAAAATCTGGGTTCTAACGAATTAGAACGTCGTGTGGTCTTATCTCAATATCTCACACAAGTCAACTGCGCCAACGCATTACCGCCACAGGAGACAGGTCTCACCTACAACTCTTGGTTTGGCCGTCCGCACCTGGAGATGACATGGTGGCACATGGTGGACTTCACCCTTTGGAACAGGCCAGAGGTCTTGGAAAAGGTGATGCACTGGTACAACACATCGACTGTTCAGGAAGCTAAGAACATTGCACAGCGTCAGGGCTTCAAGGGGCTGCGATGGATGAAGATGACCGACCCGTGGGCTGGCGAGGCACCATCAAACGTGGGCAGTTTCCTCATCTGGCAACAGCCACATTATATCTATATGGCGGAAGAACTCTATCGCGCCAACCCCACAAGGGCCACCTTGGAGAAATACGGGAAACTGGTCGAAGAAACAGCTAAGTTTATGGCTGACTTTGCAAGCTATGATGCAGACAAGAACACATACAATTTAAAAGGTATCACAGCCATGCAAGAAAGCGTTTCGAAGGACATGGCCTACAACCAGCCCTTCGAACTGGCCTACTGGTACTATGGGCTCAACAAAGCCAACGAATGGCGAGAACGACTAGGGAAGCCCCGATGTGAACTGTGGGATGACATCACAGCCCACATAGCTACTATCCCTCAGCAAGACAGCATCTACACCGCCGGGGCTCCAATCAACGCAACCCTCAACGCCGAGAAGAGCCGTAGTGACCACCCTGCCGTTCTGGGTGTCTTCGGCATTCTCCCTTCTTCTCCTATAAGCTGCGACACCGTCGCTGCCCGCGCCACCCTATCCTGGGTAATGACCCATTGGAACTGGCCCTCAACATGGGGCTGGGATTACGGCATGACGGCAATGGCAGCAGCCCGATTGGGAGAACCAGAGATTGCTTTACAAGCCCTGCTGATGAACGTTGAGAAGAACACCTACCTGAAGAATGGACACAACTTCCAGACTGCCGACCGCCTGCGCATCTACCTGCCAGGCAACGGCGCCCTACTCACTGCCATCGCAATGATGTGTGCCGGATGGGAGGGCTGTCCCGACATCTGCAATCCTGGCTTCCCACAGGACGGTACATGGTGTGTGCGTTGGGAAGGACTCAACAGGATGCAATAGGAAAGAAAAAACAGGAAGCAATAAGGAAAGGGATATACAAGAAAGCAGAAAACGAAGAAGTCATCAGTCTTCTTCGTTTTCTGCTTTTAATATGGGCAATGCAATATGATAGCGCACAGCCAGGAATCGGATGACACACGTCACCACAAAACTGATGATAGCCGTAACACCTACAGGTATCCCCAGTTCTATTCCGGCCCAATAAGCGATGCCGCCCAGGACGCAGGCCATTGCATAGATTTCCTTATGAAAAATCACTGGTTCATTGTTCAGAAGCACATCGCGAATCACACCACCAGCCGCTCCAGTAATACAACCCATGATAATAGCCACCCAAAAAGCCTGTCCAGCATCAAGACTGCGCTGGATACCCGCAATGGTAAAGAGGGCTAGTCCGAAGGTATCGAATACAAACCACGCATTCTTCAGGGGTTCCAGCCAACGGCGCAGAAATACCACGGTCAACAGAGCCACTGCTGTACATATCATATAAATAGGTGTGGTCATCCAGAAAATAGGCACATCTAGAATGACGTCACGGATGGTACCGCCACCAATGGCCACAGCAATGCCGCAGACATAGCCACCAAACCAGTCAAAATGCTTCGCAGCAGCATGACGGATGCCCGAGACAGCAAAGGCGAAGGTGCCCAGCAACTCAATAATCTTAATAATGATATCTTGATTCATAAGCCTCAAATCTCAATCCTCAAACCTCTTCCCCCAATAGTTCACCATACGCTGCCACAGTTTCTCTTCTTGTGGACTATGCTGTCCGTGCCAGAGACGTCTGTCCTGCAACTCATCGGGCATATACTGTTGGGGCGTAAAATGGCCAGGATAATCATGTGGATACTTATATCCGTCATGATAGCCCAGTTCTTTCATCAACTGCGTGGGTGCATTGCGGATGGGCAGTGGAACTGGCTGATTACCAGTCTCACGCACCAACGCCAGCGCGGCATCAATGCCCAGATAGGCCGAGTTGCTCTTGGGCGAGGTGGCCAGATAGACAGCACACTCTGCCAGGGCAATTCTTGCCTCGGGCCAACCAATCTTCATCACCGCATCAAAGGCGGCATTAGCCAGCAGAAGGGCATTGGGATTAGCAAGTCCGATATCCTCGGAAGCCGAGATAACCATGCGTCGGGCAATAAACTGCGGATCTTCACCACCCTCAATCATGCGTGCCATCCAATAGAGAGCGGCATCAGGATCGCTGCCACGGATACTCTTAATGAAGGCCGAGATGATGTCGTAGTGCATCTCACCGTCCTTGTCATAAGCCAAGGGGTTCTGTTGCAGACGAGCCACCACCAGTTCATCGGTAATCACCACATCGCCACTCTCCGACTCGACCACCAGTTCCAGGATATTCAGTAACTTACGGGCGTCCCCACCGCTATAACGCAACAGGGCATCCGTCTCTTTGAGTTCAATCTTTCTTTCACGCAGGATAACATCCTTGGAGATGGCACGCTCAAGGAGTTTCAACAAGTCAGCCTTCTCGAGCGACTTCAACACATAGAGTTGGCAACGGGAAAGCAACGGTCTAATCACCTCAAACGAGGGATTCTCTGTCGTGGCACCAATCAGCGTAACTATGCCACGCTCCACAGCCCCCAGCAGGGAGTCCTGCTGCGACTTTGAGAAGCGGTGAATCTCGTCTATAAATAAAATAGGTGAAGCTTCGTTGAAGAAACGACCCTTCTGGGCCTTCTCAATGACATCGCGCACATCCTTGACGCCACTGGTCACAGCCGAGAGCGTATAAAAAGGCGTCTCGAGCTTATGGGCAATGATTTGCGCCAGCGTGGTTTTACCCACTCCCGGCGGTCCCCAGAGAATAAACGAAGAAATGCGCCCCGAATCAATCATTCTGCGGAGCACAGCCCCCTCGCCCACCAGGTGTTGCTGTCCGATATAGTCGTCCAACGTGCGAGGTCTCAGTCTTTCTGCTAACGGTTCTGCCATATTTTTGTCGCAAAGGTACAAAAAAAATCGGAATTCATAATTCAACTTTCATATTATTTTTATATCTTTGCAACCATAAACTACAAAAGAATCAACATTATATGGAGAAACAAGCTGAAAAAAAGGTAATTACGCTCAAGACGCTCACCAAGAGCAATGTTTGGGACGTTCAGGAAAACGATATCTTCCGCATGTGGGAAGGCGCAGACAAGGATCCAGACGTGAAAGACAACGTACGCCGTTTCGTAGACATCATCCGCTCGGCATTCATGATTGAGGAGGTAAACACCGATTCTCCCCTCGTCGTAACGAAATACGAGAAGCAAGGTTACAAAGTGGGACAGGTGAAGCTTGACGAAAACAAGCACATCACCTGGGCCATCAAGAAGCGCCCCATCATGCGTGTGACCGACCTGACCTACGAGAACATCCGCCACATTAGCGCTGCCAAGCTCATCGAGGTACTCGACCGCAACTTCGGCGGTGGCTGGGACTCGTTATCTCAAAGCATCAAGGATATCATCGAGAGCGGTTTCGACATTTCTACCACCACCCTTCCCAAGGACCGTCTGCATAAGAAGGGCGGACTCTATGAAAAGAAGGTGGAGGACGGTTTTGAGGTTCTCGAGGTAGCCAAGGGTAGCTGGGTCGAGGCCATCTTTGCCAAGGTAAAGCCTGAGGCCGAGAAGCCCCGCATGAAGTTTGCATCGGCCATGAGCGACGATGAGGACGAAGATGCCGACGTAGAGATCGAGGACAACTACAACAAGCCCGACGAGGACGACGTAGAGATTGAGGATCCCGATGACGACGACATCAACGAGGACAACTACTCTACGATGATGGATCTGGGTAGCGGCGATCCTGATGAGGAAGCCGAGGGTCTGGCCGACTATGGTGAAGAGTAATAAGAAGTGCCATATTTACGAGTTGTAAATATGGCACTTTCAATAATATATAGATATGGTATTTACAACTCGTAAATGCCGTATTTTTTAGAATGCTGTAGTCAGTTCGTTGTAGATACGCTGAACAGGCAATCCCATCACATTAAAGTAGCTACCATTGAGTCCGGTGACACCCACGTAGCCTATCCACTCCTGAATGCCGTAGGCACCTGCTTTGTCGAAGGGACGATAGGTGCGGATATAATAATCTATCTCTTCGTCGCTGAGAGACTTGAAGGTAACGTCGGTGGTCACAGAAAAGGCGCGCTGCTTGTCAACGGTAGTCAGACAAACACCAGTGATAACTTGATGGGCACGACCACTCAACTTGTGCAACATACGCTGGGCATCGGCAGCATCAACGGGTTTGCCCATCACCTCATCACCAACCACAACGATGGTGTCGGCAGTGATAATCAGGTCGTTGGCAGCCATCAACTGGCGATAAGCATCAGCCTTCTCCCTGGCGATATACTCAGCAATTTGGGCCACAGGAAGTTCTGCAGGGTAGTTTTCCTCGATATCGGGCAGCACCTTTACTTCATAATTAATACCCAATCCGCCTAGCAGTTCTCTACGACGCGGTGAATTACTAGCCAGGATAATATGGTATTTCTCTAGATTCTCAAACATGATTATTCGTATTATTACCAGCCAAAAGCCTTTTCATTCTTCAGCCACTTGCCCTGAGCCCGCAGCACCTGCTCCACGACATCACGTCCACAGCCATAGCCACCGCGGCGGTCGCTGACATAGATACTGGCTTCTCGCACCTCAGTACAAGCATCACTAGGACACACAGGACACCCCACACGCTGCATCACCTGCAAGTCAGGGATATCGTCACCCATATACATCACCTCTTCTTCCTTCATACCGTATTTCTCGAGGAAAGCCTCATAGGTCTTAATTTTGACAGCACATCCCACATAGACATCCTTAACGCCCAGTCCCTCGTAGCGCACGCGGATAGAATCGACATTGGCACCAGTCATGATAGCAATATGAAGTCCCATCTTCACAGCCAACTGAATGGCATAGCCGTCCTTGATATTCACAGTGCGCAGAGGCAGGCCGTCGGGAGCCAACGTGATGGTCTCGGCAGAAAGTACGCCATCGATATCAAAGATGATGGCCTTGATCTTCTTTAAGTCGTAATTAATCATGGGCAAGTTTGTGTATGCTGTTACTCATTAATTCATATATCTGCTGCATATCGGGCTCACCTGTTAACAACGCTTTCTGGGCGCTAAGCACATTCTCATCCCATCGGATGGCTGGCCCTGTCTGACCGTCTCGGGGATGCATGACATGTGCCTTGCGGGCAGTCTCATCAATCAGAGGCAGCATCACGTCAAAGGGCAAGCCATGCTGTTCGAGAACTTTGGCCGACAAAGCATAGCAGTGGTTGGCAAAATTGCAAGCAAAGACGGCAGCCAGATGCAGGTAGCGGCGCTCGGCAGTAGTCAACTCATAGACCTGTCGACTAAGACTGTCGGCAAGATTATGAGCCACACGCATGGTCTGCTGGTCAATGCCCTCTAGAAAGAGCGGGATATCAGCGAAATCCACCTGACGCTCCTTGGAAAAGCTTTGCATGGGATAGAACACGCCATAATGGCGGGCCTTACCTTCAAAGATGGCGAGAGGCATCGAGCCTGCAGTATGGAAAAAGACCTGGTCTTCTCTACCCTCCACCACACGACTGATGACCTGTGCCAGGGCATCATCCTTAACGGAAAGGATAAAGGCATCTGCCTCGGAAGGCAAATCTTCCAGTGTGCGACTGTTGACCATCAAGGCTTCATGACCAGCCTTGAGCAAGGCTGGCACAAGATTGGTGGCCAGGCGACCGGTGCCGATAACAACGATTTTCATTTTATTTTCTTCGGTATAACGGGATAACGGTTTTCCGGGATTTCGGAATAACGGGTTCCGGAATAACGAAATCACGATTCAGAATTTATCCACGTGAACGTTCTCCCATTTTAGTTTTTCCTCATTCTGTGGCTGACGCTCGTCGGCCTTATGCCCCAAGGCAATAACACAGAGCACGCTGAGATTCTCGGGAATATCCAGGATGCCGCGAATCACTGTGTCGGCACTGGTTCCGTCGCTCAGTCCACGTCCACGCATCTGCACCCAACAAGACCCCAGTCCCAGTTCCTCTGCTTGATACTGCATCGAGATGGCTGCTATACTACCGTCCTCTACCCAACAATCGTTCTGCAGGGGATCACCCAATACCACGATGGCCAGCGAAGCACCCTTGATGAGCTGTCCTCCCATCTCCTTGGCATCAGAGAGTTTCTCAAGGTCGGTCTTATTGTCAACCACCACGAACTGCCAAGCGCGCTGGCCCTTAGAGGTGGGAGCCATCAGAGCGGCACGGAGTATCAGTTTTACATCCTCTGCATCGATTTCCTGATCGGTAAATTTGCGATGCGAACGGCGCACTTGCACCAGTGTTTTAAAGTCAGTCATAGTCTTTTTTGATTAAATTTTCTTGCAAAGGTAACAATTTTCGGCAAAAACAGCTGCAATTTAAGAAAGTTTTATTATTTTTGCCACCGATGAGCAACTGGGCCATAAACATATACACTAATAGCAGTCAATTGCCAAAGGGACTGAGAGAAGAGAATTTCTTTCACAGTCCACAGTTGTTTTTATTGGTAAAAGAGACGCCACGCCAGAAGCCCTATATGGTAACCGTCGAGACGGAAGATGGTGTGGTGATTGCCCAGATGCTGGCCTTGGTCCGCTATCACTCATCGTGGTTCCCGCCTTATCTCTATCGTCATTGTCGTATTCTGGGCGAAGGTGTCTATGCTGAGGGCAACGACAAGACAGAACTGTTCACTCGGATGCTGGAACGACTGACAGACAGGATTGGTCCTTGGACGCTCTATGTGGAAGTGAGTAACCTGTCGGGTAAGATGTTTGCCTACAGACAACTGCGCCAGGCACACTTTTTCCCTGTGAAATGGGTACGCATACACAACTCGCTCCACTCCCACTCGCCCGAGGAGCGCATCAACGAACGGATGCAGAAGCGTATCAAGACAGCCTACGACCGAGGCGTGGTAACCAACGAAGTAAAGTCAGCCCAAGATTTCCGATCGTTCATGCGCCTGCTGAGGACACACAACTGGCTGAAGCCGAAGCGTTACATCCCAGCCGATGAATTCTTTCTCGGACTGCAGAAAGACCCGAACGCCAGACTCTTCCTGACGCGCTATAACGGTCACACCATCGGCTGTTCGGCAGTAGTCTATAGCCAAAACCAAGCCTATCTGTGGTACGCAGCCTATAGGCGCAAATCGTTTGCCTTTTTACATCCCGACATACTCACTATCTGGCACGTACTCAAAGATGCCCACCAGCGCGGCTTTGACCATGTGTATTTCATGGACGTTGGATTACCCTTCCGCAAGAATGCCTTCCGCGAGTTTATCCTGCGCTTTGGCGGCAAGCAGACCAGTGGCTATCGTTGGTTCCACTGCTCCATTGGGTGGATAAACAGATTTTTATCGTGGTATTATCGCGATTAGATATAATAAATCGCGCCTTACTGCGTTATTATCATTGATGAAACTACGCACAAAACGATATATCCTGCTGCTTGTC
This sequence comes from uncultured Prevotellaceae bacterium, assembly GCA_902788605.1. Taxonomy (GTDB): domain Bacteria; phylum Bacteroidota; class Bacteroidia; order Bacteroidales; family Bacteroidaceae; genus Prevotella. The sequence goes on along the minus strand of CADAKX010000002.1, from coordinate 84,576 downwards.
ATGATGATGACGGGCCTTACAACATTTGCCCAAACCTTTACACTGAAAGGCAAAGTGACCGACGATGAGGGTAACGCCCTGGAGTTGGCCACAGTGTCTTGTATCGAACAGATGGCCATCACGATGACCAACCTGAAAGGCGAGTTCAGCATGACACTGCAGTCAGCAGACTCGGTGGTGGTCAAATTCTCGATGATAGGCTATAACTCGCGTACCCGACTACTGAGGAATCCCAAGACAACACAGACCCTACAGGTACAGTTGCACAGCATGGAACTGGGCGAGGTAACCATCGTGGAGAAGCGACGCCAGACAGAACAAATGGAGCAACTTGACATCAAGAATATCAAGGGGGTGCCGTCGGCCTCAGGCAATGCGGTGGAGGAACTGATTCAACAGCAGGCGGGCGTATCGACCCATAACGAGCTGTCGAGTCAATACAACGTACGCGGTGGTTCGTTTGACGAAAACTTCGTATATATAAATAATGTGGAGGTCTATCGTCCGCTGCTCATTCGGAGCGGTCAACAGGAGGGTCTCTCAATCATCAACCCCGATATGGTAGAGAAGGTAGGCTTCTCGAGCGGCGGCTTCGCGGCAAGATACGGTGACAAGATGTCGAGTGCGCTGGACATCACCTATCGCCGCCCCAAAGCATTCGAGGCCTCGGCTACAGCATCACTCTTGGGAGCCAGTGCCTTTGTGGGCACATCAAATAAGAAGTTCTCGATGAGTCACGGCCTGCGCTACAAGACCAACCGCTACCTGTTGGGCTCGCTAGAGACCACAGGTGAATATCGGCCCAACCAACTGGACTATCAGACATATATCACCTATGAGCCCAACAGCCGATGGACACTTGAGTTATTGGGCAACATCTCTGAGAACCACTATAATTTCAAACCGAAGGATCGCGAGACATCCTTTGGAACAATGGAGGATGTAAAGTCGTTTAAGGTCTATTTCGACGGACAGGAGAAAGATATCTTCCGAACGCTGTTTGGCACAGCAGCCATCACGCGCCATCTGGGCGATTCCACCCATATCAAACTCTTATGGTCGGGCTTCTATACCAAGGAACAGGAGTGCTACGACATCCAAGGACAGTATTGGCTCAATGAGACAGACAACTCTGAACAGTTGGGCGTGGGCACTTATGCCGAACATGCCCGCAACTATCTGACGGGTAAGGTACAGAGTCTGAAACTGATTCTGAACAAGCAACTACATCAGCACAGCATCGAAGCTGGACTCACCTACAAATGGGAGCACATCAAGGAACAAAGTCGTGAATACGAGATGCGAGATTCCAGTGGCTATTCCATCCCACATACAGCCAACAGGCTGGACTTAATCTATGCACTCTCTTCGAAGCAAGACCTGAAGTCAAGACGCATCGAAGGCTATGTGCAGGACTTGTACCGCTGGCATAGGGACGACACACACTTTACGCTGAATTATGGTGTGCGATTCTCTCATTGGTCATTCAACAAAGAAACACTTCTTTCCCCGCGTGTGTCTCTGGCCATCGTACCCAGCTTCAATCAGGATATCACCCTTCGTTTTGCCACCGGTCTCTATTATCAGTCACCGTTCTACAAAGAACTACGCGACACAACCAAGACCACCAACATCACCGTGGTCACGCTCAACAAGAACATCAAGAGCCAGCGCTCGCTACAGTTCATCGCAGCAATGGACTATCGTTTCCGCATGAAAGACAGGCCATATAAGTTCACGGCAGAGGCCTACTACAAGGCACTCTCAAACCTGATTCCCTACAATGTGCAGAACGTCAAGGTGACCTATTACGGTCAGAACCTATGCTCAGGCTATGCGGCCGGACTGGATCTGAAACTCTATGGCGAGTTTGTGCCAGGCACCGACTCATGGATATCACTGTCACTAATGCGCACCCAGCAGAAGATGGACGGGCAATGGATTCCCTTGCCCACAGACCAGCGCTATGCAGTCAACCTGCACTTCACCGACTACTTCCCAGGCACAGAGCGATGGAAGATGACACTCCGACTGGCCTTCGCCGATGGACTTCCTTTTGGCGCTCCCCATCGCGGACTCGATACACAAAGTTTCCGCGCACCTGCCTACAAGCGTGCAGACATCGGCATGAGTTACCTGGCATACAAGGCGCCAAGCGATAGCCACCGAATAGGACTAAAATGCATTTGGCTGGGTGCCGACTGCCTGAACCTCTTTGGTATCTCAAACGTCAACAGCTACTACTGGGTGACAGACGTCAGCAATCGTCAGTGGGCAGTCCCCAACTACCTAACGGGCAGACAAATCAACGGCAAAATCACCATTGATTTTTGATACCTTTACAAAAAAGGTGTCTACTTGTTAAAAAGCCTTAATTTTGTAGAGAAATATAGGTCAACTCCTTTGCTTTTTCACAAATATTAGCTACTTTTGTGCCAATACAGAACAATTTATACGCATATGAAAAAGTTTATTTTACCCGCACTGACAATCGCTATTAGCCTTTGTAGTTGCATGAGCCATGATGACGCTAACTATGATGGACAGGACAATGCTGCTATCATAGAAAACGCTGAAAAGATTTTCGGTACGATTGACGCCAATCAGGATTGGAGTTCAATCAACAAAGGTTCAGTCAGCATTATTGCTGATGCAGATCTCAATGACATTGCAAAGATTCAGATTTTGACCGAGTCCCCCTTTGGCAATCCCAATGCTAAGGTTTTGAACGAGGCAGAGACCCGCAAGGGCGAATCAGTAGAGATGGTATTTGATGCTCCTAAAGCATGCGAAGTACTGTTTGCAGCTTGCGTTGACAGCAAGGGCAACTATTTCGTTAAGGCCTTCAATGTAGGCGACAAGGAAGTGAGTTTCTCTGAGCCCGCCAATGCTCGCATGACTAGAGGTGGGGAAACGTTCCCCGACCTATCAGCCATTGTGCTGAGCGCTCCCCAAAATTCATTCAATGCGCTTCGCGCTGCGGCCTCAGTAGCCGATCCAGAAAAGCCTTATGTGGTCATAACCGACCAGAGCGGAAGAAAAGGTTCAAAGAGAGCATATACTGACTGGGCTAATGGTTCTTGGGCCAACGATCAATTATGGGCAGTTAAAGATGCCACATTCAACGGTTGGACTATTGCCAATGGTGAAATCAAAACGACTGTTTCAGAAAAAGTGGATCTGGCCACTTTGAAGTGGGTGGTAAACTACTACCTGCCCAAGACTGGCGCCGAATACACAACAGGCACAGGAAACAAGTCAAACAACTGGAAGAGTATTGTAGAAGGCACTAACTACTTCAAGCAGTACAAGAATCACTTCGTTAGTAATGGTGAGCCTCTGACGATTATTCCTCTTCAGATGAATACAACAGAAGGAAAGTATAACACCATTTACTATTACTATTTCCCCAAGTCGAAATTAACTGAGTATCCCACTGACGAAGCTTTGGCTGCATACATCAAGACGCTTCCAAAGTTCAAGGCCATCAATTGTAAAGAACAAAAAGATTTCAAGAGAGATACGAAATATCTGCTTCCCTATTATGGTGATGGCGCCGTAGCTGAGGGAACGACTCCTACGCAATTAAACATTCCTGAGGGTTACCTGATTGGTTTCATGAACCAAAAAGCTAACGGTGAGTCTACAGAAGAATGTATGAATGGTTGCACCTACGGATTCGGTCCGCTTAACATCGAGAACAACCATATCATTGGTCACTACTTCTCTGCATTGAGCACAGATATCAAGCAGATATCAAACAACATATCTAGAAATATACCTCAACAAGAGATGTTTGGTCAGACACCTTATGGTATGACATGGGACAGCCCACGCATTGGTATCTTCAGCGCCAACAACAAGGTATTTATGTGCTTCGAGGAAGGTTGCGACTGTAACTTCAGTGATATGATTATCGAAATCAACAGCGGTGTTGTAGTAGAGAACGATCCTATCGAGCCCGAGGCTCAGGCTTACACCATGTGCTTCGAAGACCGCTTGAACGAAGCTGACTATGACATGAACGACGTTGTACTTCAGGGCGTTCGCCTCAATGAAGACAAGATTCAGATAAAGCTGATTGCTTGCGGTGCATATGATGAGTTGTGGATTAAAAACCTCTACGATTCAAAAGTTTTGACCAAGAAAGAAGTTCACGCATTTTTTGGAATAAAGCCTGGTATAGCATTTATTAATACTGAAAAATACACCCCATGGATGGAGCCCACCACCAAGGACAAGGCCACGGAGATTTTCAACATTGACAAGTCTGTGAACCTTGAGGACTTCATGAAGCAGATTCAGATTGAGAACAAAACCACTGGCAAACTGATTGAAATGCCTAAGCAGGGTGAGCCTCCTTATGCCATCATCGTTCCTTTCAACTTCAACTATCCAGTAGAGAAGTGCAGTATCATCAATGCTTATCCTTTGTTCAAGAACTGGGCTCAGAACAGAGATATCGACACAGACTGGTATAACACACCCAACAACGACAACGTTTATCCTAACAAATACGCTCAGACAGAAGAATAATTATTGGATATAAATCACATTAAAAGAGATTATTGCAATCAAGAGATGCAATAATCTCTTTTTTGTGTAAAAAAGAATAAAAAAGGATGGGTATCTCACATATCTTTTGTATCTTTGCACCACAATTCAAGTTTAAACTTAAAGCTTTATGAAGATTTCCCACATTGAGCATCTGGGCATTGCCGTCCAGAGTATTGAAGAAAGCCTGCCGTTCTTCACCAACGTGCTGGGCTTAGAGTGTTATGCAACTGAAGTCGTGGAAGACCAGAAAGTAAAGACCGCTTTCCTGAAGTGTGGAGAGGTAAAGCTCGAACTACTTGAGCCCACATCACCGGAAAGCACCATCCAGAAATGGCTCGACAAGGGCAATAAGGGTGTACATCATGTGGCTTTCTGTGTGGAGGATGGCGTTGCCAATGCCCTGGCAGAAGTCAGCGACAAGGGCGTCCGTCTGATTGATCAGGCTCCCCGCAAGGGTGCCGAAGGCCTGAATATCGCCTTCCTGCATCCCAAGTCAACTTGTGGCATTCTGACAGAACTCTGTGAACATCCAGAATAAATTAATTTCAATAAAACTAAAAAACAAATGTCAAAGCAATTAGACAAGATCAAGCAACTCATCGAGAAGCGCGAACAGGCTCGTCTCGGTGGTGGCGAGAAAGCTATTCAGAAACAGCACGAACGCGGCAAATACACAGCCCGTGAGCGTATTGAAATGCTGCTCGACGAAGGTTCTTTCGAAGAGTACGATATGTTCAAGGAACACCGTTGTCACAACTTCGGTATGGAGAAGAAGAATTTCCTGGGCGATGGTGTGGTTGCCGGTTCTGGTACCATCGACGGTCGTCTGGTATTTGTATTCGCTCAAGACTTCACCGTACATGCTGGTTCACTCTCTGAGACCATGAGCCAGAAGATTTGTAAGGTGATGGATATGGCCATGAAGATGGGTGCCCCCGTTATTGGCATCAACGACTCAGGTGGTGCACGTATCCAGGAGGGTATCAACTCTCTGGCAGGTTTCGCCGAGATTTTCGAGCGCAACATCCTCGCGTCTGGTGTTATTCCTCAGATTTCAGGTATCTTTGGTCCTTGCGCCGGTGGTTCTGTTTACAGCCCCGCACTGACCGACTTCACCCTGATGATGGAAGGCACTTCATACATGTTCTTGACCGGTCCTAAGGTGGTTAAGACTGTGACTGGCGAGGATATCGATCAGGAGCACCTGGGTGGTGCCAGCGTTCACGCCACCAAGTCTGGTGTAACCCACTTCACTGCCAAGACCGAGGAAGAAGGTCTTCAGATGATCAAGACATTGCTCTCATACATTCCTTCAAACAACATGGAGGTGGCTCCTCGCAAGAAGTGCGAAGACCCCATCAACCGCATGGAGGATATGCTCAACGAGATTATCCCCGAGAACCCCAACGAGGCATACGATATGTATAAGGTGATTGGTGCCGTCGTTGATAATGGCGAGTTCTTTGAAGTACAGCCTAAGTTCGCCAAGAACATCATCGTAGGTTTCGCTCGTTTCAACGGTCAGAGCGTAGGTATCGTGGCCAACCAGCCTTCTTGCTACGCCGGTGTACTCGATGTAAACGCTTCACGCAAGGGTGCCCGTTTCGTTCGTTTCTGCGACGCCTTCAATATTCCTATCGTATCATTCGTCGACGTTCCAGGCTTCCTGCCTGGTACTGGTCAGGAATACAACGCCGTCATCCTGCACGGTGCACAGTTGCTCTACGCCTATGGCGAGGCTACAGTACCCAAGATTACCGTTACCCTGCGTAAGTCATATGGTGGTTCACACATCGTGATGGGCTCTAAGCAGCTCCACACCGATCTGAACTACGCATGGCCCTCTGCCGAGATTGCTGTGATGGGTGCCAGCGGTGCTGCTGCAGTGCTCTATGCTAAGGAGGCAAAGGCTAAGAAGGAAGCTGGTGAGGACGTTAAGGCATTCATCGCTGAGAAGGAAGAGGAGTACAACGAGCTCTTCGCTAATCCTTATCAGGCAGCCAAGTATGGTTACATTGATGATGTCATCGAGCCTCGCAACACCCGTTTCCGCATCTGTCGCGGTCTGGCTCAGCTCGCCACCAAGCGTGATGCCCTGCCTGCCAAGAAGCACGGTAACATCCCCATGTAATTGACAATTGATAATTGATAATTATGAAGAATAATGAAGTCTATGCTGCCATAGCGATGGCTCTTCATGAGCATCTGGGAAATAACGTTCACGACGTGGAGCCCGGCATCATCACGATTGCCGAGCATCCCACGCAGTGGAACGGCTATGCTCAGATAATGACAGCACACCCCTAAATCACAAATCAAATGAAAGAATATAAGTATACTATCAACGGAACGAAATACGAGGTTGCCGTAGGCGACATTGAAGAAAACATCGTAACCGTCACTGTCAACGGAGAGACCTACAAGGTGGAAATGGAGAAGGAGGCTGAGCCCGAGAAGAAGAAGCCCGTGCTTGGCAAGCCTGCTGCCGCTGCTGCAGAGAATGCATCAGCAGAACCCGCCGCCAACAAGGCTGCCGTCAACAAGAACAACGCCATCAAGGCTCCCCTGCCCGGTGTTATCACCGACATCAAGGTTGCCGTTGGCGATGAGGTAAGCGTTGGCGATACTGTTGTGGTGCTTGAAGCCATGAAGATGGCCAACAACCTTCAGGCCGAGAAGGCTGGTAAGGTGACTGCCATCTGTGTCAAAGTTGGCGAGAGTGTCATGGAAGACGATGCCTTGATAGTCATTGAATAAACAACAAGACAAGTATTAGCGAAGCAGGTTTCACAAAGAGGACAGCACCTCTGTGAAACCTGCTTTTCCATTGTAGATATCAATATACTAGACGGAACAATTATTGATAGAAATAGTAATACCAATAAGAGCCGTAATAATTGTCAAAGACCCGATATTTCCTTTCTGAACGCAGTTGATATTTGGCTTCCAACTGCTTCAGATTATCCCAATCCTCGTCGACCACGCTGTTATGATAGACCAACGCAGGATTGGTATGCAGATGACGATATAGCACCAACGCCTCCTGATAATGACGAGGCAACGGCAAAGAGTCTGCCACCTCATAATATTTAGGCAGCAAAGAGACAAAATCATCCAAACGACGATCTATCAGACAGCCGCACAACCTATAGTCAGCCACTGCCGAAGTAGCAAACGAATCACGTTCTAAGCTCCTATAGTACTCATCTGCACTACATTTTCGAGAGGGAATAGCACCAAGATGTATCCAGATACTGTCCGCAGAAAGAATCTGTAAAGACGTATGCATAGGCAACATGTCCTCACTCGACCCCATCACAGGATAGTTAAAGAGATTATCACCCAGAAGTCCTTTCTTCGAGAGGGCATAGACACGTAACATCGTCAGGCGCTCATTGGTCTCAAGCGACTCCTCTCCTACCCTTAAGGCCTCATCTGTATCTCCATGTATCAATGCCACCTCTGCGTGAGCACTATAATGAAACACCGCATGGGTATTACCAGCCACAGCCACCAGCAACATCATCACTGCCATCTGTAACATGTTTGTCCAGACGCGTTTCGAGAAGAAAGCCATGGACTGTCTTCCATTCGTATCATAAGACGACATCTGGCGAGTCAACCACACAAGCCCTCCCCAGACAATCAGAACAGGTGGCACTACAAACCATATGCCCGACGAAGAGGACTCGTCAATATCAGCATTGACAGCCGATATAAAAGCGATAACAAGCATCGAAGGCACATAACTCAGCGCATAGGCATGAGACGGAAATCGGATAAACGAAGCCACCAGCCATTGAAATAGCAAGAGCACCAACGTAATAATAATGGCGCCCACCATGGGATGATAAGTCGTCAATCCACCACTCAACACATGCTGAGCCACAGCCAGGATATCTGCCTGAAACTCATAAAGCCAAAGAAAAGAAAACAACAAGAAACAGACAGCACACACCACCTTGATGGTGGTGGTGCCGCTATTCTTTCTATCAGGATAATTGTAATTCATCAGTTCTTCTTAAGAACCACAGCCGAACGGGCTGGAAGATATAGTTTAAGCCACTCCTTACGATCGTTGACATACATCGGATCATAGTTTGTGAAATGTGTCACACTATCATCGGCAAAGCCAAAGCCGCCGAAGTCCTTCGAGTCAGTATTAAGTACCACATCATAAGACCCCGTAGGCACCAGGAAGCCATAATCCGTAAACGACTGTGTGGGCGAGAAATTAAAGACGAACAACAGGTCACCACGCATGAAAGCAAGCACCTGGTCACCATCATTATGCCATATCTCAACAACAGGTTTATCCTGGAAGTTACGCACGCTCTTCACCACTTTAATCATCTCTCGGTCAAAGTCACCCAGCCAATGATAGCATAAGTCCTTATTATCCACCAGATTCCACTGACGACGAGCATACTTATAGCTCCAGCCATTACCATCACGTGGGAAGTCTATCCACTCTGGATGTCCGAATTCATTTCCCATGAAATTCAGATAACCGCCATTAATAGCACCCAATGTTACCAAGCGAATCATCTTATGCAGAGCAATACCGCGCTCTGCCACACCATTGATATCTTTCTTGGCAAAGTGCCAATACATATCGGCATCAATAAGACGGAAGATAATGGTCTTATCACCCACCAAAGCCTGGTCATGACTCTCACAATAGGAAATGGTCTTCTCGTCGGGACGACGGTTCTTGACCTCCCAGAAGATACTCGAAGGCTTCCAGTTCTCGTCAGGCTGTTCCTTGATGGTCTTAATCCAATAGTCGGGAATATTCATGGCCATACGATAGTCAAAGCCATAACCTCCGTCTTCAAACTTCGCAGCCAGACCAGGCATACCACTCACCTCCTCGGCGATAGTAATAGCGTTAGGATTAACTTCGTGAATCAGCTTGTTGGCTAATGTCAGATAGCAGATAGCATTATCATCCTCATGTCCATTGAAATAATCACCATATCCGCAGAAAGCCTCCCCCAATCCATGACTGTAGTACAGCATAGAGGTAACGCCATCAAAACGGAAACCATCAAACTGGAATTCCTCCAGCCAATAACGACAATTGGAGAGCAAGAAGTGCATCACCTCGTCCTTACCATAGTCAAAGCACAAGGAATCCCAAGCCGGATGTTCATGACGGTCACCTGGATAGAAGAACTGGTTGGGATCGCCTGCCAGATTACCTAAGCCCTCTACTTCATTCTTCACAGCATGCGAATGAACGATATCCATAATCACTGCCACGCCATTCTTGTGAGCCTCATCAATGAGTTGCTTCAGTTCTTCAGGCGTACCGAAGCGGCTACTGGGAGCAAAGAACGAAGATACATGATAGCCAAACGAACCATAGTAAGGATGCTCCTGAATAGCCATTACCTGAATACAGTTATAGCCATCCTTGATGATACGCGGTAAGACATTCTCACGGAACTCATTGTATGTTCCCACCTTCTCTGCGTCCTGTCCCATGCCAACATGGCACTCATAGATAAGCAGCGGACTCTTCTTGGGCTTGAAGTTTTTCTTCTTGAAATCATATTTTTTAGCAGGATCCCACACCTGAGCCGAGAATATCTTCGTATTCTCGTCCTGTACCACACGACGGCACCAAGCTGGAATACGTTCACCTTCACCACCGTTCCACTTCACTTTCATCTTGTAAAGCTGACCATGCTTCAAGTCACGCTCACGCAGTTTCAGTTCCCAGTTGCCTGTTCCCTCAATACGCTTGCACTTATATTTCTCGTCTTCCTGCCAATTATTAAAGTCACCTATCAGATAAATCTCTGTAGCATTGGGAGCCCACTCACGGAACACCCATCCACGCAACTGCTTATGCAAGCCAAAATAAAGGTGGCCGGAGGCGAAATCCATCAAAGACTTCTTTCCATTACGTGTCAGTTGATTCAACTTCCACACTGCATGGTCATGACGACCACGAATGGCCTCTTCAAACGGCTCAAGCCACGAGTCATTTTGCACAAGACCAATGTGCTTAGGCTGTTCAGCAGCCTTTTTGGTGTTCTTCTTTGTCGTTGCCATAGTATTATGCCTTTATTTTAAAAATTGCCTTTCTAATCTGTGGGAACATGGATATACAAGGGGCGTGTCCGTCCTGAGGGAAGAACACAGCAAACATGCCAGGCTGACAATCAATGAAATTCTCTGCCATCAAGCCAGGATACTTGGTAATATCTTTCTCTTCGTCATATCCAGCCTCTGGAAGATGCTCCAAGGGCGTATAACCGTAAGTCTCAGGACCGTCAATAGGTATCTGTATATCTATCATTTTTACGTGCGTCTCCAACACAGCCTCATCCGGACCCTTACCTTGGGCCGTTGTCAAGTTTAGGAAGAGATCCTGTCCCTTGATGGGATATTTCCCATCTGCCATAGCCTCGAGGTTGTTTTTCTTCAGGAACTCCACGACTTCAGCAAAAAGAGGGTTCAGAGCTACATATTTACCAAGATTGTCCAGTGTGTCAATAATCATAATATATCAAGTTTTTAAGTTATTGTTATTCCACCTTACGATAGCCATTATTATAGGTACCTTGAGCAACGATATTACCGTTACGGTCTTTCTCAACAAAGGCACCGTCACGTTTCCCATCAGTATAGTTACCTTCAAAACGCTTGCCATCCTTGTTTTCCTCTATGGCCTTGCCGTTCTTAACGCCATTCTTAAACATCGCCTTGAACTTAGATCCGTCAGACATATGACCAATACATTCGCCTTCAGGTTGACCATTTCTAAACTCGCCCTCTACGACGTCACCGGCTTTCGTTGTCAATTTGCCATGACCATTGGGAGCATCGGCCCTCCACTGACCAGTATAGGTATTTCCATTAGCCCACACCACGGTACCATGTCCGTGTTTGTCGCCATTCAAGAACTGACCATTATATCGGTCACCATTCGCAAATTTAAAGATGCCCATGCCCGAACGTCTGCCATTCTGGTAATCACCCTCATAGATATCACCATTCTGGAATCGATAGATGCCCTTACCATGCTGCACATCGTTCAGCCATTGACCTACATAGACATCACCGTCAGCATATTTATAGACTCCCTTTCCACTGCGCTGATTGTCTTTCCACTCACCATCGTAAGTAGAGCCATCCGCCCAGTCATAGAAGCCCTTGCCATTCTTTTTATCCTTCAACCACTGTCCGTCGTAATAGGCGCCACTCGAGAAGACATACTTACCTTTTCCCTCACGCATATCCTCATGCCAGTTGCCAGTATAGACGTCACCGTTGAAATAATACATCACGCCGTGTCCCTGCTGATAATCCTTAAACCACAGGCCCACATATTTATTATTATTCTGGAAATAGAACGTGCCTTGTCCATGCTGATGATCCTGCATCCATTGTCCTTCATAGCGCTCACCATCAATAAAGGTATAGATACCATACCCTTCGCGCTTGCCTTTCACATACTCACCCTCATACAAATCACCGTTTTTCCACACGGTTTTACCTTTTCCATGAGGCTTTCCGCCCGTCATTTCTCCGTTGTAGTCGCCCCCATCCTTTGTCACGCATGAACCCAGCGTAATTTTCTGCGCTTGTGCATTCAACGACAAGGCAAAAAGAGCTATAGAATATATATATGGTGTCAATTTCATATTCAATGATTATTTTAGCACCACAAAGTTACGAAAAAAAGCCCAATGTCACAAGAAAAAGACTGTTTTACGCCCGATAATTAAGAAATATTTGTATCTTTGCGCCCAAAATACAAACGATATGAAGTTTATTGGAATTATTCCTGCGCGGTATGCATCAACGCGCTTTCCTGGCAAGCCTTTGGCAATCTTAGGCGGCAAGCCAGTCATTCAGAGAGTTTACGAACAGGTTGTCAGCGTCCTTGGCGAGGCATATGTTGCCACCGACGACGATCGCATTTTCCAAGTTGTAGAACAGTTTGGCGGTCGTGCAGTCATGACGCGCAACGACCACAAGAGTGGCACCGACCGTATTGAAGAAGCAGCCCAGAAGTTGCACACCGATGCGGATGTGATTATCAACGTTCAGGGCGACGAGCCCTTCATCCAGAAAAGTCAGTTGGAGACTGTCAAGCACCTTTTTGACGACCCGCAGACACAGATCGCCACTTTAGGCAAACCTTTCGAGAGTATGGAGGCCGTTGAGAATCCTAACTCCCCCAAGATTGTGACCGACATCAATGGCTATGCCCTCTATTTCAGTCGCAGCGTCATACCTTATATAAGAGGTAAAGAACAGACCGAATGGTTACAGCATTTCCCATTCCTTAAGCACATCGGCCTATATGCCTATCGCCGCGAAGTTTTGTCACAAATTACAAAACTGCCCCAGAGTCCGCTGGAGATAGCAGAGAGTCTGGAGCAGTTGCGTTGGCTACAAAACGGCTATCGCATCAAGGTTGGTCTGACAAATGTTGAGACCGTGGGTATCGACACCCCAGAGGACCTTGCGCGTGCCGAGCAGTTTATCCTTGCTGCATCTGTCTGAGCAGTTCTTGTTGACGGGGCGACAATGAGCCTGGCAACGTCACATTTAGCGTGACGATTAAGTCTGTGCCATTCTGTCCCTTCCCACGTAGACGTACTTTAGAGCCTGGCTGTGTGCCGGGCTTTACTTTTAGTTTCAGTCTCCGGCCATCTTGTGTTTGCACAATGATATCACCACCCAGCAAGGCCGTATACATATCAATATCAATGCTGGCCTGAGTATCCATGGGTTGTCTCTGGCCAAAGCCACCCCTACGCCCCATTCTTCCACCTCCAAAGAGGTTTTCAAAGAAAGAGCTGAATCCTTCTGACCCACCACCATTCGAGAAGCCAGAGAAGTCAAAGCCCTCGAAAGGCGAACCACCTCGAGCACCACCAGAGAAACCGCCAGCACCAAAAGCGTCGGCTTGTTTCCATTGCTCTCCATACTGGTCATATTTCTTTCGTTTCTCCGGATCACCAATCACATCATAAGCCTCATTCAAAGCCTGGAACTTTGCTTTGGCTTTCGCATCATCAGGATGCAAGTCAGGATGGAATTGCTTTGCCCTTTTCAGGTAGGCCTTCTTCACATCCTTCTGTGGAATTGTTTTATCAACTCCAAGAATCTTGTAATAATCTACGAATGCCATAATTCTTTCTATTTTTATATCTACAATACACCCTGCAAATTTCGTGCCTAACTAAGAACGACTCCCCTAACCCGCCATACAAAACATTTTTCGTCAGATTTGCAAAGATTCCATAGAAATTTTGTAACTTTGCCAAATCAAACAATTGTTCTATGAAGAATATACTCTTTACGGCATTATGCCTCACGTTTTTGACCACACAGTCCGTCATGTCACAGACAAAGACCGTCAGTCTGCAATTCGTTGAAACCAGCGATGTGCATGGTTGTTTCTTCCCCTATAACTTCGTAACAGGTAAGCCCATGGACGGTTCTATGGTACGTATTCATCACTACGTAGAACAAGCGCGCCAAAAGCTGGGAAGAAACGTTCTACTCCTCGACAACGGTGACATCCTTCAAGGACAACCCATCTGCTATTGGTCCAACTATGTCATGACCAACGAACAGAATATTGCCGCAAAAGTGGTTAACTACATGAAATATGATGCCCAGACCATTGGCAACCACGATGTAGAGACTGGCCATTCCGTCTATGACAAATGGGTAAACGAAGTCAACTGCCCCGTATTAGGTGCTAATGTGATTGATAAGAACACAAACCTACCCTATCTCAAGCCATACACCATGTTCATGCGCGATGGTGTCAAAATTGCCGTCATCGGTCTGCTCACCCCCACCATTCCCTGTTGGCTGAATGAAAAACAGTATGCAGGTCTTGCATTCGAGAACATGGTTGTTAGTGCCAAGAAATGGGTCAAACACGTAAAAGACGTAGAGCATGCAGACCTTGTAATAGGCCTCTTTCATAGTGGAAAAGAAGGCGGATTGGTTCTCGACAACAACGAAGAAGACGCCTCAGCCCGCGTAGCCCGTGAGGTACCAGGCTTCGACATCATCTTCTATGGTCACGACCACACTGTACACAATGAATGGATAACTAACATCAACGGATCAAAGGTGCTCACCCTCGACCCATCCAACAATGCTCTCAACGTGGCAGTAGCGAATGTCAAGATGACCTATGAGAACGGCCATCTTAAGCACAAAGATATCAATGGCGACATTGTCAGTGTGAGGAAAGAACCCATGGACGAAGCCATGAGCAGTCATTTTTCCAACGACATCGAACGTATTAAGAAGTATGTCAGTCGGCGCATAGGGCGATTTGAAAACAGTATCAGCACACGCGACTGTTTTTTCGGTAATGCCGCCTTCACAGATTTCATCCACAGCCTTCAGCTTCAGATTACTGGTGCAGACATTTCGATCAATGCCCCCTTGGCACTGGACAACAATATCAACGCTGGAGATATTACTGTTGCCGACATGTTCAGCCTCTACCGTTACGAGAACCAGCTCTATGTTCTCAACATGACTGGACGTGAAATCAAAGGACATCTTGAGGAAAGTTATGATCGATGGGTAAACACGATGAAAGGCCCAGAAGACCACCTTCTCTTGCTCAACGAGCAATCCAAAGGCGATCAACAACGTTTAGGTTTCAAGAACTACACCTTCAACTTCGACTCTGCCGCAGGCATAGACTATCTCGTTGATGTAACCAAGCCCAACGGTCAGAAGGTAAAAATCCTGAAGATGTCGAACGGAGAAGCCTTTGACGAAAACAAGACCTACAAAGTCGTCATGAACAGCTATCGCGGTAATGGTGGCGGAGATTTGATTATCAAAGGCGCAGGCATTCCCAAGGACAAGCTAAACGACAGGATCATCTATCAGTCGCCACTTGACCTGCGCCATTATCTCATGCAAGAGATCGAGCGTCAAGGCTCCATGAGTCCAAAAGCAGGCAATAACTGGAAGTTTGTACCAGAAGAATGGACTGTCCCTGCAGCCAAACGCGACTACAAACATATATTTGGTGAATAAAAGAAAAAATGAATTAATCATATAGTAAATAATGAAACGCTATTATTTTGTCTTTTGTAAGGATGACCTGATGCTACAACGCCAGGCCGACGGAACATACACCATTCCATTTAAAGAAGAACCTCCTACCGATGTAAAGCCATGGACCACGATTCTCAACATCACCCCTTTAGACGATATCGAGGTAAAGGCCTATAGCATAGATACCCCTATAACAGACCATCCCGATTACGAGATGTGTCCCCTGCGACAGAGCTACTATAAACTGCCCCATCCGCTATACCTAAAGGCTGGAAAATGCGCCGAGTTGCTCTACTGGGACCGCAACACCAAATTCTGTGGCATGTGTGGCGGACACATGCATTTCCATACCGACATCAGCAAGCGCTGCGAGTCATGCGGCAAGGAAGTATGGCCACAGCTGGCTACCGCCGTTATCGTGCTGATTCGCAAAGGAGAAGATGAGATTCTTCTGGCTCGTGGTCGCAACTTCCGCAGCGATTTCTATGGCCTTATTGCAGGCTTTGTAGAAACAGGCGAAACCCTTGAAGAAGCAGTAAAGCGTGAAGTCATGGAGGAAACGGGCATCAAAATAAAGAATATCCATTACTTTGCTTCACAACCCTGGCCCTTCCCAAGTGGTTTGATGGTGGGCTTTACAGCCGACTATGAGAGTGGTGATATTCACGTACAACGCGAGGAATTACAAAAAGCAGGTTGGTTCCATCGCACCAACCTGCCTAAGCTTCCCGAGAAACTGAGTATCGCCCGCCGTCTTATTGACCATTGGCTGGGCGAAGACTAATACTCCAACAGTTTCATAGAAATCTGTCCGTCTTTTCCGATGAGGATATCCACGAGATAGCAACTGGCACCATCAGGAATGCATAAAGTGGCATTGAAATGGCAGCCACGCGCATCCGCGTGGTCAAACTGCATGTTACCCAAGATGGCCTGTTCCAGGAATTTCTTTGGTATCATGTCTTCAAACATCTGTTTCTTAAAATCACGCGAGAACAGACATACAGAGCCATTGTAAAGACTCACATGGATGATGTTGTCATAATATACATTGTCCACCCCCACGCCATCACTGTTGTAGGTTGTCTTCACCACGCGATATTTCGTTGGATTCACAGCAATATACCAATGATAACGCTCGCTACCAAAAGTGACCACCGAGTCCATCTTCAGAACTTCCGAGACAGAGAGAATCTCTGGCTTCTGATGTACAAAGGCCAGTGAGTCCTCGTCAGAGTCACTCTTCCTGTACCTCACCTCATCACCGTTTTGATTCTGCAGAAAGAACAAATGAGCCGTTTGCTTCACGATGGCATAGCGACCTTCGCCTAACCAGAGCGAGTCGTTCACAATCATAAAATGAGCAGGCTGACTCGTGGAGTCAGGATAGTAGATGGTATCTCCCTCTGCACGAAATGACACCTCATCGGTTTCATCCTCAATCCAGATGCCTTGCAGCAATGCCTTAGCCTCCAGATTCTCCTCCAATTGAGGAGCATCCTCGCCACCCGTCTTCCATCCGCACGAAGCGAATATCAACGTTAATAAAAACAGCTCACAAATTTTCCTCATTTACTATCCTATACAATGATACTCAAAGCCGTTTTCACCCAGCACTTCACCTGTTCCGACAATGGCGATATTCATACCTACACCTTATAATATATTACTCAAAGCATTCTGCATCCTTGAGCAATGGCTGTTTCAAGTCCTTTTCACTTGTTAGAACCTCTTTGGGATCAATAGGCCATTCGATTCCCAATGCCAGATCATTCCACCGGATACCAGCATCTGCCTGTGGTGCATAGATGTTATCTACTTTATAGGTAAAGATAGCCTCATCACTTAATACCAGGAAACCATGTGCAAAACCGCGAGGAATAAAGAACTGGCGTTTATTCTCACCACTCAATTCCACCATCACATGCTTGCCAAAAGTAGGAGAACTCTTACGGATATCCACCGCCACATCCAAGACGCAGCCCTTGATAACACGCACCAGCTTTGCCTGAGAGTAGTCCCCTTTTTGATAATGTAGTCCACGCAGCACGCCACGTGAAGACTTCGACTCATTATCCTGCACGAAATTCACCTTACCAATATGTTCTTCAAACTCAGCTTGCTTCCAAGCCTCAAAAAAATATCCTCGTGCATCATTAAACACCCGAGGTTCGATGATGTACACCCCTTTTATAGCGGTCTCTTTAAAATCCATTATGCTGTTTTTCTTTATTTTCAATGTGCAAAAGTATAAAATAAAATTGTAATCCGAAAATGTTTTCTGTTTTTTATTTGTTCATCTCAGAAAAAAAGCGTACCTTTGCACTCGTGATCGAACTTGAAAGACATATAGAAATACTGTTGTTGAGCAACGACTGCGTCATAGTCCCCGATTTAGGAGGTTTCATGGCGCATCATGTTGAAGCGCGCTATGACACAGAAGACGGCATTTTCCTGCCGCCTCTGCGCACATTGGGTTTCAACCCACAGCTCAAGATGAACGACTCACTCCTTGTGCAGTCATATATCGAGGCCTACGACATCAGCTACCCCGAGGCTTTGCGCCGCATTGAGGCAGAGGTAACTGAGATTCGCCAGCATCTTGAGACGGAAGGTTGTTTTGAGCTGAACGACATCGGCATTCTTCGTTTGAATGAAGAAGGCCATATCACTTTCGAGCCTTGCGAAGCCGGTATTCTGACGCCCAGTCTTTACGGACTAAGCTCATTTGAGATGCCGTTTATCGCCGCCAGCGAGGAAAAGCAACAGGAAGAGCTTGCTCGCGAAGAAGCAACTGCAGACATTGTTTCGATTAACAGTGTCCCAGAAGAAGACGGTATTATTATCAAGATGACTTGGTTGCGCAACATTGCTGCTGTAGCCGCAGCTGTTGTAGCTTTTCTGATGATTGGTTCACCCGTTTCTAATAGTGACCCCACCAGTCAAGTTCAGCAGAGTGCTTTCTTCCCCGTCAACACTCACAGTGCGACGTCTCCGGCCAAGAATCCCGTTATCACCATGGACACGATTCAGCCCAAGAATGTGAGCGCCACAGTTAGCACTGTTAAGGAAAGTAACTGCACCGACACTGAAAAAGAAATCCATTCCGCCCCCACCTATTGCATTGTATTGGCTAGTCAGGTTAGCGAGCCCAATGCCACTGAGTTTGTCAACAAGCTCAGCAAGCAAGGTTTTACTGAAGCCCGACTGATGAAGACCAAGATGCTCCGTGTGGTCTATGGTAGCTATGCCTCTGAGACCGAAGCCCACAATGCATTGCACGCTTTGAATTCAAAGAGCAAGCAGTTCGCTGACGCTTGGATTATGGAGGTTAAATAATAATCACTTTTTCAACAAACATTTTGAGATGAAGCGCGTACGCTGTCCCAAATGTGACAACTACATCACATTCGACGAAACGAAATACACAGCAGGTCAGTCGTTGGTATTCCAATGCACCGAATGCGGCAAACAGTTTGGCATCCGCATTGGTGTATCCAAGTTACGTGACACACAAAAGGTTGAGAACAACACGCAATCCACCGACTGCGAATCACCTTATGGCACCATCACTGTCATCGAGAACGTTTTCCACTACAAACAAGTACTCCCACTTCAGATGGGCGACAACGTCATTGGCCGATATCAGAAAGGCAATCCCATCAACACACCTTTCGAAACGGTTGACCCCAGCGTTGATCTCAACCACTGCACCCTGAATATTAGTCGCGACAAACAAGGGCGACTCAAATACACCCTACGCGATAACAACAGCAACACGGGTACATTTGTCGACAATGTAGAGATCCCACCACGGGAGCGACGCGTCATAGAAGATGGCACACTCTTCACTATTGGTGCCACCAGTATTATTCTAAAGACAACCAACGAAGAGGAATAAAAAAATAAACGTTCGCAAGCAGAAGGCTTGCGAACGTTCTTCTTATAAAGTCATCCTTACTTATTTATTCTATCAATCTTTTCACCTGAGATTGACACCTATTGGTTCTTCTTCAGTGTTTCTTTCCATGCAGCATATGCGGCAGCATACTCTGCACGATGCTTCTCATCAGGCTCTATCACCTGCAGTTTCTCCAATGATGCAAAAGCCTCATTGTGGTCCTTATAGATACCAGCACCGATGCCAGCACCCTTTGCAGCGCCTACAGAACCATCCGTATCATAAAGTTCAATGGTTGCTCCACTTACACCTGCTAAGGTATCACGGAACAATGGACTCAAGAACATATTTGCCTTACCAGCGTGAATCTTCTTAATATCCATACCCATCTGCTGCATAATCTCCATGCCATAGCAGAACGAGAACACGATACCCTCTTGAGCAGCACGAACCAAGTGAGCCTGAGAATGCTTGTTGAAGTTCAGACCGTTGATAGAACAACCAATCTCTTTATTTTCAAGCACACGCTCTGCACCATTTCCAAAAGGAACGATCGTCACGCCTTCGCTACCGATAGGAGCTTGAGCAGCCAAGTCATTCATCTCAGCATAGCCAATTCCTGGTGTAATATTTCTGTGAACCCAAGCATTCAGGATACCCGTACCATTGATACACAGCAGGACACCCAGACGAGTCTGCTCTGCCGTATGGTTCACATGAGCAAAGGTATTCACACGACTCTTGGGATCATAGTTCACATCACCGAGCACACCATATACCACGCCTGACGTTCCTGCTGTTGCAGCAATCTCACCAGGATTAAGCACATTCAGCGACAGAGCATTGTTGGGCTGATCGCCACCACGATAAGTAATCGGCGTGCCAGCTTTCAGTCCCAATTCCTTGGCAGCGGCCTCAGACACTGTGCACTGCTCGCTGAACGTCGGAACGATATCTGCAATCAACGAACGATCGAAGCCATAGTAATCCAGCAAGAACTGCGCCACATCATTATTCTTAAAGTCCCAGAACATGCCCTCTGACAAACCACTCACAGTCGTGTTGGGTGTTCCTGACAGGCGCATAGCCAAATAATCACCGGGCAGCATCACCTTATATATATTATGGTAGAGGTCGGGCTCATTCTCCTTCACCCATGCCAATTTCGCAGCCGTAAAGTTACCAGGCGAGTTCAACAGATGAGAAAGGCACTTCTCTGAACCCAACTCCTTGAATGCTTTTTCTCCATAAGGCACTGCGCGAGAGTCACACCAGATAATAGAAGGACGGAGCGGCTGGAGGTTTTTATCCACACATACCAATCCATGCATCTGATACGAGATACCAATGGCGGCAATCTCGTCACCCTTCACACCACTATCAGCCATGATTTTCTGCAATGACTGCTTGGCATACTTCCACCACGACTCAGGATCCTGCTCTGCCCATCCTGCCTTAACGGCCATAATAGGAGCCTCCTTCTCGGGGAAGAATGCAGAAGACACACACTTGCCACTCTCGGCGTTTACCAAAGATGCTTTGACAGATGAACTGCCAACATCAAAACCTAAAAGATATCTTGCCATAATCAATACTTAATTACTATATCTTTAATACGAAATACCCCTCAAAATTCCCTAAAAAAAATAGAGAATAAGCATCAAAATCAAAGAAAAGAAGATTTTTTTCCAACAATATGTTGGCAATTAAAAAATTTTTTCTACCTTTGCAGAATAAAATTGGAAACTCAAGACTATTTCATATGAAAAAGAAGATTCTAATACTTGACGACAAAGAGACAATCGCAAAGGTTCTCTCTATCTATTTGATGAGCGACTACGATGTTCAGTGGCTCCCAGATGGTTTACAAGGTGTCAAATGGCTTCAGGCAGGCAACACGCCCGACCTCATCATCTCCGACATCCGCATGCCTGGCATGCGTGGTGACGACTTCTTGGAGTGGATCAAGCAGAATGAGTTGTTCCGTCAGATTCCCGTCATCATGCTTTCCAGTGAAGATTCCACAAGCGAGCGTATCCGTCTGTTGGAAATCGGTGCCGAAGATTATATCGTAAAGCCCTTCAACCCCATGGAGCTCAAGATTCGCGTTAAAAAGATACTGCCGAATTAATAACAATCATGATTGGTGTCGTATATTTAGGAAATAATCCACACACAGTAGAACGTTTGACTTATCTGCCGGGCAGACAGGTCAAGTTCACAAAGAGTCATTTTGAGGCTGCTGAAGAATGCAAATCGCATAACAGCAGTGACCACTTCATCCTTTTCTTGGAAAAAGGTACGGAGTCTGACGACATTACTGCCATCACTTATTTAAAAAAGGTGTGCAGTAGCATCTATATTATCCTATTAACGGACCAGTTAAGTCCAGAAGAACGCTCAGCCTACCAGCAGAGCGGTATTAACGACACCCTCGACATCACGTCGCCCGTCACGGTTATCAACAAGAAGTTGCAGTTTATCGAAGACCGTGAAACCATCCTCTTCGACACAGAAATAACCCAGAACCGCGTCCTTCAATTCAAGATACCCATCTGGAAACGTTTATTCGACATCATCTTTTCTATCTTTGCTATCATCATCCTTTCTCCCATCATGATTGCGACGGTTATTGCCATCAAGTTGGAAAGCAAGGGTCCCGCCATCTTCAAATCAAAGCGTGTTGGCACGAACTACAAGGTATTTGAATTCTTGAAATTCCGTTCCATGTATACTGATGCCGAGAAACGCTTGAAAGAACTCAGCAAGACCAGCAACCAGTACAGCAAGCAAGAGAAGGATAACGAGGATGACATCTTCACGACCAACCCTCAAGAATCACAGGAAGAAAAAGTCAATGCCACCATACCTCTGCTTGACCCAGAGACAGAAATGATGATTAGTGACGAGGAAGTCATGTTGATTGGCGATGACTTTGTGGTAGCAGAAAGCGACTTCAGCAAGCAGAAAGAAGAAGAGATCAACAATGCTTTTGTAAAAATCGAAAACGACCCGCGTATCACAAAGGTTGGCCGTTTCATTCGCAAATACAGCATTGACGAGCTCCCACAGCTCTTTAACATCCTGAAAGGCGACATGTCTGTTGTTGGCAACCGTCCCCTCCCCCTCTATGAGGCCGAGAAATTGACCATTGACTCCAGCATCGATCGTTTCGTTGCCCCCGCTGGCCTCACTGGCCTCTGGCAAGTAGAAAAGCGAGGAGATAGTGGTAAGATGTCAGCTGAAGAACGCAAGCAACTGGATATCCAATACGCACAAACATATAGTCTCGGACTGGATTTAAAAATCCTGTTCCGCACTATCTTTGCATTTGTGCAAAAAGAAAACGTCTAATACAATCCTTTTTGACAGAGATATGTTCAAAAAAGTCGCTTTTACCCTCATTATCTCTATCATCTGCGTTGGTTCTATAGCGCAGACTGCGGACGATAGTGGCATCAGTGCAGGTTTCTTTGATTCTAGCGAGGAAAAAGATCTCAACTTTTCGTCATTCAAGCTTCCACCGTTGGCCGTACTATTCGAGAATGCCAAGCAAAATCCCACGATTCTGGAATTAGCCAAACAGCAAGAAATTGCCCAGGCAGAAGTCGTAAAACAGAAAAAGCATATCTTTTCTTATGTTAGTGGTCACGCCAGTGCCAGTTATGGCCTTTCAGATATATGGAGTGGTTCGCAAGGCACAGGTTATGGCAGTGGCATGGTATGGCAACCCCATTCTTCAGAACAAAGCTATTGGAACGTTGGTGTTGACGTCAGTGTTCCTTTAGAAGATATTCTGGACCTAGGCCATTCTGTCAAACGCAAACGTTTATTAGTAGAAGATGCTCAATTGCAAAAAGACATCGCTTATGACCAACTGAAGCTGCAAATTGTTACTCTTTACATTAAGATTACCAACAACTTAACCGCATTAAAGACGGCTGGTGAGAATGCTGCAGCCTATCAAGGTGCAGCAGCCCTTAATGAGGTTGAGTTTCACCATGGTAACATGGAAATAGAAAACTATGCACGTACCGGTCAATTAGGCCAAGGCTCAGTTGGAACCTATCAATCACTGCTTACAGAAATCACTACAGACATTGTAACTTTAGAGATCTTAACCCACACACCGATTATTACAAATACGACAACAGACGTCACGCTGGATTCGACAATAGAAAAATCAAGCAGGCAAATTGCTAAAGAAAATAAAGCCGTAGAAAAACGTATTCGCAAAGCAGCTAAAGAAGATGAAAAATTAGAGAAAAAACTAGTCAAACAAGAAGAAAAGGAAAAAGAAAAAGCAGCTAAAGAAGAAAAGAAAGCTGATAACTCTGCGAAACAGAAATAAGATTTAAAGTAAAGATATATGGATATATTTAGATATATAGTCAGATTCTTATATAAAATAAGGTGGTATCTTGCTATACTACCCCTCATAGCCATGATTGTTGCTTGGTTTGCTACTCGTAATTTGGAACGTGTCTACGATGCAAAAACCACCATCTATACGGGTATGATTACCGGCTATAATATCGAAGGCGGAACTGGTACTGCTGGAGGAAATCAGCAAACAAACATTACCAACCTGATTCTGATTATCCAAACGGACAATACCATCCATGAAGTTGCTCTTCGTTTGTTTGCCCGCTGTATGATGTATGGTAACAAGAGCAAAGACAACAACTTTATCACTGCCGAGCACTACCGCCAGTTGGACGCCAGTGTCCCTGCAGAGGTCAAGGCGCTCATCAATCATAACAGCGAACAGGAAACATACCGCAACTTGAAAGCCTATGAAAAGCCGACTCAAGATAATTTCCTATTCGGCTTATTAAACTATCATCAATATTTTGGCATTAACAACATCACCAGCAGATTAAAAGTTCTTCAATTAGATGGTAGCGATATTATAGATATATCATATTCAGCCAACGACCCAGGTGTCTGCTATAATACCATCGATATTCTTAACGAAGTATTTGCACGCCAATACCGTGATTTGCGATATGGCGAGACACTTAATGTCATCAAGTTCTTTGAAAAAGAGGTTGCTCGTTTATATAAAGTACTTACTGAGGCAGAAAACGACTTGATTAAGTATAATGTCAAGCATCGTATCATCAATTATGCTGAACAAACAAAGGTTCTTTCGGGCATGGAAGGGCAACAACAAGTCAAGGACAATGAACTACGCATGAATATTGCCACCACCGAAGCATTGATAGCTTACCTCAAGCGACAATTAGGTGATCGAGCCAAGATCATAGAATCCAATCAAAATTACACGACTTTGGTTCGTGATATCACCCGCCTCCAATCCAGGATTGCTAACCTCAAGCTCATGAGTAGTGAGAATGGTGGCGCCAACAACGAAGCACAAATAGAATTAGCAAAAGCAGAACGCCAGTTAAACGAAACGACCAAGAAAGTTAAAGAGCTATCACACGCTCTTGAAGCCTCCAACTATAGTACAGATACGGGCGTAAGATCAACAGAATTGATTGATAAATGGCTTGAACAAGTTCTGCTATTAGAGCAAACGAAAGCTGAACTTGGAGCACAAGACATCATGAAAGAAAACATCAACAGCCAGTTTTTGTTTTTCTCACCCATTGGCGCTACACTGAGCCGAAAAGATCGCCATATTGGCTTTATTGAGTCTAACTATTTGGCTATGCTCAGTGCACTGAATGCAGCTCGTTTACGTCAACGCAATCTTCAGATGTCAACAGCAGTACTTCGCATCCTCAATCCACCCGTTTTCCCTTTGAATGCACAACCCACGAACCGCATGATGACACTTATTGGTGCATTTATGCTGACATTTGTCATGACGGCTTTGTATTTCTTCATCATCGAACTGCTCGACCGCACCTTACGCGATCGTATGCGTTCGGAACAGATCACAAAGATACCTGTCATGGGCTGTTTCCCCAAGGAGAGTACCTTGCGCTATCGTCGCTTTAATAAGACCATCAGCGACATGGCTTTGCGTCAGCTCAGCAAAACACTCCTCCCCCATTTCAAGGAGGGTCAGCAAAATGTGCTCAACCTACTTTCCACGGATGCAGCCAATGGTAAGAGTTATCTGGCTCAGGAATTGGAGAACTACTGGCTCAGCTTAGGTCTACAAATTCGTCGATTGACCTACGATGAAGACTTCTTAGCAGAAGACAGTCGTTACCTATTGGCAAAGGACATTAAAGATATCTGTCCAGATATCATGCCCAATGAGATTGCCATTGTTGAATATCCTAATTTGGACGACAATACCATCTCAACGTCATTGTTAAATATGGGTACGATTAACTTGATGATTACCCGTGCCAATCGCACATGGAAGGATGTCGATCAAAAAGCGCTGAAAGATATCGAGTCACGGTTGGAGAATAAGGATACGCTCTATATGTATCTCACCGAAGCCAGCCGTTATGCGGTTGAGGAATTTGTTGGACAATTACCGCCCTACACACGCTTCAACAACTTTGTATATCGTCTGTCTCAATTAGGTCTGACTGCTGTAGAAAACAACCATGCCAAATAGTAGCGTATATGCCTATGAATGCACTTAATTCGACATCAGGCAGATTAGGTGGAGGAAGAGTGTTATTGCTCTTTCTCCTATTCTTATTGGCGCTATACGAACTCGTTACTGCTGGTTTTACTGCTTTTGCCATTATTTGTATTCTACCTATTGGCGTTATCTTTGCAATCACCTCGTTTAAGCAACGCATGTTTACCTTTTGGTTGCTTTGTATAGTCAACTATTTCATACAGCTGAAAGATCTCACGCTTCCAATTCCCATGTCATTACCAAATGAGATGCTAGAACTTTTATTAATTGCGTTAGCCATCATTGACGTGTCGGAATTAAAATTAGAGCGAACACTCAATGTGATGTTCGCTTGCCTCATGGCTTGGAGTGCTTACTGTACGATTGAAGTACTCAATGACACATGTAATTTGGGAGTAGACATTGGTGGATGGTACACCTCAGCCCGAATGATGGCCTTCCAATTGGTTTATGCCTTCCTAGTATTCACATTATATATCACAACCCCGAAATTACTCACCAAATATCTCATTTTTTGGGGAGTACTGGCCTTATTCGCTGTCTTTTGGGTTTGGAAACAACAGACTATCGGCTTTACCAATGCAGAAAACCAGTGGATACAGACACGCGGTCGAACAACCCATATTTTACAAGGCGGATCACTAATTCGCTATTTCTCTATCTATAGCGATGCTGCCAACTATGGTATTGGTATTGCTTCTACAGCTATTGCGTTTATAATTTTCGGCATCACTAGCAAAATCAAAAAATATAAATATTTCTTCCTTATCACAGGAATTGCATGCCTATGGGGTATGTTTCCTTCTGGCACCCGTACTGCCACTGCTTGCTTAGGAGCCGGTTTCATGGCCTATATCTTCTTATCAAAATCCGCAAAGATTGCTGTACCCTTCTCTATTTTTTTTGGTCTATCCTTTTTCATATTAGCTTTTACAAATATCGGCAATGGAAATTCCCAAATACGCCGTATGCGCTCAGCATTTGATCCCAATGATGCCTCGAAGAACGTACGAAAGATAAATCAGACGGCCATGAAAAGGTATATGAATGAAGCTCCTTGGGGCATTGGCATGCATATTGGCTATGGCAATGTACCTGCCAACAACAAATATGCCTTCATGTCAACTGTCCCCCCTGATTCAGAATACGTCTTTATTTGGATTCATACAGGCGAAATAGGCCTGACGGTATTTTTGATTACCACAGCAATCATGCTAATAGGCGCCTGTTGGATAGTTCTATTTCGTATCAATAGCCCTTCGCTTCGAGGAATTGGTGCTGGTATGTGTTGTGCCTTTGTCTCCCAACAATTAGGTGGTTATGGTAACCAAGTTTTGATGCAGTTCCCTAACTGTTTGGTTTTCTATGGAGGATTAAGTATTGTATATGTATTACCACATATCGAAAAAGAATGGATAGCTTATGAGGCCGAGATTCTTGCAAAGGAAGAAGAACGTAAACGCCTGAAAAAAGAAAAAAGAGAAAAGTCAAGAACAAGAGGTCTATTAGGATGGATATAACTTTATCTATTATTACCATCAATTACAACGGGTTAAAAGACACCTGTGAGTTAATTGATTCATTACCTTTAGGGAGCCCATCCATGGAGGTAATCGTGGTAGATAATGCTTCTAAAGAAGATGAAGCATCCATCATCGAAAATCGCTATCCCAACATCAAGGTCATACGCAGCAACAAGAACTTAGGCTTTGCCGGTGGCAACAATCTCGGCATTAAAGCCGCCACAGGCAAATACCTATTCTTCATCAACAACGACACACTACTCAGCCATCAGCCATCAGCCATCGACACTCTCATCAGCAGATTAGAATCAGATGAGAAGATTGGCATGGTTTGTCCCAAGATACGCTTCGCGTGGGACAACAATCCAATTCAGTTCGCTGGCTACACCCCACTCTCTCGTTTTACGATGCGCAACCGCTCCATTGGCTTTGGAGAAAAAGACAATGGTCAATACGACACACCCCACTCCACGCCCTATGCTCATGGTGCTGCCATGGTGGTCAAACGCGAAGCACTTGAAAAAGTGGGCTTAATGCCCGAGTGTTATTTTCTCTATTACGAAGAGTTAGATTGGTCTATGATGTTCACTCGTGCGGGCTACACCATCTGGTACGAGCCAGCCTGCACCATCTATCATAAAGAAAGTCAGGCGACTGGCCAAAACAGTCCATTAAAGGTCTACTACCTGACCCGAAACCGTCTTCTCTTTGTCAAGCGAAACAAAAAAGGTTATGCCAAATATATCACCTATGCATATCTCATATGCATGGTGGCTCCACGTGATATAATCAAATATACACTAAAAGGAGAATTCAAATTAGTATTATCTGTCATAAAAGGATTAATCAAATAGAAATATGGATTTCTGGTGGATACTATATATCATTGACTGGGTACTGTTTTTGCCTGTTGCAATCACAGTAGCATATATTTTTATATTTGCTGTTATTGCACTTTTTAAGAGTACAAGAGATATCAAAAAGGCAAAACAGTTCAATCGATTCATCGTCCTAATACCAGCCTACAAAAGCGGTAAAAAAGTGTTGGAGACGGTCAACGCTGTTCTTGGCCAGACATACAACCAACGCAACTTCGACATTGTGGTCATCTCCGATCATCAGAGCGAAATGATTAACATGCGATTGGCTCAGATGCCCATCACGCTGCTGACGCCTAATTTCGAAAAGAGCTCAAAGGCAAAGTCACTACAATATGCCATCCTCAACCTGCCGCAGTTTAAGATTTACGATGCTGTTGTATTGCTGGATGCAGGCAATATTGTTGACCCGGATTTCTTAGAGCTAGTCAACGATGCCTTTGACACGTCTGGCTCAAAAGTCATCCAAACACACCGTATGTCCAGGAATCGCGACACGTCTATCTCTCGCATGGATTCAACATTCGAAGAAATCAACAACAACATCTTCCGCGCGGGACACATTGTTGTTGGCCTTTCTTCTGCTCTCAACAGTTCGGGCACCATTTTTGACTACCAATGGTTTAAGCAGAACATCATGAAAGTGCGCGCCACTGTCGGTGAAGACAAGGAACTGGAAGCCATGCTGGTGCGCGAAGGTATCTTTATCGACTATTTCGAAGACATTCACGTCTATGACGAAAAAACGCGTTTCATCCAGGACTTCAATATGCAGCGTGGTCGTTGGACTTACATCCAACTTCACTCTTTCATCAGCAACATCCGCTATCTCCCATCTGGTTTTATCAATAGCCAACACGATCAAATTGATAAGCTACTTCAGTGGGCACTCGTTCCACGAACTATCATGATGGGGCTTATCACGATTATGAGTTTTGTTCTTCCCTTTATCTATTTATCATTAGTCATCAAATGGTGGGTAGCAGCTGCCATTGCTCTCTTTGCCTTCTCACTGGCAACCCCAGACTATCTGGTTGACAAAAACTGGGATCGTGATTATCTACGGGCCCCGCTCATCACCATTGGAGCCATCATCAACATCTTCCGTGCAGGAAAGGATGAAGCAGGTAACCGCTTAGACGCTTTCGGCCAGGTTTTTCATAGATTAAACATCTTCAGATTTATAAAACGGAAAAAGAAATGATGGCAACAACAATCATAGCATTCATTGACATCCTACTATGGCTCATCATAGCAGTCAATGTTTTCTATGTCCTCTTCTTTGCCCTCGCCTCCCATCTTCCTAAGAAAACGCATCAGCCTTCAGCCTTCAGCCTTCAGCCTTCTTTCCTTGTTCTCTTTCCTGCCTATCACGAAGATGCTGTGATTTTGCATTCCATTAAATCATTCCTTCATCAGGATTATCCAAAAGACAACTATCATGTCGTTGTCATCTCAGACAATATGACCAAAGAGACCAACGACAAGTTAGCAGCGCTCCCCATCACGCTCCTACAACCGACAATGGAAAAAAGCAGCAAGGCCAAAGCCTTGCAATTTGCCATATCATCCATCAGCCATCATCCATCTTCCATCTATGACTACGTCGTCATCCTCGATGCAGACAACATCGTAGCACAAGATCTCCTAACTAAGCTAAGCAAGATTGCTAAGCCACATCAAGCCATACAATGTCATCGAACAGCCAAGAACACCGACAACGATATTGCAGCCCTTGATGGTTTTAGCGAGGAAATCAACAATTCACTATTCCGTAAAGGTCATAATCGCATAGGCATGTCCTCCGCCCTTATCGGCTCAGGCATGTGTTTCGACTACGATTGGTTTACAACAAACGTGACGAAACTCGATTCTGCCGTAGAAGACCGCGAACTTGAAGCCTTACTCATGAAGCAAGGTATATATATCCACTATGCAGAAGACATTTTTGTGATGGACGAAAAGGTAAGCAACAGCGACAACTTCCAGCGTCAGCGTCTCCGTTGGATGACTGGGCAAATACAAGCCCTTTTCCGCATGCTTCCATACATCCCAAAGGCTATCATCACAGGGAATATCAACTATATCGACAAGACTATTCAGCAGGCTCTCATACCTCGCTCCATTCTCCTTGTCCTCACTCCCATGCTATGCCTCATAGCAACTCTTACATCATACCTCATCCATCAGCCCTCATCCATCAGCCCTCATCCCTCTCCCTTCTTCCATCTCAAATGGTGTTGTCTATTCGTTGCGTTATGCATTGCTCTTTATCTTGCGATACCAAAGCAAATGCGCCAACAATCATTATTCAGCAAACTCGTGTCACTTCCCATATTAGTATGGAAGATGATACTAAATATCATGAAAATTGACCACAATAATAAGGAATTCATTCATACTACTCACGATAAATAACGTATAAGCATATGTCAAACGATTGGGATATCATCATTACAAACAAGAACCGCCTGTTCAGTCTTGATTTGAGCGAGGTATGGCGCTATCGTGACTTATTATCCATGTATGTCAAGCGCGATATCATCACGTTCTATAAACAGACCATACTGGGACCACTATGGTTTGTCATCCAGCCCCTGTTTACCACCATCATGTTCATGTTTGTGTTTGGTGGCATAGCAGGAATATCTACCGATGGCATTCCACAAGCCGTCTTTTATCTGGCAGGCCTTGTGTGCTGGAACTATTTTCAGGACTGTCTCAGCAAATGCTCTGACACATTCAATGCCAATCAGGCCATTTTCGGCAAGGTCTATTTTCCACGCTTGGTAGTTCCACTTTCCATCGTAATTTCCAACCTGATTAAAATGGCCATCCAGTTTGCCCTGTTCTTGGTGGTCTATATTTATTATTTCGCCTCCGGGATCGACTTCCAAGCCAATGCAGCACTCCTGCTCATACCCCTGCTCATCATCATGCTGGGGGCTTTGGGCTTAGGCTTTGGCATGATCATTTCTTCGATGACCACAAAGTATCGCGATTTACGATTCCTCATAACGTTTGGCGTACAGTTATGGATGTATGCCACTCCTGTCATCTATCCTCTATCGGTAATGAAAGACACCTACCCCAAGTACATCTGGGTGCTGGTGGCCAATCCTCTGACAGCAATCCTTGAGACCTTCAAATATGCCTTCACTGGTGTTGGCGAGTTCAACTGGTTCTATTTGGGCTATAGCTTTGCTTTCACCATCATCATCCTGATGTTAGGTATTGTGATTTTCAACCGCGTACAACGCAACTTTATGGACGTCATCTAACGCATTCTGACTATGAGTAACACAGTTATAGAATTCAACAACGTAGGCAAACAATATATCCTGGGCTCCATCGGTACAGGAACACTGAGTCAGGACCTCAATCGCTGGTGGGCCAACATCCGAGGGAAGGAAGACCCCTATCTGAAGATTGGCGAAACCAACGACCGCACACAGAAAGGTGACTGTCGTTTCGTTTGGGCTTTGCGTGACATTAGTTTCAAGGTAGAGCAAGGCGATGTCGTAGGAATCGTGGGTAAGAATGGTGCAGGCAAATCAACCTTGTTGAAGATTCTCTCGCGCGTCACATCACCTACAACTGGAGACATCAAAATCAAAGGCCGTATTGCTTCACTGCTGGAAGTAGGAACGGGATTTCATCCTGAGATGACTGGTCGTGAGAACATCTTCATGAATGGCTCTATTATGGGCATGACCAAGGCAGAGATCAAAGGCAAGTTCGACGAAATTGTCGACTTTGCAGGTGTTGCTAAATACGTAGACACACCTGTAAAACGCTACTCTTCGGGTATGATGGTTCGTCTGGGCTTTGCCATTGCAGCCCATTTGGAACCAGAGATATTGGTGGTCGATGAAGTCTTGGCTGTGGGCGATGCTGAATTCCAGAAGAAAGCCATCGGCAAAATGCAAGATGTCAGCAAGGGCGAAGGCCGTACGGTTCTCTTTGTTAGCCACAATATGGCAGCGGTTCGAAGCCTATGTACACGTGGCGTCATGTTAAAGAATGGTATGGTGGACTTTGTTGGCAGCATCCCCGATACCCTAGATCACTATTTGAAGAATAGTGAATCTATTCAGAATCCCCAAATAGTTGATAACGTTAAATGGACTAAGAATACGCTACATATTGAATCTATTACTATCAATGGAACAGAAGATTCCATTTCAACCATTCATAATGGGCAAACATCATTGAACATATCTATTGATGGCTATGCAGAAGAAGATATGAGTTATGATGTTATGATGACGCTTAAAAGCAAAGATGGTATTCCTTACGCCACATATGCTCTTGGACATTATATGGGAGAAATTCAAAATATGAAAAAAGGAAAATTCTCAATAAAGCGTATCATTGAGCTTCCAAAGATATTAAGCAAGGGTATAATAAAAGTTGATTTATACATTCACCATCCAATGGTAGAGTATATGATGAAAGCCCCAGATTGTTGCACTCTTGAGAGCGAAGGGTTCCAAAAAGGCTTTGGCAGAGCATTAAGCCAGGAGCCAAATGGTTTTATTGGACTTACAAATTACAAATAGTATGGATATCGTCGAAAGATACAAACATTTGAATGAAAGTTACAGTAGAAAACTCATTCATCATTTCGGGACAGGAAACGGTTTCTATTCCGAATTGAACTCACTTTTATTCTCTACGCTCTTTTGCCTGCAGAACAAATTACGATTAGAATTATACTCCAAAGATGCCGCTTTTACGTTTGGAAATGGATGGACAGAATATTTTGAGTCTTTCTGCCCGGAGTTTAAAAATGATTATATTGGCAAGCGTATCTCAAGAGACTATATCAACAACCACCGCGACAAGCACATTTGCTACCTATATAAAATATTTACTAGAAATGATATTTTAAACGACATTTACTGGTACTGTCGAAGTGGATGGTTTGAGCATAGCCATTTTAACATTCCTGAATTGGGCATTGACGGCGATATCCGCCAAGCCATGAAGATTATTATTCCCATTGTATATAGATTCAATAGTAGATACACATCTATTATCAATGACTTTATCCGAGATTTAGAATTACCAAATGATTTAATTAGTCTTCATGTCAGAGCCGGAGATAAGATTACCGAAAGGAATCTGATTGTTCCCCAAAATTATTTAGAAAAAGCAAAATTGCATTCTGATTGCCATAATATCTTTGTGGCAACAGATGACTATCGTATATTCGAACAACTAAGGGACAATAATCCTGATTATACATTCTACACTTCTACATCACCTGAAGACAAAGGAAATGATACAGAAAAATTCTTTTCCACATCACAAGATAACATTAGACGCAATCTCATTGAGATGTTTGCTTCCATTGAGATATTTCTTAAATCTCAGCTATTTGTCGGTACTTACAGCTCAAATCCAGGAATGTTTGTTGGCATGCTTTCAGACAAGAAAATGGTGGGTATGGATTTTGAAAATTGGTTAATCTTATAATCTTCTTACTCTATCACGTTATACATTTCCATCTTACTTTACCAAGTAATTCGGGACAGAATTTATCCATCCAAATAATTGGAAAATAAAAAATTAGAAAAACAAATATAGGCAAGAACTCATGAAAACATGATGGAAAAAACATATCTAAAGCCTGCATAACAGGGATATGCAGCCCTAATATTAGCAAGGTACCTTTAGAAAAAACAGTGAAAACCTTAAAAAAAGGAACTTTCGACGACATATAAAAAAGAAAAAGAGTAGAAGCAATAGCATTTAGAAAAAACAAAACATAAGACAATCCAAATACATTTTCATTTATTGAACAATAACCATTTATTAAAGGGGTCAAAATGGCAACAGCAGAAATAATAAGTGAAGTATACATGGGAATACTTTGGGGAATCCACTTTCGCTCTTTTAACAAAAGGCCAAAACAGAAGAAAGGCAATGAAGGAATAGCCCTTCCAACATACCAACCTCGGAAAACAGTATCAATGCTAAAAAGATGCGTTTCAAACGACATATAAACAATAACAAACAATGATAATAGCACATAAAACTTTCTACAACCACTAAGATAATGAATATCGCCCATTATCATTCTGATTGCCACTAACGCCCAAATAAACCAATCCCCCATAAACAGACCATCTCCTAACCCATATCGATAATGAAAGAAACGTAACGCCATATCTTTTGTTAGAACCTGACTATAATCTATACGACCTACCATTACAAGAAATGACAAGTTAAGCATAGAATAGAATGCGACAGGAATTCCAAATGACAAACATGTTTTTAAAAAAGGTCGAGGCTTATACAACATACCAGAAAGCACAAATAAAGCCGGCATATGAAAAGAATATATATAAGTAAGCAAGAAACTATTTGACGTCCAATGCCCGACTACCATCAAAAATATACAAATGGTTTTCGAAACATCTATATATGTTATCCTATGCTCCATTAGTTATACTATATTATATGATTCATTAGAGCCCCGTTAAATAGGACAATAATGAAGAAACGACTTTAATTTTCTAACTGAAGTTTCTAAGGTCATTTTTAAAAATCGGTTTGAGTCAAAACAAAACGACTGCCAGAGATCCTTCTGTTTCTTTACAAAGGAATCCTGTATCATAGCCCGCTCAAAGAAAACCTTTGAGATAGTGTCGTCAACAGGTTTTGAATCAACAATAGGGAAATTATCTTTTAAGGTCATAAAATGACCTGGGTTATTCATGGTACAACGAATCAAGGCTTTCTTATTATATGTAAGTCCTTCACCTTGTATTCGATAAACAGACATTTGTTCATGCATGCCCCGAAGCTTACCAACCATAGCACAGGACAAGATGATAAAAATATCATAATTTTGTATGCGCTCTGGGTGTTTCAGATTTGCATAAAAATCCATTGCCTCTTTACGGCATAGAACAGATGCTGTGGGAACAGTCCAATTAATAAAGATATCAGTAGCATCATAATCTTTATCTTGGATATTCTCACAGTCGATCCATGCCACAGCATTAGTCTCGTATTTTTTCTTTGCACTATGAAAGCACATAGAATAATCTGAATGGCTTTCTAGGAAATCAACTTGCCGTTGTAATTTCAACGGATCTGTCCAATAATCATCCCCTTCGCAGAAAGCTATATATTGTCCTCTGCGATGTTTCTCATTCATGATGCTTATGATATGCTTTAGTCCCCCCTTTTGCCATTGATTATCTGTTTCAATCATTGGTTTAATAATTTCAGGGTACTTTTTCGCATACTCATTAACTATATCTGTCGTACCATCAGTTGACGCATCATCATGTACAATTACCTCAAAAGGGAAGGAAGTCTTTTGCATGACGAATCCATCAAGTGCATCTTTAATGAACTCTTTCTGATTATAGGTCAAACACCAGACTGTTACTGTTGGATTATTCATATATAATATAATTATTCCTTAAAATAGACTCGAGGTAACTGAGAAGAGTTTTTCAAATTACTGATTTTTAGACATCCCTGATGTGCCATGAATGCCATTTTTATTCCAAGTTCTTCAATTATAGAGACTTCTCTTGTACTTATTTCATTCGGAGTTCCATAGGGATAAGCGAAATAGTTCACAGACTGACCAGTTTCCTTTTCTAGCCTCATGATACCCTCTTGTATTTCCCCTTTTGCTTCTTGGTAAGACAGTTTATTCAATGCAGGATGAGAGACCGTATGCCCTCCAATAGTGCAAAGCGGATGATTTGCCAAATGCCTAACTTGTTCCCAGCTCATACCTTTCTGCATTATAGGCTTATACCAATCAATGGCATAGTTAGCAAACATTCTATTCAAGCCTTCCTCCAGATGGCTTTGATCAAGTTTCAGAATGCGTTCCCTCAGATATCGAAACGTATCCCAACGTTGCTGAAATGTCTTGCAAGGATATTCTCTACCATCATCTGTAACAATCGAATCATGTGACAATATCAAGTCTTCAATAGTATCCCACCATAAAATGGCCTTCTTGTCAATAAAATCTGTTGCAACAAAAATGCAGAATGGCACCGAATATTTCTCGAATATAGGCAACGCATTTGTAAAATTATCCAAATAGCCATCGTCTATAGTAAAAACGACAAAAGGCTTATTCGGCTTAACGTGCCCCATAACAAGTTTATAAAGATCATCCAACGAAAGAAAATCGAAACCTCTTTTTTTGTACTTCAGGATTATCTTTTCAAGAAAAGAAGGTGACACCTTTAAATCTTCATTTGTTGGTATACGTTTAGGATCTTTGTCGCAGATATGATGCAGCATATAGACAATCCCTATAGCGCCCTCTTTTTTCAAACTATTTCGAGAGAAAGAGGTCAACATCGGATAATCTTCCATAACAACATAACGCCGATAAAGAGAAGTAATCCTTCGCACTATCTTATTTTCCGTACCCATTCCAAATAATTTCTGCAAAAATACAACTTTTTTAGAAATTTATCACTATCTTTGCCAAATAAAACAAGAAAAATATGAAACTTTCTATCATAACAGTCAATTACAATGATGCAAAAGGGCTTGAACGCACAATAAAAAGCGTTACTTCTCAAACATATCGTGATTTTGAATTCATCATTATTGATGGAGGCTCTACAGATGAAAGTGTAGAAGTTATCAAGAAATATGAAGAACATATTGACTATTGGGTATCCGAACATGATGGAGGAATATATTGTGGCATGAACAAGGGGCTCCGTCAAGCCCATGGCGAATATATCAATTTCATGAACGGAGGAGACTGTTTCTATTCGTCAAACGTATTAGAACAAATATTTTCACTTGGCATTGAAACAGACATTATAACAGGGACGCATGTTGGTAGCCCCCACCCTAACATTGGAAAGAATGGAGTAACCATGTACGACCTATGTACAGGAGCTATTGACCACCAGGCTTCA
Source organism: uncultured Prevotellaceae bacterium (assembly GCA_902788605.1). Classification (GTDB taxonomy): domain Bacteria; phylum Bacteroidota; class Bacteroidia; order Bacteroidales; family Bacteroidaceae; genus Prevotella. The sequence continues at coordinate 47,149 of CADAKX010000002.1, read as the reverse complement.
TTTATAAAGCGCGAGGTCGCCTTAAGACATCCTTATGATGAAAAATATAAAATAGTCAGCGACTGGAAATTCTTCATAGAAGCACTTATCATAGATAATTGTACCTTCTATTATACTGATACTATTGTAGTTAACGTAGACATGTCTGGCATCAGTAATTCAAATAAGGTTCTAAATAATCAGGAAAGAGAAGCTGTTTTGAATGAATTACTACCAGAACGGATATTAGCTGACTACAAATTATTGATGTCTATCCACCCTGACTTGCTAGCAAATGCACAAAAGATTACTAAATCACAAAGTGTTAGAAAATCAATTATCAAAATTGCGAATATCTTATTAAAACTTAAAAAGATTTCTAAGACTGTGCTGCCAACTCAATAGTTTTTGAAATAACTTGGCAAATGTAAACAGATTATGCGAAGCTAACCATAATTCCACTCTACGTTTCCAGTTGAACTGCTTATAACTCCAAATATATTTATGAGTTTCTGGAAATAATTCCAGCCATGCTTTATTATAATCATTATTTGAAAAGTCTGTGACTAATGCACATTTCATTGAAAATTTTCTAAAGAGGATATCATCCTCATACTTCTCATAATTACCCGTTTCCTTCATTAAGGACTCTATTCTACGGGCCACTTCAATAACACTATTTATACTCTTTAAAGTATGTTTAAAAGATCCAGAATCTTCTGTGTGGCGGTAATGATAAGAAGGATCGTCTATACCGACGACCATGTTTGCATGAAGATACAAATGCAGATTAAACAACAAATCTTCACCTGTATCCAGCCCTTGAGGAAACGTTATATTATTATCCTTGATGATACTTAATCGTGTTAATGATGTGCATAAGGATGGGAATATTCTTCCATTAAGGAGGCCTCTAATATTCTCTTCCATCTCATCCAAATAACTCTGTCTAAAAATCCGCTGATAGTCCTGATACTCATGAGTTACGTTACATCCTACTATGTCTGCATTAGTGTCTTTCGCTTTACGATACAACTTTTCAAGCATATCCAAATCAACCCAATCGTCACTATCTACATGGATGACATACTCACCAGTTGAATTATCAATACCTGTTTGGCGTGCCACAGCCCTTCCTCCGTTGTGTTCCAAACAAATTATTTTTGTCATAGACTGCCTCTTGGGATACGTATCAAGCAGATTCTTTAGAATCTCAACACTCCGGTCCTTAGAGGCATCATCAACAAAAAGATACTCTATATCATCTAATGTTTGCTCAAATAATGTACGCGCACACTCTTCAATATATTTCTCACGATTATATACAGTCACAATGACTGAAACTTTTGGATTCACCATATTACTTAACTAAAAAATGATATCTCACATCATTCATTAATCTCCGGAATGTTGCACGAAAATTACTCACATTATACTCTGCTTGTTCACCATCCAATGGCATTATCAGTGGAACATTCTTTATTCGCAAGTGATGATGCTCGCAAAAGACATTTATCAAACGTTCACTCATGTAACCATATATTCTACTCTGAATAGGATCATCGATAGGTCGCACACGCTTTTCAACCTCAAAGAGAATATCAAAGAGCCACTCGGAATAAGCATCAAAATACTTCCAATGTGTGATAAACATATTATAGCCGACTGATTTATTGCTATGGTCCATCGTCTTTTCGAATGTCCGCATATATTCAGGATGTCTCTCTTTGATAATTTGACGAAGCATTTCCCAATCTTTAGCAATGTGATAATCAGCATACTGTTGTGTATTGCTGACACGCCAGTGGCGAGCAACAGGAAGGATGACATCATATTTCTGCAGAAGCATTTCCAAATCCGGAAATACATAATCCTGTTTAAAGAATTCTTCTGTAGAGACAAAACATTTGTCAGCTGAAAACTGTGGCCACTTTTTTGTAAAATCGAAATAACGGCGATAATGGTTCAAACCTATCACATTTACATCCTTCAGGTTTTTCCATGCCCAATAATGACAAGTCAATTCACAAAAATGTGGATTCTTCTTCGAGATATTATCTCCTTCACTATCAGGTTGATATTCTGGAATTAAATCATGAAGCGCAGCTCCTGCCTGTATAGGAAGAAAAAACGGATGCTGTGGCAACTGTACTTTCTTGTGAGCACAAATTATAACTTTTGTATTATTCATATGCCATAGTGCAAATTGGAGACACATCTATAGTTTTCTATTTTGCAAAAATACAATAATATTATTACATATCCAAAAGAAGTCACAATTATTTTATCAAAAGCGTTGGTAACATCCGTTTTTATTATTATCTTTGCACAAAATAAGCCCGTTATGAACAACAAGAAAGACTACGACCTACTGATTGTTGGCGCCGGCATCTATGGAGCCACCGCAGCATATAAAGCAAAACAAGAGGGCAAGCGCTGTCTTGTCATTGATATCCGTCCGCATCTTGGTGGAAACATCTATTGTGAAAACATTGAAGGCATCAATGTGCATAAATACGGTGCTCATATCTTCCACACAAACAACAAGCGCTTGTGGGAATTTGTCAATAGCATCGTCGAATTCAATCGCTACACCAACTCTCCCATTGCCAACTATCAGGGCAAGCAGTATAACTTGCCGTTCAACATGAATACGTTCTACCAGATGTGGGGCGTTCAGACTCCTGAAGAGGCTCGCCAAAAGATTGACGAACAACGTCAGGAGGCACTGACTAAGATGCGAAACGAAGGTATTACAGAACCCAGGAATTTGGAGGAGCAAGCCCTATTATTAATAGGTAAAGACATTTACGAAACATTGATTAAGGGATATACCGAAAAGCAGTGGGGGCGCAAATGCACAGACCTGCCTGCTTTTATCATCAATCGCCTGCCCGTTCGTTTTGTTCATGACAACAATTACTTCAGCGATCGATACCAAGGTATTCCCATTGGCGGTTACAATAAACTCATAGATGGCCTACTGGATGGTATTGAGACACGTGTCAACACGAATTTCTTTGATGATCGGCAGCATTGGGAAAGCATTGCTGATCACATTCTCTACACTGGTAAGATAGACGAATTCTTTGATTATCGCTTCGGGCAACTGGAATGGCGTAGTGTACGATTTGAGCAAGAGACACTCGAAATGCCCAACTATCAAGGCAACGCCGTCATGAACTTCACCGATGCCAACGTTCCATACACCCGCATCATCGAACACAAACATTTCGAGATGTTTGGAGATGAGGTGTATCAATGTCCTAAGACCGTCATCTCAAGAGAATACTCTTCGGAATGGCATCCTGGCATTGAGCCATTCTATACCGTTAACGACGAGCGAAACAACCAGCTTTACAAGAAATACAAGGAGCTAGCAGACCTGGAGTCGCATGTTTCCTTTGGAGGACGATTGGCAGAATACAAATACTATGATATGGCGCCAATTATTGAAAAAGTAATGGGATTCGCTGATTAGAAGAACAAATAATAATTGAATTTGCATTTGGAAAAAGTAACATTTCCATTACATCTTATATATTATTCAGGAAAGTTTTGTATCTTTGCAAACAGAATAATTATAAGCACAACTTATGGGCACATATATTAATATAGGTAACAAAGCATTTTTGTCGGCACGCAACAGCGAATATGTCGACAAATCTGAACTTATCTCTGTCATCAACCAAACGCTTTTTACAGAACGAAGATTTAGTTGTGTTACTCGATGCCGCAGATTTGGCAAATCCTTAGCTGCTAAAATGTTATGTGCCTACTATGACCAGTCATGCGACTCAAGATCTCTATTTGATGACCTAAAGATTGCCAAGAGTCAGACATTCGAACAGCACCTGAACAAGTATCCAGTCATATACCTGGACATGACAGCATTTGTAACCCGTTATCATGACGAGAGCATCGTTAAGCAAATTGATTACGAGTTGAAAGCCGACATCAGCAAAGCATTCCCTAACATAGATACTCATGATTCTGAAGACCTCATGGAGTATCTTATTCGCATAGCTAACCAAAAGCAGCAACAATTCATATTTATCATTGATGAATGGGATGCTATATGCAGAGAGTTTAAGTCTGGAACAAAGGCTATGGATAGTTATGTGAACTGGCTTCGTCGCTTGTTTAAGGATGTCAATGCCAACAATGTCTTTGCAGGCGTTTATCTGACGGGAATACTACCCATCAAGAAATACAAAACGGAATCAGCACTCAATAACTTTACGGAATATTCAATGGTCAACCCTGGACGCCTGGCTGGCTATTTCGGTTTTACAGAAACAGAAGTACTGTCTTTATGCCATAAGAACGGAGCTGATTTCGATGAGATGAGAAAATGGTATGACGGATACAAAATAGGAGATGAGCTATCTATTTTCAATCCTAATTCTGTCATGCAAGCCATTTGGGAGGGCCGTTGCCGTAGTTTCTGGGCTGCCACTGGCGCATATGATACTGTAGCCCACTATATTCAAATGAATTACAAAGGACTGAAAGACGACATCATCAACATGATCGGCGGAGGACGATGCAGCGTTGATCCCACAGGATTTCAAAATGACATGTCAATCATTAAATCCAAAGATGATGTCTTGACAGTACTTATACACTTGGGCTATTTGGCTTACGACTGGAGCGCAAACGAATGCTATGTTCCGAATCGTGAGGTTGAAGGAGAACTTGTGAGGGCAATTATGGATACAGATTGGCATAATGTCATCTCATCCATCGAATCATCACGGGCACTACTACAGGCTGTTCTTGACGGCGATGAGGAAAAAGTCGCTCAAGGTGTTGACGCTGCTCATGATGAGAATACAAGTATACTAAGCTACAATAATGAGAACTCACTGGCTTGCGTGTTAAGCCTTGCATTCTATTATGCTCAGAATGATTATATCTTTTACAGAGAACTGCCAACAGGAAAGGGCTTTGCAGATTTAGTTCTGATGCCCCGGAAGCAAACAAACAAGCCTGCCATATTACTCGAGTTGAAATACGACAAATCCGTAGATTCAGCTATTGCCCAGATTCATCATAAAGAATACTTTGGGAAAATCGCCCAATATGGAGGTGAGGTTATTCTCGTAGGCATCAACTACCATGCCGAGTCAAAAAAGCATGAATGCAAAATAGAACATCTTCGTTTGTCATAAAGTCATGAATTGCTAGAATTCCAGCGTTCAATGCGACACGAATGTGTCTTACTCTGCTTATCGTAACAGATTCCGACCAATAGAATATCGCCTGTATAATCTTCGATTTTGACAGGGTATTCCTTGCGTTTGATTTGGTCTATTGCCGTATCTGCATCCTTATCGTACTTTAACTCAAGTATGATAGCAGGCGACTCCACATTCTTTCGCGGAACCAATACGATGTCTGCAAAGCCCTTGCCCGTAGCCAATTCACGATGCATCACATAGTTATTCCTTGCATAATAATAGGCAATACTCAGCACACATGCTAATGAGTTTTCGTCGTTATAACTCAAAATACTTGTATGCTCGTCATGAGCCAAATCCACGCAACGAGCCACAGTATTCTCATCACCATTGAGCGTTGCTTGTAACAGACGCTCCGACTGTTCCAGAGCTTTAATAACATGTTTCCAGTCTGTATCTTCTACAGCGTTGGCCAATTCCCCTGCCACTTCCAAATTAGGAATATAGCACTCATTATTCTTCCAATTAAAAGAAAGATAGCCTAAATGAATCAAGACGGTTAAAACATCATCCTTACGCTGGATATTTGACATGTCATTCTGGAACTTCGTTGTATTCACCTTCACACGACCTCCACCCAGAAGAGATATCACATCATCCTTCAAGCCATCAAAATTCATGCCGATATATTTGGCAACTGCTTCATAAGCACCTGTTGAAGCCCAATAGCTCCGACATCGCTGACGCAAAACAGCCTGCATGACCGAATTAGGATTAAACATAGACAACTCATCACCTATTTGATAGCCGTCATACCATTTTTCCAATTCATCAATATCAACGTGATATTTCTTGGCCAAGACCTGCACTTCTGACTTGGTGAATCCAAAAGTATCGCCCATATCGCCTGGCTCAACCATTGAATACTCGATAAAATTATTCAAGGCCGATTCCGTTGCATACTTTTTAATTGGGAGGATGCCCGTCATATAAACGCCTGCAAACACTTGCATAGACAACCCACCTTTAAACATACGTCTCAGCCAGTTCACATATCTATCCATGGCTGATGTACCCATCGAGAACTCTCGACAGATAGCATCCCATTCATCGATAATGAAAATAAAAGGCTGGTTATTAGTGGCATTTACCCTGATGAGATATTTCATTAGGTCGTCACCACTTTGCACCGGTACATCCGGATATGCTAAATGTATATCTTCAATTAATTCGGCATCAATGTGAGATAAAATATCATCATCGTGAAAACGGGTCACGAAATCAGATATATCCAAATAAATAACAGGAAATTTATTCAGATACTTTTCGAACGACAAATCACCCGTAATCTTAAGATCCGTAAATAGGCTTCGTGAATCACACGACTGATCATAATAAGCATTCAGCATCTTGGCTGCCATCGATTTTCCAAAACGACGGCAACGAGAGACGCAAGTAAAACGGCGTTCTGTGTTCAGTGTCGAATTAATGACGGAAATCAGTCCAGACTTATCAACATACTCTCCGTTTCGAGCAGATTGAAATCCAGCGTTTCCAATATTAATATAGGTACCCATTTGCAAATCCTTTGTTTCTGCAACCGCAAAATTACATAATTATTTCTTAACAGCCAAAGAAATCTTCAACTTTTCGTGTCAATCACACGATACATCAAACAACTACCAATCCCATTCTTCCTGCTCTCCATCATAGACGATGGGGCCTTGCCAACCGAAGCGACGACAGGTTTCGAGGATACGCTGTTGACAATCAGGGGTGATAAGGCGATTGCCTTTGCGCATCTCGAAATACTGTCGGTGACCGAAAGCACCGATGAGAGCCCAACGGATACTCTTCTCCATATGTCCAGGTATGTCATAATACATATTGGTGAAGCCACGCTTCATCATCACACGTTGCTTCTTCCGAAACATGGTGCAATGTTCATTGCCATGCTTCGGATTGAGGGGATTCACGGATGTCTGCACCACAAGATTCGGATCTGCATACTGTCCCACCAGCCAACGAAGGCACTGCTCGCGAAGCGGACAACCATTGATAAAACATATCAGGTAATGGTCGGCCTTCTCACGAAAAACCTCTTCCTGCTGCTCTGCAGCTGATATATTGTCTATCTGTTTTTTCATACCAATTCTTAGTTTGTTAATTTTTCGACACAAAATTACAAAATAAATGTGATTAAACAAAATAATTAAGAGAAAAAGATTATAAAAAAGTAGATAAAGCCGTCACAACGCATAATAAGATACTGATATTCTGCATATTAAGATGTGATGGCTATGCTTGTTTGTCGTCACATAGCCATCAATAATCAACAATTTGCAGCAATATTTCGATAACAATTAGACCTAACTAACTGAAAGAAAGCGTGTTTCACAATAGTATATATAAACGGAACTAACAGTTCCCATTGGCGGAACTGATAGTTCTAACAAGTGTAACCAGTAGTTCCAGTGTGTGATATTACTTGGAAACAAGTGAGGAAGGAATCGATATCATGTGATATATGATGTAAAAGATAATGAATTGTGATGGCTGCGTGATGGCAAAATAAGCAAGCCATCACAGCTTTACTTCCTGTTATTCAGCAGATTAGCATAAAGTGTGATGGCTTAGGCTAATTTTTAGAAAAATATTAAGCGAAAATATTTGGCTAACATTTTTTAAATTATTACCTTTGTAACCAATTACCAAAAACCATATAGAAATGAGCAAAAGAATAACAATTATCAAATACTATAGAAACAAGGAAACCCTGCGCCCAACGGAGTTGCAGGAGGTTGCCAACATGATTAGCAAAGGCGAATACCTTAAGGAGGTGAGCGATTTTAGAAGGTCGTATCCCATCGCGGTGTTCAGTGGCAGGAAGGGCGATGGCAGCATCGACAACGATGTGGCATGGGTGAAAGCCCTGCCTCGCATCTGCTTTGCCCAGGAACAGGAACATCGCAACGGCGAACGTGTGGTCAAGGGATACACGGGACTAGTACTACTGGAGGTGAACAACCTGACTGGCTCCGACGAAGCCGATGCCGTACGTCGCGGAGCCAGTGAGATGCCACAGACGCTGATGGCCTTCGTAGGGGCTGATGGGCAGTCGGTAAAAATTGTCTGTCGCGGCGAACTGATGAATGAAGCGAAATCACTGGGACAGACTCATGATTCTGACCAAGATCAAGCAACCTTCCCCCTTGACCCTAATGAGATTGCACTATTCCATGAGAACCTCTACGAGCGAGCCCGCATGATATATAATGGTCAGTTGGGCGTGACGATAGAGAAGTTGGAGCCATGCATGGAGCGCATCTGCTACATGAGCTACGACCCCAAGATGACCTACAACCCTCTGGCCACGCCTATCTATGCCAAGGCCGAGAAGATAGGCGAAGGTTTCCAACGACGCGCGTCCATGCTGGAGCAGACAAGCGGCCAAGAAGGATACGACCGCTACAAGAGTCTGCACATCACCTTTGAGTACAACCTCTCAAAGGCCTACGATGACACCGAGCATATCCACGATGATGCCGAGCGTCAGCATGCCATTCTCTCGCGCTTGGCACAATACTGTATGGAGACTGGTCTGCCCATGGCTCCCGCTATGCGTCAGGCGCTGATGAAGTCACGTTTTTGGAACGAGCCGGACCTTGTCAAAAAGGTGTTCGAGAATGCCTATCATGAGGACTTCGTCAATAAATACATGAAGCGAAAAGGCATTCAGCGCACGAAGACTATTCCGCCCGAGACGCTGCTCACGATGAAAGTGAATATCTTCCTGAACTCCAACTACGAACTGCGTAAGAACGTGATGCGAGGCGTAGCGGAATATCGCATCAGGACAGGTCTGGGGTTCTCGTTCCAAGACCTCACCGAAGAGGCACGCAACTCCATCACCATGCGTGCGCTGGAACAGGGCATCCGCTGTTGGGATAAGGATATCCGTCGCTATGTGGATTCAGATGATATCGAGCGTTACGACCCCATGAACGACTACCTGGAGCATCTGCCGAAATGGGATGGAAAGGACCGCGTAACAGAACTGGCCAACCGTGTACCCACGGAATGGAAGGCGTGGACCAGCTATTTCCATATCTGGATGCGCTCGATGGTGGCGATGTGGTTGGGCAAAGGTCAGTTGACGGGCAACGCCCTCGTACCTCTTTTAATTGGTCGCCAGGGCTGTGGTAAGTCATCGTTCTGTCGCATCCTGCTGCCTCGCGACCTGATGGACTACTATAACGACCGCATCAATTTCAAGAACGAGCAGGACCTGAACCTGGGTCTCACCTCTTTCAGCCTCATCAATCTCGACGAGTTCGACAAAATTACCCAGCGTCAGCAAATCGTACTGAAGTACCTCCTATCAACAGCGGATCTGAAGTATCGCCCGCCCTACGGCAAGGCCTATACCGCCAATCGCCGTTACGCCTCGTTTATCGGCACCACCAACGAACAGACGCCCCTCACCGACCCCAGCGGTTCGCGTCGTTTCATCTGCGTGACCATCGATGGCGACATAGATTTCGAGACGCCAGTACAGCACGACCAGCTCTACGCCCAACTGATGCATGAGATACGGCAGGGCGAGCGCTACTGGCTAGCAAAAGATGAGGAACATGCCCTGATGGAGCACAACCTCCAGTATCAGCGTCTCAACGGCCTGGGCGAGATGCTTATGGCAGTCATCCAGAGGCCACGAAACACCGATGATGACGGACAATGGATGAGCATCCCTGAACTCTCTGCCCTGTTGAAGTCGCGCTTCAAAGGCTACAAAGAGGACACCACCGTCTTCCAGAAGATAGGTGGCTACCTGAATCGACCGGAATACAAGTTCCAAAGTCGACATACCAGGAACGGCGTGCAGTATTGGGTAAAAATGAGGGGGTGACCCTTTGTCGTGTTTTACCAAATACCTTTAAAAGACTTACGACATTGACAATGATACGCACTGTTATAGTTACCTTATTGATATTCCTGTCTGCCCCTGCAAACATGGCGGCGGACGTGTCGAAACTGCTGTTCTCGCGCATCACGGCAGAGGACGGGTTATGCGACAACCAGGTGTTGCACGTTATGCAGTTGCCCGACGAACGGATGCTGTTTACGACGCAAGGGAATATCAACATCTATGACGGCGTGAACTTCAGTCATATACACCATGCCGACATCGAACCGTTCTACTTGAAAGACTACCACGGATTCTACCATGTGTATGTGGATATGAGTCAGATGGTGTGGATCAAGAACAGGCAGTCGCTCATGTGCTTCGACCTACAGCAGAACAGCTACCTGACTGACATTCCCGGACATATACAGAAGATGTGGCCTGAGAAGAAGACGATTACGGATGTTTTTGTGGACACAGACTACCACCTCTGGCTATTGTCGGGCAGGGAATTATGGAACGACTACTCATGCAAGTCGGTCAAGCTGGACCCTGCATGGGGCGAGGTACAGGATGTGGATGTGTACGGGCCATACGGCTATGTGTTCTTCAGTACGGGCAATGTTGTCTGCCTGGACCTGAAGACCTCATCAGTAGTCTATGCCAAGGCAGCCTACTCTTCGCAAGAGGCAGAGAAATACAGTTGGACATCCATGGTGGTGAGGACTACCGATGGGCATTTCTACCAGATACGCAATGGTCACGAGGGCGTGTTTCTCTGCTTCGACACCAAGAGCAGGATCTGGAGCCGGTTGTTCACGGCCCATTTCACACTCCATACGCTGGCAGTAAAGGATGATGCGAATATTTACTTCACCAGTTCCATGGGGCTGTGGCGATATGATGTAAAGAACAAAACGAGAGAAGAAATAGAGAACTACACGCTCTATGATGGCAACAAGATGAGTGCCTCGGCCAATACCATCTGTTTCGACCGTCAGGGAGGTGTATGGGTTGGCACGTATCACGATGGATTGCTGTATGCTCATCCCGACAGGTTTCCCTTCCGCAACACAGAATCTCCCTCCATCAGTTTCGACACGCAGGCCACCAGCGTGGTGGACTGTCGCGGCTATATGTGGGAGTGTACTACCGATGGTCTCAAACTGACCAGAAACGGGAAGACGAGTATGGTGTATTCTGAGGATGGGCTGTCGAGTGACTACGTCTGCGCTATTGTAGAAGACAAGGAGCACCGTATATGGGTTTCGACGGCCAACGGCATTTCATGCATCGAGGTGAAGAATGACGGAGGTCTGAAGATCAATGCCTACCGTCAGGCAGATGGTGTGCAGCGAGGCGACTACGCCACAGGCAGGGCAAAGCTGCTCGACGACGGCAGCATCGCTATGGAGGGAAAAGACGGCTGCACCGTATTCCATCCCAACGAAGTGATGAAGATGCGAAACGTCCAATTGAATCCGATACTCAGGAGAATGACGATGAAAGATCATGAGATATCGCTTGATTTCTCGGCACTGAACTATGCCTTCCCCCAACATACCTATTATAAATACACGCTTACGCAAGACCATGACTCTACCGTTACGATACTGAGACCGGGCATTGACCGAAGCAGTATTGATGACAATGGCGCCCTGCACCTGACGCTGCTGAAACTGAAACCTGGTAAATACCAAATGAAGGTAGAGGCATCACTCGAAGCTGACCGATGGACGGGAAAGGCCAGAGTGGTAACTTTCGAAATATTGCCCCCCTGGTGGCAAACCACATGGGCTTATCTGGCATATACGCTCCTCACCATCGGCATTGTGGTGGGTGGCGTGGCCCTCTACTCTTACAACCAGCGCAAGCGGATGATGCGACAGATGAAGGAAGAAAGACTGATGGCCCGCATAGAGGGTTTGATGGAACAATGTGCCCGCTATGAGGATGAGCAGCAAGGTGTGAAGCCGATGCAGGAAAAGGATGAGAAGGAGGAGAACGAAATGGATGCCCAGGACTCAGAATTCCTGAAGAAGGCCATCGCACTTGTTGAGAAGAACCTTGGCAAGCAATATACAGTAGAACAGCTAAGCAGCGATCTGTGCATGGAGAGAACCGGACTGTATAAGAAACTCTCTGCCATTGTGGATAAGTCGCCAAGCCTTTTCATGCGAAGCATACGACTGAGTCATGCAGCTCGATTGATACGCGAAGGCAACCATTCTCTGACGGAGATTGCCACGATGACAGGCTTCTCGTCGGCCAGTTATCTGAGCCGCTGTTTCCAGGAGGAATATGGGTGCAAAACCTCTGAATATGCCCGTAAATAGGCAGTTTTTCAACATGATTACCATTTGTTTCAACATGGTTGTTATGCTTTTTCTACGGATTAGCAGTAACTTTGCAGCCGAGAAAATAATCTTAAACCATCATGAAGAAAAGTGAAATGAAACGAATGATCTTTGTGGCTTTGATGGCCACCTCCCTGATGCCAACAAAAGCGCAGGACTACACGATTACTAATAATGGTATCGTGACGGAAGTGAAGTTCTACTCACCCGACATCGTGCGGGTAACGAAGTATCAAAAGGCAGATGCCCTGAGCAAGACCGACCCGAAGGTGGTGGTGACGATGACGCCACAGGAGGTGAACCCTACGAAAAAAGAAGGTAGCCAAGTTGACACCCTGCTGACGGACAAGGTGATGGTGACCTGCAACAAGCTGACGGGCGTGCTCGGATTCTTCCGTCCAGACGGTACCGTACTCATTAAAGAGCGCACGAAAGCCACGTTCACCAAACGTATATCGCACACCATCGACCCCTACAACGTATCGCAGTCGTTCCGCCTCTCAACAGGTGAGGCCATCTACGGACTGGGACAGGTGCAGGACGGTACACTGAACCATCGCAACAAGAGCTACAGCCACATGGTACAGAACAATATGTCGGTATGGATTCCGTTCATCCACTCTACCCGTGGCTATGGTCTCTACTGGGACCTCTACGGCCCATGCGACTTCAGCGACAACACATCCAACGGTACCACCTTTAAGACCGAGGCAGCACATGCCGTGGATTACTATGTATTGGTAGGTTCTCAGACTGACGGTGATGACGTGCAGCGACTGGTGCGACAGCTCTCGGGACAGGCCACGATGGTGCCACTGTGGACCTTTGGCTACTTCCAGAGCAAGGAGCGCTACAAGAGTGCTACGGAGACGCTGGGTGTGCTGCAGAAGTATCGCTCACAGAAGGTGCCCATCGACTGTGTGGTACAGGACTGGCAGTACTGGGGCGGTAACAACCAGTGGAACGCTATGGAATTCCTTAATCCGGAGTTCAAGACCACCTACCCTCAGATGATTAACGGCATGCACTCAGGCGGTGCTCACCTGCTGATCTCTATCTGGGCAAACTTTGGACGTGACACCAAACAGTTTGCACACTTCAAGGAGAAGAACCAACTGATGAAGATGGGCAATGACATCATGTCGTCCACATGGCCCAACAACGAGGGTGTGGGCATCTACTGCCCTTATCAGCAGTCTGCTCGCAAATACTATTGGCAGTGTCTCTACGAAGGACTGGTAAACAAAGGGGTAGATGCTTACTGGGTGGATTCATCCGAACCCGACCACTACCAAAGTGGTGAGGACTGGGAGAAGACCAGCGACTTCATCGTGCTGAATAAGGATGATGAGGATAATGCCACTCTGAACCCGCATTCGCTCGAAACAACCCATACATGGCGTGCGATGCGAAATGTGTTCCCGCTGATGCATGCCAGTGGTGTGTATGACGGTCACCGTGGACAGAAAGCCCCTGAGACCGAGGCCCGTCGTGTGATGATTATGACCCGTTCGGGTTTCATCGGCATGCAGCGCTACGGTGCCGGCACTTGGAGTGGTGACATCACCGCTTCGTGGGAGACATTAGGGAATCAGATTCCTGCTGCCCTGAACTATTCAGCCTGTGGTATTCCCAGTTGGAACAGCGACATAGGTGGTTTCTTCAATGGTTCTTTTCGTGGCCCAGGACAAGATATCTACGATGAGCTCTACTGTCGATGGATTCAGTTCGGCACGTTCTGCACCATCATGCGTAGTCACGGTTCAAGCACCGACCGCGCCATCTACCAGTTTGGCAAGGAGGGCGAGAGCTACTACGACATCATCAACCGCTATATCAACCTGCGCTATGCCCTGTTGCCATATATCTACAGCACGGACCGACGGGTTTACAACGAGGGGTATTCGTTCATGCGGGCAATGGGTATCGCCTACCCTGCGGATGCTGCCACCCACAATCTGAAGGAGCAGTTCATGTTTGGAAGTAATCTATTGGTGGCTCCCGTGGTGAAGTCGCAGGCTACACAGCGCAGTGTCTATCTGCCGAAGGGCGAGGGATGGACGGACGTATGGAACGGACAGCAATACGACGGTGGTCAGACCGTGAAGCGCGACGTCAACCTGGCGCTGATGCCCCTCTATGTACGTCAGGGCACCATCATACCATGGGGACCGAAGGTGCAGTACAGCGAACAGAGCAACTGGGACAATCTGGAGATACGCATCTACCCTGGTGCTGACGGCACATTCACCCTTTACGAGGACGAGCGCGACAACTATAACTACGAACAGGGACGCTTCACGGAGATTCCTTTCTCATGGAACGACGAGACGCAGACCCTCACCATCGGTGCACGCAGCGGTGCCTTCGACGGTATGCTGCAGAATCGTACATTCCGCATCGTATTGGTTGATGCCGAAAAGGGAATGGGACTGGGCATACAGCAGTCACAACGCTTCAGTAAGGAGGTGAACTACACGGGTACAGAAGTCAGCGTGAAGATTGACAACGAAAACCCTACAACCGAGGATGTGACAGCTATTCAGAGTATCCAAGCTACACCCGCCACTGTCAACCTCTATTTAGGCCAGAGCCAGACCTTTGCCATCAATGCAAAGCTGGCCGACGGCACGTCACAGTTTGTCACCCTCGATGCTGTTTGCGAGAGTAGCGACCCGGAGGTGGCAACCGTACGCGACGGCATTATCTATGCAGGTCAGAAAGAGGGTCACGCCGACATCAACGTGACTTATACCGACGGACTGGGCAAGAGTCACCAGACCAGCATCGGCGTGGATGCTACCGTCCCCACGAATCTCTACAACTGGAAAGCCTACGACTGGTACAAGAACCGTGTGGCCGACCGTCTCGGAGCTTCTGACATCACCTACAGTAGCAATGCCAACACCATTACGATTACCAAGACCGGAGCACAGAATATCGCCCTGAAATATTCTGAGAAGAAATACATGGAGCCAGGCATGAAATACCTCGTGGTGGTGGCAACAGACGTATCGAAGAATAAAGAAGACTCGCAACTCTGGTACATCAACGGCAACTGGGTGAACATTGTCAATCCTGCTGATGTGCGCACCCTGAAGGATGGTCGCATCATGATTGCCTGGAGCATCGACGAGAACACGGGATACCAACTAACGGGAGAGACTATCTTCGGAATGACCTCCACCAATGCACAGGGGCGTTCCGTCATCAGCTACGTGGGCTTCACGTCCGACCTGAAGAAGCTCCAGCAGGAGCTCAACATTGACGTGGGCATTGCCCCCATTACCACCAGTCAGCACAAAAATCTAACGAACTATAACATCAATGGCACCCGACGTAACCAGATTTCGTCGGGTGTCAACATCATCAGCAACGGCAGTAAGACTGTGAAACTGCTTAAGAAATAGCCCTGTTTTAACGAAAAATGCCAAAGTCTTTGTAATTTAGGGAAAAACGAGTACCTCTGACCTATGGTCGAAGGTACTCACGCTCGAAAAAATCCAAATAAATTTGGTTTTTTACTCACTTAATCGTACTCTGACCTATGGTCGAAGGTACTCGCGCTCGAAAAAATCCAAATAAATTTGGTTTTTTACTCACTTAATCGTACCTTTGCACGCAAAATCAATGCAAACAATGGCAAACAACTTAAGATTTCAGGTAGTAGAAGAGGCATTTAAGAAGCATGCACTCGAGGTAAAGGTGCCCGCAGAGCGCCCTTCAGAGTATTTTGGTAAGTATGTGTTTAACCGTCAGAAGATGTACAAATACTTACCGAAGGACATCTACGACAAGATGATTGATGTGATGGATAACGGCGCTTGTCTGGACCGTTCAATTGCCGACGCAGTGGCCGACGGCATGAAGAAATGGGCACTGGAGATGGGCGTGACTCACTATACTCACTGGTTCCAGCCTCTGACCGAGGGCACTGCCGAGAAGCACGATGCCTTTGTGGAGCACGACGGCAAGGGCGGTATGATTGAGAAGTTCTCTGGCAAGCTGCTGGTGCAGCAGGAGCCCGATGCCTCATCATTCCCCAACGGTGGTATCCGCAACACCTTCGAAGCACGCGGCTACTCAGCTTGGGATCCTACATCACCCGTGTTTATCATCGACGACACGCTGTGTATCCCCACCATCTTTATCGCCTATACGGGTGAGGCCTTGGACTATAAGGCTCCCCTACTCCGCGCTATCCACGCCGTGACCAAGGCTGCAAAGGATGTTTGCCAGTATTTCTACGACGATGTGACCAAGGTGCAGGTGAACCTGGGTTGGGAGCAGGAGTACTTCCTCGTGGACGAGGGACTCTATTCTGCCCGTCCCGACCTGCTGATGACCGGCCGCACACTGATGGGTCACGAGAGTGCCAAGAACCAGCAGATGGACGACCACTACTTTGGTACCATTCCCGACCGTGTGCAGGCCTTTATGAAGGACCTCGAGATTCAGTCGCTGGAGTTGGCCATCCCCGTGAAGACTCGTCACAACGAGGTGGCTCCCAACCAGTTTGAGTTGGCTCCTATCTTCGAGGAGTGCAATCTGGCTGTGGACCACAACATGCTGCTGATGAGTCTGATGAAGAAGGTGGCCCGCAAGCATGGTTTCCGCGTGTTGCTCCACGAAAAGCCTTTCGACGGCATCAACGGCAGTGGTAAGCACTGCAACTGGAGCCTTACAGCAATGCATAATTCACAATGCACAATGCATAATGAGTCGTCAACGCTGCTGCACGCTCCCGGCACCACACCCGAGGAGAACCTGCGTTTCATCACGTTCATCGTGGAGACGCTGATGGCTGTATATCACCACAACGGACTGCTGAAGGCCAGTATCATGAGTGCCACAAACGCCCACCGTCTGGGTGGCAACGAGGCACCTCCTGCTATCATCAGTTCGTTCCTGGGCACACAGCTCACCGAGGTACTGAATCATATCGAGACATCTGAGACCAACGAGCTCTTCAACCTGAAGGGTAAGCAGGGCATGGAGATTGACATTCCCCAGATTCCTGACCTCGTGGTAGATAATACCGACCGCAACCGCACGTCACCCTTTGCCTTCACCGGCAACCGCTTCGAGTTCCGTGCTCCGGGTTCGAGTGTCAACTGTGCTAGTGCCATGATTGCTCTGAACGCCGCCATGGCAGAAGCACTCAACTCTTTCAAAGAGCGCGTTGATGCGAAGATTGCCAAGGGCGAGGATAAGATTCAGGCACTGCTTGAGGTTCTGAAAGACGACGTGAAGACGTGTAAGCCCATCCGCTTTGACGGCAATGGCTACTCAGAGGAATGGGTAGAGGAGGCTGCCAAGCGCGGACTGGACGTAGAGAAGTCATGCCCCGTGATCTTCGAGCACTACCTCGACGACTCAAGCATCCAGATGTTTGAGAGCACCAAGGTGATGAACAAGAAGGAGCTGGAAGCCCGCAACGAGGTGAAATGGGAGATGTATGTGAAGACGGTGCAGATCGAGGCTCGTGTGCTGGGAGATCTGGCCATGAACCACATCATCCCTGTGGCTACACACTACCAGAGTAAGCTCATCAAGAACGTGCAGGGCATGAAGGAAGTATTCTCAGCTGAGCGTGCCGAACGCCTGTCAACCCGTAACATGAAGCTCATCGAGGAGATTGCCGAGCGTACGGAGAAGATTGAGCAGTTGGTAGAGGAACTGACGGATGCTCGTCGTGTGGCCAACCGCATCGAGGATATCCACGAGCGTGCCATCCAATATCACGACACTGTTTGTCCCCACATGGAGGCTATCCGCAAGGAGATTGACAAGCTGGAACTGATTGTGGAGGACGGACTGTGGACGCTGCCTAAATACCGCGAGTTGCTGTTTATTAGGTAATATCGAGGGGACGAGGATAGATTCGAGGTACGAGGTACGAGGTGCGAGGTACGAGAATAGAAAAATCCGCCAGCAAATCTGACCTCGCACCTCGTACCTCGCACCTCGTACCTCCGAAAAAAAACAATAAATAACAAAAAAAAGACATAGATGGAACAGGACAAGCTGAACGAGGTGCTACAGAGAAACGTAGCAAAGCTGTCAAAGCTATCGGAGCGCGAGCGTGACATGATGCCCGCCGGCACTGCGCCGATGCCAAGTGTAGAAGAGGTAAGACGTATTGTGAACCTGTGTAAGGACATCATCTTCACCGACTATTTCCACAAACGGCAGAGTGACGAGAAGATGCGCTCTTATCATATTGGCGTCAGCATGGATGAACTCTACAACCTGCTGAAACGCCAGATTGCCCGTGGCATGCAGTTCTGCGAGGATTGCAATTGCAGCGAGGAAGAGATTCTCAAAGCATCCGAGACGCTGGCTCTGAAGTTCATTGACCAACTGCCCGAGGTCAAGCGCCTGCTCTATACCGATGTGGAAGCTATGTTCCAGAGCGACCCTGCCGCCACCAACTATGGTGAGGTGATCTATTGCTATCCTGTGATGAATACGATGACCCACTATCGCATTGCCCATGTGCTGCACCAGATGCAGGTACCTGTCATCCCCCGCATCATCACCGAGCAGGCCCACTCGAAAACGGGTATTGACATTCACCCCGGCGCACAGATTGGCGAGTACTTCGCCATTGACCATGGCACAGGTGTGGTGATTGGCGAGACGACCATCATTGGTAATCATGTGACCCTGTATCAGGGCGTAACCTTAGGCGCTAAGAGTTTCCGATATGATGAGAACGGCAATATGCTGAACATCCCCCGTCACCCGATTATCGAAGACCATGTGACGGTATATTCTAACGCTTCTATCCTTGGACGTATCACCATTGGCCACCACTCAGTCATCGGTGGTAACATCTGGGTGACCAACGATGTGCCTCCCTATTCTCGCATCCAGCAGAGCAAGGCGATTGAGGCCTCATTCCAGGGTGGACTGGGAATCTAAGACACTAATAAGAGGTGATAATAAAAAGAGCAAGGATTATTCCTTGCTCTTTAATTTTTCTGCGAAAATTGTTCTCCCATTTTCTATTCAAGAGGCTGTTCTTAACGTGGCGGAAGACAGGAGTGTGAGCACAGAGAGAATGAGTGACATCACAAAGAAAGCATTATAGCCCATCAACTGCAACAATGGTCCTGAGACAAGACAGCCTATCAGGAGCGAAAGGGCCATCAGCGACTTTCCCTTCTCGCGATGTGCCGTATGATTCAGGAATGACAGGTATAACGCGAAGCCAAAGCCATAGCTCAACTGCTCGGCCAGGACACTGAAACTGACGACATACAGTTCACGGGGTTGCCAGTAGCTGAGTGCCACATAGACGGCACAAGGTATCAGCATGATGACCGTCATTGGCCAAAGACAACGCGCAAAGCCAAAACGGGCAATAGCCTTAGTACCGAGGAGACCACCGACGGTCAGGGCCGTAATACCAACTAGTCCCATCACAAAACCAAACTCCTGAGGAGAGAGTCCCAAGCCACCTGCGCTGTAGGTGTCCATCAGGAACAGCACACTGACCTTAGCCACCATGCCCTGGACAAAGGCATAGCACAAAAGGAAGAGGATGCCACCCAAATAGGCTTGATAGAATGGAGTTGGATCTTGCTCTTGCTTTTTAGAAAGAGCCTTCCTACGACGAGGCAGCATCCACACATGCCAAATCAGCAAGAACAGGTAGAAGCCCGACAACAGATAGAACAATACACGCCACGAATAAAGCATGTCGCGACGATAGAACACCTGGATGTTGCCCACCAACACCAAGAGCATGCCTTGGCCTACGACCATCGAGAACTTACGAAACAGTTCCTGCACCACAGAATGATGGGAGGCCAAAGGGCGCAAACGGGCAAAGCCGTCGGCTGCCACATTATGCATGGCTATGAGCCAAGACAAACCAGCCAGCAGTGTCCACATCAGCCATCTCATTGAGAGCGAGAATGCCAACAGTGCAAAGGTGAGCGAGATGAGCAACTGGGTTGTCAGAATCCAATGACGATAGGTCAACGTGGTGTCAACAAAGGGCTTCCACCACACCTTCAGCACCCAGGGCAGATAGAACAGCGACACGGCACACAGGGCCTCGCCCACACGGAATCCCATCTGCCGGAACAGCAACAGGGCAATGACGAAAACGACCACACGGGGCAACCCCTTTGCAAAATACAAAGAGGAAAGCCACATCGTCGTTCTGCCCTGTCCGTCCATCTCTATTTATTTCTTTTTGCCAAACTCTGGATCAATCTTCAAGAACGCGCAGACCGCAAAGGTCACCAGACAGCAGATGATGGTCCACAGGAAGAAATGGGGATAACCGATGGTTTCCTGCAACCAACCAGCCATCATACCCGGAAGCATCATGCCCAATGCCATGAAACCGGTACACATGGCGTAGTGGGCTGTCTTGTGTGCTCCTTCCGAGAAATAAATCAGATAGAGCATATAGGCCGTAAAGCCAAAGCCATAGCCAAACTGTTCAATAAAGATACAGACATTGACGATACCCAGTCCTTCCGGTTGAACATAACTTAGATAGACATATACCAGGTCTGGCAACGTAATCGCGCAGACCATGGGCCACAGCCATTTCTTCAGTCCGCCATGGGCCGCAGCAATGCCACCAAGGATACCACCAATGGTCAGACCGACGATACCCACCGTACCATAGACGAAACCCACCTCGCCCGTGGTCAATCCCAAGCCACCCTTTTCCACGGGGTCGAGCATAAAGGGGTTGATGAGCTTCACCAACTGTGCCTCTGGCAAGCGATACAACAACATGAAGAGGATGGCCACCAGTGCATTCTTCTTGGTAAAGAACGTGCGGAAGGTTTCCAGGAACTCACGCGCAACAGTACGCGCCGTAACGCCTTGAATGGGTCTGTCTGATGCCGGACGAGACAGGATAAAACCATGATAGATAGACAACAGCACAAAGGTCACAGACATAATACCAAAGGTTATAGCCCAAGCCCATGGAATGTCACCTGTGGAGTTCTCCAAGAAACCTGCCAAGATCACCAACAGGCCCTGGCCTGCTACAGTGGCTATACGATAGAAGGTGCTACGAATACCTACATAGAGCGACTGTTCATGGTCATCGAGGGCGTGCATATAATAGCCATCGGCAGCAATGTCGTGGGTGGCAGACGTAAAGGCAACGAGCCAAAACGCAGCTAACGACAGTTGAAAGAAGAAAGACGTTGGGAGTGAGAACGCAATACAGGCAAAGCCAATGGCAATGATAAACTGCATGGTTATCGTCCACCAGCGTTTGGTCTTCATCAAATCCACGAAGGGACTCCAGAAGGGTTTGATGACCCATGGCAAATAGAGCCAACCCGTATAGAGCGCTATATCGGTATTTGAGATACCAAGACGCTTATACATAATTGTCGAAATGGTCATAACAGCCACATATGGCAATGCCTCTGCCATATAAAGCGTAGGTATCCACGCCCAAGGATTTCTTTTCTGTCGCATATTAGTAAATCTGTTTTATTTCCGCACCTCTATAATAATATAGGAGAATATCATCATAATCATAACCTTTCTCGCCCATCACGGCAGCACCTATCTGACAGAGTCCCACACCATGGCCCCAGCCACGACCGTGAAGGATAAAGCGGTTATCGCGCTTCTCGACATCGAAGGCACTGCTATAAAGATGGGTTTCGCTCAATGCACGACGAATCTCGAGTTCCTTGCCGATGATAAACGACCGTTTGGTGCCCACCAGTTGCAGACGCCAGATACGACCACTCGTTCCACGGTCAAGGGGAATCAAATCGACGATGTCACCCAGGTCGAGTTTTGTCTTGCGATTAACCAACTCGGTGAGTTCCTCCTGCGTATAGGCCACCGTCCACTCATAGAAATCGGGGGTTTCCTGATCATAGTCGTTCAACACCTGAGACAGGATGCGACGGTCACTGGTATGACAGAACGGGTCGCTGACCGACACGAGATATGGCTTTTTGATGTTCTCCCAGCAATACTGGAACTCCTCGGTCTGACCGCCACAGCACTTTGAGAAGCGGGCGTCACAGAGTTCGTTGTCTGACATCAACACCTGTCCACGGGTGGCCTTGATAGCCTCAGCCACAGCGGGTGACGATGCACGGGTGATACCCTGATAACGCTGGCAGTGGTCATCGGCACAGACATCAAAGAGGGTATGGTCTTCACGATCATACCAGCGCAGCAACTCATCGTCCTTTTTCACAAACGAGAAGAAACTGTTGGCCTTGTCACGGCCTTCCTTCTGACGGTTCTCCATTTGGCACAACAGCCATGAACGCGAGATCACTGCATGGGCCTTGAGCAACTCGGGTGAGGAAGTGGCACTCATCTCACTCGAGATAACACTCTCCAGATACTGCTCCACTGGCAGTTCGTTGATTGCCAGCACCTTGTCGGCCTCAACCACCAGTCGAAGCATGCCTCGGAAGGTCTGCTTCTCTTGTCGCTCCCAATGGAAGCCCACACCGATGGTCACATCATGGAGGGTGAACGAGGCATCATCGTCCTGGGGCTTAAACCGCAGCGAGCGATAGTTCTGACCACGCCACAACAGTCCTCCCTCGGCCAACTCAACGGTCTGCATGCCAACAAGTGTCTCTCCCTTGGCCGTGTAATTGCCATTGAGTTCGAAGACAATCTTCTGACCACTGACAATACCAACGGTGACGTTAGGCTCCTCCATCGAAGCAGCAGAACGCTCCACATTAAACGTGACCTTAGCCAAGCGTTCCTTCAAGGCTTCCATATCCTCGACCGACAAGGCACACTCGCTCAGAATCGCAAGAGCCTGCTCAGGCGTAATGCGTTCAAAGTCCTCGCGGCGAGGCGTGATGATAAGTCCCGACATATCCAATGCTCCCGGACTCACCAGCAGTTTCTCGTCATTATCTTTATAATAGCAGTCTGGACGGTGTTTCCTGCGTGGGAATACCACCGAGACATACTCATCATCAGCACGCCAAGCCACCACATTCAGCATGGGCTCGGTCTGGTCGGGCACCTTAGGCAGGGCATGATAGAGCGTGGCAAACATGCGTTCACTGCCACGACGGCTGCGGGAACGGATGGCGAGTGCTGCGCAGGGATAGTCCTCGATGACCGACAACGTGGCATCCTCACCACGACGGGCCACCTCGGTCAGGTTGCGCGACAGTCGCTGCCACTCACGCTGCAGGGGCAGGATGCCCGATGTGCCTGCCTGCAGATGGGCATGGTCGGGTGCCGATGCTCCACACATGGGTCCGTTATAGAAGACCATCAGGTCGGGATAGTTCTTGAGCAACTGAATCATCTCGCCATACATACCACGAATCTGCTGCAGCTGATGACGGCGCATTGGAATGGTGAAATGCATGGGGAGAATGGGATACGGATTGACCAGCAACTCATAGTCGGCATTCTGTATCTTCGTCATCTGTACCTGTGGGCGGTTGGCCTTACACAGGAAACATGGACGTGCTGCCACGGCCTCCTTGCTGATTGTGGCTCCCGTGGAACGGATGCGGGCTGGATTAAACTGCACCTCGAAGGTGGACGAACCAACATTCAAATCCCGGGTCTCCACATGCGTCAACTCGCGATAGCGGTCACGTGTTTCTGGCCACAGACGCAGTTGGCGATCGAAATAACGATACAGAGGTGAGGTTATCGAGGGTTGAGATTGATAACCAGAGTTCTTTGCCTGGCGAGCCTTGATTTCCAGCGTACGCAGACGATCCTTATAGAGGTTGTTAGCATTGATGCGGTCAACACTCAAAGCCGCATCGCTATTACCACCCCATCGACGACAAAGGTAAAGTTCGTCAAAGATACGCCCGATGCGATAATTGCGCGAGAACCACAGGCCCATGGCATAGTCTTCACCATAGCTGGTATTGGGCAACTGAACCTCGCGCAGCAAAGGCGTGAAGAAGGCACGAGGAGCTCCAAGACCATTGATACGCAGGGCGTTATTGGGGCCGTTCTCGTCGGTCCATTCCTTGTGGTCAATGAGTCCCGGAGGCAGGGTGTTCAGGTCAAAGTCGCACATACGATAGGAGCCCACCATCATGGCTGCCTTTTGTTCATAGAAAGCATCAACGATGGTCTGCAGCGTCTTGGGCGAAGAATAGAGGTCATCGCTATCCAACTGAACGGCAAAGCGGCCGCAGCGGGAGTCGTTGACCGCCATGTTCCAACAGCCGCCAATGCCCAGGTCGGTGCGGTCGGGGTTGAGGACATGGAGTTTGTCGCTATAGCTCTGCGACAGACTGGACAGGATATCGGCGGTGCCGTCGGTGGAGTGGTTATCGACCACGATGACGTTATAGGCGAATGATGTCTCCTGTTCCAAGGCACTCTTCACGGCATCGGCAATCGTCTTGGCACGATTAAAGACAGGGATAATTACCGAGGCCTCGACATCAAAGGGCTGCTCGTTGTAATCGATTGTCAGCAGGCTGTTGGTATCAACCAGAGCGCCGATAGCATCCAGATGTCGGGTGGCCACCTGTTCCATCTCAATCTGCACCTCACGGTTGGCAGGATTGACATAATCAAACTGTTTTTCACCCGAGGCACGCATATCACGCTCCACCTCGGTATAGAGCATTTCATTAAGATGGAGCAACTCTCCTTGTCTGCTGAGATAGAGACGCAGGTCATAGAGTCCACCATATTTATATTGTGTATTAGCCGACTCATGGGCCCACTGGCGCAACAAATCGCCCTTCAGCAGCCACAGAGCACCGAAGTCGAAATCATCACGGATGGCACCCAACTGATAGTCAATCACGGGGTGTTTCTCGGTCTGCCAGTCATCGCCCACCCTTTTCTTTTCATAACGGTCGGCATAGACCATGGCGGCCCCACTGTCCTGAGCCACTTTGACCATACGCTCCAAGGCAGCCTCACCCAACTGGATAGCTGTATCCTTGACCACAAGGGCCACATAGGGCGCCTGCGTCTGGGCAGCAATCTGACGCAGAGCCTCACTGGACCTAACAGCCTCCGTACTAAAAACGTTGAGCACCAGCGTACCACTTAGCACTTGTTCTTTGAGGGTTTCTGCCCATTCCTCGTCAACTTTGGGCAGAAAGATATCAAGATGTTCTTTCATGAGTTTCAGAATTTTCTGCAAAAGTAATAAAATAATATCAGTCGGCAAAATTCCACAGAAACATTTTGCCATTTCCTCAAAAATTCGTAACTTTGCGCCTTATATGGAATCTACGAAGATTGGAAACATGACCAAGAAAGTGCTACTCGGACTGACAACGGCGGAACTGAAACAGGTTGCGCAAGAGTTAGGCATGCCTGCCTTTACGGGTGGACAGATATCAAAGTGGCTCTATGAAAAGAACGTCAAAAGCATTGATGAAATGACCAACCTCTCAAAGCAAAACAGGGAGCGGTTGGCCGAGCATTATTGCGTGGGAGCCATGGATCCTATCGACTGCCAGCGCAGCGTGGATGGGACTATCAAATATCTCTTCCCGGTGAGGACGGTGGGTTGCGACGATGTCGCAGCAAACGGGGACACGAAATTCGTAGAGACCGTTTTCATACCTGATGGCGAGCGAGCCACACTGTGTGTCTCGAGCCAGGTGGGCTGTAAGATGAACTGCCTCTTTTGCCAGACGGGGAAACAGGGCTTTGAAGGTAACCTGACGGCGGGCGACATTCTGAATCAGATCTATTCGCTGCCAGAAAGGGAACGACTGACCAACGTGGTGTTTATGGGTCAGGGCGAACCGATGGACAACCTGGACAACGTGCTCAAGGCCACCAATATCCTGACTGCCAATGACGGCTATGCCTGGAGTCCCAAGCGCATCACGGTGAGTAGCGTCGGTGTGAAGAACAAGTTAAAGCGCTTTCTTGACGAGAGCCAGTGTCATGTAGCCATCTCGATGCATTCTCCCCTGCCCCAGCAACGTCTGTCGCTGATGCCTGCCGAGAAGGGCATGTCGATAGCCGACACCGTGGCCCTCTTGAAACAATATGACTTTACCCACCAGCGCCGTTGCTCGTTTGAATATATCTGTTTCAGCGGCCTCAACGACACGCTGGAGCACGGTCGCGAGATTGTCAAACTGCTGCAAGGACTGGAATGCCGTGTCAACCTGATACGCTTCCATCAGATTCCTGAGGTTGACCTACCGGGCGCTGATGAGAGTCGCATGGAACAGTTGCGCGACTACTTGACTCAGCATGGTGTGTTTACCACCATCCGTGCCAGTCGCGGTCAGGACATCTTTGCCGCCTGCGGATTGCTCAGCACGGCAGTAAAAGACGGAAAAGTAAAAAACTAAAACAAGATAAAGATATGGAAGAAAGAAAGATACGCGTAGCGATTACCCATGGCGATACCAACGGCATTGGCTACGAAGTAATACTAAAAACCTTTGCAGAGCCCACTATGATGGAAATCTGCACACCGATTGTCTATGGTTCACCCAAGTTGGCTACCTATTACAGCAAGACGCTGGGGCTGGACACGCCCTTCACCGTTATCAAGGATGCCCGCGACGCTCGCGAGTCACGCCTGAACCTGCTTGCCGCAGTTGACGAAGAGGTAAAGGTGGACATGGGTATTGCCACGCCCGAATCGGGAGCTGCCGCCAAAGCAGCTATCGACCGAGCCCTGGCCGACTATAAAGAAGGATTGTTTGATGTGCTGGTGACAGCCCCCGTCAGCAAGAACAGCATCGAGGGCTTCAACGGTCACACGGCTTACATCGAAAAGTCTCTGGCCGACGGTCAGAAAGGCCTGACCATCCTGACCAACGACGACCTGCGTGTGGCATTGGTTACCAACAACGTATCAATCAAAGACGTGGCTGAGTCTATCACTAAACAGAAGATCGTAGAAAAGGCCCGTCTGTTCTTCCAGGCTCTGAAGCGTGACTTGCGTGTGTCAAGTCCTCGCATTGCCGTACTGGCCCTGAATCCCCGCTGCGGTGAGGACGGCGTACTGGGCGACGAGGAACAGACCACCATCATCCCCGCCATCAACGAACTGGCCGAGCAGGGTGTCCAGGTATTTGGCCCCTATGCTGCCGATGACTTCTTTGGTCGCAGTGCCTACTATCATTTCGACGGTGTATTGGCCATGTATCACGATCAGGGACAGACGCCCTTCAAGGCTGTGGCCTATGAGAACGGTGTTCGTTTCACCACGGGGCTGAAGCTGATTCGCACTGCTCCCGCTCATGGTGTTTGTCTGAACATGGTGGGCAAGGATATGGTTGACGAGCAGTCGCTGCGAAATGCCATCTATGAGGCCATCGACGTGTGGCGCAACCGTCAGAACTATGACGAGCCCATGCAGCATCCCCTGCCCAAGCTCTATCACGAGAAGCGCGACGAGAGCGAGAAAGTACGCTTCCGTTCTTCGGCTGACGATAAGCCAAAGACACCTAAAGACCCAAAGGCTCCGAAGGACTCCAAGGACTCGAAAGACTCCAAGGAATCTATGGAGAATTGAGTTAATTTCTGCCAAAATTGCAGGCTTCTCAAAAAAAATGTGTAATTTTGTCAGCCAATTATGAATAGCGCCGAACTACAACGAATCAAACAAAGGTACAATATCGTGGGAAACTGCGATGCCTTGAACCATGTCCTTGACGTGGCTCTGCAGGTTGCGCCTACCGATTTGAGCGTACTTATCATCGGCGAGAGCGGCGTTGGTAAGGAGATTATCCCGCGGGTGATTCACGACAACTCACCCCGCAAACGGGAGAAATACTTTGCCATCAACTGCGGCTCTATCCCCGAGGGCACCATCGACTCTGAGCTTTTCGGCCATGTAAAGGGTTCCTACACAGGAGCCGTAAACGACTCACCCGGCTATTTTGGTGTGGCCAACAAGGGCACGCTGTTTCTCGACGAAGTGGGCGAACTGCCACTGGCCACCCAGGCCCGACTACTGCGTGTGCTCGAAACGGGCGAGTATATTCCTGTGGGAGGTACTGAGATTCGCAAGACCGATGTCCGCATTGTGGCTGCCACCAACGTAAATATACGATTGGCTATCAGCGAAGGCCGTTTCCGCGAAGATCTCTATTATCGTCTGAACAGCATCCCCATCCAGATGCCACCGCTGCGTGAGCGTGGCGAAGATATCGTCCTGCTATTCAGACTCTTTGCCATGCAGATGGCGGAGAAATACAGAATGGAGCGCATCACCCTGACTGACGAGGCCAAGGGTATGCTGATGCGCTATAAATGGCCTGGCAACGTGCGTCAACTGAAGAACATCACCGAGCAAATCTCAGTGCTGAGTAAGGAACGCACCATCACGCCCGACATCCTGTCGAAGTTCATCCCGCAGGACAAGGAGACCACCCAGTTGGCCGTAGTCAACAACAATGCCAGCGACCACTCATTTGAAAATGAACGCGAGATTCTCTATAAGATTCTATTCGAACTGAGAGGCAACGTGAACGACATGCGACGCGAGATGAGTCAACTGAAGAAGCAGATGGAGGATGTTAAGGCAACGCCGACATCGGCCATTCAGCCTATTAACCCCATCCAGCATCCCATACAGTCTGTTCAACCCATCTTTGAGGAAGCCGAGGAATATATCGAGCCCACCCAGGAAAATCTGAACTTGGGCGACATGGGACGCCAGATGCTGGAGAAAGCATTGGAGCGCAACAATGGCAATCGTAAGAAGGCCGCCAAGGAACTGGGCATCAGCGACCGCACCCTATACCGCCGCCTGAAGCAATGGGGATTGGTGATGGTCGTCTTTATGGCTTCATTGGTGATGTCATCGTGCTACACCTTCAATGGTGCCAGCATCAACTATGCCACCACGAAGACCATTCAGATTAGCGAGTTTCCCATCCGCTCTAACTACGTGTGGGGTCCGATGGCCAACATCTTCAACAATGCCCTCAAAGACCAGTATGCCAACCACACCAAACTCATACAGGTGAAGCGTAATGGCGACCTGAAGGTGGATGGCGAAATCACTCGCTATGAACAGCGCAACAAGTCGGTAAGTAGTGAGGGCTACTCGGCCCAGACCGAACTGTCGATAACAGTCAACGTGAGGTTTACCAACAATAAGAACCACGAGCAGGACTTCGAACGACAGTTTACATCGTCGGCCTCGTATGAGACTACCCAGTCGCTCAATGCTGTGCAAGAAGAGCTGGTGACTCAGATGACCAAGGACATCATTGACCAGATTTTCAATGCCACCGTGGCAAACTGGTAATTAAGCATTAAGAATTTAGAATTAAGCATTAAAAAAGTGGATATAGTTGAACTGATTGACCACCCCGAGAGAATGGACCGCGACTCGCTCTACGAGTTACGATCTACGCTAGCACTGTATCCATACTTCCAGACGGCTCGCCTATTGTTGTTGCAGAACCTGTACCTGCTCCACGATCCATCGTTCGATCAGGAACTGCGCCAGGCCGCCATCTATATCACCGACCGCAAGGTACTTTTCCAGATGATTGAGGCTGCCCACTACCAGCTGAAGGTACAGAAGCCTCAGCAAGAGAAAAAAGCTGTGAGTGCCGATGAACGAGACAGTCGCACTCTATCACTCATTGACGACTTTCTGGATTCACTACCCAAAGACAACGAAGAGGAGAATCAAAAGAAGGGCAAGCGCAAGCCTACACCAGCTGACGCTGCAGTTGACTATGTGGCCTATCTATTGGAGAGCGAGACTGAAGAGGAGCGCGAACAGGCTGCCAAGGCTCCACAGCTGATTGGCCAGAGCCTCATCGACTCTTTCATAAATAACGACAAAGGCAAGATTAAACTCAACGAGAACCCAACCCTGAAGCCCGACCTCGACAGCGACCTCACTACAGAGAAAAAAGAGGGAAAAACGGGTGAACAAGGAATTTTTACGGAGACAATGGCCCGAATTTACATCAAACAGGGTAATTATTCCAAGGCTTTAGAAATTATTAGGCAATTAAGTTTGGAAAATCCGAAAAAAAATGTTTACTTTGCAGACCAAATACGTTTCTTGGAGAAATTAATAATAAATAATAATAAAAAATAAACAACAAAATGGGAACTTATTTTCTTTTAGTTATCCTCATCGTGATTGCCGCCATCCTCATGGTAGGCATCGTTTTGATTCAGGAATCAAAGGGCGGTGGTTTGGCTTCAAACTTCGCTTCTTACAACCAGATCGGTGGTGTACGCAAGACCACTGACTTCATCGAGAAAGCTACTTGGAGCTTGGCTGCCTTCATGGTTGCCATCAGCGTGGTTTGCGCATATGTAGCACCCAAGAACGAGGACGCCGCCAGCGCTATCGACCGTGCTGTTGAGGCTCCTATGACCAGCCCCACCAATGCCAACGGACTTGGTGCAAGCCCTGTTCAGGAGGAGGCTCCCGCTGCTCAGGCTCCCGCCGAGAACGAGTAATACCACCTCACTGGCGTATAATTCACATAAAAGCCCCGCGCTCTTTCATACTTTTAGGACGAGCGTGGGGCTTTTTTCATGCAAGAACAAAAAAAAGTGAGAAAACGTTTGGTAATCTCAGAAAAAAGCCGCTTTTAAGGAAGCAACCAACATGGTGCCCGTAGTTCAGTTGGTTAGAGCGTCAGATTGTGGTTCTGAATGTCGTGGGTTCGAGTCCCACCGGGCACCCAAGATAAAGGCTTGTAGGTCAAATACTTACAAGCTTTTTTATTTTCTTTTTCAAACCGCCATTTTAAGTTAAATTTAACTCAATTTCTACTAAATTACTGTTAAATTGTGTGCTTTTGGCGCAAAATAGCCGCAAAATCGCCGCAAAAAGTCACTCCCCCATTTATGTCCACTTCTGCGCCCTTTTTACGCCTTTCTTATTTCCAAGAATGAATCTCACATCCAAAAATGGAAACGCAAATTGCAAAGACACGACATTCAGATGTGTATTCTGACATCCAGTATAAACATAAGAAAAGAAGCTGCAACTATCACTTGGAATGCTACTCCCTTTATATTGAAAAGACAATTGTCCCACTTTTGTGACGATAATCTTCAAGTTGCCATATCCTTCTGGATAGTTTGCTTTGGCTTTTATAGATGCCGACTGCATCCTCTGCTATCTGAGAGTTTTTATCAGTTATGTTTGCTGATAATTCCAAAGAAATACTTGTTTCTCCCTGTCCCAATATCGTTACGTTTACCTCCATATCCCATAAGGCATTGTGGGTTCGGTATTGGTTCACTATCCGATCATCAAGTACTTGCCAGTTTGGCTTTATCGCTGGTACTCCAAATTTCTCCATTTTCAAAGCAATCCCTAGGAATGAATCAGCCACATCATTTGGATAAGAAGAAAAATATGCCTGAAATATTATCCTATCTATGTTTATTCCTTCAAATTCTATCGTTGCCTCTTTAAGGTAACGTGTATAAACGCCTGTTTCGGGGTTTACTAAGACTGATCCTTTGTTTAATACCCACGTTTCAGAAGTCATTCCCTCCTTTATGAGTCTTTCTCGTTGCTCGTTAAAGTCGTCACCTATCATTACTCCAAGGATAGACAAGTTGCCTTCCTCAATTCTGAATAAATCCATTAATCTCATAGTCTCATTACTTAAAATCGGATACCACAATCATACTTGAACAAAACCTGTTCGGTAAAATCTTCCAAAAAATATACTTTGCCATTGAAGAATGTGATTTTCGCCGACTCTCGAATCAAGCCTCCCCAGTCATTCCAATGGCAACATGATACAATTGCCTGTTTGTCCCTTATTTGAATAGACGGTGACACGTCAGCTTTGAGATTAACCAACTCGGGTATTCTCTCCCAATGGAATAATAGGGAAATGTCCTTAAGTTGTTCATGAGAAAAGATGAGTTCACGTTTCGTATAATAAAGGCCTCCAGAGAATGGTAGAAGTGTCTTGGCGATACTGAGCAAATAGGCCTGCCAAGCTCCCATAGCTGTTGGCTCAATGGATAGATGATTAAAGAAATCAAAAGTGAAACGTAAATAGCACATATCCCCATAATTATACACGCCTCCGTTTTTTCTTCTATATGGTATTCGCTTGATTGGAGAATGTTTGTCTCTACAACAGATAAACCAGGCCTGGTCACACATGTGAGACGGAGCTTCATTTGGCGAAGGTTTTTCTATGTATATCCCTAAATGACAACCTGGTTCCGGATGAACACAGTCTAGAATGTCAAGAATATGGGTCACTTTTTCAGGTTGGTTCCTGTCTAAATTATTGAGAGCATCAATATATGCCCTGCCAACTTTGAGTAATTGTTCTGTCTGATTCATAGTTGCAAAGTTAGCATTAGTTATTATTGGTTCCAAACTTTTTGTGCTTGCAAGCCTTGCAAATCAAAACAGCCTAATAACAATGACGATTATTACTATCTTTGCACTGTCAAACGATTAAAACAAGATGCTTATGAATTGGATTCTTTATTTTCTGTTGTATTGTGACATATGCTACACAGTCTTCACAGGCGTGTATTTATATAACCCAAAGGAATTTGAATATGGAATCTTCAATTATGTAGGTAAAACTGTAGACAAATCTGAAAAAATAGAATATAAATGTTTCATTTCAAAATAAATATCTATCTTTGTACCAACAATAAAAGGAATAAGCAGATATGAAGAAAACATTGCATATTGGTGATAGTAACTCATGGGAAGGATGCATGAAGTTATCCATGTATAAACTTGCGCCTAAGGATAGTTTTGATATTATGGCTTTTGATTATTCGTTTTGTACGGCATGTCTACCAAAGGTGCTATCTAAACAAGAATTGGAACGTTGCCTTAAAGGGACTCATACCACTTTATACAATAATTACGTCATAAGATTTGCAGATATTGACCTGAAAGCATATGATAAGATAGTTATATGGCATACTTATGATTCCAACTCGCTGCTTCTGCTATATTTTTTTAGTTCAATTGTCGAAGGCGATCTTTACCATTGCCTCATAGAAGGCGATGATGCCATGAAATGGACGGGCGGTGCCACTCCCAAAAATATAGAAGGTGGAGTAGGACGAATCACATTGCTTACGGATGAAGAAAGATCATTGTTCAATGGGATATATTCGTCTCTTCTTGGAACAGAAGGCTTTCCTAAAATCGCTGAAGGTAATCAGATTATATGTAAATCAAAAGAGTTCGTTAAGTCTCTTCTGTTGAAGCATCTGACAAAAACGCCAAAACCATATGCCAGAATTGTCGGAGAAACGATTAGTGGATTCCCCAAAGAATATCTATTTGATCCGATGTATCTGGAATGTTTGTTACTAGAAATGATAGAAGATGGTACTCTAAAACCGCTAAGAATAGTACGTGATAATTCTCGTCGGCCATATCCAATAGGCGGTTTCTATAACCGGAAATACATTTATAAGGGCGAAGATATGGGTGAATGGTATGGTTTTTCTGTAGTTAAAAATGAAGAAATAAAAATAAACTATAATAAATGATGAAGAAAGAAAACCTTGGATGTTTACTATTCTATGTAATAATAGGTGGTATAGCAATCTTTTCCTATTTATATGTTAAGAAAGCCAATACTCGTTATTATGTTGAAGAGACTGGATACTTTCACTCAACAGATGACGAGGAAGAATGTAGATTTATCAAATCAGCTCATGAACATGGTTATACAATTACAAAGATTGATAAGAAAGTACCTCTAGAAAAAGGGTATAACATATGTAAAGAGTGTTTTTCTGTTGATATGCAAGACAAATACAATAAAGACCTGAAGTTGAGAAAAGATTTTCATCAACATCTTACCGAGAGTATGGAATGGAGCAATTTAACATATGGCGTAAACTATGATTTCAAGAAACTATTTGTATATATTGACACAAAGAATATTCTGCACATAGATGGCGAATGTTTATCCATAGAAGGTAAGACTTCAAGACGACCTTTCAGTGAAATTGAAAGCATAGAATCTACCTGTGAAGATTGTGTAGGACGTGAGTATTGTGATTTTATCTATAAGAAAATCTACGAAGGCGTATATGACATTAAAGCAATAAAAGAACCGGAAGATAATTATTGAGCCTTCTTTACAATAGTATTTCCAATGCTTTCACAACATTCTCTTTTGTAATTCCAAAATCGGGATCTGTGATAATCGCGTTACCTTGCTGCATGACCAAGAAATCATTGACATCATCGAGGATTACATATTTATAGGTTAAAGAGTTCTGACTGGCATATAGTCTTAACCATTCGTTAACCTCCAACGCCCTTGTACCATAGGGATAAACAGAAGTTGAGTCTTTACGGTTTATCTCGTCCGCAAAGCATACTACCTCTAATACGGGAGTGAAACTGTAAATCGTTCCAGGAAGCTGTCGCTTCACCCACAAACGCTTCATCCACTCCCATCCCTTAAGTCGCCAAGTAGAGGAGATGATAATCCTCAAATCTGGTATATTCTCGACGATACATGCCAAATTGTTGACTGCTTCAGGGTCAAACAGAGCACCATCTTCATCAGCTTCGTCCTCATCGTTATCTATTAGGTAGTTGCTGTAGCGAATAGTATTCAGAACACCATCTATATCAAGAAAGAGGTAACGCTGGACATCCCCTATTTCCTTATGTTTGTTTCGCCGCCAAGCTTCTAAATATCTATTATTCAGCATAATCGTCTCTTCTTACTCTACAACAATACTATCTATTTCATGCCATATTTCCACAGCCTTACTCTTCAGACGTTCGAAAAAGGATTGCTTTGCCATTTGCGTTTCAGTCTCATTTGAGAGATTTGGAGCCTTTGCCGTATTAGGCATGACTGGCTCTACCAGAGCCTGTCCTATTGGAGCAATTGACAGCTGTATGTTTTCTTGACTTCAGCGGTTTTAACATTTCAGAGAGGTTGACTCTCTTGAAACCCCTATAAACAGGAAATTCTGCATGGTGACTTGGGTGACTCAGGAAATGCTATATAACGGTGATGACGATAGTGCTTTTGCCCTTGACTGCATGGAGAGTAATGGTTTTAGGCCAAGGACCGCTTAGAAACAACTCCTTGTAGCCTTTGAGGCTTGCAATACAAATCTCACTGGGATGGTCGGCAGCGTAGGCAGTGATGGCCTCCTCAACATCAGTGATGCTAACATCTTTCCCTGCCACCGCTTCCTCCGCCAACACCCCTAGGGCTCTGGCAAGCGGCTTGGCATTAAGCGAATAGTAGCGGGTATAAGAACTTCCGATTCCCTTGGGTGTTATCGTCTTGCGAAGTGTAGGTAGATGATGCTTCAAATGCATCTGAATCATATTAAAGATGGCGCGACGTTTTTTGGCTGCTGGAGTGGTATAGACGTGTGCGGGCATAGTGGG
Organism: uncultured Prevotellaceae bacterium; assembly: GCA_902788605.1. Lineage (GTDB taxonomy): Bacteria > Bacteroidota > Bacteroidia > Bacteroidales > Bacteroidaceae > Prevotella. Next base: position 11,401 of record CADAKX010000002.1, on the reverse strand, counting down.
CGTGGATCGCGCAAAGGTTACATCCCCACGAGTTACATACGTGATGCCATCGATTGTTCCTGATGCCATCCGGCCGATGCCGACTTGTTTGATTTTTACCATAACTGTTATATGATTAGTTTCTACAATATTTAATTATTACTAACAAACTTGTTCCTTCACTCTATCCATACACTACTCAAGCAGTACTCTGGTTCTATCCAAGGTAATGCTAGTCTTTTGACCTTGGGTACACCTTGGGTATACCTTGGGTACACCTTGGGTAGAGTATGTGAAATCCGCCACAAAAGTATAAAAAATCCATCAAATAGAAAAAGAAAAATTGATATTTCTACTGACGAGCATATCCGAAATTACCAGAATTGGCTAATTGTCGCACGTGCGAGCAGGGTGACGCATCGCCGAAGTCAGGAATATCTATTATTCAGCATAATCGTCTCTTCTTACTCTACAACAATACTGTCTATTTCATGCCACATTTCCACAGCCTTATTCTTTATACGTTCGAAGAAGGATTGCCTTGCCATTTGCGTTTCAGTCTCATTTAAGAAATTTGGAGCCTTTGTCACATTAGGTATGACAGGCTCTGTCTGAGTCTGTCCTATAGGAGCTGGTGAAGACTGTCTGGTTTTTCTCATTCTCAGAATCTCCAAAGCCACGTCAATACTTGATTCATCATCAGTTTTAGTTGGCATTATTTTGAGCCATATATATTTTCTACTCCCATCTACATTCTTTTCGCAGATAGTCATACCACCCCTTACAATGGCGAGTGCCTCTTTGCAGGCCACCTCGCCGTGATCTCGTACTATTCGTTTTGCAGTTTCAAGAGTCATACTCAACGCATTTTTCTTACATTACACCAAATAAGAATATCTTTAATTTTAACTTCTCCAATCCCCAGCACATATATCACAGATTTGTCCCGCTTTTGCTTAACTTTCGAATAGATAAGCATATTATTAATCCCGATGATATATCTCTTCGCAGCAGAAATGACTGGCCGCCCAGGTTCCGCTATGAGTTTCTCGCCAATTCTACAGGTCTTTGAGAGGTCGTTCTCTATCTTGTCTACTACAACTATAACCTTACCAAATTTATAAAGTATCTCTTTGAATTCCGTAGGATTACCGCTCAAAGTCGTTTCATATAATCTTACTACACTCATACTTATTTAATACTTAAAACTAAATTATAAGCTTCTTGAAGTTTTCTTGAAGCAGTTCCATTCTGGATGCCGTCAAACTTAGTTTCATTTGATTTATAGGTAGCATAGTTCTGATAATAAGAGGTAATCCCATTGATAAGCCATAGGGCAGAACCCTTATCTTCACTATTCTGACCAATACCAGATTCGACAATATCACGCATTCTGTTAATTCTATGAGATGCACTTTTGCTTATCCCACAGTCATATACATCTTTTGTTTTCCTAAAAATTTTCAGATCCTCATCCTCATAAGTCACCTCGGCAAGAATTCTCATTAAATCTTGTTCTGCCAACATTATATTTTGCAAATGCTTAAACTCCTTTTCAAGTGAATTCTTATAAACATCATACATGTCAAGCGTTTTATATGTAAATTCAGCATTCTCTTTTTTCCTTAGGTCGAGACGATTCATAACGTTTCGAGAATGACGGAGAGATAACTTTCCGGAATTCACTTTCATTGCAAGATTTAGGGTATTATTGCAAACAACTCTCACTGGTGTTACAAGACAATTTACAGCACCAGAGCCATCGTGTGATGTCGTAAATACGATATACATTTCAACGCGATCATTGCCCTTGTTGTCGAGAATAATGTCTTCAGGAAACTTAGCTGTAACAAATACACGTTCTCCTTCGCCTAATACGCCAGCGGTCTCTATCACTGGCGTATGCTCAGCATCAGTCAACTTACCAGTAACTAGCATATCGATGAACTTAAAGGCATCTTCATTTTGGACCACACCATAGTTTTCTGTAACTATTCCCAGCATTTTGTGAGTATCAAGGCGCATTGTAGCCATATACTTAGGAACAATAGCATTATTAAGCTGTAGCGTCATCACACTGCCATAATCCATTTCACGCCGGATATCTGGTGTTATTACTGCTAAGGGTTGAAGAGCCACCTTATAATCCGCATGACAACCATGAAGAGCCTCTTTTACTGTAAGAGGTCTGTCATATACTGTGCCCAACCTATGCCAAGCCCTGCTTTTGCGACCATTTTCAACAAAGCTTGCCCGGCCTTCTTTGATTTCAATATTGTGTGCCATAATCTACTACTTTTTGTCTTCCTCAAAATAGTCATCTTCCTCTTCAAGACATTTGAAGCCCATCATCCTTAAGTCAGCCATTCGGTCAAGGAAGAATTTTCTTGCGCTGCGATCTTTCTTGAACATCTTTGCAGTTTCCTCTTCCGTTTCCTCGAAAGCAAGTGTATTGCGGATGCCCATGCTGCCAGCGACAGCCTCTACATCCTGATTAGCTCCAATATAAGTGAATGTCCAGCCTTGGTGGCGAAGTTCCTCTACCAGAGATTTGATTTGGGAGCCATTCCAATGGATTGAGGCATTCTCGTAGCCATCGGTAATCACTGTCACCAATACGCGATCTTCGAGTGTGACTTTTCTCTTCAGTTCTGAAATCATTTCGCCCATTGCATCATAGAGGGCAGTGCAACCACATGCAATATAATCCTCTTTGGTGATTTCTTTCACCTCGTCAATAGGAGTGGCAGAATACTTCACGTTCAGATAGTTCTTGCCAGAGTTGAAAGAGGCTAGCGTCAATGACTGTTCAAACTCAGGATGTTCCTTCTGTCCTATTCGGATGGTCTGAATGGTTTCATTAGCACCGCTGAGAGCTTGATTGTAGATACTTTCCATTGAGCCGGAGGCATCAAGGATCATGAGATTGATAATGTTTTTTACTTCCATAACTTTACTGTTTAATTGGTTTAACGATGCAAAGTTAGGTGTAAAAACACATCAAAACAAGAAAAATGGAAATGCAAGGCTTGCAACAAAAGAGCCCCCGCTCATCCACGTTGATTAAGCAGGGGGTCATATCGATAAGCTAAGGTTATTGGGAATCATCATTGTATCCCCCAATCTCTCCTCATTATTTCATCTATTTCATCTTCTGGTCTGATCTCCTTTCCTTCATCTTGCCAATTTTCAGGCCTCTTTTGAATTTTATAAGATTGCTTCAAATCGTCTTCAAATAATGAGTGAAATAGTATTGGTATGTTTACAAGATTAAAGGCAAATATAAAGGGAGGTAACATTTCTAGTATTTTAAGACCTATTGGAATTTCTTCATTTAATAAGGCGTTATATGCTATACAAATACTCAATATCAAGCAGACTGATAAAGTTGAGCATAATCCAGTATAAGCCCCCAAGAAACGTTTCTTTTTCTTCCTTTCTGTATAATCCCACTCATAGAAAGTTGTATTTTTCTCAACAGCATCTACACAAAACCCTGTTATTATTGGCGAAATGACAATTATTGCAATTAGGTTGTAATATGTAAGAAATACACCTTTGAACTCTTGGTTCAAGAAAGGTCCAACTGCTAATATTCCCAACATAGCATAATTTAGCCATCTTACAAAACCATTATCTAATATAGAATCTTCTTTATAATAAAACCAAGCTATTTTCATATTGTTCCTTATTATTACTTTAATTGTATCTGTTAATAATATTATCATTCTCTTACGGCTCTGCCATTTCTATCATAATTAAGAATAGGGAGATAAATCAATAAGAGGATTTTAATACTTTCGCTCTTTCTTTTTCTTTCTTTATCTTTTCTCTCTCAGTGTCTACTTTTTCTTTGAATACTTTGTCTTTCTTGTATAGCAGGCATTTTGTAATATCCCTATTGCCTCTTATTATTTGTTCAATTAAGTCTACGGCATCAAAAACACGTTCGATATCGATATTAGGTATTTCCTCATTATCGTTAACGTAGAATGCAAGATACTCCATTGAGTGGGTGTGAATACCAATTCGTGAACAAACGAGATATGAGACTATTTCTGCTTCAAACTCCTTCACTTCTTTAGTATAAAAACGGTCTTTAAACCATGGATATGCCAAATGTAAACAGAATAGATGCCCAAGTTCATGAAATATGCTGGCTAATTGTTCTGCCTTATTTGCTCCGGACCTTACACTTAGTATAAAGTGGCTATTGTGTTTTACATAACTATCCCTATTTGTTCTGACATCAAGTTCCTCAGAATCGTCGATTCTTATTTCTGCTTGTATTTCAGAACCAACAACATAATTACTATGGTATGCTATACCATACTTCGGTAGGTTTTCTTCTATATTTGCAAGATAAAAACTTACATCATGTGAGCATTCTGCCTTGTGACGATTTATAATAGTCTCTATGGCAAGATTATCCTCTACCTTATTATATTTACCATTTGGCCTTGTGTCATAAATGTCAAACAAGAACTCTACAGGATAGAACGGCAAAAGAATAATAACAGGGCGAGCATTGGGCTTAATTTTCCTATCATAAAGTTCTGCCCATTTTTTTACTGTAAGAACCATTTTCGCACCAGGGCGCTGTTGCTCTACAAGTGCGGCATTATACACACCCAAATAGGGGAAACTGGCATAAAAGTCCAGCATCATTTTAAAATTATCACTCTTACGATATCGTTTGACATCTTGAAATAGTCGGTTAATTGATGCTATTTCTTTCTCACGATCTTTATTCTCAAACAGATTCTGTTGCTTAACTTCACTCATCTTCATCCCCCCATATTATTAAATCATGACTTAGTGCAATATTGTATGGTTGACCTGGCCTACCTTCAATATAGTAATGTTTAGCGAGGTGCTCATCAATGGAATTTTTAAACAATTTCTTTATACGTGACAATACAACATAAATTGAGCCATCGTTGTCCCATGAAGATTCAAGTTTATTTATGCTCTCTAACTGTCTCGGAGTCAATTGCTCAATGTTCTTTGTTTTACGATAGAAGTAGACAAGGTCACTATGATACTTTTCCAATTGCTGCAATACAATACCATCCTTTCTGTGATAGATAAAAAGAAGGTATACTGCCTTATAAAGGGCTGGCATTTTGATTTCTATATTGTTATAATCTGGAAGGAATATAGTTAGGTCATCTGTAATCCGGAGACGAGAAATAGTTTCGTATCTTGCAACAAAGGCAACTATAACATCCAATGGAATACCGAATAGTCGAAGTCTCTCAATCTTTTTCTCCAGCTCTTCCAGTGTCTCCCTGACATCTTCATCGAGAATTTCGTCAAGACTTGATGGCGCAGACTCATGAGTAGTCCCTGTAAAGCCTTCTTCATCCTCAACACATTTCTTGCTATGTTTTATATATCTTTTTACATCTTTGTCCCCAAATCCGGTGGTTGAGGAGTATTCAACTTTTGAATCCTCGCCATCCCAATCGTCATCGCTGCGATATGGAACTCCATCATCTTCGTTGGATAAGGGAATGTCAAACCTAATCGTATCTGACTCTTCTTTAGATATCTCTTCCTCAATTTCAGCTGCTGCATCTTCAAACCATTGAATAGCCAAACCGCGTCCATCTCTATCGAAGTCTACTGTCTGGCCCTGAAATATCCATTCTTCGTCGTCTTTCTTTGGAGAAAAGATGAGGGACGGAGTAATCTTTTCTCTGTTCTCTTGATGACTCATATAGCCCAGAAGATAACTGCTCCGCAGCTCTGCTTTCTCGATAATTTCAGTCGTGAGGTATGGAGCATAGTACAAAATCTTCTCCTTTGTTTCTTCGTCGTTGAAGAACATCGGGAGATAGATAAAGTCTAGATTTGCCCTTTTGAATGTCCATTTCAATTGCTCATAAATTTCCTTGATAATCGCATTGATGCGTTTATCATACAGGTTTTCCACATAAATAACCTGTCTCTTTTCTGGCTCGAAGGGTAACCCCCTAAATGCAATAGAATACTTCATATCTCAACTATTTTGTGGCAAAGATAAGAAGAATCTCGCACATTTCAAAATAAAAAACAGATGCAAGCCTTGCATATCTGAAAATTATTCTGCTCGGATTAAAATACGCAAGCCCAGCCGAATTTGCGGACGAGTTCCTGAAGCAGATTTCGGTCTCTTACTGGAATAGTGACACTGACCGTCTCGCGCTGATTGTCACGCTCAGCAATATTAGCTGTGTCCAAGTCGTATTGCGTCTGGAGATTCATCCAGATGTTAGCAGGTATGCCCAGCGCTTTCTCCAAGGCCACAGCTACATTAAGTGACACACTACGCTTACCGTTGATGGTCTCGCTCAGCACAGAAGGTTTGATGCCGGTTTCTGCGGCAAGCTGCTTCTGCGTCATACCACGTTCTTTTAGTTCATCCTTAATCATCTCACCAGGATGAGTTGCAACAAATGGAGTCAAATTCTTATTCATAATGCTTGGATATTTCAAATAACAATGCGTTTACTATAATTCCGCTCTCATCGGGTGAAGAATGGAAGAACAATCGATACTGATCGTTAATCCAAACAGCATCCACACCATTGAGATCACCTTTCTTCTTCTCATAATGGAGTGACTTAATCAGAAAGAGGTCTTCCAGCCTTCGGGCACCCCTCAGGTAGTTCACCACCTTTACATAGCGCTTGATGATATCCTTCGACAATCGCTTGTATTGGTGATCTTGAGTAGTTCCTTTTGTATAGAGCTCCTCCAAAGCTGCATTTTCAAACTCAATGTTCATCGTCTATTTCTAATATGACGGTGCAAATATAAGCATTATTTCCGAAATAATTAGCAAAATTGCGAATTTTAATAATTTCTTGTGCTTTTATTGGTGGTTTTTCAAATAAATGTAGTACTTTTGTATTCAGATTAGCTAATAGTTCGTCTTTATGATGACTATTATAGGTTCAAGCGTGAATCTTCTATTCTGCATTAGCAGATTTCGAAAATTATTGAAAAAGAATCAGTCCTTGCGTAAATAGCCGCAAAAATTTCAGCAGGGTATGTAAAAATCTATAATTTCGAAATGTTTACAAAATGATACAACATACTCACTAAAAACATGCCTATACTCTGCGGAATCTATCAAATTTTGGCACTTTCCGCAGAGTATAGGCTTTTTTTTTGTTCTTCAAACTGGCATTTTGAATATCTGCCATATAATTCAAACTGGTATTTTGAAAAACAATTATTTCTTTCAGAATTAAGCATTTACTACAACCGAAATCACATTCTATCGTCGAAAAGTGTGATTTTTTACACATTTTTCTTCGATAAAATGTGAAATTCAGGGAGAATGTCTTTTGTATATGATATAATTAGTATCTTTGCACCAAATGAGAAAGGTATTAATTGACGCGCATACGCATACGGTAGCATCAGGACATGCTTACAGTAGCCTGCAGGAAATGGCAAAGGCCGCTGCCGACATGGGATTGGAGGTGTTGGGAATCACTGAGCATGGGCCGAGTGTGCCAGGCACGTGTCCGACCCTGTATTTCAAGAATATGTTCACCGTACCTCGCCAGATGTATGGCATACGGTTGCTGATGGGCTGCGAAATCAATATCCTCGATACGAAAGGCAGTCTCGATCTGACTGATGAGCAAATAGGATGGCTCGACCTTGCCATTGCAGGCATTCACGCTGCGTGGTATCAAGCTGGCACGAAAGAGGAGAATACGGAGGGTATGATTCAAGTCATCAGGAATCCCAAGATTCACATGATTAGTCATCCTGCCGACGGCTCTTGTGAGCTTGACTTCGAGCAGTTGGTGTTGGTGAACAACCATTCACTGGCTCCGCAGCGCAAGAAGACTGTAGCGAGGGACAACAATCTGGAGATCCTGAGTTTGTGCAAGAAGTATGAGGTTCCCACGATCCTCGGTAGCGATGCACATATCTCATTCCAGATAGCCGACTATGAACGTCTCTATCCGTTGCTGAAAGAGACTGATTTCCCAGACGAGCTGATTATGAACTACTGGCCTGATAAGTTCTTCGATTATCTGGGGATTCAGAGATAGAACGCAAATTTCGAGCCTTTTGCTCCGATGCCGTCGTAGTCGGCAGTGATGGGGAACTGGCAGCAGAGGTTGCTGAAGGCATCATCATCGAGGGTGACAGTCAGCTCCAGTTCAATGGCCATCCGTCGCTCGCTGTAGCTGAGATTCCAGATACATTCGCCCAGAACGGCATTCACCACCGTTCTGATTTCGTCTTGTGTGCGCCATATGGAATCGTAGTCAGTCATAGTATTCTATTTGCAGTTCCCGGCTGACATCAAACTCGCGGTCATCATCATAGAAGTAAACCAGTCGTAGGCCGCGATATACCGATGGAACCTTCAGGACTTCCAATAGGTGCCACTTGGGTTTGCCGAAGTCGTAGGAAGATCGGTCAAGAATGATGCGATTTGAGGTGTAATCAAAGTGGTAGTAGCCACCGCCTAAGCACGAATCACCAGGCTTCAGAAGATCTTTATGTTGGTTAACCATTCCAAGCCGGAAGTAGCCATTCATTGTTATTATGAACTTAGGGAGAGTCATAATTTCACAATTTGATAACCAATGATGACGGCAATCAGTCCAAAAGCGAGGCTGAGCAACGTATATAGCACAGCGGAAAGTATTGCTCCATCGCGGCCCAACAGCAGATTCTCGTTCATAAACGTAGAGAAAGTAGTGAAGCCACCACAAAAGCCAGTGACCAATACCTGCTTCGTAGTGGGTGAAATCTGTCCTCCAAGTGACAGTCCTGAAAGCAGGCCAATCAGGAAACAGCCAGTGATATTGACTGCCATCGTTCCCCAAGGAAACGAGACAGCCACCCACGACTGCACGGCTTTACCTACCAGATAGCGTGCGCCACCTCCAAAAAAGCTGCCAATGCAGACTAAAAGTAATTCTTTCATAGGTGCTTTATTACTTTGCAAGGATTGCCCACTGCAATGGAATTTGAGGGTATATCTTTCGTCACAACGCTACCTGCACCGATGGTTACATTGTCGCTAATAGTCACACCAGGCAGGATGGTGACGCTTCCGCCAATCCAAACGTTGTTTCCGATGTAGACTGGCTCTGCCCACTCTTGACGGCTGTTGCGCTCCACAGGGTCATTACTATGGCAGGCCGTGTAGATGCTGACATTTGGGCCGATAAAACAGTCATCACCAATGGTGACACTGGCTTCATCGAGCACAGTGAAGTTGAAGTTGGCAAAGAACCGTTTGCCTATGCTTATCTGTTTACCGTAATCGCAGTGGAAAGGCTGGTTGATGAGAAATTCGTCATCAGCTGCATGACCAAGCAAGCCCTTCAGTATTTCCTTCATCCGCAGAGTTTCAGATGGACGTAGTGAGTTGTATTCGTAAAGAACTTCTCTTGTCGCCATCAGTTCTTCTATTAGTTCTGGGTCAACGGCTGAGTAAACCTCGCCTGCCAGCATCTTCTCTTTCTCTGTCATATACTACGCTGTTTTATAAGTTCAATAGCTTCTTTTCCTGTTAGATGCTCAATGTCAAAGCGAATCATCAGCATACGAGAGAAACCACTCTCAATCTCCTTTTGCAGACTCTCCTCGTCGTTTGGATTGTAGCGGTTGCCAAGCATACGGGCAGTTTCTAACTTCTCCTGTTCATCCTCGATGATGTGGATTCTGCCGAATGCAATCACGCTGCGAAAGAATGTAGTGTACTTCTTTGGTTGCACGTCATCCTGCTCGATGACACAGAAGGAAGCCTTTTCACACTTGCGGATTGCATCCACCTTATGACCTGCTAAAGCACTGTGAAAGTATAGCTTTCCTTTATGATAGACATAACTGATGGGAACGGCATATGGATAGTTTTCATCACCAAGCAATGCCAATGTTCCAGCAGTTGCTTTCTCCAGTATAGCGACACTCTCCTCGTTGGAAAGCTGCTGGCGCTTACGCCTCATTTCACGGAACTCACTCATGCTTTATTCTCCAATAATTGTTACTACCAACTCTCTGGAACCGCCGTAGTTGCGGAATTCGCAGAAGTAGATGCCCTGCCAAGTGCCGAGGTTCAGACGGCCATCAGTGATGGGAATGGTGATGCTGACACCGCTAAGTGTTGATTTGGCGTGGGCAGGCATATCGTCGGCACCCTCCAGCGTATGCTCGTACTCAGGACGATTCTCAGGAACCAGACGGTTGAAGATGGTTTCCATATCCACTCGGACATCTGGGTCGCAGTTCTCGTTGATACTCAGTCCGCAACTGGTGTGCTTCGTGAAGATGTTCACGATGCCCGTCTTCGGCAATTTCGGCAACTGGCTCAGAATCTCGCTCGTCATGTACCATATCAGATTCTTATCTTAATCCGTCACCACATCCTTGAAATGCTGCTGTCCCCAGGCTATTAGATCCGTAAGCACCGGCATGAGTGAACGGCCTGTATCAGTCAGGGAATACTCTACACGAGGAGGAACCTCTGGATAGACCTCACGATGAAGAAGGTGACTCTGCTCCAGATTCTTCAACGTTTGCGAGAGCATCTTCTGGGAACAATCAGACATCAGTTTACGGATTTCATTAAAACGCAAAACGCCTGTCTCGCTTTTATAAAGCATATAGAGAACGAGCATCGACCACTTGTCGCCAAAGCGACTGACAACGTGCCTGATAGGACAGGCTAAATATTGTGCCTTTATATCTGCCATAACTATAGAATTTTCGGCAAGGACAGTGCAAGCCGAACGCAATCGAGCTCGCTCGAATTGCTGAGGCGCAGCCTGTTCTCGCGCTGTTTACAGCGCAAAGGTAGCAAAAAGTTACCAACTTACGACATTATACTATGTTAATCTGAGTTAAAGTGGTTTTCGCCGAAGTGCGATAACATCCCAATTCCTACTTTTTGGTAACTATCCCACCAAAAAGTGCCTTCTTGTGGGAATGAAATAATCGCCGTACCTTTGCACAGTCAAAACGAAATAGTAACAATTAAAATGTATAAGAATTATGAAACAGATTGAAACAATTAAGAGTGGTAAGAATTTCAGCGCAGTAAGCGTAGGTAAGATGAGTGAGATTATCGAGCACGTGCTTCCGATGGGACCGAACGTAACCATTCAAGGTAAGGTATTCGCAGGTCAGGCCGTAGGTGCTACAGGAAGCGAGTTCTCGTTCCAGACACTCGTTCCAGGTCAGGACAGTGGTTTCCTGCACACCCACAAGACTCACGAGGAACTTTACATTATTCTGAAAGGTGAGGGCATGTATCAGGTAGATGGTGAGATTTTTCCAGTCAGCGAAGGCACCATTATCCGCGTCGCTCCCGATGGCAAGCGTGCGCTGAAGAACACTGGCAACGAGAATCTGACCATGCTCTGCATCCAGTACAAGGCCAATGCCTTCACCGAGG
>CADAKX010000001.1 GCA_902788605.1 uncultured Prevotellaceae bacterium | reverse complement strand
TATTTCTTGTAGGCATCGCTGCCTTCGGTAGTTCGTTCTCCAGCGATGAAGACGAGTTTCACGTCGTCGCGTTTGGCTATCTCGGCACGTAGTTCCTTACTTTCCTGGATGGCAGAACGGCAGGGGGCGCAGCTCATGCCCCAAAAATCGATGACTAGATAACGGCCTGGGTATTTGGCTGAAAGCGAACGGATGAGGTCAGCCATCGGCGCATTGGAAAGTGGCGTTGCCAATTCCGTCTGCCCCATTTCCTGAGAGTAGAATTCATCGGCCTTGGCTTTGACATAGGGATGTGTAAACGTATTGCTGACCATCGTATATTTCGACTCTACGGTAGGGATGCTGTTCAATACGCGTTCTCTTAATGAGTCTGGCAAATTTGGCGAATTCTTCAATGCCTCTATGGTACGTTCTTTCTCTGTCCGCCAATTACGGAACTCCGTCAGCATCTGCTTGTACAAACAAAGTTGCGCTATGAGTGTGTTGTCCTTGCTGCCGAGCATTTCGCGCAAAACCGCATAGTAATCATCCAGCCGCTTTTGACCTGTAGCCTTGAAGTAGGCTTGCGTGGCGGGTGATGCATACTGGAGACGGTTGACAAGGGAAAACAAATGGCTATTAGACAACATCAAAGGATTGTCAAAATCGACGCGGTGCAAAGGCGCATAACTATTAGCGTCATTGAGAGCTTTCCAGTTGATGCTGTCAACAATCTCGTCATAATACACGCCGTCAACCTGTTTCTTGACGTTGTATTTCATCATCATGGCATAATCCAAGAAGGCAGTAGCCAGATAGAGCTGTGCGTCGGAGAGTGCCAATTGCATCTCCATCGGTGTGAAATGGTCGCGATGACTCACCATGCCGATGCGATAAAGCATATTCCGCCACACCTCCTCAGCCAGCATCGCGGCATCGCTGAAGGAGCCTTGAAAAAGTGCCAGCGGATTACTCAGGTAGCCCGTCATTAATTTCGATTTCAGCCATCGCTCCACCTCGTGACTACTTCCATTATGATAGACGCACTCATAGCAGCCTTCTGCGTTTCTGCGTACCGTGATGTCGATAGTTTCACCAGGACGCGCAAAGAAGGGTATCTCGTCAAAATCAACCTTCGTCTCTTTGGTGTATAGCTTAGTGCAGACGGGATAGCTGGCCATGAATTGTTTCTCGAATGAGCCGTCTGGTGCGATATCGATGACCATCATGCCGTTCTCCTTCGCAAAAATATCGCCAACAAAACCTTCCAACGATTTGAATCCGAAGCGTTCTGCATCATATCCCTCGATACGTCCGCGAATGGTGATGGCGGCAGTGTTGTACCAATAGTCTGGGAGTGTGAAAGGATTAGCCGCTGACAGTTGTTGCATCGTAGGGGTATTCAGTTTGACGTGGCTATCGTGGATGCCAAGCAGCATGAATGCACCTGTTCCGTCGCCTTCGATGAAGTCGAATGCCTGCACCTTTTTCGGCATCGGCTCGAAATGCATCGTGAAGTTTGTCACTCCGCTTTCAGGCGACTGCACCCATGCGTCGAGGGCGATTCCCTCGGCTGAGCGCAACGGATAGCGGTTGCCGTCCTCGTCCATGAGGTAACTCTCCTTAACGAAGCGGAAATGATGTCCTGTCTCGTATTCCATCGTGAAATGTACGGTCGTCGCCGTATCGCTCGTGATAACCTCGCGGGCTTTCAACTCACCGTCCGACACATTTACGCAGGCCATTGCAACAGGACTCTTGATGGTCTTATAAGTATTTGCCTGTCCTGCCATTGCAACGATGGCGAGGAGGAAGGCGATGATTGTTTTATATTTCATAATTGTTAGGTTACTTAATATCTTCTTATAGTTATTCAATGATTTTTTGAATGGCCTTTCGGACGTCGTAGGAGGCGCTTGGGCGTGGTGCTTCGTTGGTGACAATGGTGCCGTCTGGAGCAACGAGCAAAAAAGTGGGGTAGCCTTTAAGGCCGAGATAATCTTCAACTGCACTTTGTTGGGCATCGGGTAGGCGGAGATTCACGCAGTCTGCTCCTTCAAGGCCATACTTCTTTGCGGATTTCTTCCATAGTTCCTCAGGAGATTTGTTGGCCAGATACATATAGGTGACAGGCAAATCCTTGAGTGCTTCGTGCAACTGGGGCACGAACTCCATCTCTGCACGACAGGGGCCGCACCAGGTGCCCCATACGTCAATATAGACGACGCGGCCACGATAAGGAGCAATGAGCTTCTGGAAAATGTCCTTACCATCAACAAGACTGTCTATGGGGGCTTCTTCCAATGCTTCGACTTCTTTCTCTGAAATGTTGGCGAATTGCTTCTGTTTGTTTTCACTATAGTGACGCAGCATATTGAGCGATTCTGTTGTGAGTTGATTCCGTAGGAAAGCCTCGCGCTCGGGTGTTATTTCCTGTCTGAAATGTTGGACAGAACAATAGACCTTCATCAATTGCTTCACATCGTTGGATGCGTTGAGTGAATTGATGACATCACATTTTTGTGAGAAAGCATAAAGTTGTGGGTCTTTAATGTCGTCTGGTAGTTCACGTATAATGCCTTTCCGGGCAATTTCTTCTAATCTGACGATATCACAGAAGTAAGTCACCGCATCGCATGGAAGCGGACTCTGCGGATAGAGCAGAGCTTCTGTTTCCACTTCCCTTAACAGGTCAAGATATTCTTCAGGCATATCATTCCTCTTCGCCATAATCTTGGTCATCGAATCAAAGAAATGCCCCAACACATTCTGCGTCATATCCATGGCATAGCCGTACCGTGTCAACTGCCGCAGGGACTCCACATAAGCCTTGGAAAGTTCGGGGTGAGCCTTGCTGAGCGTGTCAATACGATGGCAGTTGTCTTTATAGATGTTGCGGATGTACCCTGCGGCCTCTTGCATATCCATATTAAACATTTTTCCGTGGAAATACTCCATTTTCAGGGGATGTGTTATCTGGATATTATGCATCTCTGCGTTCTCGCCCGAGAAGATGCATCGGTCGTTGATGTCGTCAAGCAGGATTTCCGCTTTCGTTCCAGGACGACAGAAGAGATTGAGTGCCCCCCAGATGACACCTTGTATCTTGTTGCTGTCCCATATCTGGATGTGTAGTGTGCGATAGGCGGGAATCGTCACAGTCCATCGTCCTTCGCTGTTAGTGACGGGGTGAAGTGCGGTAGTGCTGCCAGTGAAGAAATCTGGATAGATCAGTGTGGCCATCTCGCCCTTTGCCTTGCTGGCCAACTGAAAGCAGACGGTTACAGTGTTTTGCGCCTTGACAGCCATTGCTGTGAGGGCAAATAGAAAGGTAATGATTGTTTTAAATCTCATGATTGTTAGGTTGCTATTCTGCGTTTTTATCTTTCTTTGGTTTCTGCGAGAAGCGGTAGCTGACGGTGAGCAAGGCATAGCGGCGCATGGAGTTGGTCCAGTATTCTGTGCGACCTTGCGCGCTGACCCAGTATTGGAGACTGGATACCTGACCAAGGATGTCGTAGCCACGAAGTTTGAAAACCCATCGTCCTTGCTGGATGGACTTGGTGAGTGTGGCGTCCCAATAAAGGCGGTTGTCGTTCATCTCGCTGTCGGTATAGCCTCGACGCGAATGTATGGTGAGGTCTGTTTCGATGGTGAAGTTCCACGGCAGTTTATAGTTGCCGTTGAGGCCATAGGAGAAGTCCCAGATGTCAGTGGGCTGCTCGCCGATGGTGATGTTGCGATGGAAGTTGCGATAGGACACGTCGCCCTTCATGTTGAGGTTGAGCTTCTTGTTCTGGAAGCGAGCCTTGGTGCTGAAGGTGATTTCAGATGTTCCCACACGAAGGGGGTCGGCATTAGTACTGTCAGCGGAGAAGGAAAGGCCTGTGCTCTTTCTGTATCTCAGGGTCAGCGAGTTGTCGATGTACCAGAACTTCTTTTTGCCGAGGGCACGGTTCCAAGTGGTTTTCAAACTGGTTGACCAGTTGCCGCTTTTGATGTTCTCAGGACGATAGGTGCGCACACCTGTTGTCAAGTCGTAGGTATAGCCAGACTCCCATGAGTTGTGTGTCCATTCGCCGCTGAGGTTGAACCTGATGACTTGGTCGATGCTGTCGCGACGTATGGAATACTCTGTTGAGAGACTATGTGTGGAATAAGGCTTCAAATCAGGATTACCTTGATAGATGTTGAGGGGATTGCTGGTATTGGGGCGGTCTATGAGGTCGGTGACATCGGGCGTGAAGTTCCAGACGGAGTATCGAAGATTGATACTTTGAGTCTGGATGGAGTCGTATCGTGAGTAATTGGCATATAGCTCAGGATCGAACAGCGTATAGTTGCGTGTGATGTTGGTGGTGAGCGGATCGCTCATATAGTCCATCTTCTTTTGCTGGAAATTGGTATGGAAGCGACCAGAGACATATAAGCTGTGACTGATGTCGTTCTTGTGAAATCCCTTACTGAAATTGAATCTCACGCCAGCTGACTTGTCAATGGTCTGTGTGTGCTGGTCGTAGCTGTTCTGGGTGTCGGAAAGATAGTCGATGCTGTCGCGCAAGAATTCGTGACTGCAACTCTTCTCGTCGTCAATCTGGAAGCCGGCAGTGGGTGTTAGATAGAAAGCCCCTCCTATGTGATAGGTATATTCCAGTGTGGCTTTTCCCTGGGCCCTGTGACCTGGGTTCTTGGCCAGTTGGTCGCGCATGTCGTGGGTGCCCAGTTTATGGTAGGTGTAATAGTTCAAGTTTGATGACTCGGCTTTGAGGAACTTATAATAATAGCCGTCGAAGTTGAGAGTGATGGCGTCGCCCGATTGCATGCGCCTGTTGAGCTCAAAGTGGCCGTTGACAAAAAAGTTATTGTTTTTGTTGTGCGTACGATACCACGAGCTGTTGATGCTGTCGAGCATCAGCATATCGGCAGTGCTGACATCCCATCCATCGTTCTTGTAGTCTGACTGGCTGTAGTTGGCTTGGAGGTTTGAGTAGAAACGGTACTTGCTGCTTGTGGCACGCAACGTGTTTGAAAACCTGAGATTGTTGGCTTGGCGCTTTCCTATGCCATCAGATAGGGCGAAGGTGCTGGCATCGGTCATATAGGTCTCGCTCTGACTGCGATGCTCAGTGCGTTCATCGTTCCATGTGGCATTCACCTCAGTGGTGCTTTCAAACTTGTCTTCTGGTGCGTGATACACAAACTGACCGCCTATCTGTTTGAAGTGGTTGTCGCCCGACTGGTTTGTTCTGTCATGATATTCTTCTCCGCCGTAAAACTCCGCCGACTCGTTGATGTTGTTCAAGCCACCAAAGAGTACACTTCGTGTCCTGTCGGAGAAGCGCAGGCCAAAGGCCTTGAGCTTATAGCGCCAGTCGCCTTCGTCGGATGCTCCGCCACCAGTCTCGATGTTGGCCGATCCTCCAATGTTATACTCGCGCTTGAGGATGATGTCCATTGTATATTCCTTCTGGTCCTCGTTGTCGATGCCCAGGAACTTGTTCTTCTCGGTCTGCTTCTTATACACCTCGACGTTCTTCACCGTGAAGTAGGGCAGGTTTTCGAGCATAATCTTGTTCTTGCCTTTGAAGAAGTCGGCACCGTTTAGTGTCAGGTTGTCGATCTTCTTGCCGTTGACGAAGATCTCGCCGTCGTCATTCAACTCTACACCTGGCAACTGCTTGATGAGGCCATCGAGCATCGAGCCTTCTGGCACATTGAAGGCGTCGGCATTGAACACCAGCGTGTCGCCTCGCCACACCATCTTGACCTTGGTGGCTTGCACCACCACCTCTTTCAGCAAGCCACCTTCGAAATGGTGGGCATTGGCCGTCTTCTTCATATAGATTCTGGGGCCGTCGATATTGGTGGCTCGTTTGCTGATGTGCTTAATCTCGTAGTTGGTATAGGTTGTCTCGTAGTTGGGATGTTCTGACTTTATGATATATTTGGCAGGCTCATGAGGAATGCCAAAGTAATATTGCGTGGTGACGGACGATGATTCGTAGTCGTTCTTGTATACCTTTTGGAATGCGTAAACGGTGGAGTCCTCGCGCATCAGAGTCACTTGCACGTCAGGGATGGCGGCCTTTGTGAATCCGTCGGCCACATATCCAGAAAGGGTAACATAGTCAACCTTCTTTTTCTTCTTTACCTTGGTGCTGTCCGTCTGTGCGAAGATGGCTAGGGTTGTAAAGGCCAAGAGAATGGTGATGAGTAATTGTCTCATAATAAGTTTGGTTTATTTGTCTTTACTCTTGGCATCAAGGTGATAGGTGAAGCTGAGGCCGATGTAGTGGTGACGGAAGTCGCTCCACGAGGTAGTCTTCTGATAGGCTGTCTGGTCTGCACGGAAGCCATCTTCGTTGTTGAGGATATCCTCGAACTCCAGACCCAGTCGGGCTTTGTTCTTGAGAATCTTCCAAGATACAGAACCATTCCACAACAGGAGGTTCTTGTTCATCGACTGCACGTTGTAGCCTCGGCGGGTGCTTTCCGTGAGGTCGGTGTTGAAAACAAAGTTGCCAACGGTGACCTCGCCCTTGACGCCAAATCTGTTGTTCCACAGTGTGGTATTCTGCTCGGGTGAGGCATCATAACGCTGGCGGTTGGCGTCAATCTCGGCAAAGATGGAGGTCTTCAGCCAGGTGTGGTCGAACGAGAGGTTGATCTTTTCTTTTGGATGGAAGCTGCTTTGCTGGTTGAGCGTACGCTCCGTTTGCGTGGGCAGCAAGGTCAGATAGCCATAGCGTTGCTCTGTGCTGATTTCCAGGTTGTTTTGCAGACGGAAGTAATCGCCCAACGCCTGATCGAGGTTCAGACGGAACGACCATGTCTGACTGCCCTTCACATTCTCTGTGCGGCTAACATAGACGGCAGTCGTGGGGTCGTAGCTCAGGGCACTGATATGCTCGCGGTCTGAAGAGCGATAGCTCATGGTGAGGTTGAATGAGGTCTGACTCTTTGACAATACCATGTTATATGATAAAGAAGCATCATGGGTGTGGGTATCTTTCAGATGGGGGTTGCCTTCGACGATGAAGAGCGGGTTGGTCAGGTTGCGATAGGCCAGGGTGTTAAGCAACTCGGGCATCTTGGTCTTGAAGCTATAGTTCACTTCGAGGCCAATGGTCTTGGTGATTTTCCAGTTAGCACGCAATGATGGGTCTATCTGGAAACTGTGACGTACGGCTGCTGTGTCAAGACTGCCACGCGTATAGTCCTGCCTCTCGCGCTGCCATTGGGCTGATACGTTGGGCATCAGCTGGAGGGTTTTGATGTTGATGGTCTGACTGATGTTAAAATCGTGAAGCAGGGTGGTGTGATGGTCCTGATAGCTGTTGGCGTCGTCAACCAGACCGTCTGTCAGGAAGTCGCAGTCCCTACGGTTCCGTTCAAACGACAGTTTATAAGTTGTTTTCATTCGCCATTTCTGAGTGAGCCAGCGATCGAAGAAGGCCTCGCCGTAGGTCATGAAGGTCTTGTCGGGCAAGGTATAGTACTGACTCATCTGAGAGGAACTGATAGACGAGGTATGTGAGGTGATGGTACGCTCGGTCCAACTATCAGTCTTATTCTCTCTGGATCCGATGTAGTAGTTGATGCCAAAGGAGCCGTCTTTGACAAAATGCTCCCATCCTCCGCGAGACCATAGGTTGGTCTGGTGTCCTTCGTCGTGCTGGGAAGTAAGTTGCGACAGCGTTGGCGCATAGACGGAGGTGCCTGCCTGCATCTCCTCATCCTCTACGGTCTGACTGCTGTGTGAGTGTGTCTTTGAATGGTACACGCTAGCTTTCAAATAGAAAGTGTTAAGCGTATCGGGACTCCATTCTAGTTCGGCTTTGATTCTTGGCCTCAAGCTATGGCTGCGCTGGTAGTTTTCAGAGGTGGAACGGGTGGCAGTGGTATTGGGGAAATAGTTTTCTGTAATCTGGTTGTTGGTTTTCCATTCATCATGATGAACCAATCCGCCAGTGACATCGTAATAGTTCTCCAGATTGTGGGTGCCCATCATCTTGGGCCAGTTGTGCTGATAGCCTGTGGAAAGGCCTTGCTCGATGCCGTAGCCCCTGCCCCCATTCATAAAGATGGTCCAGTCGTGCATGTTGCGTTCATGTCCCACTCCTGTGTTGTTGGCATTGGCAAAGACCAAGAAGGGGTCAGTCTTCGACAGGCGATTCATCACCATCATACCTTCATAGTGCTGAGGACTCTGTACGCTGGCTGTGACGTCGCCATACCAACGGTCCAGAAAGCCGGGCTTGATGGTGAGGTCGAGCACCATATCCTCTGTGCCGTCGTCCTTGCCTGTGCGTTCGCTGAATGTGGACTGTTTGTTATAGGCCTTGATATCCTGCACAGCCTCGGCAGGCAACTGTCCCACGATATCATCGTCCCCAAGGAGCCTCTGGCCGCCCATCGTGATGCGAATGGGCTTGCCGTTCCATGAGAGTTTGCCGTTTTCGTCAACCTGCACGCCTGGCAACTGGCGGATGAGCTCGTCAAGGCGTGCACCTTCCTGTAGGTGGAATGCCTCAGGATGGAAGACGATGGTGTCGCCCTTGACCGTGAAGCGACGGGCGTGGCCCTTCACCTCGACCATCTTCAGCATCTGGGACGACATAGTCAACTCGATGTCGCCCAGGTCGAGCGTGTCTTTTCTGCTGTCACTGAAGGCGAGGAATGTTTTCGTCTTGGAGTAATAGCCTAACATCTCGGCTGTCACTGTATTGCGTCCTCTCGCATTGATGGAAAAACAACCAAGCGAGTCTGATTTCAGATAGGCCCATACCCAGCCGTCGTCGAGATTATTGAATGTTAACTGTGCCTCAGGCAGTGGCTCCTTGGTCTCAGCATCAACCACACGACCTTTGACGATGTCGGCATGTATGGTTATAGAACTCGTGCATAGTGCAACGAGGATAAACAGAATGGGGATGATGGATGATTTCTTCATTGTTATTGGTTTATAGTGAACCGACTGCAAAGATAATGTGTTACGAGTGAAAAATGTAAGATGTATTAAAAAGTTTGTCAGTTTTTTTATTTATTTAACCTTGCTTTTTAGTTATTTACGTTTGTCAATAAACTGAAAAAGATAACGGATGCTTTACTTTCTAGTGAAATAAGCCATCTTTTTTCCTATTTTCATAGAAAGAATTAAGAAAAAATTTCGTAACTTTGCACGCGATTATGAACGACAGCATAAAAATAGGACTTGATGCCAAGCGCATTGTACGCAATGGTACAGGACTGGGTAGCTACGGACGTACGCTGGCCAATGATTTGGCAGCTGTCGACGGACTGGATTTACTCCTTTATGCACCGGATAAAGGTCGAATGGACTTGCGCGGACAGGTGGCTGAGCGCCAGAACCTGCATTACTGCTATCCGAAGGGTCTGACGTGGATGCCTTTCTATAAGTCGTATTGGCGTACTAGAGGCATGGTGGGCCAGATACAGAGGGATGGCGTGCAGGTGTTTCATGGCCTGTCTGGCGAATTGCCCATGGGTATCAGAAAGTGTGGCATCAAGACGGTAGTGACCATCCACGACCTGATTTTTATGCGTCATCCAGAATACTACAATAGTTTGGATGTGAAGGTCTACACACGGAAATTCAATCATGCTTTGCGAGAGGCCGATCGTATTGTGGCTATCAGTGAGTGTACCAAGCGCGATATCTGCGAGTTGGGTGGGGTGGATGCAAGTCGTGTGGACGTCATCTATCAGAGTTGTGCTCAGCGTTTCTCTGACTTTCCTGAGAATCGTGGTATGTGGCAGGTGCGCCAGAAATATGGATTACCCGACCGCTATATATTGAATGTGGGCAGTATTGAGCAACGCAAGAATGTGTTGTTGGCTGTCAAAGCTTTGCATCGCTTGCCTGAAGATGTGGCGTTGGTTATCGTGGGACGCCATACACCCTATGCCAACCAGGTGAGCCAGTATGTCAAAGAGCATGGCTTGTTTGGACGAGTGGTGATGCTCCATGGGGTGCCAGACGACGATCTGCCTGCGCTCTATCGTATGGCTGATGCCTTTGTCTATCCCTCACGCTATGAAGGTTTTGGTATCCCCATCATCGAAGCGATTCGCTTGGGACTTCCTGTTGTCGCTTGCACAGGTTCATGTCTGGAGGAAGCCGGTGGCCCGGATAGCCTGTATGTGGGACCTGATGACGACGAGGCGATGGCTCATGCCATAAGCCAGATGCTTTATGGAGCTGAAGGACGTGAGCGTCGCATAGAGCGAAGCAGAGACTATGTGCAACGCTTTGAGAACACAGGGGCAGCGCAGCGCTTTGCAGAGTTGTATAAAGAACTAACGACTTAACATAATGATATGATGGAAAAGAAACACTTGGCTTTGAAGAAACTGATGACAGCCGTTGAGAAAGAACTGCTGCACAAGCCTAACCGCAAGACGTTGGACCGTCTGTCGCTATTGGTAGGCTTTCAGGATTGGGATTCTTTTCAGGAAGCTTTGCAAGGCGAGGCTGATGGTCGTACTAATTATGAATCACATAAACAATCGGAAGATGAATAAACTGCTGTTCTTGATGGGTATCGTGTTGCTAGTTGCCTGTAGCGACAAAAACGACGATGTCGACAAACTGAACCTGATGTCAAAGTTTGACAATACATGGAATATCTATGAGAGTTTTGAAAGAAACGAAGACGGAACAATTACCTACAATTCACAGCCTTGGGGCGGACTTGTGGGTACTGTCAAAGAGCAGAATATGCCTGTGGACTGGTCGAACTATGAATCGGTAACATTTGAATTTGCCGAACCTACCAATGTTCCTACACAGATTATGGTGACACCCAGTCTGAAGACTTGGGGAAAGAAGGGCATCACTTCGTTGACTAGCTATTTTGATGGGCAGAACGTGACGTCGGTAAGTGAGGTGGTGTTGCAGACTGCTGACTCAGGCCGCGTGGTGGTCAGCAATGTTTATCTCTCGCCAAAGGATGCGACATGGACCCCCGTTAACCTCTGGACGGGTAATTGTCAATGTGGCGACTGGCAGGATGGTTTCATTGTTGCACCCGAGAAGTTTGAGGATGCCTACGAGGGTGATAAACTGG
This sequence comes from uncultured Prevotellaceae bacterium, assembly GCA_902788605.1. Classification (GTDB taxonomy): domain Bacteria; phylum Bacteroidota; class Bacteroidia; order Bacteroidales; family Bacteroidaceae; genus Prevotella. The sequence continues at coordinate 117,086 of CADAKX010000001.1, read as the reverse complement.
AGTTTGTGTTGTCTGTTGATAATGCAGATCCTAGTGTGACCTTTTGGCTGCTTAAGACCATCTATAATGGAACAGACACGGCACTTGAAGGTAATAGCAATGAGCTGAACGACTGGGGCTGTGTGCTGATTAGTAAGGGTGCCGCTGTCTATAGGATGATTCTGACGGCTAACGACGTCATGAACCTACGTCAGCATGGACTCTTTGTCAACGGACATTATGTGAATATAACGAAGTGCAACCTGCTGCAAAAGGAATACCTGAATTAATATCTAAAGAGAATAGAAAAAAGCACCGCAAGATTCCTTGAGAACTGCGGTGCTTTATTCTTTTGTTGAAGGTGATTCTTAATCCTCGCTGTTTGCGACGATAGCCGAACGCTTCTCCTTGATGCGGGCTGCCTTACCAGTGAGCTTGCGCAGGTAGTACAGCTTAGCGCGGCGAACCTTACCAATCTTGTTCACTTCAATGCTGTCAATGTTGGGCGACTCGATGGGGAAAATACGCTCCACACCTATGGTGCCTGACATCTTGCGAACAGTGAAACGCTTCTTCTCTCCGTGACCAGCAATCTTAATCACTACACCACGATAGAGCTGGATGCGCTCCTTGGTACCCTCGATAATTTTGTAAGCGACAGTTACAGTGTCACCAGCCTTGAAGGTGGGGTGCTGCTTGCCGGTTGCAAATGCTTCTTCAGCAACTTTAATTAAATCCATTGTTTTATTGATAAATTAAATTTGTTGTATCGTTCCAACGCAACATAACAGGCAACTCTCCTATCTTCCTGCCAGCGATTACGCGGAAAGCGGGTGCAAAGGTACTGCTTTTTAGGTGAAAAGATGAAGATGGGATGTGAAAAGTGCTCATTATTAACGTTTTTTAGTATTAAAAATTGTAACGTAAGTAGCAGACTCTGAACTATTTTTGCTATTTTTGCAGGAAAAATAAAAGCTATGAGAAATAACATTTTCTTAGGGACCGTGTTTGCTGTGATATCGCTCTCGGCCTGCACCTCGCACTACACGTTGACGGATGTAACCCGTACGAGAATCGTTGTAGATAACACTTATGATGCAACACCTGATGCAGCAGCTGCTGCATTTCTCGCACCTTATAAGCAAAAGGTAGATTCAGTGATGGGACCTGTGGTGGGAAGAGTGGCCAAGACCTTGGTGGCTGACCGTCCTGAGAGTCCGTTGTCGAATCTGCTGCCTGACATTTTTATGTATATGGCGAAGTATTATCAGGAGAAGCCTGACTTTGCTGTTTATAACATGGGAGGTATTCGTTCTTCATTCATTAAGGGTGATGTTACCTATGGTGACGTGCTGGATGTGGCTCCTTTTGAGAATAAAATTTGTTTCTTGACCATGACAGGTGAGCAGGTGATGACACTCTTTGGTCAGATTGCCTTCCGTGGTGGCGAGGGCGTCAGCAAGGGCGTGCAGTTGGTCATTACCAAGGATGGTCATCTGGTGTCGGCCACCCTCAATGGCAAGCCGATTGATCCAGCAGCACGTTATCGCATCACGACTATTGACTATCTGGTCCAGGGCAACGATGGTATGACAGCGTTTAAGAGTGCTACAGACGTGAACTCTCCTTCTGATAGTAAGAACAATGCCCGCTACGTGATTACTGATTATTTCCGTGAGATGATGAAGGCTGGAAAGACGGTTGACGCGAAAGTAGAAGGTCGAATTGTTGTTAAGTGAAGCATGAAAGAATAAGGTTTACCTACCGTTAAATGATACAAGAAAGATGAGAAAGGTTATATTGATGATAGCTCTGCTGTTGGCCACCGTGAGTGCCAGCGCCAAGGGTCCCAAGAAGATTACCGTTTTGCATACCAGTGATACCCATTCATGTATCTTGCCACTAAACAAGAACCTGGCCGATACGATGCTGGCCGATCGTGGAGGTTTCCTGCGTCGTATAGCTATGCTGAAGCAGGAACGCCGTAAAGACCCAGACCTCTTGCTTTTTGACTGTGGCGACTTCTCCCAGGGCTCGAGCTACTATACGATGTTCAAGGGTGACGTGGAGGTAGAACTTATGAATCGTATGCACTATGATGCTGTTACGATAGGTAATCATGAGTTTGATTTCGGACTTGACAATATGATTCGTCTGTTTAAGATGGCAGAGTTTCCCGTTGTATGCTCGAACTACGACTTTGCCGATACCGAACTGAAAGATATTGTGAAGCCATATCTTGTATTGAAGCGCCAAGGCGTGAGGATTGGTGTCTTTGCTTTGTGTCCGCCCCTGGAGGGATTGGTATCACGCAAGAACTACGGCCCATTGAAGTTCCTTGACCCGGTAGAGGTGACAGACCGCATGGTAGATGTGCTTCGCAATCGGGAGAAGTGTGATGTGGTGATTTGCCTGAGCCATCTGGGATGGGAAGTGTCGGACTATCCAGACAATGAGTTGATTAAGCGAACAAGCGGCATCGATTTAATCTTGGGAGGTCATAGCCATACGTATCTGGAGACTCTGGGCTATGAGACAGATAAAACAGGACGTCAGGTTCCTGTGGACCATGAGGGCAAACATGCGGTCTTTGTGGGTAAGATTCTGTTGACGCTTGAGAAGAAATAGACTCTCAAAACATAGAAATAGTCTATTAAGATTTCGAGTAAGTTAATTATTGGTTAGCTTACTCGAAATATAGTGTGAAGAGAAACATCTTTGTATTGACGCCATCAATGCCGTTGACACTATTGGAAAAGACGCGCTTGCTGGCATCTGTCAGTTCGTTGACATGGTTCTTGTCAAGGGCATTAGTGAGACCATAGCAGAACTTGATTTCTGGGATGAGTTTAAAGAACGGCAGGTAGAGATCACATCCCATACCTACGTTGATCATGGCATCATAGCGTTTCAGTTGTACATAGTCCTGTCCTTTGCTCGACATGTTAATCATGGGACTAACGCCAGCTATCACGTAGGGGCGATAGTTGTTGAAACGAGGAGCCGAGAACTTCAGGTCGATAGGTACCGACAGGTATGTGTTCTTGAGGTCTTGCGTCTCTTCGCGTGGCTGTCCGGCATCATTCAGATTATCGAAGTCGCGAAACACCAAATGCTTAGAACCGAAATGCAGGGTGGGCGATATGCGGATGTTGAAGTTGTCGCTCAATCGCATGTCACCAAGTACGCCCACGCTGAAACCGGGATTCCAATTGTCCACATCGCATGTAATGGTGCGTAGGGTTCCATCTTCCATGAGTTGTGGGCCCACATTGCTGGTTTCGGCATCCTGGAGGTTCAATCCCAGACTGATGCCGAAGTGCAAGGGGCGCAGGTCGATATATGGCTTGTTCTGCACCTTTCGCTTTTGCGCTGATGCTGTTATCGCTATGATAACGAGCAGCATGATACTTATGAAACGTCTCATCATAATCTATAACGTAAAAAAGCGCTGGTTATTGTTTATAAATCTATTTCGACATCGTATAAATAGGTAAAAAAGATACCTAAAATTTGGTATTGTTCGGAAAAAGTTAGTATCTTTGCATCACGATAATTAAGTATTAACTCTTAAAACATTTAGAATTATGGCATATGTAATTGGCGATGACTGTATCTCTTGCGGTACATGTCAGGGTGAGTGCCCCGTTGAGGCTATCTCTGAGGGTGCAGATAAGTATGTAATCGACGCTGATGCTTGCACAGAGTGCGGCACTTGCGCTAGTGTTTGTCCTTCTGAGGCTATCAGCCTGGGCTAATCCATTAGCTTCATAAACCCATAAAGGAAGTACCTATCAGGTGCTTCCTTTTTTTATTCTTATGTAAGGATATTCCTTTCAGTGTTTACTTTTAGTGCTTATCTCATTTGTTGATATAAAAAGATGCCGACCATGCAAATTCGCAAGGTCGGCATCTTGTATATGGATGACTTTATTGTCTTATTTTGCTGCCTTTCTCAGGGTCTCAACAACCTTCTTGATTTCAGCATCCTCGGGCTGGAGTTCCAGCAGGCTCTCAGCGTTGCTCAGAGCGGCAGCAGAGTTCTTCTGCTTCACGTTGTAACGCATCAGATAAGAGTAGGCATTGAACAGACGGCCCTTGTCGGTGTCGTCAATAGTCTCGTGAGCCTTGATGAGCTCAATCAGACGCTCGTAAAAAGCCTTAGCAGTGCCCTTCAGCTCGGTGTCCATCTGAGCCTTCAGGTTACCACGCTGCAGCAGAGCATATTCCTCTGCATCGGGGAACTTGGCTATCATGTCTGCCCACATCTGGTCAGCCTTGTCGAAAGCCTCTACGCGAGCATCGCCTTCCAGTGAACGTGCATAGCTGTTCTGCAGAAGACCCAGACCAGCGTGGTCTGTTGCATCGGCGTCAGCCTTTGCGTTCAGGAACGACTGATAGCTTTCAATAGCGTTGGGATAGTCCTTCATGCCCTTATATGAGTCAGAGATGCCTTTATAGAGGTCAGCGTGCATGCTCTTGTCCTCTGCAGGCTGAGCCAGTGCTTCCTTATACTTAGCAATAGCCTCCTCAAACTGGTTATTGCCATAGAAAGCCTTAGCGTAGTTCATGTAGTCCAGGTCAGAGAGGTTCACGCTATCCTTATCAACCTTGGTGAACAAAACCTCAGCATACTTCAGTGACTCATCGAACTTCTTCAGATCGTTGCAGTTCATCAGGGCGAAGCGGTTCAATGTAGCATTGAGAGGCTCCTTGCTCAGACCGGCCTGTACGATGCGCTGTGACTCGTCAAACTTGCGAGCCAGCTGCAAGGCACGTGCATACTCGATGAAGTCCATGCGGGTGAGATCGCTTACAGCCACCTTTGAGTAGGCCTCAATGGCAGAAGCATAGCGCTGCTGTGAGTAGCTGATATGACCAATCAGACGGTCAACGGGGTAGTTGGGCAACTCGTTACGGAGCTCTTCGAGCTTAGCGACAGCACCCTCGGGGCTTACTCGGCTATATACGATAGCGTACTTACGGTAAGCCTCAGGATTCTTGGGGTCAGCATAGATAGCCATCTCATAGTTCTTGGCAGCCTCACCACCATTGTTGCTCATAGAAGCCAAGTCACCCAGGAGGATGTAAGCAGGAGCGTATTCATTCTTCTTCAGTGACAAAGCCTTGTTAGCACATTCCTTTGCGTTAACAGAATCCTCTGCCTCGAAGAATGCACGGCCAAAAGCCATCAGGTTATCTACGTTCTTCTTGTTCTTGTTGATGAAGTTCTTCACCTGCTTGCTATAGTCGGCAGGCTTGCTCTTAATCAAACTCTTCAGGGCATCAACGTCGGCGCTTGAGCCGTCCTGTGCCATTGTGCCAACGCTGCATCCAAACAGCAGGGCACCCATCATAAAATATTTCATTGTCTTCATAATCATTCGGGTTTGATAGTTAGACTTGTATCCTTTAAACCTTTATCTTTTATACCTTTGATGTTAATACTTTCAATTCGTTTAATCAGTCAATGACAACGTCTCTCACAGAATACTCTGCCCTGGCTGGGAAGAGACCTGCGTTGAAGAATATCAGCTGGCCAGGGTTGGGGAGCCAACAGAAGTTCTTGAATGCACGAGGAACGCCCGTTGATCGAGGGTCGATACAGATGGCGTAGATGGTGCGGATGAAGGGGTAGTAGTTGTAGGCGATGTTCCACTGCGAGGGCTTGTAGGTATTCTCGCGGCGTGCCTCTGATGCTCTGCCTACCTTCATGACGGTGATATTGCGATTGTATGTAAGGTTGGTGGTGTCGCGCTGGTCGTTGAGCCAGATAGATCCCACCACACCAATGGCGTTCTTGTTGTTTTCTACATATTCCACCACCTCGGCACTTGTCATGGCGGCTTTCACGTTACCGTCAGTCTTTAGTTCCTTGCCTTGCATGATGGAGTCAACGACATAGCGGAGGGTGGCAGACTTGGGGTTATCGAAGGCCACCTTGATCTTTCCCAGTTTTGAGTCAGGGTAGATATCGCTCCATTGCGTCACCTCTCCAGCCATAATCTTGCGGAAGGTATCCACGGTGATAAGCGTATCGCTGTTTTCCTTGTTGACGATGAGAGCCAACGCATCGTAAGCCAGTTCGGTGCATGTTGGCCTATATTTCATTTGCTTAAGCGTTTCTTCTTCGTTGGGGGTAAGTCTGCGAGTGGTGAATACCAGCAGCACTTCCTGGTTCATCAGTTTCTCTACGGCCTCCTGCTCACTGATGTAGAGCGGATAGATGGAGTCGCGTTTGTTCTTCATGTTAAAGATGTCCAGTTCCTCATTGATGATAGGACTCAGACTCTCGTCAGCCGCAAAGTACTTACTTTGCTGGTTGTAGGTATCGTCAGAAGGCTTGTTCCCACAAGAGGGGAACAAGCCTATAAAGAGTGACAATCCAATGAATAAAATATTGAATTGAGTTCTGTTCATTTTGTTTTTGATGCTTACTGAAGTTTGAAGGTTACAGGCAGAGTGAACTTCACACGCACAGCAGAACCGTTCTGCTTACCAGGAATCCACTTAGGCATAGCCTTCAGCACGCGTACAGCTTCCTTATCGAGTGAGGGGTCTACTGAACGTACAACCTTCACGTCAGTGATTCCACCATCGCGCTCTACGACGAACGTACAAACAACGCGACCCTGGATACCGTTCTCCTCAGCGATAGCGGGATAGCGGATAGCCTTGTGGAGGTATGCCATCAGAGCGTCGTCGCCACCCTTGAAGGTAGGCATCTGCTCTACGACGTCGAATACCTTGGTCTCTTCAACTGCGGGGGGAACCTCGTCCACCACCTTCTCGTTAATCTTCAGCACGTGCTCAGCCTCGTCGCTACCCTTATCATAGTCAATGGCACCGATGGCAACGTCGCTCTGTGCGACCTCATCCTGTGTCTTTGTCACCTGATCGGGAGCGTCATCTTCCATTTCGTAGGCGGTGAACTTCTCAGAGTTCATGACAGTCTCTTCAGCCACGAGCTGCTCCAGCTCCTCAACTTCGTAGACCACCTCTTCCTCTTCCTGTTCCTCAGCCTCTTCCTCAATCTGCTCAAGAGTCACCTCGGTCTCGTGTTCAGCCTGTGCTGCTGCGATGGCTTCAGAAGCCACGTTAACCAGCAGGAAACTACCCACGATAGCGATGATACCGGCAAAGAGGGCCAGCATAGCATAGAGGTTGCGCTTGTTGGTATCCTGACGAATGGCATAAGCACCGTAAGCCTCGTTTTTACCTTCAAATACGAGGTCAATCCATTTTTGATCTAAAAGGTCTATCTTAGACATAGTTCTTTCGTTTTAATGGGTTATTCGAGAGAGATACCGTTTTCAGTGAGAATGGGAATGTCCTTCTCGTTGACTTTATCAATCACGTACTTACCGATACAGCAAATCTGCATCTCGTCGAGGATCGTTACGAGGTTGTCGTAGTTAGAGTTATCCAGAGGCTTGATGTTCACAGCCAGTGTGGGCACCATGTTGCTCTCTGTGTAGTCTCTCATATCCTTGTCAACCTTGTCATAGCGAGCCTTGTCGAGCTGATCGTTGTTGACAATATCCACGTGACCCTTCTTAATCATGATCATAGCACGGTTATAGATAGAGTCGTTGGCCTCCTGCTGGCTCTTGGGCAGAGCGTTAAACCAGTTGTCCAACTGCTTCTTGGCGTCCATCAGAACCTTTGCAGGTGCGTGACGGTGGTTACGAAGCACTTCGCGGATACCTTCCTTACCCCATGTGGTCTCCTTGAGGAACTCGGGCTTACCGAAGTCTTCCTTGTGGTCCACGATGTAGTAGTACAGCTTGTTGTCAGCAGCCAGATAGAGTGTAATGGTCTGCTCGGTCTTTGACTTATCCTTATCCTCGGCGCTCATGTTCTCGTCCTTGGCAGGCATGGTCAGGTGCATAGCCTGAGGCTTAGCCAGAGTCGTACACAGCATGAAGAAGGTAATAAGAAGCATCATCATATCCACCATCGGCGTGAAGTCGACGCGGACATTCATCTTTTTCTGCTTGCTTTCTTTTTGTTTAGCCATATCTTATTCCTCCAATTTCTTTAACTGTGTAACCAACTTGTAACGGCTCTCGTTGATATCCTGCAGTTCTGCAATCACCATCTTAACCGCGCTGTAAGGAGTAGCCTTATCTGCCTTGATGCAGATTTCGAGCTTGTTGGCAACACCGACCTTCTCGGCATCAGCCAGATCGTTGTACCACTCCTTATAACCATTCTTCATTGCTTTCACCCAGAGTTGGAATTCACTCATCTTGTCCTCGCGATTCTGCAAGCTATCGGTAGGAATACCGGTAGTCTTCAGCAGTTTCACCTGATCCTCGTGTGTTCTGCTCAGGTATTCGGGCAGACTCTTTACGGGGATACCAATCTGAGTACCTACCAGGAATTCTTTCTTCTGGTCAGGCGTGAGTGTGGTTTCGCGCTCTTTGAGCATCTGCTCCAGAGCCTTCTCCAACGTCACGGTCTTGTCTGTTCCCATCAACACGCGGCCCTCGGGGTCGATAGTGATGTCGAGTACTGCCGATGAAGCAACCTTAGCCATGGTGGTAGAACCAGGCGTCACGACCTTCACCACTTCGTTCTTCGTGAAGTTTGCACTCAGCATGAAGAACGTCAGCAGCAACACCATCACGTCCGACATGGGCGTCATGTCAATCCAGACGTCAGTTTTCTTAATTTTTATCTTACCCATAGTAAGGGTTAGACAAAATTAAGCCTCGTCTGCGTGTGTAGCGTTGTAGGTCTGAGCAAGTGAATAACCAATCTCGTCCAGTGCAAACGAAATCTTATCGATACGGTTGGTGAAGAAGTTGTATGATACAACAGCGAGCCAAGAAGTACCGATACCGAAGGCGGTGTTAATCAGAGCCTCAGAAATACCGGCAGACAGCTCAACTGAGTCACCACCACCACCTTGTGCCAGGGCCTGGAATGACTTGATCATACCAACCACAGTACCGAGCAGACCAGTCAGAGTACCCAGAGTAACGATAGTTGCGATGATAGGCAGGTTCATTGTCAGAGTAGGCATCTCAACAGCGATAGCCTCCTCGTGAGCAGCCTGGATGCGAGCAATCTTCACTTCCTTCTTTACACCCTGAGCGGCGTCAGCCTCTTTGTATGCCATAACAGTAGCGCGAACAACGTTAGCTACAGAACCACCCTGAGCGTTGCAGTGCTGCAGAGCAGCGTCGAAGTTCAGAGCCTTCAGGTCAGCCTTAATCTTAGCGAGGAAGTTAGCGAGCTTCTCCTTACCGATACACTTGCTCAGAGCGAATACGCGCTCGATAGCCATGAAGATAACGGTGAGCAACAGTGTGTGGATCACAGGCACGATAACACCACCCTTATAGATGGTACCCCAGATGTTCAGAGGAGAACCTGCGGGATCGCCACCCTCGAAGTTGTCAGCCTGACCGAAGTTCAGGAAGAAGTTGCAGAATGCGAGAGCACCGCAAATAACAATCACCCAGATAGCGTCCTTAATACCAACGCTGCTTGTTTTTTTTGCTGCAGGAGCAGCAGGTTTTGTTGTTGCCATAATTTTGTTTTTTTGTTTTTGAGTTATTAAATGAATAAATTGTATGTTGTTCAATAATATGTTAGTAAAGCGCCAAAAACCACCACTGGCTTTCAGCCAATGGGGGCTTTGACCTCGCAAAGGTAGCAAATAAAACGTTTATAAACGTAGTGTTTAACTACATTTAACGCTTATTTTAATGATTTTAGCGCATTGCCGATGCGCTTCATTGCTTCTCTGATGTTGTCGTCGCTGGTGGCATAGCTCATGCGGAAGCAGTCTGGGTCACCAAAGGCGTCGCCGCCTACGGTAGCCACATGTCCTTCTTCCAGCAGATACATAGCCAAGTCGGTGCTGTTGTTGATGGCCTTGCCGTTGGGTGTGGTTTTGCCATAGAAACTTGAGCACTTGGGGAACAGGTAGAAGGCACCCTCAGGTACGTTAACCTCAAGTCCGGGAATCTGGCGAGCCAGGTCCACGATAAGGTCGCGACGGCGCTCGAACGCCTTGCGCATCTCCTCTACACACTCCTGACTGTCGGTATAGGCAAACTCAGCAGCTTTCTGGCTGACAGAGCAAGGACCGCTGGTATACTGGCCTTGCAGTTTGTTGCAGCCCTTGACAATCCACTCGGGTGCAGCGATGTAGCCGATGCGCCAGCCAGTCATGGCATAAGCCTTAGATACACCATTGACAATGATGGTGCGCTCTTTCATGCCAGGGAACTGAGCGATAGACTCGTGGTGACCCACGTAGTTGATGTGCTCATAGATCTCGTCGGCCAGTACAAACAGGTCTTCGTGCTTTAATATAATGTTTGCGAGCGCGCGCAGTTCCTCTTTATTATATACAGAACCCGTAGGGTTGCTGGGCGAGCAGAGGATGATCAGTCTGGTCTTAGGTGTGATAGCGGCCTCCAGCTGCTCGGGTGTCATCTTGAAGTTCTGGTCGAAGGTAGCCTCTACAAATACGGGTGTGCCACCTGCCAGCAAGGCCATCTGAGGATAGCTCACCCAATAGGGAGCAGGGATAATTACCTCTTCGCCAGGGTTCACCAGTGCCATCACGGTGTTGCAGACACTCTGCTTAGCACCGTTGCTCACCAGGATCTCGTTGGTGGTATAGTCCAGTCCGTTCTCACGCTTTAACTTCTCAACGATAGCCTTTCGCAGTTCGGGGTAGCCAGGAACGGGAGAGTAGCGCGAGTAGTTCTCGTCTACAGCCTGTTTGGCAGCCTCTTTGATGCGGTCGGGCGTGTTGAAGTCGGGTTCACCGACGCTCAAGTTAATCACGTCAATACCCTGAGCTTTCATCTCAGAGCTTTTTTGCGACATAGCCAGTGTGGCAGAGGGCGCAAGTCTTTGCAAACGGTTGGATAATTGTGCCATATATTTATCAAAATGTTCTTTTTCAGCCTGCAAAAGTAATCATTTTATTCGTTATAACGAAAACTTTCTGTCATTTTTTCAATTTCTGCCCCTATTACAGGTGCAAAGTGTGTCCCATGCGCTCCTGTTTGGTTCTCAGATAGCGCAAGTTATATTGGTTGGGGGTTACCTCGATGGGTACATTCTCTACGATTTCCAGTCCGTAGGCCTCCAGTCCCACGCGCTTCACGGGGTTGTTGGTCATCAGTCTCATCTTGTGGACACCCAGCTGGCGCAGCATCTGTGCTCCACAGCCATAATCGCGCTCGTCGGCTTTGAAGCCCAGACAGAGGTTGGCATCTACGGTGTCGTATCCCTCCTCTTGGAGTTTGTATGCAGCCAACTTGTTCATCAGTCCGATGCCGCGACCCTCTTGCTGCATATAGACGATGACGCCCTTGCCCTCCTGCTCAATCTTCTGCATGGCCTTGTGGAGCTGTTCGCCACAGTCGCAGCGGCGACTCCCCAGGATATCACCCGTCATACAAGAAGAATGTACGCGCACAAGAATGGGCTCGTCCTCTTTCCACTCACCCTTAATCAGGGCAAAGTGCTCCTGTCCGTTGCTCTTCTGACGGAAGGGGATGATGCGGAAGTGTCCGTATTCCGTGGGCATGTCCACCTCTTCGCCTACCTCGATGAGCGATTCTTTTTTCAGACGATAGGCAATCAGGTCTTTGATGGTGATGATCTTCAGCTGATGCTCCTTGGCAAAGGCCATCAGTTCTGGCATGCGAGCCATGCTGCCGTCGTCGTTCATGATCTCCATCAGGGCACCGGCAGGGTAGAGGCCAGCCGACTTACAGAGGTCGATGGCAGCCTCGGTGTGACCACTGCGACGCAGAACGCCGTTGTCCTGAGCATAGAGCGGGTTGATATGGCCAGGACGTCCGAATGTTTCTGGTGTGGACTTCGGGTCGGCCAGTGCCTGGATGGTGGCAGCACGGTCGTGCGCCGATACACCAGTGGTGCATCCTTCCAGTTTGTCAACCGTCACCGTAAATGGCGTGCCCAGCACGCTGGTGTTCTCGACCACCTGTCTTGGCAGATCCAGTTCGATGCTGCGACTGATGGTGATGGGTGCGCAGAGTACGCCGCGTGCATATTTCAGCATGAAGTTCACCATCTCTGGCGTAATCTTCTCGGCAGCGCAGATCAGGTCGCCCTCGTTCTCGCGATCCTCGTCGTCAACGACAATCACAAACTTTCCTTCGCTGAAGTCCTGAATGGCTTCTTCTATCGTATTGAGTTTCAGTGTATCCATTTTCTTTTTAATTACTAGTTGGTTCAACGTACATTTTCGCTTCAGCCTTGATATCACCAAGTTCGATGACTTTCGGTATCAATTCCTGGTTGATGCGGATGATATTCTGTAAATCTTTATAGAGTCTGACACGGAAGCGTATCATGCGGAAATAGAAGAACAGGCCTGTGGGCAGGAACAGTCCCGTGACGATGTTCAGCCATTTGCGCTCAAACGGACGGGTGTGAGCGTGGGTGGCAATGATAGGCAACTCGTTCAGCAGGAGCAGCACGTGGTTGTTGCGTGTGAACGACAAATCCTCGATGGCCACTTCCAGTACATGGTAGATGTGTTCAATGTCGTGGTCGTCGCCAGGACGGAAGAACACGTTGATGGGGTTGGGCCATCTCAACAGCTTGTGTTGCTTTGAGTATCTGTCTATATCCTTGTTGATGTTGGTCAGCATGTCGGCGTCCAATAGGTATTTCGGATCCTCGATGATGACTTCCTTGCGGGTGATGTTTCTGTGAGTTCTCAATCCCAGCATGCGCATCATCAGTGCCTTATAAGCGTCGATGTTGAATACCGTTGAGTCGCGGTTGGCCTTGTAGGTGAAGAAGATGGCCAGCGGAGCCAGCACCATTGTCGAAATGCTCTTGCCAAACCACACTGTCCAGTTGTCATCGCGCGCCATACGCATGCCCGAGTTCTCGAAGATGTAATAGACGATGAACACCAGGACCGAGATGATGACGGGCACACCCAGACCGCCCTTGCGGATGATGGCGCCAAGCGGTGCGCCGATAAAGAAGAAGATGACGCACGACAGCGCCAGTGTGAACTTGCCGATGGCCTCGATGAGGTGTGAGCGCTCGTTACGATGGATATGGTCGGCATAGTCCTTCTTGAAGCTCAGGTCATTGGCGGCATTCTGAGCCTGACGTGCAGCCGTACGGGTTACCTCTCGCTGCTGGTCCTGACTCAGTTTGGCAAAGATGCTGTCCATGACGGGCCTCTCCTCAGCCTTGACGCTCAGCAGTCGTGTGGAGTCCTTGGCCGAAAGGTCATTGGCAAAGATGGTGTAGTTGCAGGCCTCTTTATAGAACGACCTGCCTATAGAGTCGTTTGATTGTCTGATAGAGTCCAGGTCAGTCAGGATCTTGCTCAGGTTCTTCGCCTTCGCGTCGCCAGCGATACCAGCCATGTCGGCCAGGTTGAAGTCGCCGTCAAAGTCCAATAGGATGGTCTTGTGGGCGAAGGTCTCGCGACGATAAGGCACTTCGGCAGTTCCGCCCATATCCTGTGAACGCATGTTCTCGAACCACTCGCCACTCCACAGCGTCAGCAACAAGTGCTTCTTCTCTGCCGTTGACTGCAGCATGCCCGAGTCAGCCAGGATGATGGTCTGGTCTTCGTATGAGTTTGACTGTCGATAGATCATGATGCCGTAGAGATGTCCTGTGTTCAGGTCTTTCTTCTCTACGTAAAGGTTGGAACCAGGAATGCCGTCGTAGAAGATGCCCTCGGGAATCTCCAGCTCCGGACTTTTCTGCTTCATAGAGATGAGCAGCTGAGAGAACTGTACGTTGGCATGGGGCACCACCACGTCCTGAAAGAAGAACGAGATGCATGCGATGAGCGAGGTGATGACGATGAGTGAGCGCATCGACTGCATCAGCGAGATGCCTGCCGCCTTGATGGCTGTCAGCTCACTGCTCTCACCCAGGTTACCGTATGCAATCAGTGACGACAGCAGGATGGCCAACGGGAAAGCCTGAGGCATCAGTCCGAGGCCCATATACCAGAAGAATTGAGCCAGGATTTCCAGCGACAGTCCCTTGCCTATCAGTTCGTCGACGTAACGCCATAGGAACTGCATCATCAATACGAAGAGGCAGATGAAAAACGTTCCCACGAATAGCAGCCCGAACTGCTTGGTGATAAAGATGTCTAACTTTTTTATTCTAAACATACTAACAGGCTGCAAAGGTAGCAAAAATTTTTGAGGTTTAAGGTTTGAGGTTTGAGATTTCTCGTGTACCTTGTTATTTTTTAACACAAGTCAAATCTCAACCCGCAAATCTTAAACCTCAAATCTCCAACCTCTAATCTTCAGAATCCACTGGCCAAGTGCAGGCGGTCCAAATTGCCATCCCACAGCTCATGAAGGTCGTCAATATCTTCCGCTGGTGCATAGTCGATGACGAAGAGACACAGTTCCTCTGTCAGTTCGCTCTGTCCGATGCGCATCTCCCAGTAGGCATCTGGGTCGTCCTCGTCCACCCATTGCAGTCGGATGTGACTGTTCTTCTGCCGCTCCATGATATTAGCACTCAGTGTATGGTGTTCTCCGAATATGTCTCCCCATGTCAGTCTCATCACGCCGTTCTCTTCAGTCACCTGATCGGCCAGCCAACGTTCCAATCCGTGGTCAGTACTGAGTAGCTGCCACAGGAGGTCGGGCTTGCGTGCTGAGAGTGGATATTCTAAACTTAATCGTTGTTTCCGCATAATGTTTTAGTTAGCTTTTCGTTTGTGACGAATTAGGTCTTTCCGTTGGCAAAGGTACGAAAAAGGCTTCAAAAAGCCAACGATAGTGCCGAAAAAATGTATCTTAATTCATAAAAAACGTTAAGTTCGACAAATTTCTCGCCCTTCATGACGTGTTTCTCGTTTTTTAGCAGTACCTTTGCACCCGCTTAAGAGCAGATGGCGGGATAGCTCAGCTGGTTAGAGCGCATGATTCATAATCATGAGGTCGCCGGTTCAATCCCGGCTCCCGCTACCAGACAACAAAATGTAAGATTGTGCCGAGGGATGCTTCGGCACTTTTTTTTTAAAGGTATTAGGATTATGCAAGACATTAGAAACATTGCAATTATTGCACACGTAGACCACGGTAAGACAACCCTGGTCGACAAGATGATGCTGGCTGGTAATCTCTTCCGTGAGGGACAGAATCTCAGTAATCAGGTGCTCGATGCCAACGACCTCGAGCGCGAACGCGGCATTACCATCCTTTCCAAGAACGTTTCTATCAACTGGAAGGGTACCAAGATCAATATCATTGACACTCCGGGCCACTCAGACTTCGGCGGCGAGGTGGAGCGTGTGCTCAACATGGCCGATGGCTGTCTGTTGTTGGTCGATGCCTTCGAAGGTCCTATGCCTCAGACCCGTTTTGTGTTGCAGAAGGCTCTGCAGATTGGTTTGAAACCCATCGTGGTGGTCAACAAGGTCGACAAGCCCAATTGTCGTCCCGAGGAGGTCTACGAGATGGTCTTCGACCTGATGTTCTCGCTCAATGCCACAGAAGACCAGTTGGACTTCCCCGTGGTCTATGGCTCTGCCAAGAATGGTTGGATGAGTGAGGACTACAACAAGCCCACCACCGATATCACCTATTTATTAGATAAGATTGTCGAGGTTATCCCCGCTCCCCAGAAGATGGAGGGTACGCCTCAGATGCTCATCACCTCGCTCGACTATTCGAGCTATACTGGCCGTATTGCTGTGGGTCGCGTGCATCGTGGCACCCTGAAGGACGGCATGCAGGTCACCATTGCCCATCGTGATGGCTCTATGGAGAAGACCAAGATCAAGGAGCTCCACACCTTTGATGGTATGGGTCACCAGCGTATCGACGAGGTGGAGTGTGGTGATATCTGCGCTGTCATCGGTCTCGACAAGTTTGAGATTGGCGACACCATCTGTGATATCGAGAATCCTGAGCCTCTGCCTCCTATCGCTATCGACGAGCCTACGATGTCGATGCTCTTTATGATCAACGACTCGCCCTTCTTTGGTAAGGAAGGTAAGTTTGTGACCTCTCGCCACATCAACGACCGTCTGGAGAAGGAACTCGAGAAGAACCTCGCCCTGCGCGTTAAGCAGTTTGAGGACTCTACCGATAAGTGGATTGTCTCTGGCCGTGGTGTGCTCCACCTCTCTGTGCTCATCGAGACCATGCGTCGCGAGGGCTACGAGCTCCAGGTTGGCCAGCCCCAGGTTATCTATAAGGAGATTGACGGCGTGAAGTGCGAGCCTATTGAGGAACTCACCATCAACGTGCCCGAGGAGTTTGCCTCTAAGATGATTGATATGGTGACACGCCGTAAGGGCGAAATGACCTCTATGGAGAGTCAGGGCGAGCGCACCAACATCGAGTTTGATATCCCCTCACGTGGTATCATTGGTCTGCGTACCAATGTGCTCACCGCTTCTCAGGGAGAGGCCATCATGGCTCACCGCTTCAAGGAGTATCAGCCCTATAAGGGTGAGATTGAGCGCCGTGTCAATGGTTCGATGATTGCTCTCGAGACAGGTAACGCCTTTGCCTACGCCATCGACAAGCTGCAGGACCGTGGTAAGTTCTTCATCGACCCAGGTGAGGACGTCTATATGGGTCAGGTGGTCGGCGAGCACGTTCACGACAACGATCTGGTGGTCAACGTCTGCAAGGCCAAGCAGCTCACCAACGTTCGTGCCTCTGGTACCGACGATAAGGCTCGCATCATCCCCAAGGTCATCATGAGTCTTGAGGAGTGCTTGGAATACATCAAGGAGGACGAGTTGGTTGAGGTTACTCCCAAGTCAATGCGTATGCGCAAGGCCATCCTGGACCACGACCAGCGTAAGAAGGCCAGTCGTCAGTAAGACATTACGAAATAAGAAAGCCAGGGAATAGCGCTTCGCTATCTCCTGGCTTTTTTGTTTTTGTTTGTCTCTAATTGTTAGAAGTGGTATCTTGCTGAGAGCATGACGGCACTCTGGTCGTAGCCATAACGCTCTCCGTCCTTCAGTTTGACGTTCTTGGGAGCCTTGAAACTGCTGGCGAAGCCCATCGATTCGATTCCAATGCCAATCGCATCAGAAACCATGAATTCCAGACCCAGGTCTGCCTTCGAACCATATCCGAATCTGCTCTCTTGGTCATTACAGAAGGCAACGCCCATTCCGAGAGAGAACAGCAAGCGGAATTTGTCTGTGAAATTGGCCTTCAGCATGACGCTTGGTCCCATGTATCCCAGTGTATAGCTGCCTTCGTAATGGTAGCCCCTTACCGTCTCGCTAATATTGGTGTGACTGTAGAAAAAGTCCAATCCCCAGCCCAGCCACTTTGAATTGGTGAATCTGCCATAGGTCATCGATGCACCAAAGCCACGCTGTTTGGGCAGTGTGTAGCCATTATCCACAAGAATCTCCGATACGGTCTCTGCAGAGCCAAGACTGAGCTTGAAGAAGACATCATCAGCCTTCTGGGTTTCGGCATTGATAACATCGCCGCCATTATAACCATTATCACCATTATCGTTATTGTCATCAACCACCTTCTGGGCAGCCATGTTCTGGGTAGCCACCTGCCACTTCTCCATTTCCAACTGTTTGACGGAGTCCTGCTGCTGCGCAATTCCTGCCTGTTGCACTTCGTCCATAGGCTGGGCAGAAGGCTTTCGGCGGATGGTCGTCATCTTCTGCAGCACATCTATGCGGAAAGGTGAAAGCGTAAGCGATAGGTCTGCAGTCTCATTCGTATAGCCTATCGTTGCCTTTACACTGTTCTTTTTCGTGTCAACAGTATCTATCACCAGCACGTTGCCACCCTTCTGGGCCGTTTCCTTCACAGCCATATTCAGCATTCTGCCATACTGTTTTCTGACCGACGTACCCTTACCATCCACGACAACGCGTCCGATGGCTCCCGTTCCAGCAGGAATGTCGTCGGCAGCACCAATAATCATCACGTGGTTTGTTGGCTGTGGTTGAAAATCTTTTGTCATCATCTCAGATGTCACTTTGGGAGAACATCCTACCAAGATGCCCGTAGCCAAAATATAAAACAATCTTTTCATCTTTTTATTTTTGAACTGTTCTTGTTGATTAAAAATTTTTGCAAAGTTAAGCATTTTTATCTAATCAACCAAATATTCTTTCATCTTTCTTTCACAATTATTCTTGTTGAACTTATCAAGAATATCGCCTATTCTATTGGTTTTCAACCAAAAAAGTTGTATCTTTGCAGCCAAAGAAAAAAACAAGATTATGAGAATAGGAATTATCGTGGCAATGGACAAGGAGCTGCGCCAGCTCCAGGAGGTCTTCAAGAACAGCGACGTGTTGGTGCAGAAGTGCGGCATCGGTAAGGTGAATGCGGCATTGGGTGCTCAGAAGATGATCAACGAGTTTCATCCTGACGTCATCATCAGCAGCGGATGTGCTGGTGGCAATGGTGACGACATCAATGTGCAGGATATCGTGGTGAGCTCAGAGCTGTGCTATCACGACGTGTATTGCGGCAAGGCCATCGACGACACCACCGTCTATGGTCAGGTGCAGGGTCTTCCAGCCCGCTATCAGGCCGACCCAGAGCTGTTGCGCAAGGCCATCTGCCTTCAGATATCAAACACCAAACTTCACCCAGGCCTCATCGTCACTGGCGACTGGTTTGTAGACTCGAAGGACAAGATGCGCGAGATCATCGGCCACTTCCCTGAGGCCAAGGCCGTAGATATGGAGTCGTGTGCCATCGCCCAGACCTGCTATATCAACAATGTGAAGTTCATCTCGTTCCGCGTGGTGAGCGATATCCCCCTGCGCGACACGGATGCCTCGCAGTATCACGATTTTTGGAACACCGTGGCTGAGAACTCATTCCAGACTACTCGCGCTTTCGTAGAAAGTCTCTAATCACAAACCCTCAATTACAATGGAAGTTATACAAAGTTTTACGATAGACCACACACAGTTGAAGCCCGGCATCTATGTTTCGCGTGTAGATAAGGGTTTTACCACGTTCGACCTGCGCATCACGGAGCCCAACAAAGAGCCAGCTGTTGCTCCTGCTGCCATCCACAGCATCGAGCACCTTATGGCCACCTGGTTTCGCAATAGCCGAGTCAAGGAGGATGTGGTTTATGTAGGTCCCATGGGCTGTCTCACTGGCATGTATATCATCATGACTGGCACCTATACCGTTGAGGACATGCGCCAGCTCACCATCGAATGTCTGGAGTGGATCATCACCCAGACCGAAGTGCCTGCCGCACGTCCAGAGGCTTGCGGCAACTACCTGCTCCACGACCTGCCCATGTGTATTTGGGAATGTCGTCGCTATCTGGATCGCCTGAAGAACGATTTCCACTCAGAGTACACCAAGCTCCAGATTACGCTCGACGATGGCAAGGTCTTTGCCGACGCATAAATCTTTTGAATTTGTTTCTATAACGTTTATGAAAAAGATTCTAATTACAGCCGTTAAGAACATTCTTATAGCAGTCCTCATCTCCATTGCTGTAGTCGGTATTGGCGTACTGATTGGTTTTATTGACGCGTCAGAAGTACGACATTACTTCTTGGTACTTTCCATTACTGTGCTAATATTACGATATTGGAACTTGTGGGAGGAATCAAGAAAAAAGAAAACAAGAGAATAACGTTTCGCTATCTCCTGGCTTTCTTGTGTGTCTATAAATGAGAATCACAGGACACTGGACAGAAAAAACAGTAGTTTTCAAAAGCTCTTTGCGTACGTGCGCATATGTACGTACGCGGTAATTTTTCTATTTTCACTATATTTACTGTCCACTGTCCATAAGTATGGCATTTACAAGTGCTAAGTATATCACTTAGCACTTGTAAATGCCATACTTAGACATCGTAAACACCATACTTAGCGCTCGTAAACGACATAGTAATTAGAGATACGTCGTATCGCAATTAGAGAAACGTCGTATTGCGTGTTGAGAAACGACGTTTCTCTGAGCCATACAGTTTTTTCGGTCACCCTACACTCAAATCGCTGGAAAGGCCCTGCACCAAAGGTCTTGAGGCCAGTGTAGGATGGAGGAAAAACGCGGCATCATGCGAATATTTTGTAACAGAATATTTTGTCGTTTGAAAAAAGGGTAGTACCTTTGTACGCAAATTAGACATGAACGATGAAACAACGAACTTTTATCTCAATGAGACCATTGACCGCTCTGGCTTGCGCATGCTACCTTCTCCTGACATCATGTTCCATTATAAGAGGCTATCGGGCCGACGGACAAAGTGGACCGGACATCTATAGCTTTGAGCATCATATTCACGACACTATCCCCAACGGAACGACGACCTTCAGTTTTCCATATGCCAAGGAACAGGCAGCATGGATAGACACCCTGCACTTCTTTAATCAGGGAAAACGCTATAAGAACGTGACACTGTGGGAGTCCCTGAAGGGAAAGACGGATACGCAGGGCGTGCTTATCATCCATAACGACAGCATCGTCTATGAGCACTACGTGGGCGACATCGCCATCGACAGACTGGGCACCGTATTCTCTGTCTCAAAGTCCATCACCTCGCTCATGTGCGGCATTGCTGTTGACGAGGGCTTTATCAAGAGCGTGGACGACGCAGTGACAGACTATCTGCCTGAACTCAAGAAGAAAGACCCCATGTGGCAGAAGCTCACCATCCGCCACCTGCTCGACATGTGTAGCGGACTGGACTTCGACGATACCTACTCTCTGCGATTGAAGGACTTGAAACGTCTCAACGCTATGGCGAAGTTGAACTATGGCCACAACCTGATGAAGCAGATTCGCGGACTGAAGTTCAGATGCGAGCCAGGCACGGAGCATCGCTATGAGAGCATGACATCCCAGATTCTCGGCGTCGTCATCGAGCGGGCCACTGGCAAGCGCTATATTGACTATCTCAGCGAGAAGGTGTGGCAACCCCTGCAGATGGAGTCGCCTGCTGTCGTCAACATCGACAGTCATAAGCATGGTGTGGCCCATGCCTTTGGAGGTATATCGACCTCAATGCGAGACCTGGCCAAGATAGGCCGCCTTTACCTGAATCGTGGCATGTGGAACGGCAAGCGCATCGTCAGCGAGAATTGGATACGACAGACCACCGACTATTCTGAGGATAACGACGGCTATCACTTCAACTGGTATAACATGAGTAACATCGGGGCCGACAAGGCGCAGTATCCAGGCTATTATGCTCACGGCATTCGTGGTCAGGTGCTCTACGTCAATCCTTATAAGCGCCTTATCATGGTGAGGATGGGTAAGCAGGACAACACCTTCGCATCCATCCCCTATGTCTTTGAACAGCTGAGCAATAGCGGATTCTAATCAATCACGGGGACAAACAGTCCCCATGATTCTTCTTTCATCACTTCTTTTTAAAGAGTTGTCTCAATATTCCACTAAGTCCTTTGCTTTTCTTTTTAGGAACGAGTTGCTCTGTGATATATTCAGAAAAATAGTCTTTATACTCTAGCACGACTGGAGACATACGCTTAAAGCAAAACGTTTCGTAGTCTGAGAATCTGTTATCATAGTCACACCATTTGCCCCACATCCCGCTATCTCCAAGGACATAATAATTATGGTTTGGCATATTGAAAAGCACATCGGTTATATAGCCACCCTTTGATATTTCTTCCCATGATTTGCCGACTGGAATTTTTATTTTAAATGCCACCTCTGGATCTTTTTCGCAACTCTCCTCTTCTACAATAAAAATGTTTTTATCTCCATATTCCATGCAGACTTTCATAATGAGTTCATAACTCTCTTTCCAAAACAATGGTGAAGAATTGTATGAGAAGTATTCAAATCCATCTTCAAACATCTCATCCAATGCCATTGAACCAATTTTAAAAGTCCTTTCAGGAGAAAAACGGAATACCGTCTGCATCACAGGAGTACAATGGTCTTTGTACTCAGAATCACTCATTGCATAATGGCGCAAAAAGTCCAATGCCTGACGCCTTAAAACATTCTCATCAACAATTTGAGGATCAATGCTCCAAAATTCGTGATTGAAAGATTCGCTATAATAATCCAAACATTTCTCGATATTCATTTGCTTGTTTTGTTTCTATTTCCCTCCACAATTCTTCAAAGACAGCTTTATCTATGTACTGAACATCAAAATGATCTTCGTAATTTTGAAGAGTAAAGTCATTGTCCACCCAGTAACCAAGATTACTTTGGAAAGGACCTAAGACAACAACATGTCCATCCTTGTCCAAACCTATCTCACGGTTGGTATAATCATTCTCTTCATCATACTCAATAAACCATGTTTCGACATCATCGTATTTGGTGTCGAAATCAGGATTGGCCTTGGGAATAAACTTTTCTAAAATCCATACAAGTATCTTTTCAAGAGCAGAGGTTTTAGAACTCTCCTTTCCCTCTTCTGAGGGCACTTTAAAATTCAGGTACTTCATAATCCCCCATCAGACTTTTTCCATTCCATAGCAAGATCTGTAAGACGGTACTTCTGATCTGGCCTTTTGGGTTGATTGGGATATTTACGTTCTATACTGCCGTCTGCAAGTGCAGGAGTAATATAACTGTCCTGAATGGTTTTACGTCTTACTATTCCACATAAATTCATAATCTCTTGTACACCAATATACTCGCTGCTCATTACGGAAATCAATTTTTCTACTTGGGCGGTACTTGGGCGGTACTTGGGCGGTACTTGGGCGGCACTTGGGCGGTCGAACTCATTTTCTGAAGTCCACTCTGCCATCAAAGTAGCCTTTAGAATGAAGGCATCGGCATGGAATGATGGGATAGCGCAACCTTTTGTTTCCAACTCATTACAGATACGGTCAATACCCTCGCCAAACTCCTTGACATACTTGTAAGCCTTAAGGTATTGGGCAATTTGGGGATTGCGAGAGAAATGGGTATGACGAATGTTGTCTGGTCGCACCAGCCCAGGTAAATCGCCAGGAGTCTCGAAAACGATACGGTCGTCGAACATCTTTATTTGTATCTCAGTTCCCTTGATGTTGTAGGCTCTGTGGCAACAACTATTAACCACCATCTCTTGTATGGCATACTTTGAATAGTTGCGACGAGTGACGAATTGCCCGTGTTCTCCAAGGAAGGAATGTTCGCGAACCTGCGTCTCCAGATAGTCAATCGTGCTTCTTACTTGCTGAAGAATAGCTCCCTCAAACGTCACATCTTTGACTACGTTCATTTCCCTGCCAACTTTTTCCTCTTTCCCTTCGTAGCGGATGAAACGGGTACGGGCGCGAGGAAAGAAGCGTTGTGGATTCTTGCCAAAGAGAAGAATGCAGGCTGTACTTATCTTCTGTTGTCCATCTATTTCTGCCACAAAATCATTGTTCTCTCTAAGAAACTCCATGCCCGACTTTCCATAGCCAATGACACTCATGTAATCATTGACGAGGTTCATGTCTATATCATCCATTGTGGCACCAAAAACATCCTTGTCTTCGTAGTAGCGTTCCCCTTTGTCATAGAGAAGTTGCATGCGCTCATCGAAGCTAAGTTTCTTACTTTTGTCACCTACACGCATAAAACACTCGTCAGCCTGATTGGTATGAAGTTGGCTGCTTGCAGGAATATGCATAAGCAGAATGCGATTCTCCTTACCACTATGGTCCGTGCAAGGCAGATACTCGCACTTCACTTTGACAGACGGATTGCAGAAGTCGAAAGGAACGCGAAGCAACTCATTCAGTCGTTCCTCATTCCCATCAATGCCTTCCACACGTCGTGTTTTGTCAGAAACACCAATAGCAAGTACGCCACCATCTGCATTAGCCATAGCCACAATGGGTATTGCCAATGCTTTGGGGTCAATCTGAATGCTCTTACAGTCGAATGTCTGAGATTCCTTGCGTGCCTGTATTTCTTCTATTGTCATCATTTAAACTAATTTCTCTTGATCAAAGGGGAGTTTCTTATGATTAATTTATCGCTTTTGATTAGCGAATGCAAAGGTACAAAATTCCTATGTATAACAAAAAAAACTAATGAATATAATATTCCTGAAAGTAGGAAAAATCACTAGGACAGTTCATTGATATGCTGGAAGCATCTTAAACTTCAGGTACTTCATAATCACCCATCATGCGTCGCAAGGTTTCAGCATATTCCATCTGACTGCCGTCTTCCCATATCTCTTCCTCACGACGTTTAACCAGTTCGAACTCACGGTCGTTGCGTATTTTGCCGCGCTTGATAATCTTTTGGATGATTTCTGTCTCCTTGTCCTTCTCATCTGCTATGTTATGGCCAAACTTTTCTTTCAGCAACTGGTTTAGGTCATCCGTCTGCTTTGGGGACAACATATCTTCTCCAACCAAGATGTTCATTTCCTTATATAAAGCCTTCATCTTTCTAAGGCTATGAGTCTTGTCGATATTGCCTATAACTTCCATTACGCCATATTTGCCATATACCAAATTTGAAAGCTCGGAGTTTATGGATAATAAAAAATCGCAAATGGTTACACACCATTGTCTTAGAACTGAATAATCAGAATCCTTTTTTAAGTTGTTAATTTTCATGTTATTTATTTAAGAATCGTGGGGACAGGTTTGATTCTCGGCCTGCCGGAATCAAATACCTGTTCCCATGATTCTTGGCTTATCTGTAGATATCTTCCTTTTTCAGTTCGACGACCTTGCCAAAGCGGGCCAAGGCCTTCATGTCTGTGCGTTTCTTGTCGCCAATGACTATCCAGACGCGATGGGTGTTGCTGCCCACATGCTGCTGATGGAACTGCTCGATGTCCTTGGCAGAGAGCGTGGGTATCACGCGTGCTATCTCGGCATCGGGGTCGGTGGTATAGCCATCCCGCTTTTTGTTGGCAATATATTTGCCGATGGTGCGGAATGTGGGATAGGCGTTCTGGATATCGTTGAGCACTGTCTGTCGGGCAGCCTCGAGGTTCTCCTCCTTCATAGGCATCTGGCGCAACAGCGAGTCGATGGTGGCAAGGGCCTCAAGGGTCTTGTCGGCCTGGGTGCCAGTGGCTGTGATATAGCCCTGCGGCTCCTGTGGGTGCAGCGCCAGACTCGTGGTGGTGCTGTAGCCACTGGTGGAGTAGGCCAGAGAGCGGAACTCGCGCACGTTCTGGAAGAGTATCGACGACATGTTGCCACCAAAGTACTCGTCCCAGAGTTTGAACTGCGCACGTTCCTTGACGGTGGGCAGGGCGCTGATGGCGTCGTAGCTCACCACATAGTTCTGGCGCGACTTGGGCACGTTGTAGAAGAAGACGGTGGGCTCTGTATATTGCTGCAAGGGACGATAGGTGTCGGCAGGGATATAAGGCATGTCGTGAGGACGGAGGTTCAGGGTCTGAAGCACCACGCTCGCTACATCATTGATAGGCTGTCGGCCACAGTAGAAATACTCGCACTCGTATTGCTGGAGTTCGTGGAAAATGGCTATCAGGTCGTCGCTCTTCAGGGCCTTGACCTCCTTCTGACTCAGCTGGGTCAGGTTGGCAGACTTCTCGCCATAGAGGATGCGCTGCATCATGGGGCGCAGCACGGTGTCCTTCTGCTTGCCAAAGCTCTTGCGCTCCACCTTGTCTTCATCCTTTGCCTCCTTCAGAGCCTTGTCGTCGCCCTTGGCCGAGCGCAGGAAATGCGCCAGCAGTTCGAGGGCTGGACGCAGCTGATGGTCGGGGCCCGTGAGGTTGATGCTGAAAGCCACGTCGCCAGGAACCACCTCCATCGTGGTGGTGATGCGCTGCCAGGCCTGCTCCAGTTGCTGTTTTTTCAGTGAGTCGGTGCCCAGCGACGAGAGATAGGGTGCCAGGATGCTGAGGGCAGGGGTGTGGAGTGTGCCGTCCTTGAAGCGGAGGGTGAAGGTGAAGATGTCGTTGACGGGGTTCTCCTTGTAGTAGAGGGGAGCAGTCTTAGGACTCTGAGGAACTTTGATGTCTTTGATGACGATGTCGCCTTCGAAGCTCACCGTGCGTACGGCCGACTGCTTGACAGGCATCTGCTCCAGCTGCTGGGCGAAGGCCGACTTGGCGTCAGCATTCTTGGGGCTGATGGGTTTGTAGCCTGGCTGCTTGAGTGTCTCCTTGTCGGGCGTGCCGTATTTCTTCGACAGTTTGATGTAGTTGCCACCATAGTATTTCTTGGCAGCTGCCACTACATCGGCCTTGGTCAGGCGTTTGATGTTATCAATCTTGTTGAGCAGGTCCTGCCAGGTGCGCCCTTTTGAGAAGAGATCCACCAAGGTATAGGCACGACTGCTGATGGTCTCCAGGTCTTGTTCGGCCTCCATCACCATCTCGCGCTTCAGCGTCTCCACCTGTTCGTCGGTGAAATGGCCATCCATCACTTTCTGAATCTGTTCCATCACGCGTCCCTCGGCTTTCTTCATCTTGCCAAAGAGATTGGGAATGATGACGATGGCAGTGCCGGCAGCATCGTCGAGTGAGGCACTCTCGGCCAGTGTCATCATCACCTGGTGCTCGTTGACCAGCGAGTCGAGCAGGCCGGCCTTGCCGTTATACAGCAGTTTGTTGGCCAGGTCGAGGGCGCTGGCATCGGCCTCGTATTCCGTGGGACCCTTATAGATGAGGGCCTCGACACCAATGAGGGGGATGGGCAGTTTGATCTGATGGGCCTCGCCAGCGGTGATCTCGGGCATCGGACTGCGGCCTCGCTGGGGTGCGGGACCTGTCTGCACACGTCCGAAGGTCTGCTCCAGCAGGGCAGTCAACTTGACATCGGGCGTGATGTCGCCACACAGGATGAGGCCCATGTTCGAGGCCACATAGTATTTCTTATAGAAAACTGCCATATCCGATAGGCGTGGGTTCTTCAGATTCTCGGTAGAACCGAGGATGGGGTAGGCATAGGGCTGGTCCTTGAAGACGGCGCTGAGCACCTTTTCCAAGGCGTCGCCCATGTCATCGGCCGAACGGTTCTTCTCCTCATAGACGTTCTCCAACTCGCCCTGGAAGCCACGATAGACGGGGTTCATCAGTCGCTCGGAGTTCAGCCAGCACCACTGTTCGATAAACTGGGGCAGGAACGAGTTGTGATAGTAGGTCATGTCGAAGCCCGTGCCGGCATTCAGTCCGCTGCCACCATATTTAGAGATGAGGCGGTTGTATTCATTGGGAATGGCATAGTCGGCAGCCTTCAGACTCAGTTCGTTGATATGCTTCTGGATGCGCGTGCGCTCGGCCTCGTCCTTGGTTTGCGAGAGCAGGTCGTATTGTGCCGAGATGCTGTCGAGCCAAGGCTTTTCCTTGTCGTAGTCGATGGTGCCAATGCGGTCGGTGCCCTTGAACATGATATGCTCGAAATAGTGGGCGATGCCCGTGTTGGGACAATCCTTGGCACCTGCCTTGACGACGACAGCACCAAAGACCTTGGGCTGTGAGTGGTCTTCATTCAGCCAGACGGTCATGCCGTTGCTGAGTTTAAGTTCCTTGACTTGCAGTTGGGCCTGGGCGCAAAGGCAGACCATGACTGCCACCAGGACGAAAGAGATACGTTTCATGTTGTTTATGTGTTAACTGTTGATTTTTGAGTCGTTATCATGCTTTGGTGCCGCAAAGATAGGGATTATTTTCATTAGGTGGCACGATGCGTGGCGTTTTTTATGAAATCTTGTTGCATTTTATAAAAAAAATCGTAATTTTGCACCCAAAATAAGAAACTTGCAAGTTATGAAAATTCTAAAACAATGGCTGCCAGACGTGCTGGCAGTAGTGTTCTTTGCCGTATTGGCCTTCGCTTATTTCTATCCAGCCGACGTGCAGAACAGAGTGCTGAACCAGGGTGACGTGTCTGCCGGCATCGGACTGGGACAGGAGAGTACGCAATATTATAACAGTACGGGTGAGCGCACGCGATGGACCAATGCCATCTTCTCGGGTATGCCCACCTATCAGATTGCCCCGTCGTATGGCAGTACCGCAACGCTGTCGGCCGTAGAAAAGGCCTATCACCTGTGGCTGCCCGATAATGTGTGGTATCTGTTTGTCTATCTGCTGGGCTTCTATATCATGCTGCGCGCCTTTGACTTCCGTCAGCATCTGGCAGCGCTGGGCTCTGTGTTGTGGGCCTTCTCGACCTATTTCCTGATTATCATCGCCGCCGGCCACCTGTGGAAGGTGATGGCCCTGGCCTATCTGCCTCCGATGATTGGCGGTATTGTGCTGGCCTATCGCGGAAAATATATGTGGGGTCTCATTGTGACGGCCCTGTTTGCAGCAATGGAGGTCAATGCCAACCACGTGCAGATGACCTATTACTATCTGTTTGTCATCTTGCTGATGATCATCGCCTTCCTGGTGGATGCCATCATCAAGAAGGACTATGTGCGTTTCCTCAAGGCCACGGGCGTATGTATCGTGGGCGGATTGCTAGGCGTGATGGTCAACCTTTCGAACCTCTATCATACGTGGGAGTTCTCAAAGGAGACCATGCGTGGCAAGAGTGAGTTGGTGAAGCAGAATGCCGACAATCAGACTGACAGCGGACTGGAGCGCTCGTATATCACCGACTATAGCTATGGCATTGGCGAGACGTGGTCGTTGCTGGTGCCCAATGTGAAGGGTGGCACGTCGATGAAACTGCTGTGGGACGATGAGAATGCCAGCAAGGCTATTCAGGGCATCAGCGTCAACGTGGGTCCTGGACAGACGATGCCTGCCACGCAGGTGTTTGACTACCTGAGTCAGAACGGACTTTATTTCACACAATATTGGAACGACAACATGGAAGAAGGGGCCAACGGTACGATGGGTCCTGTCTATGTGGGTGCCTTTGTGCTGCTGTTGGCTGTGCTGTGTCTGCTGGTCTGCTATCGCAATCCGCTGACATGGGGCTTGTTGGCTGCCACATGGCTCAGCATCATGCTGGCGTGGGGTAAGAACTTCATGGGCCTGACGGACTTCTTCATCGACAATATCCCGATGTATGCCAAGTTCCGTGCGGTAGAGTCTATCCTCGTGATTGCCGAGTTCACTATCCCCCTGATGGCCATGCTGGCCCTGAGGGAGGTATGGCAGAAGGTGGAGAACGGCACCGTGAAGGATCGCCAGTATGTCTTCAAGGCAGTCCTGGTGGCCTTCGCCCTGACAGGTGGCATAGCCCTGCTGTTTGCTGTGGCACCCACTTCGTTCTTTGACTTCTATACCGATGCTGAAGCTAAGCTGTTTAATCAGATACTGCCTCCGCCAGCCAGTGCCGGTGCTTTGCTCGAAGCCTTGAGTCAGGCCCGTCAGGCTGTGTTTACGGCTGACTGCTGGCGCTCGTTCCTCATCATCGTTGTGGGTACCTTGATGCTCCTGGCCTATTGCACCAAGAAGTTCAAGGGATGGATGCTGGTGGCTGGTTTGCTGGTGCTGTGTCTCACAGACCTATGGACGGTGAACCGTCGTTACCTGAATCCTAACGATACCAAGCAGTTTGTGAAGAAGGTGGAGCGTCAGCAGGTGCGCCCAATGACCGATGCCGACCGTCAGATACTGGCCGACACGTCGCTGGACTATCGTGTGCTGAATCTGGCCGGTAATGTGTTTAATGAAAACGAGACCTCATACTATCATAAGAGCGTGGGTGGCTATCATCCCGCTAAACTGCGCCGTTATCAGGAATTGATTGAGTATTACATCTCTAATCAGCTGAATGCCGTGCGTCAGACGCTCTCTACCACAGGTACCGACCTGAGTGTGGTGAATGGCGATAGCATCTGGCCTGTTATCAATATGCTGAACACCAAGTATTTCCTGATGGCTCAGCAGAACATCGCGGTACAGAACCCCTATGCCTATGGCAATGCGTGGATGGTGGACCGTGTGAACTATGTGAACAACGCCAACGAGGAGATTGACGCTCTGGGCAAACTGAACCTGCGTCATGAGGCTGTGGCCGATAAGCAGTTTGAGGCCGTGTTGGGTCAAGCTGTGGCTCAGGACTCTACCGCCACCGTTCAAATGACTTCGTATCAGCCCAATAAGCTGACCTATACCGTCGATGGTAAGGGTGGTGTGCTGGTGCTCTCGGAGATCTACTATCCTGGCTGGACGGCTACCGTCGATGGTCAGGAGGTGGAATTGGGTCGTGTGAACTACGTACTGCGTGCCCTGCATATCGATGCTGGCAAGCATGAGGTGGTGCTGAGCTTCTTCCCCCAGTCGGTGAAGACCACCGAGACACTGGCTTATGTGGCTTTGACCATCCTGTTGCTGCTCGTGGTGCTGGTGGTTGTGCTGCAGTTTAGAAAGAAGAAAACCAATAAATAGGAGGAGAAAGATGAAAAAGGCTTTTCTGTGGTTGATGTGTGGGACGCTCATAGTGAGTGCCTGCACGAGTAATGCCGCCAGCGGCGCTTATGTAGGCGGCGAGTTTGGTCATATCATCGGGTCGGCTATCGGCGGCATTGCTGGTGGCTGGAGAGGTCATCACACTGGTTCGCTCATTGGCACCATTGGAGGGGCTGTGGCCGGTGCTGCCATCGGCTCGGCCATAGACAAGTCGCAAGAACGCAAGATGGAGCGCTATGAGGACCGTCGCCACCACGATGACAGTGGCTTTGATCCGCAGGGCCGCGGCGACGATCGTATCATGATAGAGCCCGCCGAGGCTCCGTTGGTGGTTCGTAATGCCGTTATCACCGAGACGCATAACGACGGCGTGCTGGTGCGTGGCGAGGAGTGTACGGTTGTCTTCGAGATTATGAATACCTCGGATAATCCCGTGTTCAACGTGCAGCCGTTTGTCGAGGATGCTACTGGCAACAAGCACGTCAAGATATCAGATAATCTCTGGATAGAGAATATCGGGCCGCGTCAGGGCGTGCGCTATACTGCCACGATACTGGCCGACAAACGATTGAAAGATGGAGAGATTGTTGTGCGCCTGGGTGTTGTGCAGGGTGGACGAGAGGTAGCCTCGCAGACACGCGAGTTCCGAGTGCCTACGGCAAAGAAGAGCCGTTGATAGGTTTCCAAGGAAACTCCTCGGTCTCGATGGCCTCGCTGACCTTTGGCATGATGTGGTCGCGGTCCCGCCTCATGGGAATATGGAAATGCTCCAACGGTTCTACAATGACGTTGGCAATACCTGTGGACAGGATGCCCAAGACCTTGGCAGCAGCCCATGAGAGGTCAACAATGCGTCCACGAACAAAGGGGCCGCGGTCGTTGACCTTCACCACAATCATTCGACTGTTAGAGGGATTGGTAATCTGAAGTAAGGTGCCAAAGGGATAGGTGCGATGTGCGCAGGTCAGGCTGTCGTGATGCAATCGCTCACCACTCGCTGTCATGCGTCCTGTGGACTTCTTGGAATAAAATGAAGCCTTACCGATCTGGATTTGGCCCAGAACGGTAAGGCTTATTGTTAGCGTTAATATGATGAATATGTATCGCTTAAAATTCATACGTTTTTTACTGGAGCATCTATAGATGAGATTCTATACGATGCCCTGTGCAAGCATGGCCTTGGCTACCTTCATGAAACCAGCCACGTTGGCACCTTTCACATAGTTAATATAGTTGCCTTCCTTGCCGTACTTCACGCACTGCTCGTGGATGCCCTGCATAATCTGGTGCAGTCGCTGGTCGACCTCCTCGGCTGTCCACGACATACGCATGGAGTTCTGAGTCATCTCCAGACCAGAGGTGGCCACACCACCGGCATTCACGGCCTTGCCAGGAGCAAACAGCTGGCCGGCAGCAATGAACTTGTTGACAGCCTCGGCTGTACAACCCATATTTGATACCTCGGCTACGCACAGGGGCTTCTGGGCCAGGATCTTGTCGGCATCGTCACCATTCAACTCGTTCTGGGTGGCGCAAGGCAGATAGATGTCGGCCTTCTGCTCCCAAGGCTTCTTGCCTTCGAAGAACTGGGCTCCATCAAACTCCTCGGCATAGGGTGCGCAGACGTCGTTGCCACTGGCACGCAACTCCAGCAGATAGTCAATCTTCTCGGCATCCAGACCGGCTGGGTCGTAGATATAACCGTCGGGTCCGCTGATGGTGATAACCTTAGCGCCTAGTTCGGTGGCCTTCTTGGCAGCACCCCAAGCCACGTTGCCGAAGCCAGAGAGTGCCACGGTCTTGCCCTTGATGTCGAGTCCGTGGGCATCGAGCATGTGGTGCACAAAGTAGAGAGCACCATAGCCTGTGGCCTCAGGACGCAGGATAGAGCCGCCCCATTCCAAACCTTTGCCAGTCAGAGTGGCACCATGGAACTGCGAGGTGAGTTTCTTATACATGCCAAACAGATAGCCTATCTCGCGGCCACCAACGCCGATGTCACCAGCGGGCACGTCCATATCAGGACCGATAACCTTGAACAGCTCGCACATGAAGGCCTGGCAGAAACGCATGATCTCGGCATCGCTCTTGCCGCGAGGGGCAAAGTCGGAACCGCCCTTGCCGCCACCCATGGGCAGCGTGGTCAGTGCATTCTTGAAGGTCTGCTCGAAGCCGAGGAACTTCAAGATAGACAGGTTTACCGAGGGGTGGAAACGAAGTCCGCCTTTATAGGGACCAATGGCACTGTTAAACTGCACGCGATAGCCGATGTTCACCTGAACCTCGCCTTTATCGTCGACCCAGGGCACGCGGAATGTACTGATGCGCTCTGGCTCCACAATGCGCTCTACAATCTTGGCCTTCTCGAATTCTGGGTGCTGGTTATATACATCCTTAATAGATTCCAGCACTTCGCGAACGGCCTGCAGGTACTCTAATTCGCCCGGGTGTTTACGTTCCAGGGCTTGCATGATTTTTTCAACTTCCATAGTTTTTAGTATTATAAATGTTAAAAAGGTATTGCAATCCTTAAAGAATCGCTTTGTTAGTTTCGTATTATTTATTTCTGATGCAAAGATAGGAAATTTTTGTTACGTTCGTCTATTGTGGGGAAACAATTAATCTTTTTTAACCCCACTTTAAAAACCTTGCAAAAATTAAGTAAACTTCTAACGTTTTTCAGATTTAATTTGTATTTTTGCAGCCGAATAAAATTTTAAACTATTTAAAGAATATGGAGACAGAGTATCAGACACCGTTTTACAAGCAGATTTGGTTTCTGGGCGGAGTGGCTGCCTTGGCTGTTTTTGCGCTGTGTTTTTTCGCGATTGATTATGTAAGTCAGCCCGATGAGCCCAAGGCTCCCGAGGTTGAGAACAAGGTTATTGCCAGCGTTCATACCAATGAGCCACTGATTATAATTGCTCGTCAGCAGGGATGGATTGAGGCCGATGCTACCGAGATGACCAGCGTTGATGCGGCTGAGGTGGATAGCTTGGGTGAGGCTTTCGTAGGCAGCGACATCCAGAGTCTGAAGGAACTTCAGTATTTCGTGGCTTTGAAGGAACTGAAGAGCGGTGCCTTTGCTCACGCTGATGAGTTAAAGGATATTGTGATTCCTTCGAGCGTGGAAGCAATTGAAGATGGTGTTCTGGCCTATTGTCCGGCATTGGAGAGTATCGCCGTGGATAGTGCCAATACGCACTATGACTCGCGTGGCGACTGCAATGGCATTGTCTGCACATGGAAGGGCAAACTGATGCTTGTGGCTGGTTGTAAGAATACCGTGCTGAGTAAGGATATGGTATATATCGCTCCTCAGGCGTTTAAAGGCTGCACCGCGCTGAAAGAGCTTACTTTCCCGGAGCGCATGGAGTCTCTCGGTGCTGAGGCATTCATGGATTGTGCCAGTCTGCGTGTAATCGACATTCCCAAGAATATCCGTTTTGTGGAGGAGTCAACCTTCAAGGGATGTAAGGCTTTGACTGTCGTGACGCTACCCAAGAGCATTGAGCGTCTGCGTCAGGATTCTTTCAAGGGTTGTTCTTCTTTGGAGAAGATTGTTTGTCCTCGTCACTATGTTCCCATCATCGAAAATGCTTTCGATTCGTTTAATGCCACGGTCTATGTGCCCGAAGGTCAGGAGAATAAATATTTCCGTGATAAGGAGTGGAAACGCTTCAAGGATGTTAAAGAACTGAGATAAATCGCTTCATATTGTATTAATAATATGTAAAAAAGGGGCGTAAGTGTCATGACTTACGCTCTTTTTTTGTACTTTTGCAATTTGAAAACTTAAATTGTGTACTTTGGTTTTCACATAAAAATGTAATTAATATCAAGTTTATAAGTTAGAATAGGTATGAAAATGAACAAAATGCTGATGGTTGCATTCTCTGCAACAGTGTTGATGTCGTGTGGTGGCGGCGGTGGTCGTCCTACATTTGGCGACAACGAGTATCCTATTGAGACGGTTGCTGAGTCAAGCGCTGCGCTTCAGAGCACCTATCCTGCCACCATTAATGGTATTCAGGATGTGGAAATCCGTCCTAAAGTGTCAGGCTTCCTGACCCAGATTAATGTGACGGAAGGTCAGACGGTTAGTGCCGGACAGGTGTTGTTTGTTGTTGACAATGAGACTTACCAGGCTCAGGTTCGTCAGGCTCAGGCTGCAGTGAACACTGCACAGAGCGCCGTGAACACAGCCAGGCTGACATTTGAGAATACAAAGCAGTTGCATGCCAGCAAGGTGGTGGGTGACTATGAGTTGCAGACTGCCGAGAATACTTTCCAGAGTGCTCAGGCTCAACTGGCTCAGGCTCAGGCAGCCCTGGCTTCTGCTAAGGAGGCTTTGAGTTTCTGCTATGTGAAGAGTCCTGCCGCAGGTGTGGTTGGTACGCTGCCTTTCAAGAAGGGTGCGCTGGTGAGTGCTTCAAATGTACTGACCCACGTATCAGATATCAGCACAATGGATGTCTATTTCTCAATGACAGAGAAAGATATGCTTGCGATGTCTCAGAGCGAGGGTGGCCTGAAGGCTGCTGTGGAGAAATTCCCTCCTTTGAAGTTGCAGTTGGCTGATGGTACGATGTACGCCTATGAGGGTCATGTCAGTTCTATCAGCGGTGTGATTGACCGTTCTACTGGTTCTGTACAGGTGAAGGCTCAGTTCCCCAACCCCGAGAAGTTGCTGAAGAGCGGTGGCTCTGGCTCAATCATCATCCCCCGTTCGGCCGATGCTGCTATTGTGATTCCCCAGCGTGTGGTGATGGAGGTTCAGAACAAGAAGTTTGTGTATGTGCTGAAAGATAGTAATAAGGTGGCTTACACCGAGATTACTGTTGACCCACAGAACGATGGTATGAACTACATTGTGACTAGCGGACTGAAGGTTGGTGACAAGTATGTGACCAACGGTATCACGAAGTTGACCGACAAGATGGAGATTGTGCCTATCACACCTCAGCGCTACGAGGAAAAGATTCAGGAGCAGGCTAAGGCTATGTCTGTCAGCGACATCGTGAATGCAACGAAGACAAAGTAAAAAGGAAAAAATAGTAAAAGAGTAAATATATGACATTTACGAATTTTATCAAGCGCCCAGTATTGTCGACGGTGATTTCTATCCTCATCGTTGTCCTGGGTGTCATCGGACTTTTCTCACTGCCTATTGAGCAGTATCCGGATATTGCACCGCCTACTGTTGTGGTGCATACTCAGTATCCCGGTGCCGATGCCGAGACGGTGAAAAACTCGGTTATCACCCCGTTGGAGGAGAGTATCAACGGTGTGGAAGGCATGGACTATATCTCGTCAACAGCCGGTGCCGGTTCGGCGCAGATAAGCATCCTGTTCCGTCAGGGCATGAATGCTGATATGTGTGCTGTGAACGTACAGAACCGCGTGCAGCAGGCTCTGGCCCTGTTGCCTGCCGAGGTAACCCGTATCGGTGTGACGGTGATGAAGCGTCAGACCTCTCAGGTGCTGATGTTTACACTGACCTCTGAGGACGGTCGTTACGACGATGAGTTCCTGACCAACTACAACAACATTAATATTATCCCTGCTATCAAGCGTATTCAGGGTGTGGGTGATGTGCAGAGCCCAGGCTTGAAGACCTATGCCATGCGTATCTGGCTGAAGCCCGATGTGATGAAACAGTACGGCCTGATGCCCTCCGACATTAGCAATGTGTTGGCTGAACAGAACATCGAGGCTGCCCCTGGTACCTTTGGTGAACAGTCGGATGTGGCCTACGAGTATTCACTGCGCTACACTGGTCGCTTGAAGTCGGCCGAGGAGTTTGGTGACATTATCATCTCCAGTGATGCCAATGGTCAGACTCTGAAGCTGAAGGACGTGGCACGTATCGAGTTGGGTGGCCAGATGTATTCTGTGTCCATGAGAAACAACAACCTGCCATCTGTACTGGGTATGGTACAGCAGATTGCCGGTTCTAACGCCAACGAGATTGCCAAGCAGGTGAAGGCCGAGCTCGAGGAGCAGGCAAAACTGTTCCCCCCGGGCATGACCTATAAGATCAACTATGATGTGACGGAGTTCTTGTATGCCTCTATTGAAGAGGTTATCTTCACCCTGTTCTTCACGTTGATTCTGGTGTTCATCGTGATTTACGTGTTCCTGCAGGACTGGCGTTCAACGCTGATTCCTCTGATTGCTGTACCTGTGTCACTGATAGGTACGTTCTTCTTCCTCAACGTGATGGGCTTCTCTATCAACCTGCTCACGCTGTCGGCCCTGCTGCTGGCTATCGCTATTGTGGTAGACGACGCCATCGTGGTGGTCGAGGCTGTGCATGCCAAGTTGGACCAGGGCTATAAGAGCGCGCTGACAGCATCTATCGATGCCATGAACGAAATCTCGGGTGCAATTATTTCAATCACCCTGGTGATGGCCTCTGTGTTCATCCCCGTGTCGTTCCTGGGTGGCACCACGGGTACGTTCTATCGTGAGTTTGGTGTGACGATGGCTGTGTCTATCTTCATCTCGGCTCTGAACGCCTTGACGCTGTCGCCTGCCCTGTGTGCTATCTTCCTGAAGCCTCACAATAAGGACGGTGAGAAGAAACTGAGTCGCATTGACCGATTCCACCTGGCATTCAACACCTCTTATAACAAGATTCTGGGTAAGTATAAGAACAGCATCGAGAAGACCGTGCGCAAGCCATTCAGAGTGATGCTGGCCACACTGGTTGGTATCGCCGCATTGGTTGGCACGATGTATACCACCAAGAGTGGACTGGTGCCCAGTGAGGATACGGGTACGGTGTTCTGTACCATCTCTATGCCTCCCGCTACTTCTGTGGCCCGCACCCGTCAGATTATCAACGAGGTAGATAGTATCCTGGCTGCCGATCCTGCTATTCAGGCACGTGAGCAGATTCAGGGTTATAACTTCATTGCCGGTTCTGGTTCAGACCAGGCTACCTTCATCATCAAGCTGAAGCCCTTCTCTCAGCGTCAGAAAGGTTTCTGGTGGAAACTCTCAGGTCTGTGGGAGGGTGATGGCATCTATCGTTTCTTCGTGAACCCGCTGGATGCCCAGATGGTGATTGCTCAGATCTTTATCAAGACGGCTCACATCAAGGATGCCTCTATTTTGGCCTTCTCGCCCCCAATGATTCCTGGTTACTCGTTGAGTAGTGGTGTATCGTTGGTGATGCAGGACCGTACTGGTGGCGACCTGAACAAGTTCTATGAGATTGTGAAGAACTATATATCGGAGTTGAACAAACGTCCTGAGATTCAGATGGCTCAGACATCATACAACCCTGCCTATCCACAGTACATGGTACATGTCGATGTGGCTAAGTGTAAGCAGGTTGGTGTGTCGCCTGCAACCATTCTCAGCACGCTGCAGGGATACTATGGTGGTCTCTATGCCTCTAACTTCAATGCCTATGGTAAGTTGTTCCGTGTGATGATTCAGGGTTCACCCGAGACACGTCAGACAGAGGAGTCGCTGAACAGCATCTATGTGCGCACGCCGTCGGGCATGTCGCCAGTGAAGGAGTTCTGTCGTCTGGAGCGTGTCTATGGTCCTTCAAACATCAACCGTTTCAACCTGTTTACCTCTATCAACGTAACGGCAACGGTGAACGACGGTTTCTCTTCTGGTGAGGCCATCAAGGCTTGTCAGGAAGTAGCTGCCACAACGCTGCCCACAGGTTATACCTACGATTATTCTGGTTTGACCCGTGAGGAGGCCAAGGCATCTAACTCTACGTGGATTATCTTCGTGCTCTGCTTCCTCTTTATCTATCTGATTCTGTCGGCACAGTACGAGTCGTACATCCTGCCTCTGGCCGTGGTGCTCTCTGTACCGTTTGGTCTGGCTGGCTGTTTCGGCTTCACGGCATTGTTTGGTCACTCCAACGATATCTACATGCAGATTTCACTCATCATGCTGATCGGTCTGTTGGCAAAGAACGCCATCCTGATTGTGCAGTTCGCGCTTGAGCGTCGTCAGACGGGTATGGCCATCTCATGGTCGGCCGTGCTGGGTGCCGCTGCCCGTCTGCGTCCTATCCTGATGACGTCTCTGGCTATGGTTATCGGTCTGCTGCCTATGATGTTCGCATCGGGCGTAGGTAAGAATGGTAACCAGACGCTGGGTGCCGCTGCTATTGGTGGTATGTTGATTGGTACGCTGTGTCAGATTTTCGTTGTGCCCGCCCTGTTTGTGCTCTTCCAGAGTCTGCAGGAGAAGATCTCTCCGATGAAGTTCGAAGGTGACGAGGAGAATCCTGATGTGACCACCGAGTTGCAGCAGTATGCCAAGCGTCCTGTAGATTATAAATTGGAAAAATAAAAGACTCTCCCCTGCCCCCTCCCTGCGAGGGAGGGGAATGGGTAGAATAATATAATGAAGATAAAGATGAATAAGATATTAAAGAAAAAGGCGTCTACTCCCCTCCATATAGGGAGGGGTCTGGGGGTGGGTCTGTTGCTCAGCTTGATGTTGACCAGCTGCGGACTCTACAACAAATACGAGCGTCCCGACGTGAACACACAGGGCTTGGTGCGCGACATCCAGAATGATGGCGACACCCTGGCTGTGAACAGCGACGAGAACTTCGGTAACCTGCCCTGGCGTGAGGTCTTTACTGACCCCCAGTTGCAGAGTCTTATCGAACAAGCTCTGGAGAATAACGTGGATTTGCGTAATGCTGTCCTCAACGTGAAAATGATGGAGACGGCGCTGACTTGTGCAAAGTTGGCTTTCCTCCCCTCAGTGGCTTTTGCTCCTCAGGGAACTATCAGTCAGGTGCAGATGGATGGCGCATCGGTCAACAAGACCTATCAGTTGCCCATTGCTGCCACATGGAACCTCGATCTCTTTGGCAACCTGCTCTCGCAGAAGCGCTCGGCACAGATGAAACTGCTGGCTACTAAGGATTATCAGGTGGCTGTGCAGACACAGATTATCTGTGGCGTGGCCAACCTCTACTATACGCTGATGATGCTCGACGAGCAGCTGGCTATCGTCACCGATATGGAGGGACTCACCAAGGATACCTGGGACATGATGCAGTTGCAGATGCAGTTGGGCCGTGCTCGTTCTACCAGTGTGCAGACGGCAGAGGCCAACTACTACAGCGTGCAGGCAAAGAAGGCCGATTTGAAGAAGCAGATTCGTGAGATGGAGAACTCAATGTCGCTCCTGCTCAACGAGGCTGGTCATCAGATTGCCCGCGGTAAGTTCTACAACCAGAGCCTGCCCACCACATTCTCTGCCGGTGTAGGCATCCAGTTGCTCTCTAACCGTGCCGATGTTCACGCAGCCGAGATGGCGTTGGCTCAGTGCTTCTATGACACAGAGACCGCCCGCTCACGCTTCTATCCCAACCTGAGCGTCACTGGTACGGCGATGTTTACCAATAGTCTTGGTACAGCTATCGTCAATCCTGGTAAGTGGATTCTCTCTGCTGTCGGTTCACTCACACAGCCCATCTTCCAGCACGGACAGATTGTGGCTGGTCTGAAGGTGGCTAAGGCTCAGCAGGAGCAGGCCCTGAATACCTTCCAGAACACCATCCTGAAGGCTGGCAACGAGGTGAGCAATGCCCTTCTGGCCTATAATACTTGTGACGAGAAGAGTAAACTCGACGAGAAGCAGGTGAAGATCTACGAGCAGAATGTGGAAGACACCAAGTTGCTCTACACCTCTAAGGGCTCCAGTTATCTGGAGGTTATCCAGGCTCAGAACGGATTGCTGAACGCCCGCATCTCTAAGGTCACCGACGACTTCAACAAAATGCAGGCTGTAGTGAACCTCTATCAGGCCTTGGGAGGCGGAAGTAAATAATGGATAATTGATAATGGATAATTGACAATTATGGCAAGCGAAATTAGTCCAAGAGCTGAGATATCGCCCAAGGCGAAGATTGGCGACAACTGTAAGATATATCCCTTCGTGTATATCGAGGACGACGTGGAGATTGGTGACAACTGTATCATCTTCCCCTTTGTTAGCATCCTTAGTGGTACGCGCATGGGTAAGAATAATATGGTGTACCAGGGTTCTGTGATTGCTGCTCTGCCTCAGGATTTTGATTTCCGTGGCGAGAAGTCGGAGTGCATCATCGGCGATGGCAACATCATCCGCGAGAATGTGGTCATCAACCGTGCCACCCATACCGGTGGACAGACCGTTATCGGCAACGAGAACGTGCTGATGGAAGGTGCCCATATCTCTCATGACACCAAGGTGGGCAACCGCTGTGTCTTCGGCTACGGCACCAAGATTGCCGGTGACTGCGAGATTGAGGATGGTGCCATCTTCTCTTCCAGCGTCATTGCTAATGCTGGTGTTCGCGTAGGTCGTGCTGCGATGGTGCAGGCCGGTACCACCTTCTCGAAGGACGTGCCACCGGGCATCATCTGTACCAAGCGCGTGGAGTTTGGCGGCATCAACACCACCATGTGTAAGTTCTATGGCGTCGACGACAAGGTGATGAAGCATATGGCCAACGCCTATCGTTTGGTGTTCCACGGTCAGACCTCCCTCTTCGATGCTGTGATTCAGATTGAGGAGCAGGTGCCCGACAGTCCCGAGATACGTCACATCATCGAGTTTATGCGCAATACGAAGTTGGGCATCATCACGAAGATGTAGAAATTGTATGAATGATGATACTATAATAATGCCGAGCAAACAGGAGCGTTTGCTCGGCATTGCGCATTTAGGAATGGGAGTCACTTTTTTGATTTTTCACGATATAACCATATAATTTCTGAAAATAAATTGATGATGAGATTATAGATTACCCTGAAAGGTGGTAATATATATGTAGAAGACAACAAGCGAATGGAAAAAGAAACAGTCACTTCAGCCGTAGCCTTACGGGATGAGACGCTCCTCATACGTCGCATCCTTGACGGACAGACAGCGCTCTTCCGCCAACTTGCTGGCCGATATGCCGGACAGGTGTTGCGGATGGTGGCTCGACTGATTCCTTCGCCAGAAGAAGCAGAGGAGGTCACACAGGATGTTCTGTTCGAAGCCTACCAAAGTCTTGCCCGCTATGATGCGCAAAAGGCCAGTTTTCAAACTTGGCTCCTGAGCATTGCCTACCATACGGCATTGAAGCACTACAGGCAGCGCCGAAAGCATATTGCCACCATCGATGTGGAACAACAATGGCTTGATGCCATTCCTGATGCTGAGGCCGACGCCCTGCTCGATGATACTACCGCCCATCGCGTGGCACTCATGGAGAAGGCCATCGACCAGTTGAAGCCCGACGACCAGATGCTGCTCAACCTCTATTACTTCGACAACCGGCCCGTCAGGGACATCGCCGTCATCACCAGCCATGACGAGCCCTATCTCTACTCGCGGTTGCAATGGATACGAAAGAAACTGGCTATTATCATCAAAACCC
This sequence comes from uncultured Prevotellaceae bacterium, assembly GCA_902788605.1. Lineage (GTDB taxonomy): Bacteria > Bacteroidota > Bacteroidia > Bacteroidales > Bacteroidaceae > Prevotella. The sequence goes on along the minus strand of CADAKX010000001.1, from coordinate 75,429 downwards.
TTGAAAGCAATGAAGAAAGATGAACTCCATAGAGACAAAGGCCTCCGACAGGCCCTGCAGCACAGAAATGAGGCTGCTGAAAAGCTGACGCCCTCGGCCGACTTTGCCGACAGTCTGATGTCACGCATACAGGCCTCTGAGGTCGCTCCGCAGTCCAAGCGCCGCCGATTGTGGACCTACGTCTCCATAGGAGCCGTTGCTGCCAGCATCGTCCTCTTGCTTTCTGTGGGCATACATCTCATCCCTCAGCAGGATGGGGAGCCTATCCTCATGGCACAGACGGATAGCGTCAAAACAGCACCCAAGGCCAGCACCGTGAAGGAACGCCCTTTGCAGAAGGCGAAGACCATCGAGGTGGTTGATACGCTGAAACTGATGAAAGAGAAATACAGAATGCCTCGTCCGCCCAGGCACTACATGGCAAAGGCAGAGACGGTAGAAAAGACGCCTGAGCCACAGATTGATGATACAGAGCTCATGGCAAGAGCCCTTTTTGAGCAAGAACAACAGGCCCTGATGCAGGTGATGGCTGAAAACGAAACCAAAAGCAGTCTCCAGGACGACTTCGAATCGATTATACAAGAGATTCGCAGGCGTGGTGAACACACAGCTCGACAGGTGGAGATTGCCCTGAGCAACGAAGAATAGTAACTAAAAATTCAGATAAGGATATGAAAAGAATCGTATTTGTACTTTGTACTGCTTGTATCTCTCTTGGTGCCCTGGCGCAACCAAAATCCTTCCAGGGACTGCAGGGTAATCCAAAGATTGAAAGTCTCACGTCGGTGTTGTATAACTTGGGCGCTCATCCTCAAGTGAGTTATTATTATGACGGAAAACTCCATAAAACGGTTAGTGTCAACTTCGCAAGGACAAATGACTTCCAGCCTACGCCTTTAACTGGTGATTCGAAAAGAGATGCCACAAATCTGAAGCTCGACAGCCTCCGAAAGATACAGGTCCTCCGTCAAGACAGTATTTATAATGTATTACGCAGCACCTGTCTGTCTTTGACCGATGGCGCTTTGGAGAGCTACGTCTGGGAATCTCATCGGGGTGGGGTGGACAGTATACGCTATGCCATTGCCATTGGAACATATCAGAATGGCGATTCTTTGATGACCTATCAGCGTCAAAGAGAGGTGTTCTATTATAATGCTCCTGAGCTGCTCTCTTTCCGATATGATTCGTATCCATATAATGATGAACGTCAGGGGAGACCTAAGGGATTTGGCTCTTTCAGATATGAATACACGCCCGACAGCGTGTCCAGGCCTAAGAGGGACATCAGGCTTTTCAACAAAGAAGGCTATAAGCAGAAACTCCTGCCGCTATTGAATCAGAAGGGCATCACTAGTCGTCAGTTCTATGTTTATCATGACAGCACCTATACCATAGACAATACCGTAGACAATAGTAAAAAGGATTTTGCATACAGGGTGATTACCGTGGACCCCAAGATTCTAAAGAGTGAGACCTGGGGCACCGTCTATACCCTGCACTCACGTGAACAAGCCTACTCATTACTCGCTCAGATGCAGGCGGCCACATGGGATTTCCTTGACGAGAATCCATATATGCGTTTCACCTTCAATCAGTTTCATGAATTCAGAGACAGACGACTGAGCGAATTCTTCGAGAACCTTGACTACAAACGGATTCCAGAGTTCTATCGCGTCTATCTGCATTGCTATGGTGAGGAATACAATATCATCATCGTGGAAGGCACGGGCAACATGATGATACCCATGGAGTGGGCCATCATAAAGAGTTGGAAGAACGGCAAGGTGACTTACGACAAGCAAGCTGCAAAGGCGATGACGCCTTTAGAGGCCAGATCAAGAACGTCGGAATTTACGATGACTGAAACACGAAGTTTTGAGCCGATTGATGAATAACTCATACGATTTCGGGGCCTTGGAAACAAATCCAAGGCCCCGAAATCCTTTATTATAGATCCAGATAGTCCTCTATCAGCCAACCGCATTTGTTTACTGTCACCCGATAGTAGCGGCCTGTCATCTGGCGTAAGTCGGTGGTGAAGTAGGGGGCAAAGCCTTTGGAGGGAATCTGCTCTACGAAATCTTTCAAATCCTCAAAGAGCTTTTGTGTTTCCCCATCTGGTTCCTGTGGTTCTAGGAGTTCAAGTGAGTAGGACACCCTGTGGCTTCTGGGGTATGTCTTTGTGTATAACAATACGGAGAATTGCTTCTCACCTTTCAGCCACCAATGCTCTGCTGTCCTCATGGCGTGCAAGGTTCCTATCAAATGGGCTCCCCAACCTGTGTTTTGATGCCAATTGTATGGTCCGTCAAGCTGTAGGATTGGCTTGTAGGCGGCATACGCAAAGAAATCTGAATACCAGGCATCAGGTGCAGCAATAGTCCTTTTACCACCGTTATAAACCTCGTAGTAAGCCCTTGGCGACACGGCGAATCCCATATACCATTTGGGGTTAACTAACATAATTTCCTCGCCTTCGCTAACCTTTTTCTCTGGATGGTCTTTCAGCGTGGGATACGTTCTCACGTAGGTGTCGCCAGGATGGAGTTGCGGCTTTATCACGATGAAGTCCTCATAAAGAATCTCCTTGTCTTTCGCCTTCGCGTTCCTATTCTTATAGAAGGCCTGCTTCATCTCATCAACACTCACGGTCTCCTTATACAGTCCGCTATAGAGGGACAGGAAGTTCTTGTCCACTTCGCTCTTTTCGTAGTCCGACCATTGTTTTCCAAGTTGGTCAAACGATATGGGTTTAACATTTTCTGCCTGCCCAAATGTGTTTGAGGCAGTCAGCAAAGCAATTGCAAGTGTGAATAGATTTAGTTGTTTCATATTATTTGTTTTTTTGATAGTTGTCTTTGAATAGACGTTCAAACTCTTGTTTACTGTAATCTATAAGTGTCTCTTTGGTCTTTAATCGTATATAAGACCCTCGAACAACCAAATCAAATACCCCTAATGCAAAAAAGAAATGGCGAGCATATACCAAACGCGAACATTTTCGCCGTGTTGTTTGCCTGGTTTCCATTTAGGCATGGCTTTGATGACGCGGACGGCTTCATCGTCCATGGCCTGAAGTGCTTTGTTGTGTGCCTCGGCTTTCAAGCGATATTCGGCAGTCATGCTGTCTATGATGGGAATGGCAGATTTAGAGACCAATGATCTGACTATCTTGATGTGGCTGATAGAGCCGTCTCTCTCTACGACAAACCTTACGACAGCACGCCCTTCTGCACCCGTCCCTTCTGCAATAGCGGGATAACGCGTTTCATTGTATAAATAGGTCATCAGGTCGCCCTGGAAAGACGGCATGGTGTCAACAACATCGTAAATCTTGAAGGGGTCAACTGGTGGCTCTAGCTCCTTTGGAAGATCGTTACATATCATCCTAATTACATGTTCTTCAGGATCTAGTGGTAATGGTGGTGCGCTGAACCTGATGATTAGGGTGAAATCCATGTTGATATTTTTGCCCCCTTCCCTTGAGGGTATCCATTTCGGCATTTTGCTAACGATGCGTAGTGCCTCTCTGTCTAACGAGGGTGAGACACTGGTAGCGACCTTGGGATGAACTACATTACCAAGTGTGTCGACGGTAAAAACAACGTAAACTGCTCCTTCCTCTCTTTTCTTTAAGGCTTCATCGGGGTATTTCTTTTCTTTCTCTATGAATTCCTGCAAGGCTTTATACCCTCCAGGAAAAGATGGTCTCGGCTTGATATGCTGAGCACAACAAACTGAGCATATCAGCAGACTCATCAACATCGTTTTCATTCTTGTTTTCATTGTTTTGGGCTTTTAGTTATTAATCACGCTGCAAAGGTAAACGTTTTGTGCTTTCCCTCCAAATAATTAGGATGAAATGATTAAACAACAAGTAAACAGCGGGTAAACAAGCAATAAACAAGGGTTTCTGTCGGCATAAAAAACAATAAAAAACGAAATGATTATTGAGTATGTCGGATTTTTTGCTTACCTTTGCACCGTGCATAAATTGCTTACCATAATCGGCATATTCCTTTGTCTTGTCCTACTGGGCTGCAAAGACCAACAGAATCAGGAAGACAGTCTGATGACCAATGATACGTTGGCCATCGGTCTTTGTGACTATTTCGATGGACGAGGCACGCCCAACGAGCGCATGCTGGCCCACTATATTCTGGCTCGAACCTATGTCGATATGAACGAGATACCTCAGGCTCTAGAAGAACTTCAAAAGGCTGTAGCAAGCGCTGACACCACTGCTGCCGATTGCGACCAACGTTTGCTTGCCAGAGTACATCGTCAAGCTAGTTTGCTGAAAGAACAGTCTTCTGGGGCTTCACACCTTTATCTTTGGCTTCTGATTGGTGGATTCGTTGTCTTGTGTGTTGGTGCCATGTTGTTGCTGAGGAGGAAAAAGGCTGAAAAGGTTGAAGTAGACTTGCCACAAGAAGTCATGCCAGAGGAGACGTCTGTCTATGAAAAGATGACGGAGACGGAAGCCTATCTCCGTTTCAAGGATTTGAGCAAACATCCTCAACAAAGTATCAGAAAGGAAGACTGGACTTCTCTTGAAGCGATGGTTGATGAGTATTTGCCTGATTTCAGAAAGAAGGTTGACCCGAGTCACAGTATGAAGGATGCCGATTATCGTATCTGCATGCTCATCCGTCTGCGTTTCTCACCTTCTGAGATTGCTGTATTCCTGGACATCACACTTCAGAATTTGTATTCGCGTCGCAAGCAGTTATTGAGTAATGTGTTTCATGTGATAGGTAAACCCCAGGAATTTGATCAATTGATACAAGAGTTATAGATTGAATCAAGTGATTGATAATAAGTTGGTTGTGTTTTTTGTTAAGTATCTGTTTACTAGCTGTTTACTTGTTGTTTAATCATTTCTCCTTAGATATTTGGAGGGAAGGCACAAAACGTTTACCTTTGCAGCATGGTTAATAACTAAAACCTAAATGAATATGAAACATCAAAATCTATTTGTACTATTAATGATGTTGCTGATGTGCTTGCCGTCAGCAAATGCCCAGAACACGCCTACAAAGAATAGTGCTCAAGACTCTGTGAGTGCTAAGATATGGGATGGTGACTATGGTGAGATTATGCCTCAATACCCTGGTGGAGATGCAGCTTTGTTTGACTATATTAAGAAGAATTTAAGATATCCCCTAGAAGCAAAGAACAAAGGCATACAGGGTCGCGTAATCGTTCGCTTTATTATTGAGACTGATGGCAGCATTTCGGATGTCAAGGTGGTGAAACCCGTTGACTCCTTACTGAATAATGAGGCAGTGCGTATTGTCAAGTCCATGCCAAGGTGGAAGCCTGGTGGGCTGATGAGTAAAGGCAAAACGGAGTTGAAGAGAATCAAATATACGATTCCCATAAATTTTAAACTGGATAATAATAAAACGGATTCTTTTCAATACGTGATTGACCCTAAAAAGAATAGCCACTGAATAATCAGCGGCTATTCTTTTTTGTTGTTATGACGTCTTATTCCGACATGTTTTTGACGTAGGGCAGTGAGGGCAGGTCGTGGAAACCATAGAACTGGAGGGCATTCTTGCCCAGGAACTGTGCCTTCTCTTTTGCTGTGAGTTCGTTGCTCTTCTCCACGAAGTCATACGACATCTTATAGGTGATGGCGGTGATGGTGCGTGGATAGTCGGATCCCCACATCAGGCGGTCCATGCCCACCCAGTCTGCAGCCTCACGAATGCTGCGGATAGCTGAGGGGTAGGGATAGAACTCGGCGTTATAGAGCCAGGTGATGCCACCACTCTCTATCATTACGTTCTTACCCTGGCGAGCTAGCAGAACCTGACTCTTGAACGACGGTGTGGTCACCATGCCAAAATGGCCGATAGCCACCTTCAGGTTGGGGCACTCCTGGATAACCTCTGCCATCTGGGCTATCTGCTTCTCGTCATCGCCCAAGCACATCGAGAGCACCATGCCCTTCTCCTCCATCAACTTGAAGATGGGCATCAGCGTCTGCAGCGGTTCGTGCATGCGGTGGCCAGGGAAGGCGATACCTTTTAATCCAGCATTGATGACAGCCTTTGCCTCTTCCTCGGTCCACGCCATACCCATGCAGAAGAAACGGTTGGGGTATTGCTTCTGAACCTGTGTCAGATAGTCGTTCTGACAGCCATCGATGACCTCTTGCACTACTACGGCAGCAGCCACTTGGGCGTAGTTCATATTAGAAAGGAAGACCTCGGCCGTGTTCTTGCCGTCAATCATAAAGGGGGGTAGCATCTGTACCTCCTCGCCAAAGAAGAGACTGCGTCCGTTGGTTGTGGTACGAATGGGTTGACCGTCGACGACGGTATCCTGGCGGAGCCAGAGATGCGAGTGAGCATCGATGATGAGTTTTTCCATTGGGAGTATGTTTTGTAGTGTTAGTAACTGGCTGAGCAGGGGATGCCCAAGGCAATAACGCGATCGCGTATGCCATCAAGTTGTTCATGAGTGGCCTTCAAAAGACCCTGAGCTGGTGTCTCGCGGTCGATGGTATAGACCATCACCTGCTGGGGCTTAATGGCTTCGACGGCCTTCAGCCAAGGCGCAACGAAGGCCTCACTGGTGTTGTCGACGCTTTCGCCCTTGCACTCGCCACGCATAAACATGGTCTGTATGATGATGTGCCCCTTGAACGCTTTCATGCGTTCGATGATAACGTTGACGTCATAGGTGCCTGCAGGGTGGTCCACCTTATTAATATATATGGGGTCCACGGTGTCGAGTTTCAAAATATTGTTGTCGACGCGCATCAGGGCATCGTGCACCTGCTGACGATGAATCATCGTGGAATTGCTGAGTACTGATACCTTGGCCCGAGGACAATACTGGTTACGCAGGCAGATAGTATCGTCGATAATCTCGGCAAAATGTGGATGGCAGGTGGGTTCGCCATTACCAGCAAATGTGAGCACATCGGGCAGTTGTCCCTCGGCTTTCATCTGCTGCAGTTTCTCTTTCAGCTTCTTGGCAACCTCCTCGCGAGTGGGCATGGGTTTCTGGGGACGGTGGTCCTCATTGAAGCCGCATTCACAATAGATGCAGTCGAAGGAACAAACCTTGCCGTCGGCAGGTAACAGGTTGATACCTAGTGAAATGCCTAAACGACGGCTATGTACGGGCCCAAAGATGGGCGATGGATAGATAATTGTTGACATACGAATGCAAAAGTACTCAAAAAATTTGTAAATTCCAAATAAATTGCGTACCTTTGCACCCGCTTTTCGGAAAATCCGATGCATTCGACGATGTTGACTCGTTGTGATTAAGGCGACAGACATGGGAAGAATGTTATGGCAACAAATTATTAATCATTACACAAACAATTATGTATCTCAATCAAGCAAAGAAGGTAGAGATCTTCACTGAGTTTGGCAAGGGTGCTACTGATACTGGTAGCGCAGAGAGCCAGATTGCACTGTTCACCTATCGTATTAAGCACCTGACGGAGCACCTGAAGAAGAATCACAAGGACAATGCTACCGCTCGTTCACTGACTAAGATGGTAGGTCGTCGTCGTAAGTTGCTGAAGTATCTCTACGTTAACGATATCAATCGTTATCGTGCTATCGTGAAGGCTCTGGGTCTGCGTAAGTAATCCAGATTTCACGAAGAGGAATCATCACAAAGTCCCTCATCTGCATCAGCGGATGGGGGATTTTTAGTTCCGGCTCGTCGATATGCAGATCGTCGTAGAGCAGAATGTCGATGTCGATAGGACGGTCGTGGTAGGTGATGGCTGATGGCTGATAGTTGGTGTCTGATGGCTGGAGGATGCGCTCGGTAGAATGATTCTCGGTCTTACCTAATTGCTTCTCGATGCGCTGGTTGGCCTTTAATACCTCGTGAGGTGTGAGTGTGGTGCTGACGCAGATGGCGGCATTGACAAACTGATTGGGGGAATCGAAACCCCATGGCTCAGAATAGAAAAGAGCAGACTGGCGCACCACGGTGCCAATCTGCTCGTTTATCAAGATGATGGCTTTGCGTATGTTTTCTTCCTTGTCTCCCAGATTAGAGCCAAGTCCGAGATACACCTGATGCAAAACCTTAGACTTCAAATCTCAAATCTTAAAGTCATCAATCGTCTACCACCAGCATGGCGTCGCCATAGCAGCCAAACATGAATTTGTGCTTGAGAGCTAGCTTGTATGCTTCTATTGTGAGTTCATAGCCAGCAAAGGCTGCTGTTGCCATCATCATGGTTGACTCAGGATGATAGAAGTTGGTGATGATAGAGTTGGCCAGGCCGAACTCGTAGGGAGGGAAGATGAACTTGTTGGTCCATCCCTCAAACTCCTTCAACATTCCATCGGTGCCTACTGCACTCTCTGTGGCACGCATGGTGCTGATGCCTACGGCACAAATCTTATGACCTGCCTGCTTGGCTTCATTCACCATCTTACAAGCCTCGTCAGAGATAATCATTTGCTCGGAATTCATCTTGTGCTTGGTCAGATCCTCAACCTCGATGGGGTCGAAAGAGCCCAAGCTGCAATGAACGGTGATGTAGGCAAACTGATAGCCGCGAATCTCCATCATCTTCATCAGCTCGCGGCTGAAGTGCAAGCCGGTTGAAGGAGCTGTGACGGCACCCTCGTTCTTTGCATAGATGGTCTGGAACTGCTCCATGTCATCGGGCTCAGCCTTGCGGCGATCTACAATATAGCGGGGCAGGGGAGCAGAACCCAATGCGAAGAGTTCCTGCTTGAACTCGTCGTGGGGGCAGTCGTAAAGGAAACGCAGTGTGCGTCCACGTGAGGTGGTGTTGTCGATAACCTCAGCCACCATGGGGCCGTCGCCGTCGAAGAAAAGCTTGTTGCCAATACGGATCTTGCGGGCGGGCTCTACCAATACGTCCCACAGACGCAATTCCTCATTAAGCTCGCGCAGCAGGAACACCTCAATCTTAGCATCGGTCTTCTCCTTGGTGCCATAGAGGCGAGCGGGGAATACCTTAGTGTCATTAAAGATGAAGGTGTCTCCTTCATCAAAGTAGTCAACTAGATTACGGAAAGTCATGAACTCCTCCGTGTCGTTGCCCTCAGCGTCTTTCTTGAAGATATCAATCTTCTGACTCTTACGGTGAACCACCATGAGCTTGCACTGGTCGCGGTTGTAGACGCGGTCTATGGTGCCGTCCTCGTTTTCAAAAGCACGGTGAGGTGGATAGAGAGCCACCAAGTCCTCGGGGAGTTTGAATTTGAATTGCGATAGTTTCATATATCGTACTATAAAATTTAAAATTCTATTTCTTGTTTTTTGAGCCATTCTGGAAACTCGTCCAACGTCAGGCAGTCTTCGATGCGTACATCGCCTAAACGGGTTCTGCACAGGGCGGTGAGGAATGCGCCGCTTCCCAGAGCTTCACCGATGTCGCGGGCCAAGGCGCGGATATAGGTGCCCTTTCCGCAAACCACGCGGATGCTCATCTGCATGGTGGTGGGGTTGAAGTCTGTCAACTCAATCTCGTCGATGCACAACGTCTTGGGTTTCAGTTCCACCTTCTCGCCACGACGGGCCAGTTTATAGGCGCGGTCGCCACCAATACTGCAGGCGGAGTATTCGGGTGGCACCTGCTGTATCTCACCCAGAAACTTGGGTAACGTCTGTTCAATCAGCTCGCGGGTGATATGGCGAGTGGGGTAGGTCATATTCACGGTGTGCTCCATATCGTAGCTGGGGGTCGTCGCTCCCAGTTGCAGGGTGGCCGTGTATTCTTTCGATGCGTATTGAAGCGATTCAATGCGCTTGGTGGCTTTCCCTGTGCAGAGGATTAGCACACCTGTGGCCAGCGGGTCGAGTGTACCTGCGTGTCCAGTCTTCAGTCGCTTGACGCGAAGTGCTTTCGACAGACGGGTGCGGACATAGGCCAGCGCACCGAATGATGACATCCGATAGGGCTTGTTGATATAGATGAATTCTCCTTCGTGAAAGTTCATGATGTTAATCAACCATTGCGAGTGAGTGCCCTGTCAGCAGTAATATAATGATGATGCTGCCAACGATGATGCGATAGATGCCAAATGCCTTGAAACCATATTTGGTGAGGAAGGCCACAAACCACTTCATGGCCAATAATGCCACGATGAATGCCACCACACAGCCTAAGATAAGCATTGTGATGTTGTGGGGAGTGGCCCATGCGGCATCTTCTTTCAGCAAATCAAGCAAGTCGAGCAATGTGGCGCCTGCCATCGTGGGAACCGCCAGGAAAAAAGAGAATTCAGCAGCACGCTTGCGAGTCAGTCCTTGCGTCATACCACCAACGATGGTTGCCATAGAACGCGATACACCAGGAATGACCGAGATACACTGGTAAAGACCAATGTTGAAGGCTCGCTTTTCGTTCAGCTTTGTCTCGTCAGTCCCCTTGTTGAACAGTTTGTCGCAGTAGAGCATGAAGACACCACCAATGACGAGCATGACTGCCACCACCTCGACGCTGTCAAGGAGCCAGTCGAGTAATCCTGACTTCTTTGCGACCAGTCCTATCACGACAGCAGGCAGGACGCCTACGATAAGCAGCCAGTAGAAATTGTACTTGTGCTTCAGCTTTTGTATCATGTTGCTGCCCTCTGGTGTGGGCGTATGATTGAACTGGAAGAACTGCTTCCAATACAAGCAGACTACGGACAGGATGGCTCCGAACTGGATGATAAATGTGAAGGCGTGAACAAAGGGGTCGCCTTGTGGCACATTTAATAGGTTTTGGGTAATAATCATGTGGCCAGTTGATGAAACTGGCAGAAACTCGGTGAGTCCCTCTACAATAGCAATGATAATAGTCTCTAACCAATCCATGTCTTACTTGCTTTTGTGCACAACGGCATAAATCATAGAAACGAAGCCAAATAGGCACACCAGTGGAGCTACCTTGATGCGGCGAGCACTGAAAATCTCAGGGTTGTAAGCTTCCTGAGTGGAACCACCGCCGGCCATTAATATGAAACCGATGACAACGATGGCCATACCTATTGCCAGCAGAATGAAGTTTGTTCTTCCGAACGCAAAATTACTCTTGTCCATGTATTTTAGAAAGTTTAAATTTCAATTTTTGAACCTTAAATCTTATATAGCTCACCAGCAGTCATGCGCAGGAACTTGTTGACGGAGAGATAGGTGCATAGCACCATGATCACAAATCCGAAAATAAAGACGCAGGCAGCTGTGAATGCCAACTCGTGCCATGTCATAATCTCCTGAACATGCGGCATGTATGGCAGTAGGCCATAGATAATGGCTCCCAGCAGGATGCATGTCAGCGTGGCTGATATCAGTCCCACGAAGATGGCTTGCCTTAGGAATGGCTTGCGGATGAAACCCCATGAGGCTCCCACAAGTTTCATCGTGTGGATGATAAAGCGCCGCGAGTAGATACTTAGCTGTACGGAGTTGCTAATCAACGTGTAGCAAATGAATATAAGCAATGCCGACAGGATAAGCAATGCAATGCTGATGGGCTCAAGGATGCGATTCATTCCCTCTATCTCGTCTTTTGTATAGGCCACGTCAACAACCTTGCTGTTCTTGCGTAGTGTGTTGGCAATCTTCTGCAGTGAATCGGTGTTGGCATATTCGGCTTCCAACTTCACCGTCAGTTCGGCAGAGAAGGGGTTGCAGCCAGCAAACTCGGTGGGGTCAATGCCCATCTCGTCCTTGGCAGTCTTCAATGCGTCTTCGCTGCTGATGTAAACCACCTCGCGAGCATAAGGCTTGGTCTTGATATACGAACCCAGAACGGTTCCGTCTTTGACAGATACCGTATCTTCCAAAATAACGCTTATTTCAATATTTTCACGCAGGTTCTTCTGGAGGTTGTGGGCGGTGAGCACGGAAAGTACTACTAAACCCAATAAAACCAGAACCATCGTTGCACTGATGCAGAGTGTCACCATCTGCAGACGATGTCTGCGTTTATTCATTTTTTTTCCTTTTCTCATTTGAAAAATGAGCCTATATAGGCAAATTCGTAAAATAATTCTGCAAAGGTACTATAAAATGGGTGAATTGCAAAACGTTTTAAGAATTATTTGCAGTCGTCTTTGATTTGCAATAAAAAAAATAGATGTTTCGCAAAATAATTATGGATAATGAATGGCTAATAACGAATTATTTTGTACCTTTGCACCCTCAAATATATAACGTTATATAAAAATAGGTATGGCTGAAGTTAGAAAGATTAAAACAGCATTGATTTCTGTGTTCCACAAAGACGGGTTGGACGAGTTGTTGAAGAAACTTAATGAAGAGGGCGTACGCTTCTTGTCGACAGGCGGTACGCAGAAATTCATCGAAGAGCAAGGTTATGATTGCCAGAAGGTTGAGGACGTAACAACCTATCCTTCAATTCTGGGCGGTCGTGTAAAGACGCTGCATCCCAAAGTGTTCGGAGGTATCTTGGGACGTCGTGAGAATGAAGGCGATCGTGAGCAGATGGCTCAGTATGAGATTCCCGAGATTGATCTGGTTATTGTTGACCTCTATCCCTTTGAGCAGACCGTGGCCAGTGGTGCTGACGAGGCCGATATCATCGAGAAGATTGATATTGGCGGCATTTCTCTGATTCGTGCTGGTGCCAAGAACTTCAAGGACGTTGTTATTGTTCCTTCGAAGGCTGAGTACAGCGTGCTGCTTGATATCCTGAACAAGAAAGGCGCTCAAACAGATATTGAGGACCGTAAGATGTTCGCAGCTCGTGCCTTTGGTGTCAGCAGTCATTATGACACCGCTATTCACAGTTGGTTTACAAAATAATTAGAATGGGATTTTTTAGTTTCAGACAAGAGCTGGCCATGGACCTTGGCACAGCCAACACGATTATCATCAGTGATGACAAGATCGTGGTAGACGAGCCTTCGGTTGTTGCACTCGACCGTCGCACGGATAAGATGATTGCCGTGGGACAGCAGGCCAAGATGATGTATGAAAAGACACACGACAATATCCGCACCATCCGTCCTTTGCGTGATGGCGTGATTGCCGACTTCTCTGCCTGTGAGCAGATGATGCGCGGACTGATAAAGATGGTTCACACGGGCCGTCATTTCTTCTCGCCTTCGCTGCGTATGGTGATTGGCGTGCCCAGCGGTTCTACTGAGGTGGAGCTTCGTGCTGTGCGCGACTCTGCTGAGCATGCAGACGGCCGCGATGTCTATCTGATTTTCGAGCCGATGGCAGCAGCTATTGGTATTGGCGTTGATGTAGAGGCTCCCGAGGGCAATATGATTGTTGATATCGGTGGCGGTTCTACAGAGATTGCCGTTATTTCATTGGGTGGTATCGTGTCAAACAACTCCATCCGTACGGCTGGTGACGATCTGACAGCCGACATCCAGGAATACATGTCACGTCAGCATAATGTCAAGGTGTCTGAGCGTATGGCTGAGCGTATTAAGATTCATGTGGGTTCGGCTCTGACCGACCTGGGTGATGAGGCTCCAGAAGACTATATCGTTCACGGTCCTAACCGTATTACGGCACTGCCTATGGAGGTTCCTGTGTGCTACCAAGAGATTGCTCATTGTCTGGACAAGACCATTGCGAAGATTGAGAACGCTGTGCTTTCTGCACTCGAGAATACACCTCCAGAGTTGTATGCCGACATCGTGCGCAATGGTATCTATCTGAGTGGTGGCGGCGCTCTTTTGCGTGGCCTCGACAAGCGTCTCGAAGATAAGATCAATATTCCATTCCATGTACCTGAGGATCCCTTGCACTCTGTGGCAAAGGGTGCTGGTATTGCACTTAAGAACGTTGATCGTTTCTCGTTCCTGATGAGATAGCATGCATAACCTGCTGGCGTTTCTCACGAAGTACTACCACTGGTTTATCTTCCTTTTATTGGAGGTGGCCAGTGGTGTGATGCTGTTTAGATACAACAGTTATCAGGGCAGCGTGTGGGTGTCGTCGGCCAATGCGGTTGTGGGAAAAGTCTATGAATGGCAGTCAGGCTTGGAGCAGTATTTCTCGCTGGTAGAGCAAAACGAGGCTCTCACACGCCGCAATCTTATACTGGAACAACAACTAAGACTCTATAAGGAGCAAAAGGCTGATGCGCATGAGGACTCTGTCCAGTCGCTTCAGACTATGATGAATCATCTTGGCAGTTATCGTTTTGTACAGGCCAAGGTGGTTTCCAACTCTATAAACAGAGCAGATAATTTGATAACCATTGACCGTGGTACGGCCGATGGCGTAGAAGTAGACATGGGTGTGGCCTGTGGTACAGGAGTAGTGGGTGTGGTCTATCAGACCAGTACCCACTACTCTATTGTTATCCCTGTGCTCAACAAGTGGTCGCGTATCAGTTGCGCCATTCGTGGCAAAGGCTATTTCGGCTATGTTACTTGGGATGGTGGTAATCCTGTGATTGCCTATGTGGATGATATTCCCCGTCATGCCAAGTTTAAAGTGGGCGATTGGGTGGAGACAAGTGGTTATTCGTCAATCTTCCCTAAGGGCATCCTGATTGGTAAGATTCTGGAGATTGCCGACTCGCCCGACGGTTTGTCGTATCGTCTTAAGATAAACTTGTCTACTGATTTCTCGCGATTGCGCGATGTTTGTGTGATAACAGAAAAGGATTTTGCTGATCGGATGAGGCTCAACGAGGCAGCCCGCGATTCGATGGCATTGCAAAGAAGTAGGAACTAAAGCGTATGTTATTCGATATTCTGCGGCGACTGATGGTGATGGTGGTGCTTTGTTTGGCACAGGCGTTGGTGCTTAATCGCATCCAACTGTTTCATTGTGCCACACCGTTGCTGTATGCTTACTTTGCCATTATCTTCCCCCGCAGTTATCCTAAGTGGGCCATTCTGGTGTGGTGCTTCTCGATGGGTGTGGTGATTGATGCCTTCTCAAACACCCCAGGAGTGGCTTCTGCCTCATTGACGTTGATGGGCGCTTTGCAGCCCTATCTTTTGGAACTATTCTTGCCCCGTGATGTGGACGATAGGGTGAAGGCTTCAGCAAACACGATGGGTATGGGTAATTTCATGTCCTTGGCTACTATCATGATGCTGATTTATTGCATGGTTTTCTTCACCGTCAATCTGTTTAGCTTCTTCAATTGGCTCTATTGGCTTGAGTGTGTCGTTGGTAGTGCCCTGTTGACGCTTGCCCTGATCTTTACTATTGAAACCATTAGAAAGTAGTCGCTGACGTGAAAGATTACGGACTGGAAAATAGGCGATTTGTGATTGGTGGCGTGGCAATATTAATTGTTGTCATCTACATGATACGCTTGTTCTTTCTCCAGTTGTTGAGTGACGACTACAAGAAGAACGCCGACTCAAACGCTTTCCTTAAGAAGATAGAATACCCCTCTCGCGGCGTGATTACCGACCGTCATGGCGAACTGCTGGTTTATAACCAGCCAGCCTATGATATTATGGTGGTGATGAACGAGGTCAAGGATCGTCTTGATACCTTGGAACTGTGCGCAGCCTTGAATATCGATCGCACGGAGTTTGATGAACGGATGGCTAATATTAAGGACCGCTCTAAGAATCCGGGCTATTCGCGTTTTACCGAGCAGATGTTCATGAATCAGCTCTCTGACCACGATTTCAGCGTATTTCAAGAGAAGATGTACCGTTTCCCAGGCTTTTATGCCCAGAAGCGCAGTATCCGTCAGTATGAACATCCTTATGCCGCCCACGTGTTGGGCGATGTGGCCGAGGTATCACCTTCTGATATTGAGGCCGACGACTATTATCAGCCTGGCGATTATATCGGCAAACTCGGTGTGGAGCGTTCTTATGAGAAATACCTGCGAGGCGAAAAAGGTGTGCAGATTCTGCTTCGTGATGCTCACGGACGTATCCAGGGCAGCTATAAGAATGGAGAACTCGACAGTCCGCCTGTGCCTGGAAAGAACCTGACGCTGGGACTTGACCTGAAGTTACAGGCCTTGGCAGAGCAGCTACTTGAAGGAAAGATTGGCTCTGTGGTTGCCATAGAGCCTACTACTGGTGAGGTGCTGTGTATGGCCAGTTCGCCTAACTACGACCCTCGTATGATGGTGGGGCGTCAGCGCTCTAAGAGCCATCGCATGCTGAGTCAGGATACCTGGAAGCCCCTGCTCAACCGTTCTATCATGGGACAGTATCCTCCAGGCTCTACGTTCAAGACCACTCAGGCTCTGACGTTCCTTTCCGAGGGAATCATCTCGCCGCAGACCGCCTATCCTTGCTATCATGGTTTTGTGTTTAAGGGTTTACGAGTGGGCTGTCATGGACATAGCTCACCTTTACCGTTGGTTCCTGCCATCTCGACGTCGTGCAATGGCTATTTCTGTTGGGGACTCTATCATATGATTGGCAATCGACAGAAGTATCACACCGTGCAGGAGGCCATGAATACCTGGCGCGACTATATGGTTTCGATGGGCTTTGGCTATCAGTTGGGCATTGACCTGCCAGGCGAGAAGCGTGGCTTGATTCCCAATGCGCAGTTCTATGACAAAGCCTATAAGGGCTCGTGGAACGGTCTTACCATTATTTCTATTTCTATTGGTCAGGGTGAGGTTAATGCCACACCGTTGCAGATTGCCAATCTGGGTGCTACCATTGCCAACCGTGGCTGGTTTATCACGCCCCATGTGGTGAAGGAAGTGGAGGGAGAACCGCTTGACACACTCTATACCAAGCGCCGCTATACGATGGCGAAGCGCGAAGCTTATGAGGCTGTGGTGCAGGGCATGCGTTCTGCAGCTCTTGGCGGCACCTGCCATGAGTTGGCGAAATATGACTTTATGGCTTGTGGTAAGACAGGTACGGCCCAGAACCGTGGTCACGACCACTCGGTGTTCATGGGTTTTGCGCCGATGGACAATCCAAAGATTGCTGTGGCCGTCTATGTCGAGAACGGTGGCTGGGGTGCCACCTATGGTGTGCCTATTGGTGGCCTGATCATGGAACAATATATTCACGGAGAACTATCGGCGGCCTCGAAGAATAAGGCTACAGAGATTCAAAATAAACGCATCAGCTATGGCAATGCAATCAGATAGACAACCAGGCATTCTTCGCTCCATCGATTGGTGGACCATCATCATCTATGTGGCCTTGCTCTCGTTTGGCTGGGTCAGCGTGTGTGGTGCGAGTTATACATATGGCGAGACTGACCTTTTCTCACTTTCAGCCCGTTCGGGTATGCAGATAGTGTGGATAGGCACGTCGATGTTCCTGGGGTTGGTGTTGCTGTTGCTTGATGACCGCCTCTACGACACCTTTGCATATATCCTCTTTGGCCTCCTCGTGTTGTTGCTTTTTGCCACTATCTTTAATCCACATAGTATCAAAGGCTCCCGTTCGTGGCTTGTCTTGGGCCCCTTACGATTGCAGCCAGCAGAGTTTGCGAAGTTTGCCACAGCCTTGGCCCTGGCCAAGTTTATGGGAACCTATGGGTATGACATCCATCGTGTGAAGGACCTCGTGACCACGCTTGCCATTATCTTTGTGCCGATGCTCTGTATCGTGATGCAGCGTGAGACCGGTTCCGCATTGGTTTATCTGGCCTTCTTCCTAATGCTCTATCGTGAAGGCATGACGGGTAGTGTGCTCTTCTCGGGTGTCGTCATGGTGGCCTACTTTGTCATAGGCATCCGTTTTGCAGAGCCCACCTTATTTAATACACCAACGTCGATAGGCTATTTCATCGTGATGCTGCTCATCCAGATATTCTCTTCGGTGATGATGGGTGTCTATTGTCATAACTGGCGAGAGGCCATGCATTGTCTGGGCGCCTGTCTGGGCCTGACATTAGTCTTCCTGCTTTTTGCCGTCTATGTCATCCCCTTCAACCTGTTTTGGGTGCAGCTGACCATGTGTATCTTGTTGGTTGGCTATCTGTTGTGGCGTGCTGTCTTTAAGCGTATCCGTAATTATCTGTGGATAGCGCTCTTTGCTGCTGGTTCGGTGGTCTTCTTTAATTCGGCCGACTATGCCCTCAATCATGTGCTTGAGGCTCACCAGCGTACCCGTATTAACGTGTTGCTGGGTCTGGAGGAGGATCTGAGAGGTGCCGGCTATAATGTGCATCAGAGCGAGATTGCTATTGGCTCTGGTGGACTGGAAGGCAAAGGCTTCCTTAATGGCACGCAGACCAAACTGAAGTATGTGCCTGAGCAGGACACAGACTTTATCTTTTGTACAGTTGGTGAGGAAGAAGGTTTTGTGGGAGCTGCCGGTGTGCTACTGCTGTTCCTGGCACTTATCTTGCGCCTGATTCATCTGGCAGAACGCCAGCCAATGGCTTTTGGTCGCATCTATGGCTATTGTGTATTGTCGGTATTCCTGTTCCATGTCTTTATTAATGTGGGCATGGTGCTGGGCCTGACACCTGTTATCGGTATTCCTTTGCCGTTCTTCTCTTATGGCGGTTCATCGTTGTGGGGCTTCACGCTGCTGCTGTTTATCTTTCTGCGTATTGATGCAGGGCGCCATAAGATTAGAACCTAAAGATCATGGTGCTTTCTGAAGTGTGATGCCGACGTCGGCAATGCCAGGCATCACCTCTCGTTTCATGTTATGGATAATGGCTACCTGAAGGGTGTCTGATGTGGGCAGGCTGATAGTGCCCAGGCTGGTCTCGTATTGTAAAAGACTTAGTCCTTCGCCTTGGAAAAAGCCGTCATCGTCTGTGATGGCCAGGTTGAGTGTATCGCATTTGATGATGGTTTGTGTGGACAGCAGTCGTTGCTCAACGACAAGAGACAGGTCTTTGAAGGGGTAGTTGCCGTTGATGCGTAGTCCCACTTGTTCGTTGTAACAGCCCTCTGTCAGTCCGCCAGCGTAAAACCACAAGGTGTCGCTACGTTCCCATCCATCAATGTCAACGGGTTCGTAGTGGCTGTAAATAGTTTGGCGGTTGCAGCTGGACAATGCCAGTGCAACCGCTATGATAAATCCCAGAAGACTATTTCTTTTCAGTTTCATTCTTGACAGGCTCGTTCTTGACGGATTCGTTCTTGTCAGCTTCATTCTTAGGCTTCTGAGGCTTTTTCTTCTTCTTTTTCTTTTTGGCCTTGTCGAAACGATGGATGTCGTCGCCAGCCAGCAGGTCAACGGGTGCGCTATCCTGCTTTTTCTTCTTCTCCTCGTCAGGCTGCAGGTCGCCGGGCTTCTGCCCGTGCTTGTTCATCTCGATAATCTCTTTAGCGCGCTCTGCCGTAATGGTCTGCAGGTTGGCAGCAATGCGCTTGTCGGTAGAGTAGGTGATGAGACCAGCCAGGATGTCGGCCTTGAAGAAGTAATAGTCGCTGTCGAGCGTCTGGAGAACAATCTCGCGGTTAGGCAGTTTCTTGCCGTGCTCGATATAGTCGTCGACCTCGTAGTTCAGACAGCACTTCAACTTGGCACACATGCCAGCCAGCTTCTGGGGATTGAGTGAGATATCCTGATAGCGGGCAGCGCCAGTAGAGACGCTGACGAAGTTCTTCATCCATGTGGCGCAGCAAAGCTCGCGTCCGCAGGGACCAGTACCGCCAATGCGTCCGGCCTCCTGACGGGCACCAATCTGCTTCATCTCGATGCGTACGTGGAAGGCTGCAGCCAGGTCTTTGATGAGCTGTCGAAAGTCCACACGCTCGTCGGCGATGTAATAGAAGATGGCCTTCTGGCCATCGCCCTGATACTCCACGTCGCCAATCTTCATCTGCAATCCCAGGTTCTTGGCAATCTCGCGGCTCTGGATCATCGTCTCGTGCTCGCGAGCCTTGGCCTCGTGGTATTTATCCATATCCACCTGGCGTGCCAGACGATAGACGCGCTTGATCTCTTCGCTGCTCTTCAGGTTGGCCTTCTTGATTTGCAAGGTCACCAGTCTTCCAGTGAGAGTCACCACGCCGATGTCGTGACCAGGACTAGCCTCTACGGCAACGATGTCGCCTTTCTTCAGCGGCAGGTTGTTCACGTTGTGGTAATAGCCCTTGCGGGTGTGCTTAAACTGCACCTCCACCAGGTCTGTCGACTCAGCATTGCCAGGCACGTCGGCCAGCCAGTCATAGGTATTCAGCTGGCGGTCCTGTCGTCCCACGGCGGCGTGGCAGAGTCCGCGGTCACACCCCGTGCGTATTTCGTATGTTCTTTGTTTCTCTTCCATCTATATCTATTTTTGAATGAGCAATACTATGATTTTCAGCGCGAAGTCGTAGAACACGATTTTCGCGTTGGCGTTTTGTCCGATGTCTCGAATGGCCAGGTTGGTCAGGTCGTAGAGCTGCAGGATATTGGCCTCGTTGATGAATCGGGCGAAATTCTTGGCGAAGTCCTCCTCCTCTTGCGTCATATACACCAAGTCCTGCTGCTGGAAGTTATACATGAAGTTCTCACGCAGCATGCGCATGAAGAACTGTAGGAATCGTTTCTGCTTCTCACGTCCGAAGCCTGCCATCGTCTCGCTCCATTTACGCAGTTCGCGCACTCTGCGCTGATAGGCCAGTCGCATCAGCATCATAAAGAGGTCCAGAAACTGCTCGTTCTCAGTGCCGGCCTGCAGGGCTTCCATGGCTTTGAGCCACGAGCCGTTGGCCAGTCGGCTGATGCGCATGGCAGCCTCTTCGCTGATGCCTCGGCGCTCAATGAGTGCCTGTCGCACGATGTCGTTGTCTATCTTCTTCACGTCGATGCGCTGCACACGACTGCGGATGGTCTCCAGCAGTTTGTCGGGCTCCTCGCATACCATCAGGAAGACCGTCTGTGTGGGCGGTTCTTCGATGAGCTTCAGCAACTTGTTGGCGCATTCGATATTCATGCGTTCGGGTAGCCAGATGATGCTGACTTTATAGCCTCCCTGACTCGATTTCAGCGACAGCTTGCGTACCAGTTCGTCGCTTTCGCCAGCGGTGATGATGGCCTGCTGGTTCTCGGCGCCAATAGCGGTGAGCCATTGGTCCAGGGTGAAGTAAGGCCCTTGCATGATGAGTTCGTGCCACTCGCGGGCAAAGTCATCGCTCACGGGCTTGTGGTCGCTGCTCATCGAGGGCAGTTTGATGGTGGGATAGGTGAAGTGGAGGTCGGGATGCTCGAGTTTGGCGAGCATGGGGTGCTCCGTTTGAGCATAAGGGTCCGTATTGTCTTTGAGGCCCAGCAGATAGCAGCCAAAGGCCACTGCCAACGCCATCTTGCCGCTGCCGGCGGGACCGCAGAGCATCATGGCATGGGGCAGACGGTCTTCCTTGACCATCTGTACCAGGCGCTCTTGCACCTCCTGTTGTCCTATGACTTCGCTGAACTTCACTTCTTCTCTTTCAGTTGTTTTACGATTTCGACCACGGAATCCACCGCACCCACGGTATAGAAGTGGATGTCGTTGACGTCGTGGGCATAGAGTTCACGACATTGCTGCACGGTCCATTCGATGCCCAGACGGCGTGCATCGTCGTCGGTCTTGCACTTCACGATTTCGCGGGCCAGGGCCTCGGGAATGTCGCAATGGAATGTGCGTGGCACCACCGACAGCTGGTTGAGCTTGGCCAGTGGCTTGATGCCGGGGATGATGGGAATGGTGATGCCCATCTGGCGCGCCTTGTCTACGAAAGCGAAGTATTTCTCGTTGTCATAGAAGAGCTGCGTCACGGCATACTGTGCACCCAGGTCCTGCTTCTCTTTCAGATATTGCATGTCCATCTCCAAGTTGGGAGCCTCCTCGTGCTTCTCGGGATAGCAGGCCACACCGATGTCGAACTTTGCCCCAGGGTTCTTGATGGGCTCGCCGTTGGCAAAGAAACCCTCGTTGAAACGCTGCACCTGGCGGATGAGTTCCGTGGTGTGGCTGTGGCCACCAGGTGTCGGCTTAAACACGCGGTCTTCCTTGGCCTTGTCGCCGCGAAGCAGCAATAGGTCGGTGATGCCCAGGAACTGCAGGTCGAGCAACTCGTACTCGATGTCCTCTATCGAGGCACCGCTGCAGATGACATGCGGCTGAACGGGCACGTGGAAGCGCTGCTGGATGGCTGCGGCAACGGCAATGGTGCCGGGGCGCAGACGCAGGCGCTGACGCTCGAAGCGTCCGTCGCTCAGTTCCTTGTATACAAACTCGCTGTGATGCGTGGTGATGTTGATAAAGGCGGGGTTCAGTTTGCACAACTTTTCGATGTCGGCAAACAGCCGCTCTGTGCCCGTCCCCTTGAGTGGGGGCAGCACTTCGAACGAGAACTGGTGCTCGTCGCTGTTTTGGGTTATTAGGTTTGCTACGGCCATAATAGGATGCAAAGTTACTTATTTTTCCAATAATTACCAAATTATTTCAGTAAATAGTGGTGTTTTATACCAGGAAATGTCTCGCCATTGCCCGTAGTTTCACTCTCGATACGATGAAGAAAAACTGTTGTTTTGCCGTTTAAACTTTAAAATCACGTCGTGATTTTAAATAATCACGTCGAGATTAAATAAAATCACGACGTGAAAATAAATAACCACGACGTGATTTTAATATTGAATCGCCTTTTCGCCATTTTTTTTCAGCCTCCTAATTTTAATTACTACTCGGGAAACAGAGGAAGTGTATGTACTTGGTAGATCTAAACTTGCGATTAGGTGAAAAAAAGAAAGACGAATCGCGAGATCCGTCTTTCCTTTATGATAATCCTTATGATAATCTGTTGTCGATGTTTGTGTGGGTGTTATTTCTTCACCTTATAGATTCGGAACGTCATGGCGGGCACGTTGTCTGTGATAACAGACTGCTTCTTGTCGGCAGCCACACTGATAGAACCCGTCTTTGGAGTGATCTTCTCGGGCTGGTCGAGCGTGTTCTCGTCGTCCATCGAACCGTTGTGGTTCAGCGTCAGCGTCTCGGCAGTGGTGGCCTTGACGCCCTGCAGGTTGAGAACCACGGGTTGAGCCTGCTTCGAAGTATTGACTACCTTGACGATGACCTCGTTGGTGGTCTTGTCAAATACGCTTGAGGCGAAGAGACCGTCCTGACCGTCCTGGCCTGCAACAGGCTTCTTGTTCATTGTGAGCTGGAGCACGTTGGTACCCTTGTTCATGGCAAACATCTGCTGAACATAGTAGCTGACAGACTTGAATGAACGCAGGTTGTCGAACCAGATGGCATCGGGACGCCACTGCCAACCCTCAACATGGGCGAAAAGGGGAGCGTAGGTAGCCATATGAACGAGGTCGGCATTGCGCTCGATACCCGTCATGTGGGCAGCCTCGTAGAGTGAGGTCTCGAAGTGATTCCACTTCTTGCCGCTTCCGTGGCAAGCATACTCGCCGGCAAACACGCGGGGACCCTTGCGGTCGTATGAGTCGTAGCGCAGACCATGAGAGAGGAACCACTTCTCGTTGCGATAGTAGTGCTCGTCGTAGAGGTCCACCTTCAACTCCTTCATGCGAGGCTGCAGCAGGTCGAAGTCCCAGCCCTCTGAGTTAGGACCAGTGGTACCGATGAGCTTCAGCTTGGGGTATTTGGCACGCAGGGCGTCGCTGAACTTCTTCAGGCGCTCGGTGAAGACAGGGCCGAAGCCGCCGTGCTTCTCGTCGTAGTCCCACTGCTCGTTGCCCACACCCAGGAACTTCAGGTTGAAGGGAGCGGGATGGCCCATCTCGGCACGCACCTTACCCCACTTGGTGTTCACATCGCCGTTGGCAAACTCCACCAGGTCGAGTGCGTCCTGGATATACTCATCCAACTGGTCCACGGGCACATGTACACCGGGCTTCGTGGGGTCGGGGTTCTGGAACTGGCAGCTCAGACCGCATGAGATAACGGGCAGAGCCTCGCAGCCAAAGTCCTCGCAGAGCTGGAAGAACTCAAAGAAGCCCAGTCCGTAGCTCTGATAATAGTTGGGGAAATAACGTTCTGTGAAGGTGTAGTGCCAGCGGTTCTCGTTCAGGGGGCGGTTCTCAACGGGACCTACGCTGTTCTTCCAGTTGTAGCGTGTCTCCAGATCAGTACCTTCCACGATACAGCCACCAGGGAAGCGGAACACGCCAGGATGCATGTCGTTCAGAGCCTGAGCCAGGTCCTGACGCATGCCGTTCTCGCGGCCTTTCCACGTCTTGACGGGGAAGAGCGATACGTGCTCGACGTCAGTAGTCGCCTTGCTGTCGCCCCACACACGGAGATGGGCCTTGTCAAAAGTGCGATTAGGCTTGATGATAGCCGTATATTTCTTCCATTCCTTGCCGCTGACGTCCACGCTGGTGTTGCCCAACTTCTGGTCGTCGCGCATGGTGGCGTTGTCCACCAGGTCTATCCACAGCTTGGCCTTGCCACCATCGGGCACGCGTGCCCATACAGAAAAGCGGTATTCCTCGCCACCCTTCACGCCGATGCCGAAGAAGCCTTGGTTCTCAATCATCGTGTGCTTGTCGTTGTGGCCTGCAGGAGCCAGGCGTACATAGTGTGGGTTCCTCTCGAAAGGACCGTCGTTCTTCAGCGTCACCTTACCAGAGATGTCCCATCCCGCAAAGGCGTTGGGGAATTCAAACGAACGGTTCATGATGAGCTCGGCATAGAGGCCGCCGTCTGCAGCATAGTTGATGTCTTCAAAGAAGATACCGTACATTGTTGACTGGACGGGGGCGCCAATCTTGCTGGTGTTTACGTCCATCACGTGCTGAGCCTGAACTGAGAGTGATGCGGTGAATGCCAGCGAAAGAGAGATGAGTTTTAAGTTCATGTCTTGTAGTATTTTAAGTGATTGTTTATTTTCATCTGTGCAAAATTAGTTAAAAGTTTGAAAAATACAAAGGAATTCCGAATAAAAGTATTACTTTTGTAACTAATTAACTAACGAACTTAATTTTTTGGCGCATGAAGAGATTATTGATAGCAGAGGACAATGACAGTAATTACATACTGATGACTTATATCCTCAAGAACCACTATGAGTTCGAAAGAGCCTGTAATGGCAAAGAGGCTGTGGATATGGCTCAGAAAGGCGGTTTTGACCTGGTGCTCATGGATATCAAGATGCCCGTGATGGATGGTCTGGAGGCTACCATGCTGATTAAAGAGCATTGCCCAGGGCTGCCTGTTATTGCGCTGACGGCAAACGCATTTGAGAGCGACCGCCAGTTGGCGATGGATGCAGGTTGTGTGGACTTCCTCACGAAGCCCATCAGCAGCCAGTTGTGCTTGAGCACGATAGCAAAATATATCGGAGAATAAGCCTGTCCTATTCATATCTTTTTCCGGCTGTAAGGTAAAATCCATATAAATGTGGA
The DNA here is from genome assembly GCA_902788605.1 of uncultured Prevotellaceae bacterium. Classification (GTDB taxonomy): domain Bacteria; phylum Bacteroidota; class Bacteroidia; order Bacteroidales; family Bacteroidaceae; genus Prevotella. Next base: position 50,215 of record CADAKX010000001.1, on the reverse strand, counting down.
TTGTGTGGCTCAGCAATAAAGCGTACCTTTGCACCCGAATTTGAAAAAGATATGAATAGAATATTTGTTTTGGGCCTGATGGCCTTGGCTAGTGTATCGACGTGTTATGCCGATGCAGAGAACATCCTTGACGAGTCGGCAGTTGCCGACACGAGCAAGGTGGTGGATCTTGATGAAGTGGTGGTTGTCGCACAGCCCAAGGAGGGTTTCCTGCTCAGGCAACAGCCATTGAGTAGTAGCGTTTTTGGTGCGAAGGAGCTGCAACAGATGAATGTACAGAGTCTGGGGCAGTTGTCCTACTATGTGCCTTCGTTTACGATGCCCGAGTATGGCAGTCGTCTCACCTCCTCTATGTATATAAGAGGTATAGGCTCGCGTATCAACAACTCGGCTGTGGGAATCTATTACGATCACATCCCCTTGATGTCGAAGTCGGCTTTCAACACCCATTTCTATACGTTGGACCGCGTTGACGTCTTGCGCGGAGCCCAGGGCACGCTCTATGGCGCAAATACAGAGGGCGGCATCGTGCGTATCTACTCAAAGAACCCCATGAGCTATCAGGGTACGGATGTCAACATCGGTGTTGGTAATCACTTTACACGAAAGGCTGAGGTGGCCCATTATCAGCGACTTGGCGATGAGTTGGCCTTCATGGTGGCTGCTTTCTATAATGGACAGGACGGTTTCTTCAAGAACTCCAATCTCAATGAGTATAATGACAAGATGAATGAGGCTGGTGCCAAGGTGCGCCTGATGTGGAAGCCTCAGACCCGTCTGACTTTCGACTTGACCAGTGATTATCAGTACACCAATCAGAACGGTTTCCCTTATGGCCTCTATGACGTAGAAAACGATGAGACGGCCGATCCCTCTACCACCTTTATGAATGATTATCGTCGTCAGATGGTGAATACGGGTCTTACCGTGTCGTATGACTTCGATAACTATCTGCTCACATCGACCACGAGTCATCAGTATCTCTGGGACCGCATGAACATGGACCAGGACTATGTGGCTGCTGACTATATGAGTCTGCAGCAGGTGCAGAAGATGAACGCCGTGACAGAGGAGGTGGTGCTCCGTACCAATAATGCCAGTCGTTGGCAGCACACTTCTGGTCTCTTTGGCAGTTACCAGTGGCTTCGTACGGACGCTCCCGTGGGCTTTGGTGATGCCATCACGGGTCCTATCGGCAAGGCTATCGAGAATGCAATGATTCGGGGTATGATTAATGGAGGAATGCCTCAGGCGGTTGTTGATAATTTGGGTGTGACGATGAGTGCTGAGATGGCTGTGCCTGGCACCTATCGTACACCAACCTTGAGCTTGGCTGCTTTTCACGAGTCTAACATCTTGTTGGGTGACAATCTGAAGCTGACACTTGGTCTCCGTTATAATGTCGACAAGGTGAAGATTGATTATGACGCGCTTGCCTATATGAATATGACGGGTGGTACAGTCAGAAAAATAGATACTTATCACCTGACTTCTCATGTTGCAGACTCTCGTCATCACACCTACACCCAGCTCTTGCCAAAGGTAGGTCTTACCTATAGTTTCAATGAGAACCTGGGTAATGTCTATGCTCTCGTTTCGAAAGGCTATCGCGCAGGCGGATACAATGTCCAGATGTTTAGTGATATCCTACGTACAGACTTGAACAAGCATCAGCAGAAAGCTATGCAGGGCGATTATGACGTCCCCCACTCGGATCAGGACTATGACAATATCGTGGAGACGATTGCTTATAAGCCAGAAGAAAGCTGGAATTATGAGGCAGGTTTCCATCTTAACCTATTTAATAATAAGGTGAAGGCTGATGCATCATTCTTCTTCACTCAGCTTCAGGACCAGCAGCTCTCGGTGATGATTCCTAATTCTGGCTATGGCCGTATGACAGTCAATGCAGGTAAGAGCCATAGCTGTGGCGTAGAGCTTGCTTTGCGCGGACAGGCCTTCGACGACCGTCTGTCGTGGGGTGCTACCTATAGCTTCACCCGTGCTGTGTTCGAAGACTATACCGATAGCCTGAAGACGGCTACCGGCTACGAGGAGGTGAGCTATAAAGACAAGTATGTTCCTTTCATCCCCATGCATCAGTTCAGCGCAAATGCCGACTATCGTTTTGATGTCAAGAATGCCTTCCTGAAGAGTGTTGTGCTGGGTGTTAATGCCAAGGGACAGGGTAAAACCTATTGGGAAGCAGATAATGAGTTGTGCCAGAAGTTCTATGCTACACTGGGTGCTCACCTGGCACTCGATATGAATCGTGTGGTAGTAGATTTCTGGGGACGTAACCTGACCAACACAAACTACAATACATTCCTGGTGAACAGCCAATTGACGAAACAGAATTTTGCACAGCGTGGCCTGCCGCTTCAGGTTGGTGTTGATGTGAAAATGCACTTCTGATGATTGGTCACCATTATTAAGAATCAAAAGGAAAGCCCGTAACACACGGGCTTTCCTTGTTTTTTTGAGACGAAAAGAAAAACACATGCGACATTTTAAAATGAGCTGTGACGAAAAGTGAAGTCGTTCGGACGTTATTTTAAACTCCTCACGCGTATTATTACTAACTTTGCAACGCACTTTTGTGCTACCCAAGACGAAAAGAACAAATCTCAATAATTCCAAAAAGTAAAACGTATGAAAACCGAAAGACAAATCCTAAAACGAGGCCGACAATTGTTGTTGGCTGCTGGATTGCTACTGGCAAGTGGCGCAGGTCTGGTGGCTTGTTCGGACTACGACTTGGATGAACGTACTCCCGATGGATGGGGCTCGAGCATTTACAGTTGGCTGGACGAACAGGGAAACTACACGAACACGGTGCGTCTGATTGACGACCTGGGCTTTCGTGAGGTGCTGGCAAAGACTGGCTCGCGAACGCTCTTCGTGGCAGACGATGCGGCCTACGATCGTTTCTACAAGAACAATTCGTGGGGTGTGAAAAGCTACGGTGACCTGTCTGTGTCACAAAAGAAACTGTTGCTGTTTGGCAGCATGATGAACAACTCGATGCAGTTGAACAGTCTGCCCAGCGTTGAGGGTAATCCTCCCAAGGAGGGCGAGTGTATGCGACGCTATTCGTCGAGTTCGACCTACGACTCTGTGGCTGTGCTTACAAAGGCCGACATGCCAGATAATCTCTATTGGAAGAGCTATCGCGAGTCTGGTCTTCCTATGGTTTGTATGACTGACAACTCTCAGGTGCCTTTGGTACAATTTATCGAGAAACAGTTGGTCAACAAGCACATTACCAACTCAGACTATGACTTCATCAACAATTACCAGACCACACGTCAGGCTGGTGACGCCAGCATCAATGGCGTTTCTGTTGACGAACCCAATATCAAGTGCTCGAATGGCTTCATCCATAAGATGGCTGAGGTCATTACGCCATTGCCCAATATGGCAGAGCTTATTCGCAAGAAGCCCAATGTCAGCATGTGGAACAGCTTGCTGGAGCGTTTCTGTGCACCTTTCCCCTTGGACAAGGCAACTACGACGCAGTACAACTACCTGTATGATAAGAACGTCGATACTGTGTTCCAGAAGCGCTTCTTCTCAGAGAAGTCGCAAGATGGCAAATCTGTTGACGTAGCACCCGACAAGGTTACTCCTATCAGTGGTCTGCTGAAGTTCGACCCAGAGTGGAACGACTACTATACAGGTCTGAACGATCAGGAAGGCAATATCGCCATGCAGCGTGATATGGCTGTGATGATGGTGCCTTCTGACTCTGCCTTGAGAGACTATTGGAATAACGGTGCAGGTAAGGTGCTCCGCGATTACTATGGCAAACTGGAGAATGTACCCAACGATGTGATCAATGAGTTGATCAACGTCAACATGCTGGGTTCGTTTGTCAGTTCTGTGCCCTCGAAGTTTTCTGGCATTCTCAACGACGCCAACGACCCCATGGGTGTGAAGGTTGAGGATATCGACTCTGTGTGGTTGGCCTGCAATGGTGCCATCTATCAGACCAACAAGGTATATACGCCAACAGCCTTTGTCAGCGTGTCATACCCTGTTATTGTTAATGAGACAATGAACATTATCAAGTGGGCTATCGACAAGGATGTCTTGCAGTATAAGGTGTATCTGAACTCGCTGAACTCCAGATACAGTTTCTTCATTCCTAGAAACCAGGCCTTGTTGCAATACATTGACCCCTGTTCTTACGGAAAGAACCAGCGCCAGTTGCTGCGCTTCCACTACGACTCTCAGGCAATCAAAAAGTCGGAGCGTGTGTGGGCCAGCGTTTGGAACTATGATCCAGAGACAGGTATGATAGGTGACTCTATTGGCCGTATCACAGACGAATATACCATCAAGAACCGACTGAAGGATGTTCTTGAGACACACATTGTGATTGGTGATGTGGAGGATGGCCATGAGTATTATCGCACCAAAGGCGGTACGGAAATCCGTGTGAAGAATCCCAAGGCTGGTGCCAACGGTATGACGGTAGAAGGTAGCTTCCAGGCTAACGAGGGTCAGCCCTTGCGCGTGACTCAAGTCTACGACCAGACCAAGGGCGGTAACGGTAAGGCTTATATCCTGGACGACGAACCAATCATGACTACCCGTAAGACGGTGCGTGACATCTTGGCTGACCATGAGGAGTTCTCTAAGTTCCTGGAACTGATGGACGGTAGTGGTCTGTTCGAGATGATTCACAACAAGCGTAATGCGACTGCCGGACAGAATATCTCGGCATTCAATACCTATCACTATACGGTGTATGTGCCTTCTAATGCCAGCATCCAGGCTTTGCAGGATGCTAAGCAGTTGCCTACTTGGGAACAGGTGGAGGCTTATGGTGAGGCAGGCAATATTTCTGCCAAGACTCGCGACTCTCTGAAGATTGTGAACTTCCTGAAGTATCACATCCAGGATAATGCCCTCTTTATCGGCGCCGAGAAAGACAGCGCAGAGTTTGAGACGGCTGTGATTGATCCTGCAACAGAGCGTTTCTATCGTGTGACTGCTCAGTTGACCGACAATGGTATCACCATTAAAGACCAGGCTTGCAAGAAAGACAAGAATCGCACGCCTGCAAAGGTCGTGACCACTGATCCGCGTCTTTATAACCTGATGGCTCGCGAATATCAGTATGACAGCTCTGATGCCAAGAAAGCTAGTAATATTGAGACGACTTCGTCGGCTGTGATTCATCTGATTGATAAACCATTATCTCTGGGTGATTAGGAAATTAAAGAATTAAAAATCTAGAATTATGAAACGATTAGGTATTTTTATATTTTCATTTTTTAGTTTTCTGATTACTGCCAATGCCCAGAAAGCGGGCGATGTCATTAGCGGAACGGTGACCGATGATTTCGGACCTGTGATGAGAGCTAATGTTGTGGAGCTCGATGCGTCAAACCGTATCGTGGCTGCGGCTGTGACAGATATGAGTGGTAACTTCTCTTTCCGTCTGAAGAACCCTAAGGATAAGCTGAGTATTACTTATGTAGGTTATAAGAAGGTGGTGTTGCCTTTCAATAAGACGCACTATAATATCCGCCTGCAGGATAATACGACAATTGATGACGTGGTAATCACCTCAAAGAAGCGTTCTCAGGGCTCTGGCCTGTCAATTCCTGTCGATGAGATTTCTACTTCTCAGCAGAGCATTAGTATGACTGAGTTTGAGGGACTCTCAATGACAACGGTCGATGAGGCTTTGCAGGGACGTATCGCCGGCTTGGATATTGTGGCTGGTGGTGATCTGGGTAAAGGTACTTCAATGCGTTTGCGTGGCGTTTCTACCATCACCGGTAATAGTGAGCCGCTGATTGTGGTCGATGGTAACGTTTGGGAAACCAATATCAACGACGATGTGTCGACCATGAACGAGGAGAAGTTTGCTGAACTGCTGAACGTGAACCCTGAGGATATCGAGAGTATCTCGGTGCTGAAGGATGCTGCCGCTACGGCCATCTGGGGCTCACAGGGTTCAAATGGTGTTATCGAAATCAAGACCAAGCGTGGTGCTCGTGGTGCAACACGCGTGAGCTATAGCTTCCGTCTGACTGGTACCTATCAGCCCGAAGGCTATAAGATGCTGAATGGTGACGAATATACCATGATGCTGAAGGAAGAGTACTTCAATCCCCGTATGAGTGACGATGCTAGTAACATCCAGGAGATTAACTATGATCCTTCTTTCTCTGAGTACGAGATGTATAACAACAACACCGACTGGCTGAAAGAAGTCAAGAAGGTGGGTTGGCGCCAGAATCACTACCTCTCTCTGACGGGTGGTGGTGAAAAGGCTCACTTCCGTATTGGTGCTGGTTATGACCACGAGACGGGCTCTATCATCGAGCAGCAGTTGGACCGTTTCACCTCTCGCGTGAACTTGGACTATTTCGTGTCTGACCGTATTAAGATTGAGACCAATATCTCATTGACCTATACGAAGAACAAGAAGAACAACGGTGACTTGCTGTCTATTGCTTATAACCGCATGCCTAACCTCTCTATCTATGAGCAGGATAAGTATGGCAATGACCTGGATGACTACTACAGCATGTTGCCTACAGTTCACTCTGAACTGCGTCGCGACCAGCTGAATCTCAAGAACCCAGTGGGCTTGGCATACCTGGCCAAGAACGATGGTACCAGCTATAACATCGCTCCGGAATTCAAACTGCGTTATAACCTGCTGAGCCTTGATGACGACAAGACGCGACTGAACTATGAAGGTAAGGTGGTCTTCAACATCTTTAATAGTTATGACGAGACCTTCATGCCTCTGTCATTGAGCACTAAGGGATGGAATGACCCTGGTCAGAACAATACGACATCATCTGCCAACAGATCTACATCGGCCTCTTCTAAGACGCTGGGTGTAACGATGACTCACACGCTGACCTTCACACCTGCATTTAGAAACAAGGACCACTCTATGACCATGATGCTCCGCGCACAGTCTACCAGCGGTAACTCTTCAAACCAGAATACTGGTCTGTGGGGTCTGCCCAGTGGAAGTAGTCAGAGCACCTCGGCAGAGGGTATCATCGACAATATGTCGACAGGTAGCGGCCAGTGGCGCAGCGTCTATTTCACCTATTCAGCTCACTATGCTTACAAAGGACGTTATGCAGCCGACTTCTCTATCCGTCGTGACGGTAGCACCAAGTTTGGTGAGGATGAGCGCTGGGGTAACTTCCCTGCACTCTCGCTCCGTTGGAACCTTGGTAAGGAAGAGTGGTTTACTAAAGCCCTGCCTTTTGTGTCAATGCTGTCTATCCGTCCGGGTTGGGGTGTCGTAGGCCGTCAGCCTGGTTCCGAAGGCCTGTTCTATAGCAAATATAATGATGGTCCTGGTTATCTTGGCGTAGGTAGTGTGGCTCCTCAGAATATTCAGATGAAGAAACTGAAGTGGGAACAGAAGGAGACCTATAACCTGGGTACGGACTTCGGATTCTTCGATGATCGTATCACGGGTAATGTGGAGGTCTATTGGCAGTACACCACCGACCTGCTGATGCAGAACCGTGGTATTCCTACCTCTTCTGGCTTCTCAACGCTGAGCAATCAGAATGTGGGCGACATGAAAAATATCGGTTGGGAGTTCAACCTCAATGGTAACCGTATTATTAAGAAAGGTAAGTTCTCGGCTGACTTCAACATCACGTTTGCAAACAACAAGAACGTGATTACAGCTATGGACGAGACCTGTCTGGCCAGCTTGAACAAAGAGTATGTGGCATCAGGTAATAATGGCGGCAACAATGCAGCCTACCTCACCCGTGTAGAACTGAATACCGCTTTCGGTAGTATCTATGGCTTCCGTTATAAGGGTGTTTACCAGTATAGCGACTATAGTCCGGAAGAGGTGCCTGGTGTTAGCGGACCTAATGCTCCTGTAGCTCGCGACAAGGATGGTAATGTGATTCTCGACGAGAACAACATGACCAAGCCTATGATGTACTTCCCTGGTACGGTGAGCTATCAGTTCCGTGGTGGTGATGCCATTTACGAGGATATCAATAGTGATGGTCAGATCAACGAACTTGATATTGTCTATCTGGGTTCTTCTCTGCCTAAGTTTACTGGTGGTTTTGGCTTTAAGTTGAATTTCGGACGCCTGTCTTGGAACAACCAGTTTAACTTCCGTTATGGTAACAAGATTATTAATCAGTCACGCCGTAACGTAGAGAAGATGTATAACAACAGCAACCAGAGTCGTGCTGTGAACTGGCGTTGGCGTGTGGAAGGTGACCTCACCGAGATTCCCCGTGCACTGTATAACGAAGGCTACAACGCCTTGCCTTCTGACCGCTTTGTGGAGGATGGTTCTTTCATCCGTCTGAACTACACACAGGTCAGCTACTCTTTGGAACCAAAGGTTATCAAGAAATGGGGCTTGAACCAGTTGAGCTTCTATGTCTCTGCTAATAACCTTTTCTGCTTGACCAAGTACTCTGGCTCGGATCCTGAGGTGGGCTATGGCGGCATAAGTGGTACGGCAACTGATAATGCCCAGACACCACGTGCCAAGTCATTTACCGCAGGTGTGACTGTTCAATTCTAATAAAAAGGTAAATAAGAAATAGATATATGGAAAAGACAATAATAAACAAGGTGCAAAAGGTGGTGAAGGGTATTTTGCCTTTTAGCCTTCTTACCCTTTTACCTTTATTTAATTCTTGCAACGACTTTCTGGACATCCAGCCACAGAACGAGGTGGTGCTGGAGAACTTCTGGAAGGAGAAAGCAGATGCTGCCAGTGTGCTGACGAGCTGCTATGAGTCGCTTGAGAGTAACGATGCGCTGACCCGCATGCTGGTGTGGGGTGAGTTGCGTAGCGATAACATGAAGGCTGGTTCCAGCACACCTAACGATGTGAATGAAATTCTGAAGGAGAGTTTGCTGCCTTCAAATCCTTATTGTAACTGGGCAAAGTTCTATGAGTGCATCAATCGCTGTAACACCGTCTGCCACTATGCTCCGCAGTTGCAGCAGATTGACCCTAACTATACAGAGGCTGAGATGAAGGCTAATGTGGCTGAAGCCACCACCTTGCGTGCATTGGCCTATTTCTATCTGATTCGCACTTTCCGTGATGTGCCTTTCAGTAAGGAACCAAGTATTGACGATACACAGAACTATATCTTGCCTGCCACACCTTTTGATGTGGTGCTCGACACGTTGATTAGTGATCTGGAGAGTATCAAGGGTGATGCTGTTCGTCGATATTTCGTGGACGAGAGTCCTAAGGCATGGCAGAACTCAAGCAAGGTCACCCGTTGGACTGTCTATGCTTTGCTGGCAGACCTCTATCTGTGGAAGGGTGACTGGGACAACGCCATTAAATACTGTAATCTGGTCATCGACTACAAGCGTCAGCAGTATGAAGAGGCATTGCAGCTGTATGGCAATATCAACGATGTTGCTTTGATTGATAGCGTTCCTATGATTCTGGAAAAGCCTGTTGGTATGACAACCTGTGGTTATGCTTATACCACCATCTTTGGCACAGGCAACTCCTTTGAGAGTATCTTCGAACTGTCATTCGAGTCGCCTCAGTCCGTAAAGAATGACATGGTAAGTAAGTACTATGGCAATAGCAATTACCCTCAAGGATATCTGAGTGGTAGTGATATCCTTTTCAAGGATGTTGCACAGGGTAATAACACGTTGTTCAAGAAGACTGATGGTCGCGCCTATGAAGGTGGAGAGTTGTCTGGCTCACGTTATACGATTTGCAAGTATGCCAGACAGTCTGTGTCATACAAGACAAACCCTGTGCCAAGTACGGAAAAGGACCTGGGCCTCTCATCCAGTCTTCGTGCAGAGGGTAGTCCTTATGCCAATTGGATTATCTATCGTCTGAGCGATATGCTGCTGATTAAGGCTGAGGCATTGATTGAGCGCGCTCAGGGTGATGACTTTGACAAGGCTTTTGCTTTGATTGATATTGTGAACAAACGTGCGAATGATGCTGTCAATGGCACTCGTTCCAGCACATTGAAGAAGAGTGACTATATTGACTCTAAGGCTGCTATGGAAGAGCTGCTTCTTGACGAGCGTCAGCGTGAGTTCCTGTTCGAGGGTAAACGCTGGTATGACTTGGTTCGTGTGGCACGTCGTGATGGCAAGAATACGCGTCTGGTCAATCTGGTCACACGTAAATATCAAGAGAATGTGAATGCTTTGAAGATTAAGTTGGCTGACCCCAACATCATCTACTTCCCCTATGCCAAAAATGAGTTGAAGGTGAATCCGCTGCTGAAGCAGAACCCCGCCTTTACCAATGGCGATGATACGGAGCTGACAAAATAAATGTGGAATTTAGAGTTTAAAACAATGATAACCAAAAGCATAAAACATTTCTTCGTGGTAGGCTTGCTGTTTTGTGGCCTTGCCCCTGTCTTCACATCTTGTGTGGACAATGACGATGATGTTCCTATGAATTATTACTCGTCTACTAAACTGACGGCCGCCCAATTCCTGGAGGAACGCCCAGAGCAGTTTAGTGAGTTTATCGCTTTGTTGAAGCGCACGCCTTACTTCTCAATGCTGTCTACCTATGGCACTTACAGTTCGGCTGGCTTGCTGAAGTACACAGTCTTTGCACCCACCAATGAGGCCATGAACAATTATCTGAAGCGTATGGACTATCCTACAATTAATGATATTCCTGCTGCAACATGTGACACGCTGGTTCGTACACATATTATTAAGAAAGGTGCATTCTTTACTACCGATGTCAGCGAGGGTGCTTTGCCCGAGTTGAATATGGATGACTCTTATGTTGTGCTGTCAAGTGATTCAGACGTGAACAACAATAATAAGATTATCTATTATATCAATAAGAACTCGCGCATTGTAGAGCGTGACGACTCTGTGCTTAATGGTGTTGTGCACGTCTTGGATAACACCATCTCTCCCAGCAGTATGCTGCTGCCTGACAAGATTGCAGAGGACTCTATCCTCACGCTTTTCACACAAGCCCTGAAGATGACAGGTATGTGTGACTCGTTGATGAAGGATCTTGATGAGTCATACTATTGTAGTGAGGACTCTGTCAACACAGGTACAATGGAACGTTGTACGAGTGGTAGCCAGCAGTACACCCGCACCTTCTGGGTGGGTAAGCGCTACTTCAAGTATTCAGCCTTCGTGGAGCCTGACTCTGTCTTCCATAGATATGGCATCTATACCATTGAGGATTTGCAGAAGTATGCCAAGAAAATCTATGACGAGACCTATCCTGAGGATGCTGGCCTGTATGATGATGATCCCCATCATCGTAAGAACCCGCTTAATCGTTTCGTTAGCTATCATTTGCTTAACCGCGTAGGTCAGTATAACAGCTGGGTGGTTTCTGGAACCATTCGTGAGCGTTGTCTTGATACCAAGCTGATCGATCCCGAGGAGTATTACGAGACCATGTGTCCTGGCACTATCGTACGTTTTGCCGGTCCTGCCTCTGGTTTGTATATCAACCGTCGTGGCGTAGGCGAGAGAAAAGAGCGCGGCTTCTTCGTTCGTGGCGTGAAGGTGCTTTCTCCTTCAGAGTCTGGTTCTGTTGACCAAAATGCCATCAACGGTGTTTATCACTACCTCGATGATATCCTGGCTTATACGCCAGAGGTTCGTGACGTGGTACTTAACCGTCGTATCCGTATTGACGCCACTGTGCTTAGTCCTGATTTCATGAACTGTAACGGACGTGGCCGATATGGTGAGGATATCCTGACAGGCTTCAAGAATGGTTATATCACAGACTGGGTGACCAGTAAGGAAACGTTTGTTGGTGTACACAGTGATGTGGACTATTGGCACTCTTATCAGGCTAATGCAGTCTGCGTCAGTGGTTTGTTCGATGTGACGTTTAAGTTGCCTCCTGTTCCGTCTGGCACCTATGAGATTCGCTTGGGTTATACACCTGGTGACGAGCGTGGTGTGGTTCAGGTGTATCTTGAGAATGAGCCTTGTGGTATTCCCATTGACCTGCGTGTCTATGGCGGTGATCCCAGTATCGGTGCTGTGCCCGATACTGAAGACGAGGAGGAGAACATGGCAAATGACAAGGCTATGCATAACCGTGGTTACATGAAGTCAACTGATGTATGGCATCCCGGTGGTGGCGATGACTCAATGCGTACCCTTAGTCCGCTGCGTCGTATCCTGACCACCAAGAACCTGAGCTCAGACAAGACCTATCATCTGCGCTTCCGTCAGTGCCTTGACGATAACACGCGCTATTGGTCGTTTGACTATATTGAATTGTGTCCTAAGAGCGTTTATGGAAGCCCCGAGGGCGAGGATACACATTAATTATAAGTAGATTATTGAAAATTATTCATTATGAAGACTATAAGTATCAAACATTTCCTTGTGGCCAGTACCTTGTGCTGTGGCATGGCGACAGCATTTACTGCTTGCGCTGACTGGGACGACCACTATGAGGGTACTACAAGCCCAGGTAGCGACCTCACGCTCTGGCAGCAGTTGCAGGCCGACAATAACCTGAGCGACTTCTGCAAGGTGCTGGAGAAGACGAAAGTATTTCGTATGCACAAGAAGACGGTAGTTAGTTACGCAGATCTTCTCAACAGCGGACAGTCTTTCACCGTGGTGGCGCCTGTCAACGGTTCTTTCAATTGCGACTCGTTGTTGCAGTTGGTCGAGACCAATCAGGGCGACTCTGTTGTTGAGAAGTCGTTCGTGCTGAATCATATATCACGTTCAGCCACCTCTTTGAAGGCAGACAATCAGTCTATGCTGTTGCTCAACTCAAAGTATATAACCTTAGGTGGAAATAGTATACAGGGTATCAATGTCAAGGATGCCAATAAGCATGCCATGAATGGTGTGCTGCATGTAACAGAGCGTCCTCTTCCTTATCAGATTAATCTGTATGAGGCATTGTGTGACTTGCCTGAGATGAGTGGTATCGGCAGCATCCTTCGTCAGTATGATGAGGACTATTTCGATGCCGATGCTTCAGTGTCGAGCGGTATTGTTGAGGGTGTACCTGTCTATGTTGACTCTGTGGTCGTTGAGCGTAACCGTATGTTGATGAACATCGGTCTTATCAATGCCGAGGATTCAACCTATTGGGTTGTTGCTCCTAGTGCTGCTGGTTGGCAGAAAGCCTGGAACGATGCTTCCAAGTACTTTGCTTACGACCCTACCGTGTTGAAGCGTGACTCTATTCAGCAGTATTGGATTGCGCGTTCTTTGATGGCTGACGCTATCTTTAACATGACAGATCAGCGCTCTACCGATGACTCTCTTGTTTCGGTGCCTTATCTTAACTGGCGTAAAAGTCTGTATGTCCCTGGCAAGCCCATCTATCATGTGTATAAGAAACCGTTCGATGAGGGTGGTATCTTGAATGGGGCCGAAAAGATTGTCTGCAGTAATGGTGTGCTCTATAAGGTTAATGAGTGGCCATTTGATCCAGTAAAGACCTACTTCACAGAATTATGGTCTGAGGCAGAAAAGGTGAATCTGATTACCGAGTACTCCGAGAAACTCTGTTCATATAATGTACAGCGTGAGGTGGGTGATAGTATTTCTGAGGATGCCTACCTGCAGATCGTACCAAGCCTGAGTACGGCCAACTGGGATATGACTTTCCGTATAAACAACACTCTGGCTGGCGATTATGACGTTTGTGCCGTCATCCTGCCGAAGTCTGTTTCCAATAAGATTAATCCGGATATGCGTCCTTGTAAGTTCCGTGCTACCATTAACTATGTGGATGAGGCTGGCAAGAAGCAGGAGTTTAACTGCAACAAGACCACTTTTACAACCAATCCTGAGAAGGTTGATACGGTGGTATTGGCAGAGAACTTCCATTTCCCCGCTTGTAACTACGATCAGAACGACATCAAGGTCAGTGTGAGACTGCAGTGTAATATTTCGACAAAGGAAACGTCGAAGTATGCCCGTGAGATGTATCTCGACTGCATTTATCTTCGTCCACGAATCTCTAAAGCCGAGTAACTATGAAGAAACATATATTATCTGTAGTTATGCTGTTGGCCACCGTGTCGCTGGCAGCACAAGAAAATACGAAAGTTGTGACGGGTCAGGTGCTCGACGCTGCCACAGGTCAGCCTTTGGCTGGTGTTATCGTGTCGGCCTATGGCAACCAGCGTCAAACAACTATGACAGACGAGAATGGTTGTTATGAACTGAATGTGCCCGATTACACCCGTTCTGTGGTGATGCGTATTGATGGCTATAACCTTCAACAGCGTGCTATCGCCAACGGAAAAGCCGACGCGAAGCTCTATAGCAGTGCTTTCAGTGAGACCTATAAGCGCAATACAACGTCTATCCTCAGTGCTGAGGCCGGTCAATTTGACAATACCTCTGAGGTAAGTATCGACCCGCTGATTTCTCAGCGTCTGGGTGCTGATGTCCGCACAGCTAGTCGTAGTGGAATTCCTGGTATGGGCAATACCATGTTGATTGAGGGTATCAATTCTCTGAATGCCAATGCTCAGCCGCTGATTGTCATTGATGATGTGCTGATGGATATGCAATATTCTCGTGAGATGCTTCACGATGGATATTACAATAACCTGTTGGCCAACTTGAATGTCAATGATATCGAGACTGTTCAGGTGCTCAAGAATGGTACAGCCCTCTATGGTGCCAAGGGAGCCAATGGTGTTATCATCATCAAGACCAAGCGTAACAAGTCTATGGCTACGAAGATCGACGTAACCATCAATGGACGTTATGAGTTGGTGCCACGACTGCCAAAGATGATGGATTCGGAATCTTATCGTCTTTATGCAACAGAGCTGTTGTCAGACCGTGTTAATCCCAGCCTGATGGGCAAGATGAGGTTTCTGAATAATGAACCCACCTATTTCTATTATAATCAGTATCACAATCAGACTGATTGGACAGATGAGGTCTATAGAAATGCGTTCTCTCAGAATTATGGCATCAATGTGCAGGGTGGTGACGACGCAGCCTCTTATAACCTGTCTGTAGGTTATTCGTTGGGTAATAGTACGTTGAAGGAGAACGACTATTCTCGTTTTAACATGCGCCTGAACTCTGATATCGTGATTACGAAGAAGTTGAATGTGCGTTTCGATGCATCTTACAGCGATGTGGATCGTGACCTTCGTGACGACGGTGCTCCTGCCGATGCTTATGGCTCTGTAATAACTTCACCAGGTTTCTTAGGATTGGTTAAGTCTCCTTTCCTATCGCCCTATGCCTTTGACGTGAGTGGTCACCAGAGCCATTATCTGGCTGAGGCCGATGACTATCTGATGAATGGTGATGTATTGATGTTCCAAGGACGTGGTCGTTTAGCAAACCCGCTCAGCATCCTTGAACATGGTGAGGGTAAGAACCGTAACGCTTTTGGTAATCGTTTGGTGACTTTCGCTGTTACGCCAAAGTATCAGATAAACAAAAACCTGACTGTGAGCGAGCACTTCGTATTAGGTCTTGTCAATACCAACGAGAACTATTATTTGCCGATTCAAGGTGTTCCTTCCTTTATCGTTGAAGGTGTGAGCGAAGAAACTTCTCTGAATAATATGGCTTCGAGTATGACTGCTCGTGAGACCAATATCCAGAGCGATACCCGTGTGTCTTGGCAGAACCGCTATGGTGCCCATAACATCGCCGTCAATGGTGGCGTACGTTATATAAGCAACGACTATACACGTACTGCTCAGAGCGGTTATAATTCGCCTAACGACAAGAAGCCTAACATGACGAATTCTATGAACTTCAAGGATACTAGCGGTGCTGACGACCAGACACGTGAGATCACATGGTATGCACTGGCTGACTATAGTTTTGGTGACCGCTATTATCTGAATGCAGGACTCTCGGCACAAGCCTCTTCTCGTTTCGGCGAAGATGCTAGTGGGCTGAAGTTGTTTAATACTGTTTGGGGATTGTTCCCAAGTATTGAGGCTGCCTGGGTCATGACCAACGAAAAGTGGCTCGCTGGTTTGAAAGGTCTTGACTACCTTCGTTTGAATGTTGGTTTTGACGTGACGGGTAACGATGATATTGACTATACTGCCTCGCGTTCTTACTTTATCTCTAAGCGTATGTTTGGTGAGAAAGGTGCTACAGGCAAAATCATTGGCAATATCGGAAATACCGATTTGCAATGGGAGACCACCCGTCGACTGACCGCTGGTTTGGAAAGCAATCTTCTTAACAACCGTGTTAATGTGCGTTTCAACGTGTTCAAGAGCTGGACTTCAAACCTCCTCTCTTTGAGTCAGCTGTCTTGGACTAGTGGCTTGGATGAGAACTGGTGTAATGATGGTAAGCTTGAGAATGCCGGCTTTGATGTTCAGTTGGGTTGGAAGGTGTTGGCCACGAAGGATCTGAACTGGGAACTTGGTGCATCAGCAGGTCACTATAAGAATGAGGTGACGGCTCTTCCCAATAACAATCGTTCTGTTGAGTCCTCGATCTATGGCGCTACTATCCAGACAAAGGTTGGTCAGCCCGTTGGTTTGTTCTATGGCTTCAAGACTGATGGCGTTTATGCCACAGGTGATGCAGCCCAGTCTGACGGCTATTATGTCGTAACAAAGACCGGCGAGAAAGCTTATTTCAAGGGAGGTGATATGCGCTTCATCGATACCGATGGCAATAAATGTATTGACGATAACGACCGTGTGGTGATTGGTGACCCCAATCCGGATGTCTATGGCACTATCTTCACAAATCTGACTTACAAGCGATTCTCGTTGAAGGCTATCATGAACTATTCTGTTGGTAATGACGTCTATAACTATCAGCGTTCATTGCTTGAAGGTGGTACCTACTTCATGAACCAGACCACGGCAGTGAAGAACCGCTGGACTACTGAGGGACAACAGACCGATATCCCCCGCGTGAGCTATCTTGATGAAATGGGTAACTCTCGTTTCAGTGATCGATGGATTGAGGATGGCTCGTATCTGCGTCTCAGCAGCGTAACCCTGAGCTATCATCTGCCCATCCAGAGCACTTATCTCCAGGGTATCACTATTTGGGGTAATGCCAACAACCTCTTTACTATTACACGCTATCTGGGTAGCAACCCCGATTGTGCCATGGGTTCCAGCATCCTCTCTCAGGGTATTGACCGTGGTCTTCTCTCGGCAGGTCGCTCATTCTCGCTTGGCGTCAATATTAACCTCTAAACAAACAAGGCAATATGAAAAAGATATATCAATTTCTCTGTGCCATTTGCGTAGTCTTCGGCTTTACAGCTTGTGCTGATATGCTTGAGACAGACTCGAATCTCGTGGAGTATGAGAAAGACAATACGCTGAACCATCCCACCGACTCGGTTTATAGCGTGCTGGGTATCATCAACAAGATTCAGGTCATTGCAGACCGTATGGTGTTGCTTGGCGAGGTCCGTGGTGACCTTGTGACTACCACCAATGTGGCCTCTTCAGATTTGAAGCGCTTGGCTGACTTTGAACTGTCACAGGATAATAAGTACAACCAGGTGAGTGACTACTATGCCGTTATCAACAACTGTAATTATTATCTCGCTCATGTCGACACCGCTATGCAGCGTCGTGGTCGTCAGGTGTTTAAAGAAGAATATGCTGCTGTCAAGGCCTTCCGTGCCTGGACTTACTTACAGTTGGTTAAGGCCTACGGCAAAGTGCCCTTGGTGCTTACTCCTATGATGACAGAGCGTGAGGCTCGTGATGCGATGAATCGTCAGTACAGTGATATTAAAGAAGTGTGCAACACCTTTATTGATGATTTGACTCCTTACGCTGATGTTGATCTGCCTGACTTTGGCACCATCAATAGCACAAATTCTCAGTATTTTTTCATTCCCATGAAAGCGTTGCTGGGTGACCTCTGCTTGTGGGCCGAGAAATATCAGGATGCAGCACGTTGGTATCATGAGTTCCTGAACGATAGGGAGGCGCCTGTTATGACGGTGGCCGGAAACTCTATTCAGTGGGCCTCTGTGTCAACGTTTGATGCTAACAGTATCAGTGATGCGTATTCTATTTGGCGTTCTAGTGATGATTATAGGTCAAATGAGATCCTGAGCTATATCCCCATGGAGTCAGAAGCTTTCCATGGCAATGTGAGCGATTTGACTAACTTGTTTTGCTCAACTACAAATAATAACTATTATAATCAGTTGACGCCATCTAGGGGAATGTATAATCTATCTGCCGAGCAAGTCTATTGCATCAAGTACCAGACAGCAACATCTACTACACCAGATACAGTCTATGCTCCAACCTCTGGTCTGTTCAACGAGGCTTTCCATGGTGACTTGCGTTTCTATTCAAATTTCCGTGAGACAGCAGTCAGTGGCAAGGATTCTTATTCAGAGCGCTCTTCTGTCCATCAGACAATCTATAAGTTCAGATCCGAGGGCATCGTTATCTATCGCAGCCCCATTGTCTATCTGCACTATGCAGAGGCCCTAAATCGTGCTGGTTATCCTCAGTCAGCCTTTGCCGTGCTGAAGTATGGCCTTTGCCAGGATAATTTGAAGCAGGCTGTTGATACGGCAGAGCAGAGGGCTGCTGGTGATTTGATAAAGTTCTCGACAGCTGTATTTAACTACGATAATACGCGAGGTATTCACTCACGTGGCTCTGGAAACAGCGAGTGCAATGCCCATTATGTGATGCCTATGCCGTCGGTGGCCAAGAGCAGTCGTCAGGATACTATCGATTATCAGATACCAATTGTCGAAGATATGATTGTCGACGAACTTGCTTTGGAGGGTGCTTTCGAGGGTAATCGTTTCTATGATTTGCTTCGCGTAGCCTCTCGTTCAGGTCGTACAGCCTCTTACCTAGCTGATAGGGTCGCGTGTCGTAATGGAAAAAAGGACGCCGCACTACATGCTAAATTGATGGACAAAAACAATTGGTTCCTGCCTCTTCCATAAAGAAAGGCGAAAAAAGTCCTATTTTTGAGCAATAAAATCCAAAAGTGAAAAGAAACGAAACATAAGAGATAATGAGTTACGCTAAAAGTTCGTACCTTTGCATCGTGATTAGGAAAAGAAATTAGTAGTGATTCATTTTATAGTTATAGTTAGTAGTTGGATTTTAGTTTTGTAGTATATTAGTTATGGTAAACTAATGAAAGCAGCCGCCCGTATGAGAATATAGGCGGCTGTTTTTTTGTGTCCTTTGATGTTTTTCTCTGTTTTGCGGCTGTGCTTTTTCTGTGTGCTTCAAAAATACAGTTTGTGTGCTTTTGTGTTCTATTTGTTTCATCATTTTGGTCTTTGAGACAAAAAGAAAACATAATTAAACTTAATAAGAAGCGCAATATATGAGTTTTTTTAGTACTTTTGTCGCAAATTTATTAAAAATTTGCCAATTCGATAATGAAACGTACTATACTATTACTCTTATCAACTGTGTTTTTTGCAGGTATTATGTTTGGTCAGTCAGGCCAGTTCATATCCTCCGATCGCTTTTCAAGCAGCCTTGTTTCTGATATGTGTCAGGACGAGATGGGCTCCGTTTGGGTGGCTACGGACTACGGCTTGAACAAGTTTGATGGCTATCGTTTTGCCTATTATCTGCACGATGACAAAGATCCCGCATCCATCACAGTCAATGTCGTGGTAACTCTCTTCTGCGATAAGGAAGGTCGACTGTGGGTGGGAACCAACAAAGGCTTGGATCGTTTTGATGCTGCGTCGGAGTCATTTGTCCATTATCCCTTCCCGGCCAACCTTCACCCCCGTGTGTCCGAGATTCTTCAGCGTAAGGATGGCTCTATTCTTGTGGGTACTGCTGGCTATGGTGCCTTCATTGTTGGGGATGATGGGAAGATGAAGCAGTATCCTTTGAATCCTGTTGACCAGTTCTTTAGTCGTCTTTTTGAAGACTCTCGTGGACGCCTGTGGAGTAGTGGTTTCGACGATACCATTGTGATGTATGATGGTCAGAAGCGAAAAGTATTTCATTCTGCTGTGGGAAATCCACAGTCTTTTGTGGAATATGGTGACGAGGTTCTGGTTGTTTGCCTTCATGGATTGATGTCTTATCACAATGGACAGATGTCTGTTGCTGATATAGACTTAGGAGATGCTGCGAAAAAGGAGGCCGTATTCAACCATGCAACGATGACGGCAGATGGCTCTATATATATAGGTACGCGCGGGCAAGGTCTTTATCGTCTAGCTCTGAATGCCTCTCGACGTCTGGAACATGTAGAAATTGACGCTGCAGGAGTTGATGCCAATACTGCAAAGATTACCTGTGTGATGTTTGATAGAGTAGGCAACCTGTGGTTGGGATGCCAGCGTAAGGGACTTCTTATGGTGCCCTTACGCCCTGTTGATTTCAGCAGCTGGAGCTTCCAATCACAGGGTATCCGCCTTGGTTCATGTATCTCGTCTGTATGTGAAGGTGACGAAGGAACGGTTTGGTGTACAGTCCAAGGAGTAGGAATTTATGGCTTTAATAGTCATGGGCATGTGGTAGCGCATCCCGCCTCGCCAGACGCTGTTGAGTTTATCTTCCGTGACAAGCAGAAACGTTTCTGGGTTGGCACCGATAATGGTCTTTTTGCCTACGATCCCTTGACAGGTCGTTATCAGCAGAAGGTTACGTTCGATTGCGACCGCTTCAATGACATGACCAGCGATGATCAAGGTCGTATCTATATTTCCACTTTCTCGCGTGGCTTCTGTATCTATGACCCTCAGACCGGCAGCTTGCGCAATCGCAATTTCTCTGAACGAGATCCTGTGCGTGGTTGGTTGTGCAACAACTGGATAATGGGCATGTCGAGCGATAGTAAGGGTTATATATGGATGGCCACCTCATCGGGAATTTCCTGCTATGATCCACGTAAGGACAGCTTCCGTTCTCAGGGTTGGAACTCACAGCTTGATGGGGTAGTGTGCTTTGATGTGTGCGAGTTGCACAGGGGCACTTTGCCTGATGGACGTTCTTTGGATGGAAGTATTGCCATTGGCACAGAACAGGGCCTTTACCTTTATGATCGTCAGACGCGTCGTGTGGAGCGCTTCCCTGGTAGTAATCAACTTACTAACAAGGCCGTATGCTATATCGTTCAGTCCAACAATGGTGACCTGTGGTGCTCCACCTCTCAGGGTGTATGGCAGTATCAGCAGTCCAGCCATAGTTTCTTGGGCCATATCAATGGTAATGGCTTGGTGCAGGCGGAGTTCCTTTATGGCGTAGGCATGCATTCCGATGATGATATGGTGTTCTTTGGTCAGAACGATGGTTTGACTGTTTTCCAGCCAAAGAATGTCAATGCCTCTAATCCCTCGTTAGCTCCTCTTCAGTTGACGGCTTTCCTAGTCAGTGGTCAAGGCGTGAATACCCGTACGGTTTTGAATGGTGTTCGCATCACTGAGGAGCCTGTTTGGCAGAGCGACCATTTCACGTTGAGCTACCTTGACCATACCATTACCCTCTGTTTCTCGCAGATGAACTTCGACAATCCCATGAATGTCACCTTCGAATATCGCGTCAATGATGGAGAGTGGATTCGCAATACTGCTGGTGTCAACGATTTCACGTTGAGTCACCTGCAGCCAGGCACCTATCGTATTGAAGTACGTGCCCAGCAGGGCAACCAATATACACCCGAGAAGGTGGTTATGGTCACCATTCGTGCGCCTTGGTACCGCACCACGTTGGCCTACATTGTCTATATTGTGGCTCTCTTGTCGTTGGCTGTTTACGTGTTTCTCACCTATCGTCGTCATGCACATGAGCAGATGAACGAAGAGAAGATGAAGTTCCTTATCAATGCCACACACGATATCCGTTCGCCGCTGACTCTCATCATGAGCCCGCTTGCCAACCTCAAGCGTCATATCGGCAGCGACCAACCGGACGCTCTACGTGATATCGACACTATTGATCATAATGCCAAGCGTATCTTGAACTTGGTGAATCAGATTCTCGACGTGAGGAAGATTGACAAGCAACAGATGCAGTTGCATTGTCTGGAGACAGACTTGGTGACCTTTACCCAAGGCATTTATAAGATGTTTGAGTATAATGCTGGCGAGCGTAATATCAACTTCACATTTACGCATGATGCTGATAAGATTAACGTTTGGATAGACCGCAGTCAGTTTGATAAGGTTATTACCAACTTGCTGTCGAATGCCTTTAAGTATAGTTATGATGGAGGTAGCGTGGAGATTCGTCTCACCCATACCGACAAGAATATGATTCTGCAGGTGATTGACAGTGGTGTTGGACTTGATGCCGATAATATGAAGCATATCTTCGACCGTTTCTATCAGGGAGGCAATTCGCGTCGCCTGCATATTGATGGTACTGGTATTGGCCTGAACCTCTGTAAGATGATTGTTGACATGCATCACGGCACCATTGAGGCCCATAATCGCAAAGACGAGAAAGGTTCAGTCTTTGAGGTTTCACTGCCTTTGGGCAATGCACATCTGTCTGCCAATGAGATTGAAGAAACACCTGCAGAGGAAGAAGTAGAGGTAACGCCTGTAAAGACAGCAAGCAGTGCTAAGCATCGCGTACTTGTGGTGGACGACGATGTTGAGATTGGTCGCTACATTTCCAGCGAGTTGGGGCGTTATTACAAGTTCACGGTCTGCTCTAACGGCAAAGAGGGCATCAAAGAACTCCTTGTTGGAGACTATGATGTTGTTGTGAGCGATGTAATGATGCCTGAGATGGATGGCTTTACCATGTTGCGTATGATCAAGACCAGTGTCAAGGTGTCTCATGTGCCTGTTATCATGCTGACATCAATGTCGGATGTTGCCCACCGTTTGGAGGGTCTGGAGCGCGGTGCCGATGCCTTCCTGGCAAAGCCATTTGATTTGGAAGAACTCCATATGGTTATTGAAAACCTCATCCAAAGTCGTCAGCGTCTGAAAGGAAAGTATAGCGGCGCCCAGCAGCAAGCCGACAAGGTGACCTCGCCAGAGGTGAAGGGTAACGACGAGCTGCTCATGGAACGTATTATGAAGTCGGTGAACAAGAACCTGTCGAATAGTGACTTTAATGTTGATATGTTGACACAAGAGGTGGGCATCAGCCGTGCTCAGTTGCATCGCAAGATGAAAGAGTTGACTGGTATCTCTACCAGCGAATTCATTAGGAATATCCGTCTGGAACAAGCCGCCCGTCTGTTGCGTGAACAAAAGGTTAATGTTACCCAGGTTGCCTACACCGTGGGCTTCTCGAACCTCGCACACTTCTCTACCATCTTCCGCAAGCACTTCGGCATTTCTCCTTCAGAGTATGCCGAACAAGAGGGAACGGAATAGCGTGTTTTTCCTCTTTGGCTATGCAGTAAAAACGCGTTAGTTAATTGGAACTTCCGGGTATGCGTAAGCGCAATTGTTGCTACGTGTACCCGCATTTTTTTTCTACGTGTGGGATTAATAACCCCTTTGCGAGGCCCTTAAATGCGCTTTGTTTCGTTTCTTTTTCTATTTGTTGCGTTTTTCCTCTGTTACAAAATCTAAATACAATGATACGTTATTGGAAATGGGTATTGCGCAAACATATTATCTTTGCAGCGAAAAAATTGATTTTTATTATCTTTAACTTAACTAAAACTTATTGCACATGAAAAAAACTTTCCGCATGATGTTAGCCCTGACGCTGATGTTCTTGGGCGTAACGACTGCTAGTGCAGAGAAGGTATCTCTTGAGGAAGTACCTTTCTGTTCATGGGATGGCTGGACTGCAGATGCCAAGAGCACCGGTACAGCCGAATGCGCGTGGGTTCTGGATGAATCCACCGGTCAGCCTTATGGCGATCCCAGTGTTATTAACTATGCTGACCTGTCAGCTTATACCAAGCTGATTGTCGAGGTGACCGACGGTTCTCCCCGTTTCCTCCTCAACCGTGACAAGGACGAGGGCCAGTGGAACGCTGATGAGGCCGAGTCTCACCTGATTGATAACACTAAGGGTGGCTGGTCTTCAAAGTACTTCACTACCGAGGGCGAGAACGTTTATGTTGTTGACCTGAAGGCTATCGTTAAGGACAAGGGTTTCTGTCACCTGCATGCTATCAAGGGTGCCAACTGGGCTAATGTTACTGTAACCAGAATGGAACTCGAAAAGGCTGGTAATGCTGTTTCTGTTGGTTGGAACAACATCATTACCAACAGTGACATGGAAGGCGATGACAACAGCTGCTTCTTTTCAAAGGTTGCTAATGGCGATCCCCTCCCCTCTGAGATTCAGGATGGAATTGGTGTAGACGGTAGCCGCGGTATCGTGGTTGAGGCTACTGATAAGGTTGACAATCCTTGGGACAACCAGTTCTGGTTCCGTTTTACTGAGCCCGTGCCTGCTGGTACTAAGTATCGCGTACGTTTTGATTATCGTGCTGATGAGGATGCAACTGCTGCTACTCAGGCACATGCTGAACCTAGTGATTATATTCACTGGGATATGTTAGGTAATGTGTCTTTCACTTCAGACTGGCAGACCTTCGAGAAGGAAGGAACTATTACTGCAGATCAGTCTAAGGATGAAAAGAAGCTCCAGTCTGTTGCTTTCAATCTGAATGATGATTCACATCCTGGTGCTAACAAATACTATTTTGATAACATCTATTTCGAGGTCTATAAGCTCGGTACGCTTGCTGAGTATGCTCAAGACGTTATTAAGATTGACTTTGGTTTCGATACCAATATTCCTGCTTTGGTGGCTGCTTCCGGTAAGCCCCGTTTGCTCTTCCCCAAGAGTTGCGTCAAGGTAACTGTTGACGGAGAGCCTTTGTCAGAGGATTATGATATTACTTCTGTTGAGGCTTTTGCTGATGGCCGCTTCTATATCTTCTTTGAGGATATGATTGAGAATTATGCTGATAATTCTAACTTCAAGGTTGAGGTGAAGTTCATCAACCCCACTGATCCTGCTTATCACTTGGTTTACACTTCAGAGGCCGTTAAGGGTCAGGATGTGGCAAACTTCGAGGGTGAGGCTACTGAGAACGAGGATATCGCTATGGAGCCCGATGCTATTGCTTACATCTACGTAACACCTATTATTATTGCTTCTGATCCTGAGGAGGGTTCATTCAACCTGCCTAACAATATCAAGGAGTTTAATGTTACCTTCGATAAGTTGGCAAACTGCAGAGATATGGTTGCTACACTGAATGGTAAGAGCTTGTCTATTGAGCCTGTTAACCCTGTAACTATTCCCGATATGGATCAAGGCTTCAAGGCTGCTGAGTCTGTTATCTTGAAGCGTGATTGGGAAGGCGACCTGTCTACAGGTACTTATACCATTAAGATTACTAAGGTATTCCCTGAAGCTAGCTTCGATGAGAATACATATGGAACATATGAATATTCATTCTATGTAGGTGAGGTCGTTGTTGATCCTTCTGATACAATCAAGGCTGTGGTTGCTAACACCTTCGCTACAACAAACGCTGGTGGTATTCCTGAGGGTTATCTTGTAAACTTTAATGGTGAGGAGCGTACCTTTGAGTCTACTTATGGTAGTGGTCCTCGTATGTTCGACTTCGGTGAGGGCGGTGACTTTACCAAGGGCCTCTATTTCCGTGAGGGTTATGTGCAGTATGGCACACAGGAAGGTTATGAGCTGAAGCTCGAGGGTGGCAAGAAGTACAGAATCACCTTCAACTCTGCTATGTGGAAGGACAATGGTTCTCAGATGACTTTCTCTATTCTGAATCCTGCTGATGAGGATGCCGAGGCTTATCTGTCTCAGACCATCAACAATACACCTAACGTGAATGGTAGCCAGAACACTGTTACAGGTACTACCGCTACATCTATCGATTTCACTCCTGCTGTAACCGACAACTATATGCTGCGCTGGAGCGTAGGTGGCTTCAATGAGGTTATTCTTGCAAATGTTGAGATGAAGTATATCCCCAGCACAATGGGTATTGAGGAGACTCAATTGCTCAACGATGCTCTGGCTAACGCTAAGGCTGCCCTCGACGCAAATGGTGCTGAGCGCTATGCTGGTGTTGACTATAATAGTCTGTCAGCTGCAGTGACTAAGTATGAGGCCGAGAAGAGTGGTTACACTGCTCCTTCTAAGTTCAAGGCTGCCGCTGCCGAGCTGGATGCTCTGACAGGCGCCCTGAAAGATCACCGTTCACTCTGCGACAACTATGATACTCAGATTAAGAAGTCTCTCGATGTTGAGCGCCAGAATGCAGAGAAGAAGTTCAATGCTACCGAGCTCTATGCTCAGATTAAGGCTCTCAATGCTAAGTATCATGCTACTTCTGAGTGGGTATCTGTTCCCGATCCCGAGGATCCTGAGGCTGAGCCTACCACCGATCTTGTTTACACCTTCGACGTGCTGACTGACAACGATGCTCTGACTGTTGCTGTTAAGGAGTTGACAGACGCTGCTAAGGTTGGTTCTCTGCTCTTCACCGAGGGTGAGTCTAATACTGCTGATACCGGTGTTAAGGTGCTCTTCGAGCGTCTGCGCTTGGGTCTTGCTTCTATGAGCACATTGGCTAAGGCTCTTGACGAGGCCGTTGATGAGCAGTTCGTTGAGGACGTGAATATGGCTCTCATCGATGATGACAACCTGGCTGAGCTGGTTAAGCTGAGCATAAAGAAGCTTCTCTATTCTGATCTGAAGAACGCTGATAGCAAACTGTTCGCTGTTACTATCGACGAAACCACAGAGGAAGAGGTTATTCCTTCTTATGATATGACCGTGTTCGTTAAGAACCCGAACGTTTACAAACTGAGCGATAAGACTGACTTCACCGACGAGGCTGTTCCTGGTTGGACTGTTCCTGAAGGCTTCAACCGTCCCCAGTTGTCATGGGGTTGGGGTTCTACTCAGGGTACGAGCACTATTGCTGAGGACTGCATGTTCCAGACTTGGGGTGGTGCTTACCGCGTAGAGCAGACCGTCACCGACCTGCCCGCTGGTGTTTACACCATTAAGATTGGCTTCGGTGAGCGTATGCAGGATGACGACGCTTCTAATATTGATCAGAGCTTCGTATTTGCAAAGCTTTCTGATACTCCTGCTGTTGAGCCTGTAGAAGAGGGCGAGGAGCCTAATGAAGAGGATCGTGACTATAACTTCGCTGCATGGGCAGAGTGCCCTGGCATCGGCCAGTCATTCCCCAAGGCTAATACCGAGATGGAGGTAACTGTTCTTGACGGTATCCTGACCATTGGTGCAAATGCTGCTTCTGGTTCTCATACTTTCTTCAATGATGTTCGCCTGTTGATGTCTAACAAGACCAACGCTGACTATGCTGCTGCATACAACGAGGTGATTGGTGAGTTGGCTCCTGTGGACAATGTTCGCGAGGCACGTGTTCGTGGCGTAGAACTCTACGACCTGAACGGACGTCGTATCGTGACAGCCAACAAGGGTATCCAGATCGTGAAGAAGTACATGAGCGATGGTACCGTACGCATTGAGAAGGTAGTTAAGAAGTAACACTATCTTATCAGATAACAATAGGGTGGGCAGGCATACGCAGGTATGCTTGCCCACCTTCTTTGTTACATATTGAAAAGAAAATGAGACGCCATATTGTGTACAATATACAATTTTATTTGTATCTTTGCACCAGTTTTTATAAAAACCTATACAAAATTATGAGAAAATTACTGGCTATGTTATTTGTTACCTGTGTCACCATGGGAATGTGGGCACAGGGTGTAAAGCCGTTGCCTTCGCTCCACGTGGAGGGCAAATGGCTGGTGGACACTCACGGAAATCACGTGGTTTTGCATGGCGTTATGGATACGCCGAGTATGTGGTTCAACGGCAATCGTTGGACAGGTGGTTATAACTCTACTGGTGCCGCGAACTGTAAGGCTTACTTCAAAAAACTGTTTGTTGGTTTGGAGAAGGCCAAGTGTAACGTGTTCCGTCTGCATCTGGATCCCGCTTGGACCAATGATAACGGTTACACTTATCAGACAGCTGTTTGTCAGAGCGATGAGTGGACAGGCGAAGCAAACATCAAGCATTTTAATCCCTCTCGACTGACCAATTTCCTGAAAACGCTTTATGTACCTTTGATGATTGACGCTATGAAGCATGGTATGTATGTTGTGGTACGTCCTCCCGGTGTTTGTCCTGGACAGATCAAGGTCGGTGACTACTATCAGAAGTATCTGCTTCAGGTGTGGGACATGGTGACTCAGAATGACTCTGTTCGAAAGTATGCAGGTCAGATTAGCATCGAGTTGGCCAACGAGCCTGTGAGTGTGAAGAACTCTCAGGGCGCTGACGACAAGAAAGCTCTTCACGACTTCTTCCAACCGATTTACGATAAGATTCGCGCCAATGGCTTCACTGGTATTGTTTGGATTCCAGGTGCTGGCTGGCAGTCAGGCTATGCTGACTATAAGAGCTATCCCATCACTGGCTATAATATCGGTTATGCTGTTCACGACTATGATGGCTGGTATGGCATGGAGGATAAGAAATGGGAGGCCAGTGATGTGCCTGCCAGAACACAGGCCAAGATCACCCAGTTCCACAACCAAGTGCCTGTGGTAGATACCAACCCTATCATCGTTACCGAGATTGACTGGAGTCCTAAGAAACCTGGCTCAGGTCACTACAACGAGCATGGCGAATGGGTAGAATCAAACTATGGCACATGGGCCACTGGTCGCACTTCGGTGTGGGGACAGGTGACCAAAAACGTACATGACTATTATGGCAATATCTCGATGACCCTTTCGGGTACGGCTTGTCTTATTGATATTGATACGTTGATTAGTAAGAATAAGGTGGTGCCTGCCTTCGGCGGCCTGGAAGAGGCTTGTGGAAAGGCCTGCATGGACTGGTATGCTGAGTACTACAATGTGAACTATCCGAAGGCCGACTTTACTAGCGTGCCTGTGAGCGACTTTGGTCGTCAGTATCAGAACCCCATTGTACGTGCCGACTTCCCCGATCCCGATGTGATTCGTGTGGGTGACACCTATTATATGGTATCAACGACGATGCATCACTTCCCCGGTGCCACCATTCTGAAGTCACAAGACTTGGTGAACTGGGAATACTGTGCTCAGCCCTTGAAGCAGTTGCTCAACAATGATAACTATAATTTGAAGAACGATAAGAATGCCTATGCCTCTGGCATGTGGGCTTGCTCAATGAAATACCATGATGGCAAGTTCTATATCCTGATTAACGGTAATAACGAAAAAGCTTGGCTGTTGTCGGCCACGAACCCCGAGGGCAAGTGGGATGTCAAACGTTTGGGCCGTAACTACTATGACCCAGGCATGCTCTTTGATAATGGCAAGGTGTATGTTGTCTGTGGCATTAACCACTTGGTGATGTGTGAACTCGACAAGAACTTCAACTTTAAGAAACAAAAAGAGGTTGTGGTTCGTGACGATAGCGGCCTTGAAGGCTGCCACCTTTATAAGAAAGGCGACTACTATTATATCTATGCAACCTATGGCGGTTGGCCCAGTGGTCAGGTAGTATTCCGCTCAACGGACATCTTCGGTCCCTATGAAGAAAAGGTGGTAGTCGAGAAGTCCTACAATAATGTGCCTAACACCATTCACCAGGGCGCTCTCGTTGAGGATGTCAATGGCAAGTGGTGGACCATCATGCAGGAAGACCGCGGCGCATTGGGACGTATGCCCAACCTGCAGCCTGTGACATGGAAGAACGATTGGCCTGTGGTGGGTAACAACGGCACACCATATAAGTCCTTCGAGAGCAAGGTGCTGAAACCAACGGCAACGGGTAATATCCGTGTGAAGCGCTTGCCAACTACCGATGCATTCCGCACTTATCCCTTGGGTATGCAGTGGGAATGGAACCATCTGCCTTGCGATACCGCTTGGAGTCTGATGGAACGTGCGGGTTGGTTGCGTATCAAGACCTCGAATGTCACCACGAAGCTGCCTCAGGCCCGCAACATGCTGACCCAGCGTATCTTTGCTGAGAAGAATCAGTATACAAATGGTACTGTCCGTTTGGATGTTAGTCATCTGGAGGAGGGCGACCGTGCAGGTATCTGCATCCTGCAGGATCCCTACGGCATGATATGTGTGGAGAAAAAAGACGGTGCTTTCCAGCTGTTGTGGCAGAAAGAGAAGGTACGTGATGCCGGTAGCAACTTCACCTCAGCAGAGAAGACTATGGCTATCAATCTGCCTGACAGCATCATTTACCTGCGTGCCTCTATTAAGTTCGAGGAGAATAAGGCCAAGTTCTATTATTCTCTGGACAACAAGACCTGGAAATCGTTCGGCAGCGAGACACCACAGAGCTTCAACCTCTCTGTCTTCGTAGGCTCTCGCTTTGGCCTGTTCTGTTATGCTACTCAGGCTAAGGGCGGCTATGCTGACTTTGACTGGTTCTCTACAGAGAAAGACTTCAATGAGGAAGATATCTATCCTGAAGAGTTTGTTGCTCCCACCAATGATCAGTTCGAGGTGAAGAGTCTTGTTCAGTCACCTGCCACCCTTGAGACGATGGTTGGCGAGAAGGCTGTTCCCACGCTGAAGGCTACCTATACCGACAGACACACTGAGTATGTTAACGAGTATGCTACCTTCGTACCCGAGGAAGCCGGCATCGTAGAGTTCTATAACGGCCAGATGTTGGGTGTCGGTCAGGGCAGCACCACGGTCAATGTCTCTTACACCGATGCTCTGGGTAATACCATCGACAATACCTTCACGGCCAAGTCAGGCTATTTCCCCTTCGACACACGCTATGTGAGAAACGACCTGGTAGGAACAGGTACCTACAAGAACAACACCACCTCAGCCGTGTTTAAGTTTACTAAGGCAAACAGCGAGATGGGTTGGGTTTATAGTGCCAATGTTGATATGTCGGAATATAAGTATCTGGTCATCGAACTGGTGTCGAAATCAAGTGCTGGTGCCAATGTGAATATCTACACGACAGACAACCTGAAGGGCGCATGCTATTCTTCTCCTCAGTTCAACAAAGACTCTCTGAATATTGTCATTGACCTGGATACTTGTAAGTATACCTCTACTACTAGCAAGGGTAAGGACCTGAATCGCAAGACCGTGCGTATGGTGACCTTCAAGGGAACTGTCGTCGACAAGCTCTTCTCGGTAAGGAACATGTTCCTGAGCAACGACGAGAAGTACAATACCACCGGTATCACCACGTTGACCACCGATGTTGTTGAGCAGCGCAAGGGTGTGTTCGACCTGCAGGGCCGTCGCATGGAGCGTCCCACGAAGCCCGGTCTGTATATTATGAATGGTAAAAAAGTAATTATTAAATAACAACTAAAAAAACAAGTGATAGCTATGAACCGTAAACTTTTGGCTTTCCTGTTGGCAATGCTGCTAGGCGGCAATGCCATGGCAACGATTAAGAACCCCATGCTGTGGGCTGATGTACCCGATCCGGATGTTATCCGTGTGGGCGACACTTTCTATTTGGTTTCCACCACCATGCACCTGATGCCTGGCGCTCCCGTCATGGCCTCTAAGGATTTGCAGAACTGGGAGACTGTAGGTTATATCTTCGACAAGTTGACCGACTCACCAAAGTATGACTTGTCGTTCTCGCTGCCACTCGACCAACAGAAAGGCGAGGGTGTTGGTACGGTTTATGGTCGTGGCCAGTGGGCCACCTCACTAAAGTATCATGATGGAAAGTTCTGGGCCCTTCTGGCCCCCAATGAGGCAGGTGCTATGGGTGATACCTATATCTTCACGGCACCGAAGGCCGAGGGACCCTGGACGATCCATTCTCGTCTGCGCCACTTCCACGACGCCACGCTGTTCTTCGACACCGACGGCACGCCTTATGTGTTCTTCGGAACAGGTGAAATGTGTCAGCTGACCCGCGACCTGAAGGGCGTGGTAGAAGGCTCGTTGCGTCATTACTTCCAGCGTGAGTCCGACGAGCGCGGTTTGCTGGAGGGTACCCGTGTCATCAAGCACAACGGCACCTACTATGCCATGCTCATCAGTCAGTCTTATGGCCCCGGACAGCATCGCCGCGAGGTGTGCTATCGTACCAAGGATCTGAATGGCAAGTGGGAGAAGAACGTCATTCTGCAAAGTGATTTCGGTGGTTTCTCTTATCTGGCTCAGGGCACCATTGTCGACACCGAGGAAGGCGACTGGTATGGCATCATGTTCCAGGACCGTGGCGGTGTGGGCCGTGTTCTTACGCTGAGTCCCGTTCGCTGGCTCGATGGCTGGCCCATGTTGGGAGACGAATATAACAAGGTGCCCGAAGTAATGCGCCCCTATAAGAGCGGTCAGCCTGAGGCAGCCATCGTGAAGAGTGATGACTTCTCGGCAGAGAAGCTGGGTCTGCATTGGCAGTGGAACCACAACCCTGTGGACAATGCTTGGAGCTTGAAAGAGCGTCCTGGTTTCCTCCGTCTGAAGACCAGCCGCGTGGTTCCCAACCTCTATCTGGCACCAAACACCCTGACACAGCGTATGGAGGGCCCCACCTGCAGTGGCTATATTCGCATGGATCTGTCGAAGATGAAGGATGGCGACTGTGCCGGACTGGCTGCCTTCAATGGTGATTCAGGTGTGCTGACCATCAAGAAGGAGGGTAAGAAGCTGGTGCTGCAGATGACTGAGCAGAAGGTGAGTCTTACCGACCGCGAGAAGGCTGTGACCAAGGTGGATGAGAAGATTGTCGAGACCGTAGACTTGTCTGCAGCTTTTAAATCTCAAACCTCAAAGAATAAATCTCAAATCATCTATCTCCGTCTCGATGGTGACTTCCAGCCCCGTCATGGTGATGCTGCCAACTTCTATTATAGCCTTGATGGCCAGCAGTGGACTAAGATAGGCACCGAGAACTATCGCATGCAGTTCGACTATCGTCGTTTCTTCATGGGATCGAAGTTTGGCATTTTCAACTATGCCACCAAGAAGGTTGGCGGCTATGTTGATGTTGACGAGTTCTGCTATTCAAAGACCGAGAAATAAACCATAGGAGAAAAATCCAACTTAGACTTAAAAATATGAATATTCGCAAGATTACGCTGGCCATGTTGGCCATGGGTTGTCTGACTTCAATGCAGGCAGCCGAGAAGATTACCAGTCCCGACGGTAACATCACCGTCATTGTTGACAATGAGAACAACTGCCCCACCTACCAGGTTAGCGTGGGCAACGTGGTGTTCGTCGAGAAATCGCCTCTGGGCTTGAAGCTCAACTTCGAGGACCTAACGCAGGGCCTAACCTTGAAGGAATGTAAGGTGAATCCCGTGAAGGAGACTTATGACCTGAAGACTATCAAACAGAGTCACGTCACCTATGAGGCTAACGTGGCTGTGTGTCAGTTTGAGAAAGGTGCCATGAAGATGGATATCATCTTTAGCGTGAGCAACCGTGACGTGGCTTATCGTTATAAGCTGTATCCCCGTCGTGGCCGCGGTGGCGAGACTCTGGCAGCTATCGTTGAGAGTGAGGCCAGTGGTTTCGTTCTCCCCGAGGGAACCACCACTTTCTTGTGCCCACAGTCAAAGCCTATGGGTGGCTTTGCCCGCACCTCACCCAGTTACGAGACCTCTTACACCCTTGACGACGCCATGGGTAAGAATGGTTGGGGTGAAGGTTATTCTTTCCCTTGCCTTTTTAAGAATGGTGATAAGGGCTGGGTGCTCATCTCAGAGACAGGTACCGATGGCAACTATGTTGCATGTCGTCTGCTCAATGATGGTGGCGCTCGCTATAAGATTGGCTTCCCTCAGCAGGGCGAGATGAACGGCTGGGGCACAACGACAGCCTCTGTCAGCCTGCCCGCCGAGACTCCTTGGCGCACCATCACTCTGGGAACCACTCTGCAGAACGTTGTTGAGACCACCGTACCTTTCGATTTGGTTAAGCCCAAGTATGCTGCCAGCCGCAACTATACCTATGGTGCCGGTTCTTGGTCATGGATCATCGGTATGGACTCTAGCTGTAACTTCGACGAGCAGAAGCGTTACATCGACTTCTCTGCTGCCATGGGCTATCGTTCTGTTTTGATTGATGCCCTGTGGGACAAGCAGATTGGCTATGAGAAGATGGCCGAGTTGTCACGCTATGCACAGTCAAAGGGCGTAGGTATCTTCCTGTGGTACAACTCCAATGGCTCTTGGAATGATGCCCCCCAGTCACCCCTGAACAAGATGAACCGTTCTGCCGTTCGTCGTCAGGAGATGAAGTGGATGCACGATAATGGCATCTTGGGTATCAAGGTTGACTTCTTCGGTGGCGACAAGCAGGCTATGATGCAGCTCTATGAGGACATCCTGACCGACGCCAACGACTTTGGCATCCAGTGTATCTTCCATGGTTGCACTTTACCTCGCGGTTGGGAGCGCATGTATCCTAACTATGTGGCTAGTGAGGCTGTGTTGGCTTCCGAGAATCTGCACTTTGGTCAGGGCTCTTGTGATGCCGAGGCTCTCAATGGCTGTATCCATCCGTTCATCCGCAACACTGTGGGCTCTATGGATTTTGGTGGCTCTACGCTCAACAAGTATTATAATGCCGACAACAAGCGTGGCACCCACCGCGTAACCAGTGATGTCTATGCTTTGGCTTCAGCTGTGCTGTTCCAGAGCAGTGTGCAGCACTTTGCTATGGCTCCCAATAACCTCACTGATGCTCCTGCATGGGCTATTGACTTCATGAAGAAGGTTCCCACCACCTGGGACGAGGTGAAGTTCATCGACGGCTATCCCGGTAAGTATGTCATCCTGGCCCGTCGTTCTGGCGACAAGTGGTTTGTGGTTGGTGCCAATGCCGAGAAGCAGACCTTGAAGAAGACCATCACCCTGCCCATGTTTGAAAAGGGTGCTGAGTTGAAGCTCTATAGCGATGATGACCAGTTGAATGGTAGTGTGAAGACTATCAAGCAGAGCAAGAAGCAACAGTTGTCTGTGACCATTCCATGTAATGGTGCATTGGTTATTGAGAATTGATCGTTGATCATAAAGAAAGAAATGATGAAACGCCTGTTTTTTTTCTGTCTGACAACCTTGCTTGCTATCCCAGCGATGGCAGGCGAGGTTTCTTTTGGTAAGGGCACGCTGAGTGTGCGTCAAGTGGCTCACAATGCTGTGAGGATACAGTACTGGGAGCAGAAAACAACCTCTGAATTGCCAGATTGGCTGTATGTGAAAGACGATGAGGTGAGCAGTCGTGATGTGACTGTCGATGTGGACGAAGCCCGTCAGGTGGTCACCATCAAAAACCGTCAGGGAACACCCGTATTCTCCGCCATCCTCCATCAGATGAAGGGTCGCGAGGCTACTTTGGCTTTCCGCTCTGCCAAGGATGAGCATCTCTATGGCCTGGGCCAGTTTCAGGATGGCTATAGCAATGTGCGTGGCCTGTCTCGCCGTTTGACGCAGGTCAACACGCAAATCAGCATCCCCATGCTTTTGTCGAGTAAGGGCTATGGTGTGTTGTGGAACAACTACGGTTTGGTGGAGTTCAACCCCTGCGACCATCAGGTGAAGATGAACCTTCTGGATGAGGCTGGTCAGACCGAGGTGGTGAATGTCACTACCACAGAGGGTGGCCGTCGCGAGGTGCGTCAGCGCAATATCTACGAAGCCACCATTGACATTACTGAGCCCGGAGATTATTCGTTGCTTCTAGATGTGGGGCAGCAGATGGCCCGTCGTCACAACCTCTCGATAGATGGTCAGAACGTCATCGAGATGCAGAATATGTGGCTACCTCCCACCGCATCAACTATCGTGCATCTGAATGCTGGTCGCCATGTGTTGAAAGCTGAGCTGTCACGTGGAGACTCACCTGTTATATATTATAATAAGGTGAAGGATGAGACCATTTTCCGTTCACCCGTGGCCACCGCTGTCGACTACACCGTGTTTGTCGGTTCTGCTGACGAGATTATCGCAGGCTACCGCGAACTGACTGGTGTCGCTCCCTTGATGCCCCGATGGGCGCTGGGTTATATCCACTGCCGCGAACGTTTCCATTCGTCCGACGAGATTCTTCAGACCGCCAATCGCTTCCGCAATGAGCAACTGCCTGTCGATGTCTTGGTGCAGGACTGGCAATACTGGGGAAAGTACGGTTGGAATGCCATGCGATTCGACGAGGATCATTACCCCGATCCAAAGGCCCTGACAGACAGTCTGCATGCCATGAATATGCGTCTGATGGTTAGTGTCTGGTCGAAGATTGACAAGAACTCAGAGGTCGGCAAGCAGATGCTGTCCGACAACTATTATATCCCTGGTACAGACTGGATTGACTTCTTCAATCCCGATGCTGCTGCCGCCTATTGGAAGAACTTCTCTTCTCGTCTGGTACCCCTAGGTATCGACGCCTGGTGGCAGGATGCCACTGAGCCCGAGAACGACGACCTGATGGGACGCCGTGTGAACAATGGTAAATGGGCAGGTGAGGATGTCAGAAATATCTATCCGTTGTTGGTGAACAAGACCGTCTATGAAGGTCTTTACAATGAAACCAATCAGCGTCCGATGATTCTCACACGCTGTGCCTTCCCTGGCATCCAGCGTTATGGCTCTGCCATGTGGAGTGGTGATGTGGGTAATGACTGGGAGACCTTCCGTCGTCAGATTACGGCTGGCTTGGGTATGCAGGCCGCTGGTATCCCCTGGTGGACCTACGATGCAGGTGGTTTCTTCCGTCCCGGCAATCAGTACACCGACCAGGCATATATTGAGCGTATGTTGCGTTGGATAGAGACCAGCGTCTTCCTGCCCCTGATGCGTGTTCACGGTTATATGAGCAATACCGAGCCTTGGAACTATGGCTCCGAGGCCCAGAAAGCCATCGGCCGTGCCCTCAACGAGCGTTATCGCCTGCTGCCCTATATCTATAGTCATGCCTCCGAGATAGCCTCCGATGGTTCTACGCTGATGCGCCCATTGGTTTTCGATTTTGCCAGCGATGCCAAGGCCCTCGACCAGAAGTATGAGTATATGTTCGGGCGTTCGCTGCTCGTCAGTCCCGTCACTGAGCCTGGCGTCACCTCATGGCAGACCTATCTGCCTGTTAACGAGGGCGGTTGGTACGACTATTACACTGGTCGCCACTATAATGGTGGTCAGACGGTGACCACAGCTGTTGCTGCCGACTATATTCCCGTCTTTGTGCGTGCCGGCAGTATTCTTCCCTTGAAGGACGACGAGGTTCTGGTCTATCCCGGTGCCAATGCCACCTTCACCCTCTATGAGGACGATGGTGTTAGCCGTGACTACGAAAAAGGCCAGTGCTCGCGTATCACCTTCCAGTGGGACGAAGCCCACCATAAATTCGCTATAGACAAGCGTACCGGCAAGTATCAAGAAATGCCTGCCCGTCGCACCTTCCAAGTCAAGGTGGCAGGTGGCGCACAGATCACCATAAATTATCAAGGAAAGAAGACGACCCATACGATAAAATAACGATGAGAACCTCCTTACTAACTCTTTTGATAGCCGTCTGTGCAAGCACCTCTGCCACGGCGCAGACCTATCCTTATCAGAATACTAACCTCAGCGCCCGCGAACGTGCTGTTGATCTGTGCTCTCGCTTGACGCTTGACGAGAAAGCCAAACTGATGCTCGACGAGAGTCCCGCCATTCCCCGCCTGGGAATCAAGAAGTTCTTCTGGTGGAGCGAGGCCCTACATGGTGCTGCCAATATGGGCAACGTCACCGTGTTTCCCGAGCCTATTGCCATGGCCTCGTCGTTCAATCCCGATCTGCTTTATAAGTGTTTCGACATCGCTTCTACCGAGTTTCGTGCCCAGTACAACCATCGCATGCACGACCTGAAGGGCGAGGACGAGAAGTTCCATAGTCTTTCTGTGTGGACACCGAATGTTAACATCTTCCGCGACCCGCGATGGGGCAGGGGACAGGAGACTTATGGCGAAGACCCCTACCTGACCTCTGTAATGGGCGTCCAGGTGGTCAAGGGCCTCCAGGGTCCCGAAGACGCCAAGTATCGCAAGCTCTGGGCCTGCGCCAAGCACTATGCTGTGCATAGTGGTCCCGAGTACACCCGTCACTCCGCTAACCTCACCAACGTGTCGCCGCGCGACATGTGGGAGACCTATATGCCCGCCTTCAAGCGTTTGGTTCAGGATGCCAAGGTGCGTGAGGTGATGTGCGCCTATCAGCGTCTTGACGACGATCCCTGCTGCGGCAGTCAGCGTCTATTGCAGACCATTCTCCGTGATGAGTGGGGATTTGAGTATCTTGTGGTGAGCGACTGTGGTGCTGTGAGTGATTTTTATGAGTCTCATAAGTCCTCTTCCGACGCTACCCATGCCTCGGCTAAGGCCACCATTGCTGGTACCGATGTGGAGTGTGGCTACGGCTATGCCTATAGGAGCATCCCCGAGGCTGTGAAGCGCGGTTTTATTACTGAGGCAGAGGTCGACAAGCACGTCATCCGTCTGCTCGAAGGCCGTTTTGACCTGGGCGAGATGGACGATCCTTCTCTGGTCGAGTGGTCAAAGATTCCCTATTCTGCCATGTCCACCAAGGCCTCTGCCGCCACCTCTCTTGAGATGGCTCGTCAGAGCATCGTGCTCCTGCAAAACAATAACGGCATCCTCCCCCTTCAGAAAGGTAAGGAGAAGATTGCCGTCATCGGTCCCAATGCCGACAACACCCCCATGATGTGGGGTAACTATAACGGTCAGCCTAACCACACCATCACCATCCTTGATGGTATCAAAGGCAAGCAGAAGAAAGTTTTCTATACCCAAGGTTGCGACCTTACCTACGACAAGGTGCTCGAGAGTCTCTTGGCCACCCAGTGTAGCTTCGATGGCAAGAAAGGCATGAAGGGCACCTTCTGGAATAACCGTCGTATGGAAGGCAAACCCGTCACTACCCAGTACTACACCCAACCCCTGGCTGTCACCACCTTCGGCATGCATAACTTTGCCCCGGGCGTACAGCTTGAGGACTTTTCTGCAAAGTACGAGACCGACTTTACCCCCAGTGAGGCTGGCGAATATGTTGTGAACGTGGACGGTTGCGGCCAGTTTGAACTCTATCTTGACGGTGAGCGAAAGTTCCATCACCGCATCTGGCGCACCACACCCAACCATATCGTCATTCAGGCAGAGAAGGGTAAGACCTATCATATCGAGGTGCGCTTCTCTCATGTGCAGACTTATAATGCCAACCTCGCCATCAATATCGCCAAGGAATATCCCATCGACTATCAGACTGTCATCAATCAGTTGAAAGGTATCGACAAGGTAGTCTTTGTGGGTGGTATCTCAGCAGCCCTTGAGGGTGAAGAGATGCCCGTCGATATCGATGGTTTCAAGGGTGGAGACCGTACCCATATTGAGTTGCCTGCTGTTCAGCGCAATTTCCTCAAGGCCCTGAAGGAGGCTGGCAAACATGTGATTTTCGTCAACTGCTCCGGTTCGTGCATAGCCCTGGAACCAGAGACCAAGACCTGCGATGCCATTGTGCAGGTGTGGTATCCCGGTCAGGAGGGCGGCACTGCTGTGGCCGACGTGCTCTTTGGCGACTTTAATCCCAGTGGCAAGTTGCCTGTTACTTTCTATAAGAACAGCCAGCAGTTGCCCGACTACGAGGACTATTCGATGAAGGGACGTACCTATCGTTACTTCAACGATGCCCTCTTCGCCTTCGGCTATGGCCTGAGCTATACTAATTTCGAGGTTAAGAATGCAAAGCTGGAGAAAAAAGGTAATGCCCCGACCGACTGGACGTTGACTGCTGAGGTGGCCAATACTGGCAAGCGCGATGGCGTGGAGATTGTACAGGTCTATATTCGTGACCTTCAGGATCCTGATGGACCGCTGAAGTCGCTCCGTGCCTTTGCCCGTGTCAGCGTAAAAGCTGGACAAAAGGCTACGGCTGTGATGGAGCTTGATAGTAAGTCGTTCGAGTTCTGGGACCCTGCAACCAATACGATGCGAGTGAAACCTGGCAAGTACGAGATTCTTGTGGGTACCAGTTCCGATGACAAGAACTTTAAGAATCTGGCAGTTACTTTCGAATAAAAAACATAAAGAAACAATAACTCTTTAAACAATGAAGAAACTCTTTTTATCGCTTTCGTTGCTGACCGGCCTGACAGCCTCAGCACAGAATCCCTTTGTGCAGACCTGGTGCACTAGTGACCCCGCACCAATGGTACACAATGGCACGATGTATGTCTATACCGGGCATGATGAAGACGGTGCCGACTTCTTCTGGATGCAGGAGTGGCGCGTTTATTCTACCACCGATATGGTTAACTGGACCGACCACGGTTCTCCCCTGGCCTTGGAGTCGTTCTCTTGGGCCGATGACCGTGCCTGGGCTTCTCAGACCATCGAGCGCGATGGCAAGTTCTATTGGTACATCTGTGCCCACAGCAAACTCTCTGGTGGTATGGCCATCGGTGTGGCTGTGAGCGATTCACCCACCGGGCCCTTCAAGGATGCCATTGGAAAACCTCTTTATGAGGATGGTATTTGGGACCATATTGACCCTACCGTGATGATTGATGACGATGGTCAGGCGTGGTTGATATGGGGAAACCCTCAGGTTTACTATCTGAAGCTCAACCGCGATATGATTTCCTATAGCGGCGAATTGGGTCGTATGGACATGACCGAGGAAGGCTTCGGTGCCCCCGCCATGAACAAGCGTGAGCGTGGCAAGAAGTATAAGGATAACTACACCGAGGGTCCTTGGATTAGAAAGGTTGACCAGAAGAAATACAAGGTTGATAAGAATAAGGTCTATCAGTTGCTCTATGCCGCTGGTGGCGTGCCCGAGCATATCTCATATAGCACCGCTCCCACACCTACAGGCCCCTGGACCTATGCTGGCGAGATTATGCCCCTGTGTGAGACCAAGTCATTTACCAACCACTGTGGTGTAGCCGATTATAAAGGACACTCTTACTTCTTCTATCACACTGGTAAGTTGCCCAATGGTGGTGGCTTTGGTCGTAGTGTGGCTGTAGAGGAGTTTAAGTACAATGCCGACGGTTCGTTCCCCACTATCATGCCTACTGATGAAGGCGTGAAGCCTCTTTCTACCTTCAACCCCTATGTCAAGACTCAAGCCGAGACGATGGCTTTCTCAAAGGGTGTGAAGACCGAGCAGAACGATGAGGTGGGCGTCTATGTGACCGAGATTCACAATGGCGACTATATCAAACTCCAGAACGTGAAGTTCGACGGAAATGTTGCTAAGCAGTTTACCGCCCGCGTAGCCACTGGTCTGCGTGGTGGACAGATTGAGGTGCGCCTTGATAGTGTGAAGGGCGAGATGATTGCCCGTCTTGAGGTACCCGCTACCGGCGGTTGGGAGAAGTGGCAGACCCTTTCTGCCGATATCACCAAGACTGTTACAGGCACCCACAACCTCTATTTCGTGTTCACAGGCCGCAAGGGTCCGAAGCTCTTCAACTTCGACTGGTGGCAGATTCAGGGTCAATATCAGTCACTCGTGGTTGAGGATGGCGGTCTGGGTCAGTATAAGGCCATCATGAAGGAAGAGGCCACGCTGCAGGCACACACCGTGTTTGTACCTCAGGACCTTTCTGCTTTCAATGAGAAGAATCCTCTCCCCGTGCTTGTATGGGGTAATGGTGCCTGCACCAACTCACCCTGGGAACACTTCAAGTTCCTCAATGAGATTGCATCTCACGGCTATCTTGTGCTCGCAACCGGTTATATCCCCATGGAGGAAAAGGCCTATCAGGGTCCTATGTCTACCACTGAGCAGCAGATTGAGTCTATCGATTGGGCTATTGCTCAGAATGCCGACCCCAAGTCACCTTACTATAAGAAGATTGACGTCAAGAATATCTGTGTCTCAGGTATGTCGTGCGGTGGTTTGCAGACCCTCTACAACTGCGCCGACCCTCGTATCAAGACCCTCATGATCTGCAATAGCGGCCTCTTTAAGAACAGCAACCGCAACCAGGCTGTAGGTGGTATGCCCATGCCCGACAAGTCGAAACTCAAGGACATCCACACCAGTATCATCTATATCCTTGGCGGCGAGACTGACATTGCTTATGAGAATGGTATGGACGACTTCCATCAAATTAAGCATGTGCCCTGCTGCGCCACCAACTTCCCCGTTGGCCACGGTGGTACCTATCGTCAGGCCCATGGCGGTGAGTTCACCGTCGTAGCCCTCAACTGGCTCAACTGGCAGCTCAAGGGCGACAAAGAGTCGGCCAAGATGTTCAAGGGCAAGGACTGCCTGTTGTCAAAGCGCAAAGGTTGGACCATCGAGAAGAATGCAAAATTTAACAAACTGAAATAAAATACTGACTTAACATGAACAAGAATATCATTTCCGCAGCTTTGTTCGCTGCCATCATGGCTCAGCCCGCGCTGGCTCAGCCCCAGGATCACAAGGACCCCATGCCCGACCTCAAAAAGGTTAACATGCCCCTGTTCCAGACCAAGTACACTGCCGATCCCTCACCCATCGTGGTGGGCGACACCCTTTTCCTCTTCACCTCTCACGATGCCTCACCCGAGGATATTCCCGATGAGAACGAGAAGAACTCTGCCGGCTTCTTTATGTACGACTGGCTCCTGTGGTCGACCACCGATATGGCCAACTGGACCGAGCACGGTGCAGTCTGCTCGCTCAAGGAGTTTGCTTGGCGTAGCCGCGACAACGGAGCTTGGGCCATCCAGACCGTAGAGCGCAATGGCAAGTACTACCTCTATGCACCCCTTCATGGCCATGGCATCGGCGTGCTCGTTGCCGACTCTCCCTACGGTCCCTTCAAAGACCCTCTGGGTCAGCCTCTGGTATGGCAGAAGGAGCACTGGGATGATATCGACCCCTCTGTCTTTGTTGATGACGACGGCCAGGCCTACATGTACTGGGGCAATCCCCACGTCTATTGCATCAAGTTGAATGAGGATATGATCTCTACTTCGGGTGACATCTTCGTACTCAACCCTGCCGACGGCGTGATGCGTCCCGTCAAGGAGGAAGGCGCTAAGATCAACCTCCGTATCCCTGGCTCACAGAAAGCCAACTGGAAGGTAAAGAACTACCAGGAAGGTCCTTGGTTCTATAAGCGCAACGGTAAGTACTACCTGGCCTATGCCACCACATGCTGTCCCGAGGCTCTGGGATATGCCATGAGCGACAAGCCCATGGGCCCCTGGGAGTGGAAGGGCTATATCATGCGTCCCACCGAACGCGACCGCGGCAATCACCCCGGCATCTGCGACTATAAGGGTCACTCTTATGTCTTCGGTCAGGACTACGACCTGATGCACCTTGATAGCTATATCCACCACGAGCGCCGCAGCGTGAGTGCCAGCGAGATCAACTACCTCGTTGACGGCACCATCCCCGAGATTCCCTATTGGCTCGACGAGAAACCCATGCAGCAGCT
Source organism: uncultured Prevotellaceae bacterium (assembly GCA_902788605.1). Taxonomy (GTDB): domain Bacteria; phylum Bacteroidota; class Bacteroidia; order Bacteroidales; family Bacteroidaceae; genus Prevotella. The sequence goes on along the minus strand of CADAKX010000001.1, from coordinate 6,879 downwards.
CCACTGGTTGAACCCCTACCAGCGTGTTGAGGCCGAGACAATGGCCTGGGGTAAGGGGCTGAAGAGTGCCAAGATGGGCATCCCCAACACCGGCGTCATCAAGGATATGCCTGCCTCTACCGGCAAGCGCAACATGTATATCTATGACATTGACAATGGCGAGTATATCCGCCTGCGTGGTGTGGACTTCGGTGCTGGTGCCAAGCAGTTCAGCATCTCTGCTGCCGCTACCGGTACGTGCACCGTCACTCTGCGTCTCGACTCAGAGAACGGCCCGGTCGTCGGCATCGTGAAGATTGGTGCTACCGGTTCGCTCGATACCTATAAGACCTTTGCCACCAAGGTGAAGGGTGCCAACAGTGTGCACGACTTCTACCTCTGCTTTGGCGATGTCAATGGCGACGTACATTTGGATTATTGGATTTTCAAATAATAGCTAACTAACAAAACGATGAAACTTAAAACCTTAATTCTCTCAGCAGCTGTCTTGATGATGCTGCCGAGCGGCGCGTTCGCCCAGAAGAAGGCAGCCGCCAAGAAGCAGGCTAAGACTGAGCAAAAAGCCCAGCCTGATCCTAACTTCTACATTTTCCTTTGTTTCGGACAGTCTAACATGGAAGGCAACGCCCGTCCCGAGGCCGTTGACCTGGAGAGCCCGGGTCCACGCTTCCAGCTGATGCCCGCTGTTGATTTCCCCGCTACCGATCGCCGTGCCGCACGTACCAAGGGCGAGTGGTGTGAGGCCTCTGCCCCCCTGTGCCGTCCCAACACCGGTCTGACCCCTGCCGACTGGTTTGGCCGTACCCTCGTGGCCTCGTTGCCCGAGAACATCAAGATTGGTGTCATCCATGTGGCCATTGGCGGCATCGACATCAAAGGCTTCCTGCCCGACAGTATTCCCAACTATGTTGAGAAGAAGGCTCCAGGTTGGATGAAGGGCATGCTCGCTGCCTATGACAACGACCCCTATAAGGCTCTCGTCACTTTGGCCAAGAAAGCCCAGCAGGACGGTGTCATCAAGGGTATCTTGATGCACCAAGGTGAGACCAACACAGGTGACCCCAAGTGGGCTGGCATGGTGAAGCAGGTCTATGAGAACCTGTGTGGCGATTTGCAGTTGAAGCCCGAGGAGGTCAATCTCTATGTGGGTAATATCGTTCAGGCCGACGGTAAGGGCGTGTGCATCGGCTGCAAGAAGCAGATTGACGAACTTCCCCAGACCATCCACACCTGTCAGGTCATCTCTTCTGACAAGTGCACCAATGGCCCCGACCGTCTGCACTTCGATGCTGCTGGCTATCGCGAGCTGGGTTGTCGCTATGGCGAGGCTGTGGCCCGTCACCTGGGTTTTGAGCCCAAACGTCCCAAGAATATGCCTGTGGCTGTTAAGAAGATTAATGTGCCTGCCGACGCTGCAACAGCCGAGAATGCCATCCCTGGCAATGAGTTCCCCAAGGTCGACAAGCAGCGCCGTGCCTATTTCCGTATCCAGGCTCCTCAGGCCAAGAAGGTGGTGGTTGATATCTGCAGCAAGAAGTACGACATGGAGCCTCAGGGCAATGGTGTCTTCATGGCTGTTACCGATCCCCTGCCCGTTGGCTTCCACTACTATTTCCTCAGCATCGACGGTGTGAACTTCATCGATCCTGCTTCTGAGACCTACTTCGGTTGCAATCGCGAGTGCGGTGGTCTGGAAGTGCCCGAGGGTCCCGAGGGCGACTACTACCGTCCACAGCAGGGCATTGCCCACGGTTGTGTACGCAGCATCTATTACCACAGCCCCAACTCTAAGTTCGGCGAGTGGCGTCACGCCTTGGTTTACACGCCCGCTGAGTATGAGTTGGTCAAGAACGCCAAGAAGCGTTATCCCGTACTCTATCTGCAGCACGGTATGGGCGAGGGCGAGACCAGCTGGATGTTGCAGGGTAAGATGCAGCACATTATGGACAACGCCATCGGCAAGGGTGAGGCAGTGCCTATGATTGTGGTGATGGAGAGCGGTGATATCAAGCAGCCCTTCGGTGGCGGCAACAATCAGGCTGGCCGCAGCGAGTATGGCGCTTCGTTCTATCCCGTGCTACTTAACGACCTCATCCCCTACATTGATGCCAACTTCCGCACCAAGACCGATCGCGAAAACCGTGCTATGGCCGGCCTTTCATGGGGCGGCCACCAGACCTTCGACGTGGTGCTCCAGAACCTCGATAAGTTCGCTTGGCTGGGTACATTCAGTGGCGCCATCTTCGGCCTCGACGTCAAGACCGCTTATAACGGCGTCTTTGCTAATGCCGATGAGTTTAACAAGAAGGTTCACTACATGTATATGAACTGGGGAACCGATGATTTCATCAATGGTCAGTCTATCGTTGACGGTCTGCGTCAGTTGGGTGTCAAGGTTGATTCTAGCGTGTCTCAGGGCACTGGCCATGAGTTCCTTACCTGGCGTCGCGGTCTGCATGAGTTCATTCCCCATCTGTTTAAGAAGTAAGCATCATGAAACGCATATTATTTCCCCTCTTGCTGCTTCTGGTGGCGCTGCATGTCAGCGCCTACCAGAAGCAGTCTATTGATATCAATGTCAACGGTCAGCAGCGCAACATGGTGGTGTTTACGCCCAACTCGCTGCCAGTCAACTCACCCCTGTTCATTGTCACCCATGGTATGAACCAGGACCCTGAATATCAGTATGGCTCTGATAAACTGTACGAGATGATCGACACGGCTAAGTTCGTTGTTGCCTATCTACGCAGTGACGGCAGTACCTGGGATACTGGTGGTACCAAGGACCAGAACTTCGTCACGAAGACCATCGACGAGATGTACAACCGCTTCGAGATTGACAAGAACCGCGTCTATTGGTCTGGCTTCTCGATGGGCTCGATGCTTATCCACCACTGCATCTCTAAGATGCAAAGCAAGATTGCGGCCTTTGCGCCTACCAGTGGCATCCAGTTCTCTGAATCGCCCTGGAACAACTGTACGAAACCCGTCAATCTGCTGGAGTGCATTGCCTATGGCGACGATGTCTTTGGCTATGAGCAGTATGGTATTCACGCTTATATTGAGAACTATGCCAAGCACGACAAGCACACCTGCTATTCGAAGACTGTCTATCAACCCGGTTGGTACGACGGCGACCTGGAGAAGTGGACGGGTGGTCCCAATGGTGGCGAGGTATGGCTCTTCTCTTATAATAATGGTGGTCACTGGCCTATGACCGATAACCGCAAACTTATCTGGAACTTCTGCAAGCGTTTCTCGTTGGGTCAGCCCTTCGCGCGCTTCACCAAGCCTGCTGGCGAGACGACCAACCTCTGCTTCTCGCCCAAGGACTCGCTGTTGTTCCCTGATATCGACTTGGCTGCCACAGCCAAGGCAACTGCAGCTAATACCCAGGTGGCTTCACTCGAGTTCTTCGACGGTAAGAGCCGTATCGACTCGCTCGTTGCCACGCCTTTCACCGCCCAGATCACTGAGCCTAAGAGCGGTAAACACAACCTCCAGGCCAAGGTCACCGACAGCAATGGCAAGACCTATGTGGCCTCGTGTCTGGTCAACAATGTCAGCGTTCAGACATCCTATTCATTGGTGCAGCGCTTCAAGGTTGAGAACTGTGTGCCTCAGGATTGGTATGTATGTAATGGCTCCAGTAAGCGTATTGGTGGTGGACTATCCTATACTTCTGGTCCCCGCATCCTGAAGTTTACCAACAGCTCGCGCTCGTTCCAGTATGGTTTGCTGGTGCAGAATGCCAGTGGCAGGGAGAAGGCCGCTTGGGCTAAGTTTGGTACTGCTGAGGGGCGCTCATCGTTGCGTCTCAGTGCCGGCCATTATGTTGTGCGTTTCAAAGTGTGCAACTGGAATCGCCCTGAGTTCTCGCCTGTCACCGTGGCTATCGAGAACCTTGATGGTGAGGCCATTGCCCAGACCACTTATACCCCTACCATTAATATTGGCAATAACGTGGCCAACAAGTTTTCGGGTGCGGTGCTCCAGTCCTATGAGTTCGACGTACCCCAGACGGGTAATTATGTAGTAGCTATCTATGCTGATGCCGAGCGCAATGCCGACTTCGTTTTGGGCACACTGAATATTCAAGCACTGACATTTGGCCCCACAGGTATCACCGATGTTACCGCCGAGCAGCGCCGTTCGTCATCTCAGGTCTATGACCTCAGTGGTCGTCGCATCAACGATGCCCAGCTGAAGTCAGGCCTCTATATCATTGATGGTCGCAAGACTGTGGTGAAGTAATAGGAAACATTTGTTCCAATGATGGAAACACTTTGTTCCAATGATGGAAACACTTTGTTCCGATAATGGTTACAAGTTGTTTCTATCATTGGAACAGTTGTATACAGCTATTTCTTATTCGGAAAACTTGGACAGATACCTCTTCTGATGGAACCAGCGGAGGCCGATGAGGAGTGTGGGTAGAAAAACGATGAGTAGGAGCCAGCAGATCTGTGTGCTGGGGTTCTCGTTGGGATTACTGGAGAATGTAATGAGGAATGATGCCGTTGAGTTGTTGACGATATGGAGAATCATGCTGGGCAGGAGACTCTTGGTGCTCCAGCAGAGCCAGCCTGCAATGATACCGAATATCATGGTGCCTGGCAACTGGGTCATGGTGCCGTGACACAGGGCGAAGATGAGGGCTGACAGACCGATGGCCATCCAGGGCTTCATGCGCATGCGGAGCAGACCGCCGAGGACGGCACCTCGGAACACAATCTCCTCGACGATAGGCACCAAGACGCCACCTGCGATGAGGCCCAAGGGGCCTTTCAGCATATTGCTGAGAGCAACGAAGTTTTCCTCTTCGTCGGCAAAGAGGTCACCATAGCCAGTCAGCACCAGTAGGGCTATCTCGGTGAAGGCCCAGCCCCATGCGATGAGTGCGGTACGGCCAGCCGCTGCCCACATCTGGTCGCGATGGATGCGCCCCAGTCTCAGTCGGAACATGCGTCCGCCCAGGAATATGGCAATGAGCACAATGTTACCTGCAATCATTGCCCATGGCAGCAAACTTGAGGATGTCAGACTGTCTATAAACGCCTCTTTGGTCATACCTCTGTGGGTGATACCAGTGAAGAGGGCGGCGATGAGCATGCCCACAACGATGGCTCCCTGACTTACTACGAAGTAGAGCAGGAACTGTAGGACCATTGTCCAGAATGTTTTCTTCTTTGTCATTTCAGTTAAGATTATATGTATCTTGCTGCAAAGGTATAAAAAGTTTGTTATACATTACTTGTTACTGATATATTTTTTAGTTTCTTTAATACGATATGACGTACCCGTCATGTTGACGAGGTATGATTTGTGACTATACAATTACAGCGCTCTTCTGAGCTACCGTATATATAACGTAAAAACTCTGGTCTACGTAGTACCCTTTTCGATTATTATGGTGGTATACTTTTCAATTACTATTTACAGATATATTGTCTTTCTGTTTCTTCTTTTTAATGAATCTGTTAATTTTTCGACACAAAATTACAAAATAAATGTGATTAAACAAAAGAAATGATAGAAAAGAATCATAAAAAACAAAGAAAGCCATCACACAACTACTTAACACACTGATATACTGCGTATTAATACGTGATGGCAATATCTAAAAGCCATCACGTAGCCATCACATTGAATGATATAACTGAATATAATCTAGAAAAAATTGACATAACAGACTGATATAAAGCATGTTTCACAACAGCGTATATAAGTGGAACTAACAGTTCCCATTGGCGGAACTGATAGTTCCACCTCATGGTACTGAGAGTTCCAGTGCGTGATACTACTTTGAAATAAGTGAGATAGAAATCGGCGCAACAGCAATTATGATGTAAAGAACAATAAATTGTGATGGCTACGTGATGGCATAATAAGGATGCCATCACAACCTAACTTCATGTAAATCAGAATATTAGCATAGAGTGTGATGGCTTAGACTAATTTTTGGAAAAATATTAAGTGGAAATATTTGGATAACATTTCTAAAAGTATTGACCTTTGTAATCAATTACCAAAAACCATATAAAAATGAGCAACAGAATAACAATTATCAAATACTATAGAAACAAGGAAACCCTGCGTCCCAGAACAATCCCGAATAAGTATTGTACGATTCTGGGTGAAACTTAATCGATGGTTGATACCAGGAATGATGGCTATGCAGAAAACTGTAGGTTCATCTTTACTCTATGAACTGTAGGAGTTGTTCAACTATCACTCTGCCCTCCTTAATACTGACTCCAGATTACCGATAATGGGTGTGGCTCCATATTTACCACTGAGATAATCCTTTTCGAAAGGAGCATCACTCCTGACTTTATAGTCTGACAAAGAATAGAGTGAGGTGGCTCCAAATCGATTTTTCTGGGTGAACCAGATTTGATCACGACGGAATAAACGATAATCCGATTTGTCAGAACCGGATGCAGTTTGGAGTCGAACTCATCAATGACAAGTCTCGATCCGTTGTCAAGAGCCTTGATGATAGGGTAAGCCATAGAGAAATACTTGATGGTTCCTTCTGATTCCATGCTTAGGAATGGGAAGCTGGTTTCACCTTTTGCCGCTCCATTTGTGTCATACTGCAGATGTCGGCTAAGGATATGATTGTCACTTTTCTCTATATCCTCAATACCAAGGTCGGCAAACTTGGAAAATTCCACGATTCTTGACCGCATCTCTATATCATCAAGATGGTTTACGGCCATATTCCACATCCTTTCTTCGTCAGAGCATGTAAGGATGGTTGTTTCCCCGAGCCAATTGATAATCTGAACCGCAGTAGGGTCGTTAAACTGAGCTGCGGCAGAAAGCAGGAGGGCATTGTTGCGAATCATCTTCCTGTTCACTAAGTCAGTAGCG